>CANFVE010000014.1 GCA_947450365.1 Cytophagaceae bacterium
AAATAAAAAGTCAATTTATTTAATTGTGTTAAACACTCCTAAATAAATTGACTGTGTCGGGGTGGCAGGATTCGAACCTACGACCTCTTGGTCCCAAACCAAGCGCGATACCGGGCTACGCTACACCCCGAAAAACACTGCGGAGAGAGAGGGATTCGAACCCTCGGTACCGTTGCCAGTACGACAGTTTAGCAAACTGTTCCTTTCGGCCTCTCAGGCATCTCTCCTAGCATTTAAGAGAGCACAAAAATAATAATAATATTTATAAATGCCACATAAATCGTAACATTTATTATTTTAATTTAAATCTAGGCTTGATACCATTTTGCCTTCCAAGGTCGATTTTTCCATTAAATGTAAATCTATATTTCTGGCGGCTTCTCTTCCCTCAGAAATGGCCCACACAACTAATGATTGACCTCTACGAGCATCACCGGCAATATATATTTTTGAATTTGCCGATTTATAATCTTGCCCCGCTTGTAGATTACCTCTTTCATCCGTTTGTACGCCAAAATCTTGTAACTCTGAAACAATGTTGCCATGGTCAGTATGCAAAAATCCAGCAGCAATAAGAGCTAAATCACAAGGAATTTCCCGAATGTTTGAAACTTGAGATTCCATTTTCCCATCCTTAGCCACATAGGTAATATCACCAATCAATAAACCTTTTAAATTTCCATTTGAGTCTTTTACAAATTCTTGTAAAGAAATTGACCAAAGTCGCGTGACCCCTTCATCATGGGAAGTTGATGTACGCAACATATTTGGCCAATTCGGCCAAGGTGTATTGGCTGCACGTTCTACAGGAGGCTTAGGCATTACTTCAATTTGGGTAATCGATTTTGCCTTATGGCGATTAGATGTTCCCACACAATCTGATCCCGTATCTCCCCCGCCGATAACTACTACATGTTTTCCTGTTGCTAAAATATCACCTAACGAATATTCTTCCCCTTTGTGATTGACTTGAACGGGAATATTTGAAACGCGTTTATTTTGTTGAGATAAAAATTCCATCGCTGGAAAAATACCGATGGCATCACTTCCCGGTGCTGAAATTAGTCGGGGTGTGGTAGAACCTGTGGTGACTAACACAGCATCAAAATCAGCATGAAGTTTTGATAATTTGATATCGGTACCAATATGACAATTGGTCACAAATTGAATTCCCTCCTTCTCCATCACCTCGATTCGCCGAGAAACAACGGATTTATCTAATTTAAAATCAGGAATACCATAACGTAATAAACCTCCTGGTCGATCTGCTCGTTCGTAAACAGTCACTAAATGGCCAACTTTATTTAACTGACTTGCTGCAGCTAAACCGGCTGGTCCTGAACCCACAATTGCGATTGTTTTCCCAGTTCTTTTGGAAGGAACCTTTGGTATAACCCAACCTTCACTGAATGCCTTCTCGATAATTGATTTTTCAATTAATTCGATAGCCACTGGCGGCTTATTAATTCCTAATACACAGGCTGATTCACATGGAGCAGGACAAATTCTGCCCGTAAATTCCGGAAAGTTATTCGTCGAACTTAAAATTTCGTAAGCGTATTTCCAATTTTGTTCATACACGGCGTCATTGAATTCCGGAATTATATTACCGAGTGGACAACCGCTATGGCAAAAAGGAGTACCGCAATCCATACACCGACTCGCCTGTGATTCTGTTTCACTTGGATTAGGCAATAATTCGATTTCCTTGTAATCTAGAATACGTTCCTCTACCGCTCTTTTAGTTGATGTTTTACGATCAATTTCCAAAAATCCTGTTGGCTTCCCCATGAATAATTATTTTAAATCAATTTGAATATCTGTATACACCTTATTTTTATCTGCTAACACATCCGAAATACTTAAATTCCGAGACGATAGTGCATTTTTATAATCCACTGGTAAAACTTTTTTGAATTGACTGACGAGCGCATCTAATTGATCTAATACATATTTCCCTTTCACAGAATTTGTATAGGCCACGTGTTTTTCCAAATACATACGAATAATATGCTTATCCTCTTGGGTCAATTCGGTGATTTCAACCATTTCACGATTTACTCGTGATTCAAAATCATTTCGCTCATCCAACACATAGGCCACACCCCCGGACATTCCCGCGCCAAAATTGCGTCCTGTACCTCCTAAAATTATAACTAAACCACCAGTCATGTATTCACAACCGTGATCTCCAATCCCCTCGACAACAATTTTAGCTCCTGAATTTCGTACACAGAAACGTTCTCCAGCCATACCTGCTAAATAAGCTTCACCAGAAGTTGCTCCATAAAAGGAAACATTTCCAACAATACTGTTCGAAGACGCAATAAATTGAGCATCAGGAGAAGGATAGGCAATAATTGTCGATCCACACATCCCCTTTCCAATATAGTCATTGGAATCACCTTCAATCTCCAATTGCAAACCTTTTACAGAAAATGCCCCAAATGATTGACCCGCGGTACCGATAAATTTAAATCGAATACTTCCATCAGGCAAACCCTTTTCACCAAATTTCTTTGTGATTTCATTTGATAAAATTGTCCCGACCGAACGATTTACATTGATGATTGGCAACTCAGCATAAACTTTATTCTTCGATTCTAAGGCTTCTTTTGCCAATTCTAATAATTTCCAATCTATCTGCTCACCTAATCCATGATCCTGCTCTTCCGATTTAACAACGGATACATGATCAGGATTATATGGCAAATTTAAAATTGGCGATAAATCAACATTTTTGAATTTCCAATGTGAAGAAACGTCGGCCATTTCCAATAAATCGACACGCCCTACCATTTCTTCCAACGTACGGAAACCTAATTCTGCCATAATCTCACGCAATTCTTGCGCTAAAAAGTGAAATAAATTCACCACATGATCAGCTTGCCCCGTATATAATGCTCGTAATTCAGGATTTTGAGTGGCTACCCCGACTGGACAGGTATTTAAATGACATTTACGCATCATAATACATCCAGCAGTAACCAATGCTGCAGTCGCAACACCAAATTCTTCCGCTCCTAATAATGCCGCAATGGCAATATCTCGTCCTGTTTTTATTTGTCCATCGGTTTGAATAGTCACCCGACCACGCAATTTATTTCGAACCAACGTCTGATGCGTCTCCGCCAAACCTAATTCCCAAGGCAAACCTGCATGGCGAATTGAGGACAATGGCGACGCTCCGGTACCTCCATCATATCCTGCAATCAAAATATGATCCGCATGGGCCTTGGCCACACCAGCAGCAATAGTTCCTACGCCAGCTTCTGAAACTAACTTAACAGAAATTCTCGCCGCACGATTGGCATTTTTTAAATCAAAAATCAATTGTGCTAAATCCTCAATTGAATAAATATCATGATGTGGCGGAGGTGAAATTAGGCCTACTCCCGGAGTTGAATGACGCGTTTTTCCAATCCAATCATCTACCTTATGGCCCGGCAATTGACCACCTTCACCCGGTTTTGCCCCCTGAGCCATTTTGATTTGTAATTCAGCCGCATTCGTTAAATAATGAGCCGTAACACCAAAACGACCTGAAGCCACTTGTTTAATTGCCGAATTCATGGAATCACCATTCGCCAATTTTTCAAAACGAATGGGATCTTCTCCCCCTTCACCCGTATTCGATTTTCCACCAATGCGATTCATGGCAATGGCTAATGTCGTATGCGCTTCATATGAGATGGACCCGAATGACATCGCTCCAGTAGCAAAACGTTTTAAAATTCCTTCGATTGGCTCAACTTCATCAATTGAAATACTTGATAAACTCTTAAATTTCAACAAACCACGCAAAGTAATCGCCTTATTCGTCTGATCATCAATCAGTTTCGCATATTTCTTGTAGGTTGAGTAATCATTGGTTTTAGTGGCCTGTTGCAACAAATGAATTGTTTGAGGATTAAATAAATGTTCCTCACCACGTTGTTTCCATTGATAAATACCACCAACCTCTAACTTAGGATAATCCGCTTTCAATAAATTGTAGCCAGAAGCATGTTTAATTAAAGCCTCTTTCGCTATAGTATCTAAGTCTATTCCCTCAATACGTGAAATTGACCCTGTAAAATAGCGATCTACCACTTCCTTACTGAATCCCAAAATCTCAAAAATCTGCGCTCCTTGGTAAGATTGCAAAGTAGAGATCCCCATTTTAGAGAATATCTTCAATAATTCTCCATTTACCGCTTTTATATAATTGTACTCTAATTTCTCATAGGATAAACTAGCATCTACCCAACCGTTTTCCTTCATGGATTTTAACGTTTCAAATGCCATGTAAGGATTAACTGCCGACGCGCCATACCCAATTAAGGTAGCAAAATGATGCGTTTCCCACACATCACCAGCCTCTAAAATAATACCTACTTTAGCCCGCTTTTTAGCGCGAATCAAATGATTATGCACAGCGCCTAAAGCTAACAAGGAAGGAATCGGCGCATGTGAAGAATCAATACCCCGATCTGTTAATAAGATAATCGAATATCCGTCATCGACCGCATCCTCTGCATATTGACTAATCCGATCTAGTGCCTTTTTCAGTACACCCTCTTCGCCGGTTGACTTAAACGTCATGTGAATGGATTTCGTCTGGAAATTTTCATGATCAATCCAACGGATTTTTTCAACTTCTTTATTTCGCAACACAGGTTGTTGAATTTCAATCTGTTTACAATGACCTGGTCCTTCTTCTAATAAATTCGATAAACCACCTATGTCTGTCAATAAGGACATGACCATTCGTTCACGAATTGGATCGATAGGTGGATTTGTTACCTGAGCAAACAATTGTTTGAAATAACTAGATAAATGTTGAGCTTTATCCGATAACACCGCTAAGGGAGTATCAATACCCATCGAACCTAAAGCTTCTTTCCCCGTTTCAGCCATTTGGGCTAATACGACACGAATATCCTCTGTGGTAAACCCAAAAATTTGTTGACGCGAAATGATTTCCAATGCCTTTGGTTGGCGATACTCACTCCCGGCCTCAGGGAGATCCTCGACACGAATTTTATTCTCACGAAGCCATTGGCCGTACGGTTGTTGCTGGCATATCTTTTCTTTCAATTCCTCATCGGGAATAATTCGACCTTGCTCCATGTCCACGACGAACATTTTACCTGGTTGAAGTCGACCTTTGGAAACGATACTTGCCGGATCTAAATCCAATACCCCCGCCTCAGAAGCCATAATTACATGATCATCATTCGTAACCCAATAGCGAGAAGGGCGTAAACCATTGCGATCGAGTGTAGCCCCAATCATTTTACCATCTGTAAATGAGATACTTGCTGGACCATCCCAAGGCTCCATCATCGCGGCATGATATTCATAAAAATCCTTCTTGTAGGATTCCATTGCTTCATTTCCATCCCATGCTTCAGGAATTAACATCATCATGACGTGTGGAAGGGAACGACCACTTAGATATAACAATTCAATCGCATTATCTAAAATAGCTGAATCCGATTGTCCCAAACTGCAAACAGGAAGAATCATATCCAATTCTTCTTGGCTAAAGTATTTACTGGAAAACAAAGCCGATTGTGCTTGCATCCAAGATGAATTTCCTTTAACAGTATTAATTTCACCGTTATGAGCAATAAATCGGAAAGGTTGGGCCAATTTCCATTCAGGGAATGTATTCGTCGAAAAGCGCGAATGAACAATCGCTAAAGCCGATGTGAAATTTTCCTGTGCTAAATCACTGAAATAACCAGGAACCTGCATGGTGGTTAACATGCCTTTATAAATAATCGTCCGACACGATAGCGATGCAAAATAAAACTTATTCTCCAAAGCAGGAATCGTTTCATTCAATAAACGAGTCACATATTGACGAAATACATATAATTTTCTTTCAAAATCTATTTCTGATGCACAGGTAGAAGGACGATCAATAAATAATTGTTGGATCGATGGCTCCGCCTTCCCCGAATCAGCCCCCTGAATATCTGTATTATCTACCGGTACAATTCGATATCCCAAAACTTTTAAAGACAGCTTTTTGGCCTTGCGCTCAATGACTTCTTTGCATTCTTTAATTAAATTCTCATCGGAAGGAAAAAAGACCATACCCACCCCGTAATTTCCTAATGCTGGCAAAGAAAAACCTAGTTTACGAGTCTCCTCAAGTAAAAACTCATGGGGCAATTGCAACAATACGCCGGCACCATCGCCTGAATTTGGATCACACCCACAAGCACCCCGATGATCCATCCGAATCAACATCTTGATGGAATCTTCCACAATTCGGTGCGATTTTATTCCCTTCAAACTGGCTACAAAACCAATTCCACATGCATCATGCTCGAATTCCTTGCGGTACAATCCTTGTTCGGTATTGTTGTTCATATGTCAATATAATTATTTCAATAAAAAACTTAATATAATCCTAAAAATATTATCGATATAAAATTATGCTTATTCGATATTAAAGACAGCTATTTCAAATTTAATCAAAAATTAATTTGGCTAAAATCAAAAAACACAAAATATAATATTGTTTTACGATTATCGAAAAACAAGAATAAAATATCTTGGCAAAATCCAATAAAGCTTAATAATCTTCCCCAGATTCAGAAAATTCGCTTCCGTATTCTTCATCTTCTTCGGCCCCATCCTCAAAATCATTCTCTAAATCATTTAGGTAAATAGCGTCAACTGCCTCCTGAACTGTATTGAGCAAAGTCAAATTTTCAATTTTAGCTTGATCTAATCGGTCTTGTAAGGCGTCGTTTTTTGTCACTACGGCAAATAAGCCTAATTCATTTGTACAAATTTTTGTCCCTTTTCGAATCGCAGATACGCCATACCCATCTAATTCACTTACATGACTAAGGTTTAAAATGATGTTCGCGTATTCTTTCTTAAATAAAAACCGAACTGCAAGTTCGAGTTCTTCATAATTGGACTGAACTAATTCTGCCGCTTTCCAATCGATGCGGGCATAACTTTCATTTTGTTCAAGAGTATAAAATGTACTAGTTGACATGATTTAAATATGATATTACATTTGAAAAAATTCTATTATTTAAATTATCCTGTGGTTCTTTGACAAACTTCATACCTGTTATCTCTTCGAACAGCAAAATATACCGATTTGAAATTTCATCCACAAATTCATCCGTGATTACTGGGATTACTTGACCTTCCTTTCCTTGAAAATTATTTTTAATTAACCATTCCCTCACAAATTCTTTTGATAATTGTTTTTGAGCCAATCCTTTTTTAAATAATTCTTGATACGGCTCCAAATAAAAATAGCGAGAGGAATCTGGTGTATGAATTTCATCCATAAGCATGATATCACCCTGAAACATGCCAAATTCATATTTTGTATCGACTAAAATCAATCCTTTATCCTTGGCCATTTGAGTACCCCGTTCATATAATTGATGCGTGATGAGGACCAATTTTTCCATGACCGTTGGCGCTACAATACCTTTTGAAATAATATCAGCCACGGAAATATCTTCATCGTGACCTTCGGAAGCTTTGGTCGTTGGAGTTATAATAGGTTGAGGTAATTGTTGGTTCTCAACTAAGCCATCAGGTAATTTCACACCACAAACAACTCGATTACCTGCTTTATATTCTCTCCATAAATGACCTACTAAATAGCCCCGAATAACCATTTCAATCGGAATAGGAACACATTTATACCCGAAAGATGCATTCGCATCAGGGGTAGCCAATAACCAATTAGGCACGATATCCTGCGTAGCCTGCAAGAAATAAGAGGCAATTTGATTTAATACTTGACCTTTATACGGAATGAGTCGTGGTAAAACGACATCAAAAGCGGATATCCGATCTGAAGTTATCATAAGTAAATGACCCCCTATTCCATATACATCTCGTACTTTACCACGGTAAAAAGATGTTTGATTTGGAAAATAAAAGGGTGCTTCAGGAATTTGCATAGGTCAATAATTTAATAATTTTTCTTTTTTCTTCATCAAGTCTAACACTAAAATAGCATCCTTGTAAGCTAATTTCGAATTTAACTGTTTCGAAATACTATTTATAGGACGAGATGAAATATTTTTTCGGATCGTGGTTCGATTTAAATGCGCATAAATTTCAAATAGCTTCACTAAGGAATCATCCGTCCAATTCAACAAAATTCCTGCTTTCATATACTGATTTGTTTGCCTTAAATGGTTTTCTCTGGCCGATAATATCCCTTTTTCAGCATACGATAGATTCTCTCGCGAAACATCAAAATGAATTGAATTTGCTGGTAATTTTAAGGATAAAACATAGGCTAGCTTCGACATTTGTGGATTGTCGAATATTGTTTCGTTTCTGATTTTCTTAATCTTCAAATACGATTCTTTGTAAAATCCTCGCTCGATTAGTTGATTTATTTCTTGAACACTCGTATTGTATTGTACACTTCCTCCCAAAAAGATCAATTGGTAAAAAAGAAAAAGGCTATATATAAGCGTTGAAAACAATCCTAATACTTTATAATTTGAAAAGACAAAAATAGTTCGCTTAGCAACAAAATGCCTAACAAAATTAATAAATATAGATCCAAATTAGAGTTAAAGCCCAAATATTCCTGTTTTTTAGCCAAATTCTCTATCGAAATTTGATCCCAAGAACTCCCATGGGTACGTATGTAAAACCCTGGACTTTTGTCTTTTACACCTTTCAAAAAGGGTAAATCTTCCTTATCAATGGTTTTTACATTTTTCAAATCTTTGTTCCTTAAATAAGTAAGAAATGAAAGATATGAAGTTTTAGGAATGACTAAGGCTAGGCGACCTTTCTCTTTATCGAACGTCATTAACTTATATGATGAATAGTAATCCCCAATTTGATTGGAAAAAACCATCAATTTGTCCTCATCAAATGTTTTATTAAATGAATTCTCTGAAACGAGAATAGCTTCAAAATCATTAATTTGTTTAGAATTAAATGAATTTTTGATGGAGGAGAACTGAATAAGCAAATAGATAAAAAGGTTAATTAAGCAAAAGCGTAATAATAATTTCACAACCACAAATCCAGAAAACCGAAATTTTACCCGGCTAAATGACCTATATCGATAGGCTAAAATGCCATAGATCAAAAGGAGCGCAAAATTCAGAATAAGAAAATAGCTCAAATAATTCATTTAAATAGCTTCTAACAATTAAAAGTAAATTAGTAGTTTTGCATCTTTACTTGCAATATTTTCATGGAGATTCACAAAAGTAAGCGTTTAGATCATCTAAAATACGAAATCAGAGGACCTGTTTACGAAAAAGCGTTAATGCTTCAAAATCAAGGTTACAAAATTACATCGCTGAACATCGGAAATCCAGCTTCTTTTGGATTTGAAACTCCTGATGAAATTATTCACGATATTATAGTAAATATCCGGAATGCACAAGGATATGTAGATTCTAGAGGGCTATTCGCCGCTAGGAAGGCAGTCATGCAATATTATCAAAATCGTGGTGTTAAGAATATTTTAATCGAGGATATTTATATTGGTAATGGGGTAAGCGAATTAATTTCGTTGGTCATGATGGCGCTATTAAATGCTGAAGACGAAATACTTATCCCCTCGCCTGATTATCCTTTATGGACCACTGTGGTCGGTTTAGCTGGAGGAAATGCCGTTCATTACTCCTGTGATGAACAGGATGATTGGAATCCGGATTTAGCGGATATGGAATCCAAAATCACCGCAAAGACAAAAGGAATCGTATTGATTAATCCGAATAACCCGACTGGAGCCGTTTATCCCAAACATATTGTTGACGGAATCGTCAAATTGGCTGAGAAGCATAAATTAATATTATTTTCAGACGAAATTTATGACAAAATAATATTTGATGACGCTAAACATTATTCGGCGGCTGGTTTATGCGATGATATTTTAATCGTAACCATGGGTGGTTTGTCAAAAAATTACCGTGCAGCAGGTTTTCGAGGTGGTTGGATGATCCTAACGGGTGCCAAACATAAAGCCAAATCGTATATCGAAGGCTTGAACTTCTTATTTAGCACACGATTATGTGCCAATGTAATAACACAATTTGGCATTCAAACCGCTCTAGGAGGCTATCAATCCATTGAAGATTTAGTGCTACCTACGGGTCGTTTGCATCGACAAATGGAATTGGCCTACGATAAATTAGTCGCTATTCCGGGAGTAAGCTGCGTAAAACCCAAAGGCGCCCTTTATTTATTTCCGAAAATTGATTTGAGTCAATTTACCTTTGAAGACGAAAACCATTTTGTGATGTCGTTACTAGAAGAACAAAAAATATTAGTCGTAGGAGGAAGAGGATTTAATTTTATACCTAAAGATCATTTTCGAATTGTTTTCTTGCCTCATGTAGAGCAACTTAATCTTGCTTTAGACAAAATTGCCCTTCATTTTAATAATTACAGAAAATGACCTTTGACCAATTCTCCCGCAAACAAAAGTTATTTATTTTCCTATTTGGTTTATTTCTAACGAATGCGATCGTGGCAGAAATTATTGGGGTCAAAATTGTATCGATTGAAAAAACATTAGGGTTCGAGCCATTGGGTTTATTGACATGGTGGGGTGATACTTGGGATTTAAACCAAACTGCAGGTGCATTAAATTGGCCTCTTGTATTTATCACCTCCGATATTATCAATGATTACTTCGGTAAAAAAGGTGTCAAATTTATTTCCTATACAACTGCTGTATTTATCGCCTTCGCGTTTTTTATTATATACATAGCTACTATTTTAGTTCCGGCAGACTTTTGGTTAACTGTCAATAAGGAAATGAATATCAATACGGCATTTAGCCTTATTTTTAGACAGGGATTAGGAATTATTTTAGGTTCGCTCTCCGCATTTTTGGTCAGCCAAATTATTGATGCGACGGTATTTGAAAAAATTAAAGGTAGAACGGGAAAGAAAAATATTTGGCTGAGAGCGACTGGATCCACGTTAGTTAGTCAGTTAATCGACAGCTTTCTCGTGATTGGAATTGCTTTTTATGCATTTGGGAATTGGACAATCGGACAATGGATGAACGTTTCTTTAAACAATTATTTGTATAAATTTTTTATTGCTATTTTATTTACGCCTCTACTTTATTTAGCACATTATCTGATTGAATTATATTTAAAGGAAGATAATTAGTGGTTCCTTCTTAAATTATCCAAAATAATTCCGGTTGAAATTGCCACATTTAACGATTCGGCCTCTCCTATCCGAGGAATTGTTATGTCATCTTTTATATAAGGTAAAATTGAATCCCGGATCCCCAAGGATTCATTTCCCATCAAAATAAAACCTTCGGTTGGAAATTGAAAGCTGTAAATTGACTGTCCTCTTAATGTCGCACCGATGACCGGTAAATCCGAATGGCGTTGAAAAAACTCGGCTAAATCTGTGTACAAAAACTTAATTCGTGAGAAAGAACCCATACTCGCGGAAACGACCTTGGGATTATAATACTCTGTAGAATCCTCTGAAAGAATCATTTGCGTGATGCCGTACCAATCACAAATACGAATAATGGTACCTAAATTACCCGGATCACGAACCCCATCCAATACGACAGTCATTTGGTCCAGAAATGAAAAAGCCTTTTCTTCATAAAATATCGATTCTACCACTGCAAAACCATAAGCATTATTCGTTAAACTGGATAATTTAACCACCTCCGTTTCAGGCAAGAAACAAACCTCTGTATTCGAGTGAACAGTTGGAATATTTGCTAAGGTTTCATTTAAAACCATTAATTTTATATGATAATGGGAGGTTTGTAATTCGTAAATTCCTTTTTCACCTTCCACTAAAAATAAATTCGTGTCCTTACGACCTTTTTTAGCATGTAGGGAATTAATTAACTTAATTTGTTTATTCGTTAGCATCTTTTGAAATTACGACCTATCCTTTTATTTTTTTGTCTAGCTTCACTCCTATTTTCTTGTGGTGACTACGATAGGTATGTCATTCAAAAACCTAGCATCAATCAAATTAAAATCATTGGTAATAAGAAAATAAAAACGGAAGATATTCGAACAAATATAACGGGTTTAAAAGAAAGCAACACCAGATTTATTTCAATTCGAATAAACTCCTACCTTCAAAGTAAGCGAGCTAAGAAAGATTCAGTACATCAAAAACAAGCCTTTCTTCGTTTTTTCAAAAAAATGCCTTCCCTTTTAAATCTGAGTGAAATAGAATTAAACGCCAAATCACTCTCAAAATATTATCGTTCGAAAGGATTTTTACATACTAACATTTCATATACAATTGATAGTTTAAAAGAGTTCAACAATGCGTTTAATGTAACCTATTTTATCCAAGAAGGCATTGAGAGTGAATTCACAAAAGAAGATTCCCTGCAAATCAATAATCCGGTTTTAGAAGAAAAAATAAATTTGTTTTTGAAAAATGAAAGTTTGATTCATCCGCACAAAACGCTTGAATTAGATGTCATTAAACAGGAAAAGGAACGGCTAGCAAATCACTTGAAAAATCAAGGTTATTTCTATTTTTCTCCTGAGGTAGTAGGTATTAAAATCAATGATTTAAAAGATACGACACTAAATAAAATTAGCCTTATTTATAAAATACCCGATTTTAAGGCTAATCAACAAAATAATATCTACGATCGATTATTTCGATATGGCCCAATTGATTTTCGTGAAAATGCCTATGTAGATGAGGCAAACACAGGAAGTATCAATGCGATATCTAAATCATCCAATGAATTAAAAAAGTTGGTGAGTATCAAAGAAAATGATTTGTATTCATCGGATAAACTGAATTATAGCCTTCAAAACATTTATGAAACGGATCAATTTAAATCTGTCTCAATCCAATTTGATACGAATAGTACAAAAATTTACCCTCGCATTGAATTAATCCGAAATGATAGATATAATATATCCTCCGAATTAGGCGGAAGTTCATTTAGGGGTATACCAGGTCCATTTATTACAAATTCACTTAAAATAAGACGTGTCTTCTCTGAACTTGATTTTTTAGAAATAACGGGGCGCTTAGGTTTTGAGGCTCAGGCCGGTTTCATTAATACCGATGTAACGCGAAAAAATTTAGATATTAGTCTTGGAGCTACGGCTAATTTTCCGACTTTATTTTTACCGAGTCAATTAACTTCAAAATTTGGCGAATATTATGGTGCAAAAACCCAAATGGGTATTGGATACGATTATATCGATCGGCCTGAATACAATAGGACTAATTTCAAGATATTCCAACGGTATTTATGGCGTAAATCGGCCTTTACCTTTTATCAGTTGTCCTTGGTAGATCTAAATGTATTAAATACGAATTACCCGCAAACCAACACCTCCCAATTATTTCAAACCTATTTAGATGAACTGCGAATTAAAGGAAATAACCTTTATCGTAGTTTTAATCCTAGTTTTGTTTCAAGTATCAACTTTTCATATGTCCATCGGACATTCATTCCAACGAATGGACTAGTCGAAGGTAAGGCATTAACCTTGGGTATTGAATCAGGTGGAACTAGCTTGAATTTTTTGACGGATAACAAAATCAAATTTGTTGAAAACTTATTAGGCAATAGTCAAAACATGCAGTTTTATAGGTACCTACGATTTAATTTTGATTTCAGAAAATATCATTTTGTGGGACTAAAACGCAAATCCCAAATAGCCTACAAATTCATTGGGGGACTTGCTTATGCTTATGGGGCGGAAAATGGCTATCAATTGCCATATGAAAAGAATTTCTTTATTGGTGGCCCAAGTAGCTTACGAGCTTGGAAGCCGAGAAGATTAGGGCCAGGAGGATATCAGGCGGGATCAAATCTAATCGAACAACCCGGTAGTGTATTATTGGAAAGTTCAATCGAATATCGCTTTAAAATGTTTAAATTTTTGGGGGACATGAATGGCGCCTTTTTTATGGATGCTGGAAACATTTGGTCTTTAACTGATTTACCGAATGAAACCGGAAAATTTAAATTTGATTCATTCATAAATCAAATAGCCCTAGGAACAGGATTCGGCCTACGGTGGGATTTTAATTATTTTCTCTTACGCCTGGATTTAGCTACTAAAGTGATCAATCCCGCAAATCCGGTAAATAAAAAATGGGTCCTCTCCGAAACATCTTTTAGTTCAGGAGAAAACCCAATTGAATTTAATATCGGTATTGGCTATCCGTTTTAAACCAATTACTTTCTAGAAATTGCTTTCATCGCCTTTTCTACAATGGAAGCGGCGTTTAAACCATATTTTTCCATCAATTCAGCTGGTTTACCCGATTCACCAAATGAATCATTGACACCCACAAATTCCATCGGTGTGGGTTTCGTAACTGCCAAAAATTGCGCTATTGAATCACCTAATCCCCCATTGTACTGATGCTCTTCCGCACTAACTACACAACCCGTCTTTACTACCGATTTTAAAACTGAATCCGTATCCAAAGGCTTAATCGTATGAATATTTATGACATCCGCATGAATACCATTTTCTTTCAAAATTTCAGCAGCTAAAATCGATTCCCAAACCAAATGACCGGTGGCAAAAATACTTACATCTGCGCCTTCCATTAAATGAATGGCCTTACCAATTTCAAAAGTTTGGTTTTCTGGTGTAAACACGGGTACAACTGGCCGACCAAAACGTAAATATACGGGTCCTTCATAATCAGCCACCGCAATCGTGGCAGCCTTTGTTTGGTTATAATCACACGGATTAATGACTACCATACCCGGAAGCATTTTCATCAAACCAATATCTTCTAAAATTTGATGCGTAGCGCCATCTTCCCCTAAAGTTAAACCTGCATGACTACAAGCAATTTTCACATTTTTACCAGAATAGGCTACTGATTGACGAATCTGATCATATACCCTACCGGTTCCAAAATTAGCAAATGTCGTCGCAAATGGGATATAACCTCCAACGGCTAACCCTGCCGCAATTCCGATCATATTTGCTTCGGCAATTCCTGTTTGGAAAAAACGCTCAGGACTATTCTTAATAAATGCCTCTAATTTCAAAGAACCAATCAAATCGGCACAAAGCGCAACGACCTTAGGACTATTTAAACTTAAATATTCCATTCCCGCACCGAAGCCAGAGCGTGTATCTTTTTTAGTTTCAAATGTATATTGAGCCATCTTAATAATCTCCTAAAGTTTCTGTTAATTGAGCCAAAGCATCTGCTAATTGTTGGTCATTCGGTGCCACCCCATGCCACTTATGACTACCCATCATGAAATCTACACCTGCACCCATTTCTGTTTGCATTAAAACCATAATGGGGGCACCTTGACCACTTAATTTTTTTGCACTTGCGATGGTTTGTTGAACATCTGCTGCATCATTGCCGGCCATATGTAAAACTTCCCAACCGAATGCTTTATATTTTTCACCTAAATCACGATTATTCATCACCTTGTCAGTAGGTCCATCAATCTGTTGCCCATTGACATCAATGAATGTGATTAAATTATCTACTTGATGATGTGGCGCGTACATAGCCGCTTCCCACACTTGACCTTCATTTTGTTCGCCATCACCCATTAAACAATACACCAAAGAATTATCTTTGGATAATTTTTTAGCCTGTGCAGTACCTATCGCCACACTAAGACCTTGTCCTAATGATCCCGATGCGATCCGAATACCTTCTAAATGTTCGTGGGGAGTTGGGTGACCTTGTAATCGTGTATTAATTTTCCGAAAAGAAGCTAATTCACTAACAGCAAAATAACCTCTACGAGCTAAAACGCTATAAATCAATGGTGAAATATGACCATTTGATAAGTAAAAAACATCTTCTCCTTCTCCATCCATTTGGAAAACAACATTTCCGGAAGAGTCTGTTTTCAAAATCATGGCATTGAAAAATAATTCGACCAATAAATCTGTACATCCTAAAGACCCACCAGGGTGTCCTGATTGACATCCATGAACCATGCGTAAAATATCACGCCGAACCTGAGAGGCAATTTTTTCTAATTCTTGTGTTTGCATAATTATGGTGATTAGTGGATTTGTGAGGTATGATTTTTTGTATCCACTTTCTCAATTACATCTGAAATTATTCCCTCCTCATTAATAATAAAAGTTGTGCGTGCTGTTCCCATGTAAGTTTTTCCATACATGGATTTTTCAACCCAAACGCCATAAGCTTCCACCAACGAATGATCTGTATCCGCTACCAATGAAAATTGTAAATTATATTTTTTCTTAAACTTTGTATGCGCAGCATCTGAATCAATACTTACGCCGATCACAACAAATCCATCGGATTGAAGTTTTTCTAAGTTTTCATTTAAATTGCAGGCTTGCGCAGTACAGCCTGGTGTATCATCCTTAGGATAAAAATAAAGAACAACTTTCTTGCCTTTTAAAGCTTTCAAATCAATCAAATGACCATCTGAATCCATTTTTTGGAAAGATGGTGCGGGTTGGCCTACGATGGGTTTCATGCAATGGTTAAATCAAATAACTTTTCTGAACTTAGAAATCCGGTTAATTTATCTCCTATTTGAACAGGACCTACGCCAGCTGGAGTACCGGTAAAAATAATATCCCCTGTTTTCAGGGTAAAATACGTTGAGACTTCTTCGATTAATTCTGATACATTCCAAATCATTAAAGATGAATCACCTGTTTGAACACGTTGATCATTAAGATCTAAATGAAATTGAATAGGATGATCTAATAGAGCTGAATCAAAGGGCTTTAAATCGGAAATAAACGCGGATCCGTTAAAAGCTTTAGCCTTTTCCCACGGTAAGCCTTTATCTTTCAGTTTAGCTTGAACATCACGCGCAGTAAAATCAATTCCTAAGCCATAGGCATCAATATACTTGTGCGCAAATTTGGCCTCGATATTCTTACCAATTTTCCCAATACGAAAGACTAATTCTAATTCATAATGAATGTCTTTGGAAAAATGAGGATAATAAAACTTATTAGATTCCAATAAAGCAGTATCGGGTTTTATGAAAACTACAGGTTCACTCGGCCTATCATTCGATAGTTCCTTAATATGATCTACATAATTACGTCCGATGCAAACAAATTTCATAAAACCCGACCCTCTTTATTTTAAAACTTCTGAAACTAATTTAGCCGCATCTTTTAATAAAACCGCCGAGAATACTTTCAAGCCAGAATTATTGATGATTGCAGCACCTTCCTCAGCATTGGTCCCTTGAAGACGCACAATGATAGGCACATTAATTTGTCCTATGTTCTTATAGGCTTCGACAACTCCGTTAGCCACCCGATCGCAACGAACAATTCCGCCGAAAATATTAATCAAAATTGCTTTTACATTAGGATCTTGTAATATAATCCGGAATCCGGCTTCTACTGTTTTCGCATTTGCTCCACCCCCAACATCCAAGAAATTAGCGGGTTCACCACCTGATAACTTAATGATATCCATCGTTGCCATCGCTAAACCTGCTCCGTTAACCATGCATCCTACGTTCCCGTCCAACTTCACATAGTTCAAGTCATTTTCAGAAGCCTCTACTTCCAAAGGATCTTCTTCAGATGTATCACGCAATACTGCTAAATCCTTGTGACGGAATAACGCATTATCGTCTAAATTCACTTTAGCATCAACCGCTAAGATTTTATCATCTGACGTCTTTAATACAGGATTAATCTCAAACATGGATGAATCCGTTTCTACATAGGCCTTGTATAACGATTGGATAAATTTCACCATCTCTTTAAACGCCTGACCACTCAAACCTAATGAGAAGGCAACTTTGCGGGCTTGAAAATCTTGTAAACCAACCCGAGGGTCAATCCATTCTTTCACAATCTTTTCAGGATTATGTTCAGCTACCTCTTCGATATCCATTCCTCCTTCCGTACTAGCCATAATGACATTGCACGCACGACCACGATCTAATAAAATCGACAGGTAATATTCCTTAGGTTCAGAAGCACCTGGGTAATACACATCTTCACTGATCAACACCTTATTCACCAATTTACCCTCAGGGCCCGTTTGATGCGTAATTAATTGCATTCCCAAAATTTGAGATACACGTTCCTTTACTTCGTCTAGATTCTTGGCCAATTTAACCCCTCCTCCTTTTCCTCTTCCTCCTGCATGAATTTGGGCTTTCACCACAAACCAACCTGTTCCTGTTTGCGCCTTTAAAGCTTCAGCCGCTGATATCGCATCTTCTACTTGATCAACAACAATACCCTCTTGAATCTTTACTCCGTAACCTTTTAAAATTTCCTTTGCTTGGTATTCGTGAATATTCATTTAGTATAAAATTTTTATTTCGTGAAATTACTATTTATTTGCCAAACTTTTAAAAAGTTCTTGATTCTCTTGAATATTCTAAAAAAAAGACAAAAAAATGTTAGAATTAAAAAACATTTCAAAATCCTATGGATCTCAATTAATTCTAAATGACATTTCTTTTCATGTAAATGCAAACGAATTAGTTTCTATTTTAGGTCCTTCCGGTTCAGGAAAAAGTACCTTGTTGCAAATTATTGGTTTATTAAATCAAGCTGATTCGGGAATTGTAAAGCTTGACAACATCGATTATAGTGGCCTTCAAGAAAAAGATAAAGGTATTTTTCGAAATGAAAAACTAGGCTTTGTATTTCAATTTCACAATTTATTACCAGAATTTACTTGTCAAGAAAACATCCTTTTTCCATTGTATATCCGGGAAAAAACTATTTCGGAGGAAGAAAAGGAACGCTATGAACATATATCATCGAAATTGGGCATTCATCATTTAGGTCCTAAATATCCGAGCCAATTATCTGGAGGTGAACAACAACGAATTGCCGTTGCCCGTGCCTTAATCAATAAACCGAGACTTCTTCTGGCCGATGAACCTACGGGCAATTTAGATAATACCAATGCGCAAAACCTGTATGATTTATTCTTAGAATTAAAAGAGGATTGGTCCCAATGCATCATCATGGTGACGCATAATGAACAATTAACCAAACAATCTGATCAAATTATCTATTTAAATTCCGGCAAAATCATGTAGTTTAATCTGCCAAAATGTCATAAATTTGTAATTAGTTTCGATTTAAAATTTATGCAAGAGTTAAAAACACTTTCAAAAGAAGAATTAGAGGGATTAGATGTACCGAGAATTTCACCTAGTTATTTGGCGGAACAATCGAAGGGAAAGGTATATATTGAAAGTTATGGATGTCAAATGAATTTCGCTGATTCGGAGGTTGTGACATCGATTTTAATGACAAATGGATATAGTACCACGGATAACATAAAGGACGCGGATACCATATTATTAAATACATGTGCGATTCGTGAAAATGCCGAGACAAAAATTCGACATCGCCTACGTGGTTTTCATGCCCTAAAATCTAAGAATCCGTTATTAAACATAGGTATTCTAGGTTGCATGGCAGAACGCCTGAAAACAAAATTAATCGAAGAGGAAAAAATTGTCGATTTAGTGGCGGGACCCGATGCCTATCGGGATTTACCGAATTTACTCGAACAATTAAGTACGGAAGACAAAGCGATCAATGTGTTTCTTTCAAGGGAAGAAACATATGGAGACATTGAGCCAGTTCGTTTGCATAGCAATGGGGTGACAGCCTTTGTAAGTATTATGCGAGGATGTGATAATATGTGTACCTTTTGTGTTGTTCCCTATACAAGAGGTCGAGAACGTTCCCGCGATTTGGCCTCTATCCTATCCGAATGTCAAACATTGTTTGAACAAGGTTATCGAGAAGTAAGTTTATTAGGTCAAAATGTCGACTCGTATAAATTTGAAGATCCAACAAATGGGCAAATCATTTCATTTGCAAATTTATTAGAAAAGGTAGCTTTAATTCATCCCGATTTACGTGTTCGATTTTCTACTTCACATCCAAAAGATATTACAGACGAAGTTTTGCATACGATGGCCAAATATGAAAATATTTGCAAAAACATTCATTTACCAGCCCAAAGTGGAAGTAATCGTATTCTTGATTTGATGAATCGAACATATACCCGGGAATGGTATATCGATCGAATTAACGCGATCCGGTCCATTTTAGGTGAAAGTTGTGGTATTTCCCATGATATGATCGCCGGTTTTTGCACAGAAACAGAAGAGGATCAATCTGAAACATTATCTTTAATGGATTATGTACAATATGATTTTGGTTACATGTTTTCATATTCCGAGCGTCCCGGTACACCGGCTGCTAAAAAATATGTAGATGATATATCGGAAGAGGTAAAGAAACGTCGGTTAGCAGAAATCATAGAAAAACAACGTTTCCATTCTGGTATTCGAAATCATATGTTAATTGGTACGATACAAAAAGTATTAGTCGAGGGGGATTCAAAGAAATCGGATTTACATCATTATGGCAAATGTGATTCGGGAAAGGTTGTTGTATTTCAGAAGCAAAAAGAACAAAAGGGTGAATACGTTTTTGTCAAAATAACTCAATGCACAACAGGTACTCTTTTAGGTGAAATAACGAATATATGAGCGAAATTAGTCATTTAGCAAGTATTAAGGCACGTTTTGGGATCATTGGAAACTCCCCCGCGTTGCTTCGTGCGATTTCGATTGCGGAACAGGTGGCACCCACGGACATGACTGTACTCATTACCGGGGAAAGTGGCTCAGGGAAAGAATCCTTTTCTAAAATCATTCATTCTTTATCCAAAAGAAAACATGGCCAATTCATTGCGGTCAATTGCGGGGCGATCCCCGAAGGAACCATCGATTCTGAATTATTTGGCCATGAGAAGGGTTCCTTTACAGGGGCGATTGAAGCCAGAAAAGGATATTTTGAGGTAACTGATGGCGGTACTATCTTTTTAGATGAAATCGCTGAAATGCCTTTGGGAACTCAGGCAAGACTTTTGCGTGTATTAGAAAATGGTGAATTTCTTCGAGTGGGTTCTTCGAAGGTGCAGCGAACAAACACCCGCGTGGTGGCTGCTACGAATTTAAATCTCCAACAAGCCATCGAAAATGGCAAATTCAGAGAAGACCTTTTTTATCGATTAAGCACTGTACCCATTTATGTTCCTCCTTTGCGTGAACGTGGCGATGACATCGAATTATTATTCCGAAAATTCACGACTGATTTCTCAGAATCTCATCGCGTAAAACCGATTTCCTTAACAAATGAGGCTAAAATTTTATTGCAAAAACAACGCTTTCCCGGAAATATACGCCAATTAAAAAATTTGGCTGAGCAAATATCCGTCTTGGAAATGGGTGATCGAATTGTAGACGAACATAAATTACAGGATTACTTAGCGTTTAATGAACCCAAAATTAGTTCACATGTCATGAAAGGGGATTTTTTCCAATCTAAGGATGGAATGAATGAACGAGAGATTTTGTACAAAATTCTTTTTGACCTTAAAAAAGATGTGACTGAGCTCAAAAAAATCCTTTTAAAAGTAATTGAAACCGGCAATACAAATGTGTATGATGTGTTACATGATAATATGTCTTTGTTTGAAGACATTAGACCAGTTCAAGAAGAAACCTCAACGTTGGGACTCTCACTGCCAAGTTATAACGATTCTGAAAATCAATTAAAAATAGACAGCAAACCCGAAAAAGAAGAATTAGAAGAAGCCCAATTTGAGGAAATAAGCATGAATGCCAATGATGTGACACTTTCTTTAGAAAAACAAGAAAAGGAAATTATCATTCGGGCCTTAAAAAAGAATAAGAATAAACGAAAATACGCAGCACAAGATTTAGGGATATCTGAGCGGACCTTGTATCGAAAAATTAAACAATACGACCTTGAAGATTTGGCATAAAATAATCAGCTTGGGATTCCTTGTAGCCATCAATTTTTTGATGATTTCTTGCTATAGTTTTAAAGGAGCAAGTTTATCGCCTGATTTGAAAACTATTCAAATCAATAATATACGTATGGAAACAGCTGGAGGCCCAAGCAATCTCTCGTTGACCATTAATGAAAAATTGAAGGAATATTTTCAACGAAATACAACTTTAAAGATTATTAATCAAAATCCCGATTTATTGTTGGAAGGTAGTATCACAGGCTACGAATTAACTCCCCAGGCCCCTACCTCCGACGATAAGGCTGGATTAAATAGACTTACGCTTCGTGTTCAAATCCAATTAACAAATCGACTGGACGAAACGAAAAACTTCGATCAGGAATTTAGTTTTTACCAGGACTTTCCTCAAAATCAAACACTTAGTCAAGTTGAAAAGACCTTAATCCCTAAACTTGCAGATCAAATTATTTTAGACCTATTTAACAAAATAGCTGGAGATTGGTAATGAAAGATCCGATTAAATCACAAAAATTATGGTTTTTATTAAATCGATTTGATCGGTCGAAGGAAGAGGAATTGCGTTTTTTTGATGAAGACAAAAAGAAATATCCATTTTTTTACTTGTTGGATTGGAATGAACGATTCAATAAACATGCCCAACGAATCATTGCGCTCAAATCGAGTAATCGGAATCAACTATTTGCCTCAATTTTTGATATTGAAGAAGAAAGACAAGGAAATGTTACCTCAACGACCTTAAAGCAAGATCAATTAATCGATCAATTTTTAGAAAATTTGCCTTCCTTATCTCGCTTGAAAAAAGTGAGTCAAGAAGAACCAGAAGTAGAAATTGACCTTTCCGAAAGCCATTGGAACCTTCCTACATCGGAAACTTTTGCTATGATCTTGGAAAAACAGGGAAAATACCAGCAAGCAATTGAGGTTTATGAAAAATTAAGTTTGTCTAAACCCGAAAAAAGCCATTACTTTGCAACTCGAATTTCAGAATTATCATTAAAAATAAATAATTAATCATGTTTACTTTATTAATTTCTCTCATCGTTTTATTCTCAGCCTTATTAATCATTTTAATATTGGTTCAAAATCCTAAAGGCGGCGGTATTAGCGGTGAGTTTTCATCCTCTGGGGCTACGCAGATGTTTGGTGTTCAAAAAACAGGGGATTTGGTAGAACAATTAACTTGGGGTTTCTCCATTGCGATTTTGGTATTAGCCTTATTGACGAATTTCACGATTTCGACTGAGACGGGAGATGCGATTAAGTCTGTAAATGTCGAAAAAGCAGCCACAAAAACAGTTCCCGCGGCACCAGCGCCGGTTCAAAAGCCTGCCAGCAAATAATATTTTACGACCTGACTGACAAATTTGTCAGTTTATTCAATTTGGCATGTGTCTTGTAGGTTCATGCCTTGTCTCTTTTAAGAGCAATCAATTAATTAACATTCAAAACTTATAAAACATGTCAAAATTAACTATCAAACCCTTGGCGGATCGGGTAATTGTTGAACCCGCGCAAGCTGAAGAAAAAACTGCATTTGGTATTATCATTCCAGATACGGCAAAAGAAAAGCCACAAAAAGGAGTTGTCGTAGCAGTTGGTAATGGTAAAAAAGATGAGCCAATCACTGTTAAAGTAGGTGATGATGTCTTGTATGGTAAATATTCTGGGACAGAAATCACAATCGATGGAAAGGATTACCTGATCATGCGTGAATCTGACATTTTTGCAGTATTATAAATTAAGAATTTAACAAAACTTTAAAAGACATATCATTATGGCTAAGGAATTATTTTTCGACAGCGAAGCACGCGAAAAGATGAAGAGAGGGGTTGATACCCTTGCAAATGCTGTTAAAGTTACACTTGGACCCAAAGGTCGTAACGTAATTATTGACAAGAAATTCGGTTCTCCATCCATTACAAAAGATGGGGTTTCGGTAGCTAAAGAAATTGAATTGGAGGATCCTGTAGAAAACATGGGAGCTCAATTAGTGAAAGAAGTAGCTTCCAAAACAGCTGACCAAGCCGGAGATGGAACTACGACTGCAACAGTTTTGGCACAATCGATCTATACGATTGGATCTAAAAACGTAGCTGCGGGTGCAAATCCAATGGATTTGAAAAAAGGAATTGAGAAAGCAGTTGAAGCAATCGTTGCTGATTTACAAAAACAATCTCGTCCAATTACTACATCAAATGAAATCGCTCAAGTGGCTACCATTTCAGCAAACAACGATTCTGAAATCGGTCAAATGATTTCTTCTGCGATGGATAAGGTAGGTCGTGAAGGGGTTATTACTGTAGAGGAAGCTCGCGGAACTGAAACTGAAGTTAAAACCGTGGAAGGTATGCAATTTGACCGTGGATATTTATCCGCCTATTTTGTTACGAATACGGACAAAATGGAGGTTGAATTAGAGAAACCTTTTATTTTGATATCAGAGAAGAAAGTTTCTTCGATGAAAGAATTATTACCTGTATTAGAAGCGGTTGCACAAACAGGACGCCCTCTATTAATTATTTCAGAAGATGTGGATGGAGAGGCATTAGCAACGTTAGTAGTGAATAAGATTCGTGGAGCTCTGAAAGTTGCTGCTGTAAAAGCACCAGGTTTCGGTGATCGTAGAAAAGCGATGTTAGAAGATATCGCAATTTTAACGGGAGGAACTGTAATTGCAGAAGAGCGTGGATTTAAATTAGAGAATGCAACGATTGAATATTTAGGTCAAGCGGAGAAAGTGATTATTGATAAAGATAATACAACCGTAGTAAATGGTTCAGGTTCAAAAGATGATATCACCAATCGCGTGAATCAAATTAAATCTCAAATCGAAAACACTACATCAGATTATGATCGTGAAAAATTACAAGAGCGCTTAGCCAAATTATCTGGCGGGGTAGCAATTTTGTACATTGGTGCGGCAACTGAGGTAGAAATGAAAGAGAAGAAAGACCGGGTTGATGATGCTTTGCACGCAACACGTGCGGCTGTTGAAGAAGGAATTATCGCCGGTGGTGGTGTTGCTTTAATTCGTGCTATTGCCTCTTTAGATAAATTAAAAGGAGAAAATGAAGATCAGACAACGGGTATTAATATCATCCGTCAGGCTGTTGAATCACCTTTACGTACCATTGTATCCAATGCTGGTGGCGAAGCCTCTGTCGTTGTAAATGCAGTTCGTGCTGGTAAAGATGATTTTGGATATAATGCACGCGAAGATAAATATGAAAATATGATTGCAGCGGGTATTATTGATCCAACAAAAGTTACTCGTTTAGCCTTAGAAAATGCAGCTTCAATTGCAGGATTGCTATTAACTACGGAATGTGTGATTGCAGATAAGCCAGCCAATGAGCCAGCGCATAGCCATGCACCAGGTGGTGGCGGTATGGGTGGAATGATGTAATTTATGTCTTATTAAATTTAAAACTCCCCAATTCATTGGGGAGTTTTTTTTAGTTCCTATGAAAAGAATAGCCATCGATATGGATGATGTATTAGCCGATACATCTATCAAAATTATTTCTGAAATTAATAAGCGACTGAATAAATCCTATTCAATGCCTGAATTGCTTAGCAACGATGTGCGTAAGATGGAATTTTATCAGGATTACTTAGCTCATAATTCATTTTTAAAGGAGCCTGGTTTTTTCTTAGATTTGCCAGTGAAGGAAAATGCCGTTGAAATCGTAAAAGAATTGGGGAAACACTATGAGATTTTCATTGTATCCGCGGCAACCGAATTTCCAGAATCATTAAAAGAAAAATTAAGCTGGCTTGAAGAACATTTTCCCTTCATTTCCTGGACACATGTCGTATTTTGCGGACATAAATACATGATTCAGGCCGATTATTTGATTGATGATCACGAAAAGAATCTAAGAACTTTTTCAACTGGGACACCTCTCCTATTTTCGGCTCTACATAATTTACACATAGAAGGCTATGAACGCGTAAATTCATGGAATGAAATTGGCAACTTATTAATACCACATGAATAAAAATCGGTACTCCATCGGAATCTTATTCTTTCTGTGTGGATTAAATTTTGCGAGTTGGGCTACCCGAATTCCTGATTTCAAAGAAACCTTATCTCTTTCAGATGCAGCCTTAGGGACTGTTTTGATGGGTTTACCAATTGGATCCATGGTTTCGCTACCATTAGCTGGATGGTTAATTTCTAAATTTGAATCAGCATATATTTGTCTTTTAGCTGTCATATTATATATCATCATCTTACCATTATTCGGACATATTAATAGTCCAATTCAGCTATTTATAAGTTTATTCGCATTTGGCATGGCGGGCGATATTTTAAATATTGCCATGAATACTCAGGTGGTGAGCTTAGAGTCCCAAATGAAAAAAATAATAATGTCGAGTTTTCATGCTATTTTTTCCGTCGGATTAATGCTAGGCGCTTTTACAGGAGGCTATTTGATAAAATACAATATAAGTTTACCCATTCATTTTATTGGCATCAGTTTAATAAACCTAATAGGAATTCCCCTCTTTTTCAAAGGCCTTATACCCGATGGTTTTAAACAAAGGGAAGAAAAAACATCTCAAAAAGTACATTTCTTTAATATCGGCAAGTACCTACTAATCTTATCATTAATCGCCTTTTGTGGAATGCTTTGTGAGGGGGCGATGGCAGATTGGATTACACTCTATGTAAAAGAAAGCGCGTTAGGTAATCCCTTTCCAATCACGATAGGCTTTACATCCTTTGCCTTTGCGATGGTTATTGGGCGTTTGATAGGGGATTATTTAACAAATAAATTCAATGTTCGTGGCATTTTAATATATAATGGCCTTGCTATTGCAGTCGGCATCTCGCTTTGCTTATTATTTACCCAGATATTCTTAATTATCATAGGATGTGCCGTTGCTGGCCTAGGTATTTCGACTATTGTACCCATTATCTATTCCAAAGCCGGTGCGGCAAAAAATATGAGTCCTTCCATGGCTTTGGCAAGCGTTTCGACCATTGCATATGTTGGATTTCTTCTAGGACCCGTGTTAATCGGATTTTTATCCGAATATTTTGGATTAAAAATTGCCTTAACCTTATTAATTTTCTTAGGTTTATCCATTAGTATATTATCCAAGTATTTTTTATCATTAAGTTCCAATCCGGAAAGTCATGAATAAACACGTATTATTTTGGTCCATCACCGTAGGTTTAGGTGGAATGTTATTTGGTTTAGATGTAGCTGTTATTTCAGGGGCTGAATTAGCTATCCAGGCTTTATGGAAATTAGATAGTTGGACGCATGGTTTAGCCATCGCGACAGCTTTGTACGGAACGGTAGTGGGCGCAGCTTTGGGGGGAATACCCGCTGACCGATTTGGCCGTAAACCTACCCTATTGTGGATTGGGATATCCTTTTTCATTTCCTCGATTGGCGCGGCCTTAGCGAGCAATGTCGAATATTTTATGTTGTTTCGATTTTTAGGTGGTTTAGGGATCGGTGCGTCTTCTGTAGTTGCCCCAATTTACATATCAGAAATAGCTCCTGCCAAACACCGGGGTAAACTTGTGATTTCATTTCAATTGAATGTGGTTTTAGGTATTCTGATCGCCTATATATCTAATTATTTCATTCAAGGGATGGAAAATGATTGGCGAATCATGTTGGGTGTTGTGGGTATACCTAGTCTCCTTTTTTCCATTTTAATCTTATTTACGCCTGAAACACCTACCTTCCTTTTATTAAAAAGAAATGACGTGGTTGGGGCAAAAAAAGTATTGGCCCTGGCAGATCCAAACCCAGAAGAAACAATCCAACGAATTACCGATAACCAAAAATCACAAATCCAAGGTGATCGATTATTTTCGAAAAAATTCATAACTCCCCTCGTTTTATCATTCCTTTTCTCCTTTTTTAATCAAATGTCAGGCATCAATGCGATCATTTATTATGCGCCAAGAATCTATGAATTAACGGGACTGGGCAAAGAAAGTGCCTTATTATCTACGGCAGGAATCGGATTGGCTAATTTAATATTCACCATGATTGGTTGGTATTTGATCGACCGTGTGGGACGTAGGAAATTAATGTATATTGGTTCATTTGGGTATATAATTTCACTTGGCTTAATCACCTTATCTTTTTATCAAGAAAGTTTTAGCCTAGTTCCTTTATATATATTTGTTTTCATTGCCTCACATGCCATTGGTCAGGGGTCGGTCATTTGGGTTTTTATATCTGAAATTTTTCCAAATTCCGTTCGTGCTTCCGGTATGGCCTGGGGTTCTTTAACACACTGGGTTTTAGCGGCATTGGTGGCTAATTTTTTCCCCATTTTTACAGAAATGTTTGGAGGAACAGTTATTTTTGGTTTCTTTGGGCTTATGATGATTGGTCAATTAACCTATGTCATTTTTATGATGCCAGAAACCAAAGGGACTTCTTTAGAGGATATTGAGAAACAAATGATAATTCATTAATTGGTATGATACATTTTGATCCTTCGAGTAATAAACCGAAATACCAACAATTAATCGATAGCATCATCGACGCTATTGATTCTGGTGAGTTTGAACGAGGAAAACAACTACCTTCCATCAATGTAGTAGCCAATGAATTTAACATGGCACGCATGACTGTAACAAAAGCCTATGATGAATTACGAGAACGAGGCTTAATTACTTCTCACCATGGCAAAGGATTTTATGTAGCGAGTACCGATACACGTAGTAACCTACACGTATTCATTTTAATGGATGCCTTGACCCCATATAAAGAAATTCTATTAGAGAGTATTTTAACCCATTTAGGTGAAGGAGTTACCCATTCCTTATTCTTCCATTATCACGATATTCAGGTATTTGAAAACCTAATAAATAATAATTTAGGCAAGTTTAATCATTACATCATATTACCCCATTTTAATATAAGTGTGTCTAAAATCATTTCAAAAATCCCAAAAGATAAATTATTGATATTAGACATAGATGTGAAGGAATTTTCAAGTGATTACGCAATCTTGTACCAAAATTTTGAAAAAAACATGTACCAAGGCCTAAATACATGTGCGGAAAAAATTAAAAAGTATGAAAGTATAAACTTGGTATTAAGTCAAAAAAGTTTTCAATATACCCCAAAAGGGATCATCAAAGGATTCACTAAATTCTGTGAGGAAAAATCAATCCCTCATGATATCATTCCAGATTTAGAGGCCGAAATTGACTTAAAAGAAAATCAGGCTTATATCGTTTTTAGAGAATTTGACCTTATAAAAATGATCAATTGGGCTACTAAAAAACAATGGACATTCGGAAAGCATATCGGGGTTTTATCCTACGATGACACACCTTTAAAAGAGATCATTTCGGAAGGGATTTCAGTCATATCCAATAACTTTTCTTTAATGGGTAAACGCGCTGCCGAAATGATTTTAAATAAAGAAAAAGGCCGTTTTTCGAATGAATTTTATTTTGAGGATCGGTGCTCCTTATAAATCCAAATGAACATTTAACCATTCGCCGTCTAGCCTAACTCCGTATTGTTCATAAAATTTAATCGCAGGCTCGTTCCAATCCAACACTTGCCACATCATTCCACTCGATTTTGTCCGTTTAGCCTCTTCAATCGTGGCTTCAATTAAAATTTTACCATAGCCTTTCCCTCTGTATTCTTCTTTAACAAATAGATCTTCTAAATAAAACCGTTTGCCTTTCCAAGTTGAAAATCGATAATACCACAGCGCAAAACCTGCTAAATTTTCACCTTCAAATAATAAAAAACAATCGAATAAAGGATTTTCTTTAAATCCATTGGCTTCATAATCTGCCTCGGTGGCAGTTATTTCATGAGGGGCTTTTTCGAAAATAGCCAGTTCTTTCACGAGGGAAAAAATGAACGGAATATCTGATTTTTCAGCTCTTCGTACAATGTAATTATCCATGCAATGCTCTTAATTTCGTTAATAATTTAGCCATATCTTGAGGAAAATCCTTTTTAAAATGCATCATTTCTAGAGTTCTTGGATGTTCAAAACCCAAAGAATAGGCATGTAAAGCTTGTCGCGGACATAGTTTAAACATATTTTCCACGAAGGTCTTAAAATTAGCCATCGTACTCATGTATTTAATTTTATCACCCCCATACGAGGCATCCGAAATTAGGGGATGCCCCATCGATAATGCATGTGCACGAATTTGATGCGTACGACCTGTCTCCAAATTGAATTTTAATAAGGAACAAAAACCAAAGGATTCAATCAATTCATAATGCGATATGGCTAATTTACCTTCCTCAGCGTCTTCCGGCAGCATGGTCATTACCTTTCTGTCTTTGGGATTTCGTGTTATTTTTCCTCGCAATGTACCCTTCTCAAGTTTCGGAACTCCCCAAACAATAGCATAATACGTTCTTTCGATACTATGATCGAAAAACTGTTTGGCTAAATAGGTTAAGGCAAATTCGGATTTGGCTACTACTAGAAGTCCTGACGTATCCTTATCGATTCGATGCACTAAACCAGGTCGGATAGACTTTTGACCGGGTAATTGTTGGCAGTGGTATAACAACGCATTCACCAAAGTACCCGACCAATTTCCATGAGCCGGATGTACCACCATTCCCGGTTCTTTATTAACTAAAATGATATCATCGTCCTCATAAATAATATCAACTGGTATATTTTCCGGATAAACCTCTGTATCACGTGGAGGATGAGAAAATGAAACTGAAATTTGATCAAAAGGCTTAACGCGATAATTCGATTTAATTTGCAGATGATTTACCTTCACCGAACCGGCCTCAATCCCTACTTGTATTTTCGATCGGCTCGCATTGGAAATTTTTAACAATAAATATTTATCTATTCTGAGTAATTGCTGACCTTTGTCCACGACAAAATTGAAATGCTCAAATAAGTCATCTTCGGAATCAAGCGGATATAAAGTAGGATCTATGGACATAGAAAAATTTCAACAAATACACTTACAAATACCCAGTCCATTACATGAAATCCATGATTCCTTATGGTCAGAGCAAAATATTCGAATTTTTATCAAACGAGATGATTTAATTCATCCCATCATTTCAGGTAATAAATGGCGCAAATTAAATGAATATATTCGGTTAGCCCAACAAACACCAGACTATTCCCTACTTAGTTTTGGCGGCGCCTTCTCGAATCACCTATATTCCCTCGCTTATGTCGGGTATGTCATGGGTATAAAGACTATTGGAATAATTCGCGGAGAGGAATTAAACATTCAAAGCAACCCCTATTTGATTCAAATGAATCAATGGGGAATGAATTTACATTTTATATCAAGAGATGCCTATCGAAAAAAGGAAATACCTACTCAGCTAGGAGAAATTAGATTCATTTTAATTCCAGAAGGGGGATATGGTAAATTAGGTTTAAAAGGAATGAAAGACCTAAGTTCAGAAATCATGCAAGAAATAAAACCTGATTATTTGATTACCGCACTCGGTACAGGTACCACTGCATTAGGCCTAATCCAATCTTATAATATCAAAACAATTGGGATTTTAACTCTAAAAAATAAAAAAGAAATTGAAGAGCATATCATTGAACATGCTATAAATGCCGAAAATTTAGACCTTCATACGGTCTATGTTTTTGATAAATACGCGAAAAGCCATGATTTTTTAGATACTTTTTGTGCGCTATTTGAAACATCTCATCAAATAAAAATAGAGCCCATATACACCGGAAGGATGTTCTATGGACTCTATGATTTATTAAAAAAGAAATATTTTGAATCGGGCTCAACAATCGTCGCCTTACATACAGGCGGCATCAAATTAACCGACGGAGCCTTCTAAAGAAATAGCTAATAACTTTTGGGCTTCCACTGCGAATTCCATGGGCAATTGATTCAATACTTCCTTCGCGTATCCATTTACTATTAACGCAATAGCTGTTTCAGAGGAAAGACCTCGCTGATTGCAATAAAATATTTGATCTTCGCCAATTTTAGAGGTCGTTGCTTCATGTTCTACTGACGCTGTATTATTTTTAACCTCCAAATAGGGAAACGTATGTGCCCCACAGGTATCCCCTAATAATAAAGAATCGCATTGTGAAAAGTTCTTAGCTTTATCCGCTCTTTTACTGATTTGCACTAAACCACGATAAGAATTTTGTGAAAATCCAGCCGAAATACCTTTAGAAACAATTCGAGATTTGGTGCCTTTGCCCAAATGGATCATTTTGGTTCCTGTATCTGCTTGCTGGTAATTATTTGTAACCGCAACTGAATAAAATTCTCCAATGGAATAATCCCCTTTCAGGACCACAGATGGGTATTTCCAGGTTACTGCCGAACCTGTTTCGACCTGGGTCCAAGATAATTTCGCATGAGCCCCGTCACAAATTCCACGTTTGGTCACAAAATTATATATCCCTCCTTTTCCTTCTTTATCTCCTGGGTACCAGTTTTGAACTGTTGAATATTTAACCTCAGCACCAGCATGAACAAATATTTCGACTACCGCAGCATGCAACTGATTTTCATCCCGCATAGGCGCCGTACAGCCTTCTAAATAACTGACATAGGATTCATCTTCGGCAACGATTAAGGTACGTTCAAATTGACCAGTTCCAGAAGCATTAATCCTGAAATAAGTTGATAATTCCATCGGGCAACGAACACCTTTGGGAATAAAACAAAAAGATCCATCTGAAAATACCGCAGAATTAAGGGCAGCAAAGAAATTATCCTTGACGGGAACAACACTTCCCAAATACTTTTTTATTAATTCAGGATGTTCCTGAACCGCTTCCGAAATGGAACAAAAAATAACACCCTTTTCGGCTAAAGTATCTTTAAACGTCGTTGCAACAGATACTGAATCAATGACCGCATCCACGGCAACATTCGATAAACGCTTTTGTTCATCCAAACTTATGCCTAATTTTTCAAAGGTTCTGCGAAGTTCAGGATCGATTTCGTCTAATGAATTTAACTGCTTCTTTTGAACAGGCGCAGAATAATATTTTAGGGATTGATAGTCCGTTGGCGTATACGCCACATTCGCCCAGGTAGGTTGTTTTAGGGTCAACCAATGTCTGAATGCTGCTAAACGCCATTCCAACATCCATTCAGGCTCATTTTTCTTTTTCGAAATAAAATGAATAATGGATTCATCCAATCCTACGGGAGCCTCATCCGTTTCAAAAAAAGACTCAAAACCATATTTATAATCTGATGAAGTAACCTCTTGTAAAATCTCGTCTACCTTTTCTGCCATGATGTATCAATAAAATATATACAAAATTACAAAATTGATTTCATCCAAACATCCATTTATTTAGAACTATTCTTAATAAATTAAAATAATGGTGTATTTCGGATAAGGCTTTCTTGTAAGGATATAAATGTTTCGGTTCGTTGGATGCCGGTAACCCGTTGAATTTTATCGTGTAAAACCTCGCGTAGATGCTGGGTATCCCGACAAATAATTTTGGCAAAAATGGAATAAATACCTGTTGTATAATGAATATTGACAACTTCTGGGATTTTTTCTAATTGTTTAGCCACATCCTCATATAATGAGCTTTTATCAAGATAGATACCCAAAAATGCGCTGATATCCCAACCAATTTTAGAATAGTCAATTAGTAATTGTGCACCTTTTACGATACCTAAAGATTCCATTTTTTTCATACGAACGTGAACCGTTCCACCTGAAACATCCAATCTTTGGCCTATTTCTGTATAAGGTAAATTAGCGTCAGCCACTAATATTTCCAATATTTTAAAGTCAAGAGGATCTAAATCAAATTTTCGTTCCATGTAAATTTTTCAAAGATTAGGTCAATTATTTAAAAAAGATTTAGCAAAAGTATATTTTTTTTAAAATATTTTGAATTTATAAAAATACCTATTTATATTTGCACACACAATAATTACAAAGGTAGTTATTTTTCACTGTAGGGTGATGAAATTGGCAGACGTGCCCTCCTGTCTCGGGGGTGATGAATCTAGGATAAACGCGGCATAATGGGTTGACCACTAAGTTAGTTCTGTGTCGTGGCTAACTACATCTTGGAGGTTCGAATCCTTCTCCTACAGCATTTTAATTAATTAGTTTTTAGTTTGTTGATGAAGTGTAATGTTAAAAGCAATTCTATTTTAGGATTGCTTTTTTATTTGAATATTACTCTATAAATTTGATAGAATATTTCACTATTAAATACAAAAGCTATGTCATTACGATTAGGAGATATCGCGCCAGATTTTCAAGCGGATACAACGCAAGGACCCATTTCATTTCATGATTGGATTGGTAATTCATGGGTATTATTTTTTAGCCATCCAGCAGACTTCACCCCTGTTTGTACAACGGAATTAGGTAAGACAGCATTATTGCACGGGGAATTTGAAAAAAGAGGAGTAAAAGCAATTGCTATTTCAGTGGATTCGTTGGACTCACACAATAAATGGGTGCCGGATATTGAGGAAGTGAATCATGTTGAGATGAATTTTCCAATCATTGCCGACCCAGAAAAAAAAGTGGCCATATTATATGATATGATTCATCCAAATGCGTCAGAAAAGGCAACGGTTCGTTCAGTATTCATTATTGGGCCTGATAAAAAAATCAAATTGACACTTACCTATCCGGCGTCTACAGGTCGTAATTTTAATGAAATATTACGTGTGATTGATTCTTTACAATTAACGGCTAATTACCAAGTAGCTACACCAGCCGATTGGAATTATGGTGAAGATGTAATCATTACACCTGCAGTTTCGAACGAGGATGCTGTTGCTAAATTTCCAAAAGGATTTACATCCGTAAAACCTTACCTGCGGAAAACGCCTCAACCGAATTTATAGATAAGATAAAAACATTAACAATGGGAAGCAATTAACTTGTCTTCCCATTTTTATTTACCCATACACTTGTATTTTTGTATAAAAAGAAACCAACGTATGCTATTAACCAAAAACTTCACAGAGACTTCCGCCTATCAAGCCCTATCAGCCGATTATAAACGCCTCGAAAATAGCCACTTAAAAGATTTATTTGCGACTGATTCAAGACGAGCTGAAAAATACAAATTGTTATTTCAGGATATTTATTTTGATTTTTCAAAAAATATAATTGACGAAAAAACATTCCAGCATTTAATTGAATTGGCCAACGAATGTGGTTTACATGAAGCCATTCGGTCGCAATTCAGTGGCGATCCAATCAACCAAACCGAAAATAGAGCTGTTTTACACACGGCGCTTCGGGCCAAAGCCTCAAAGGAAATATTCGTTGGTGGCAAAAACATCATCCCCGTTATCCAGGCTGTTAAAAATCAAATGAAATCATTTTCAGATTCTGTCATAGCCGGAAATTGGAAAGGGTATACAGGGAAATCGATTACAGATGTTGTCAATATTGGGATTGGAGGATCTGACCTAGGTCCCGTGATGGTTACCGAGGCATTAAAAGCCTACAAAACGCATTTGAATTTACATTTTGTAAGCAATGTGGACGGAACGCATATTGCTGAAACATTGAAAAAGGTTAACCCTGAAACAACACTTTTTTTAATTGCGTCGAAAACGTTTACCACACAAGAAACAATGGCTAATGCATTTTCAGCACGGGATTGGTTCTTGGGAAATGCCAAAGACATTGCACACGTGTCTAAACATTTCGTCGCTCTTTCAACGAACGCCAAGGAAGTCGCTAATTTTGGTATTGATGTAGCCAATATGTTCGAGTTTTGGGATTGGGTAGGCGGTCGATATTCTCTATGGTCTGCGATTGGTCTATCCATCTGCCTTTCGATTGGGTACACGAATTTTGAGGCTTTATTAGCAGGAGCTCAAGCCATGGATGAGCATTTTGAAACAGCCTCATTCGATCAAAACATTCCCGTTATATTAGGGTTATTGGGTATTTGGTATGTGAATTTCTTTCATTCAGCTACACACGCCATTTTACCTTATGATCAGTACATGCATCGGTTTGCGGCTTATTTCCAACAAGGAGATATGGAATCCAATGGTAAAACCGTTGACCGAACAGGAAAGCGAGTTAATTATGCGACAGGACCAGTCATTTGGGGAGAACCAGGAACGAATGGCCAGCACGCATTTTTTCAATTAATTCATCAAGGATCCCAACTAATTCCCGCTGATTTTATTGCTCCAGCCATTTCTCACAATAAAATTGGTAAACATCATACCCTATTGATGTCCAATTTCTTTGCCCAAACGGAAGCCTTAATGAATGGAAAAACGAAGGAAATCGTAGTTTCCGAATTAAAAAATGCAAATCTTTCTGATGAGGCGATCGAAAAATTAAGTCCATTTAAAGTATTTGAAGGTAACAAACCGACCAATTCCTTCCTAGTAAAAAAAATAGATCCGAAAACATTAGGCGCATTAATCGCCATGTATGAACATAAAATCTTTGTTCAAGGCGTGATTTGGAACATTTTCAGTTATGACCAATGGGGCGTGGAATTAGGCAAACAATTAGCCAATTCGATTTTACCTGAATTGGAAAATGAGGAAATAGTTAGTAGCCATGATAGCTCAACCAATGCGTTAATAAATCAATTTAAAAACTGGCGTTAGGCCTTAATTAATTGGATTAGTCTTGAAATGGAGATCAATTGTTGGTCTCCATTTTTCATATCCTTCAAGGAAATCTGATTGTTTTTCAGTTCCTCATCCCCTATTACAGCCACAAATGGAATTTCTTTTTTATCTGCGAACTCGAAGGATTTTTTAATCTTGGTAACATCCGGATACACCTCAGCTTTAATCCCTTCCTTTCGTAATACATTACAATACGTAAATGCCTGTCTTTGACCTTCAGCAGAAAAATAGGTGAAAAGTATTTGACTGCCACTGGCGTTTAATGCAGGAAACAAACCTAATGTTTCCATGACATCTAATATCCGTTCAATTCCAAAGGAAATACCCACACCAGACATGTTTGGCAATCCAAATGAACTGGTTAAATCATCATATCGACCACCGCCAACGATACTTCCAAACGGAACATCTTGCGCCTTACCTTCATAGATCAAACCCGTGTAATACGAAAGTCCACGAGCTAATGTTATCTCAAATATTAAATTATCATTTGAAAATCCATTGGTTTCAGAAAGATTTAGGACGGTTTGAATTTCCTTTAATCCTTGTTGACCTATCTCAGAATTCTTAAAATAAACGGCTAAATATTCGATTTTTTCTTGATTCATTCCTGAAAATGATATCATTGATTTGATGGACTCACATTGATCGATTGAGAAACCCTTGTCAATTAGTTCCTGATTAACAGCATCCCAACCTACCTTATCTAATTTATCTAAGGCAACAGCAAAATCAACAAATTGATTTTGTAATCCCAGAGAATCCACCATGCCCATCAGAACTTTGCGTGAATTAATCAATAAATTCGTTTTAAGTCGGAGACTTGAAAAAATAGATTGAAATAACGCGATGAGTTCCGCCTCATTAACCAATGAATCAGAACCGATGATATCGGCATCACATTGATAAAACTCGCGATAACGACCTTTCTGTGGTCTATCTGCGCGCCAAACCGGTTGAATTTGGTACCGACGAAATGGAAAAGCTAATTCATTTCGATTCATCGAAACATACCGAGCAAAAGGAACTGTCAAGTCGTAACGAAGGCCTTTTTCGGCTAATTTAGGCAAGGTTTTTTTTGACCCGGCAACTAAATCCTCCGGAGAGATATCCTTTAAATAATTGCCCGAGTTTAAAATTTTAAATAACAATTGATCTCCCTCTTCCCCATACTTACCAGTTAACGTATTTAAATTCTCGATCGACGGGGTTTCAATCGCTTGAAAACCAAATTCAACAAAATGCTTTTTGATGATATCAAAAACATAATTCCGTTTGGCCATTTCTTTGGGGCCAAAATCACGTGTACCTCTTGCGTTACTTGGTTTTTGCATAATTTTAAAAAAACAAAATTAATTAATTATGTCTAATATTTTTGATAAATAGCTGATATTACCTATTTTTGCAAACCTAATTTTAAAGACATGGCCGTAACAAGATTAAAACGTAAAGACAGAAGAAATAAAGCAGTAGCTAATAATAAAGTAGCTGCTATTAAAATTTTAAAGCGTAAGCCAATTATTAAATTGGTTGATGTAGAAGAAATCAAAGCTTCATTCGCTAAATAATTAGAATTTCTTTATATTTAAAACCGGTTTATGCCGGTTTTTTTATACCCCAAATTTTATACCTCAAACTTAATAACATGAAACTAACTCACATGTATGTTGCTGGACTATTCCTAGTAGGCGCATATTCAGCACAAGCACAAGACCATCGTTTTGCATCTGAAAATCCTAAAAACCCGGAAGTAACCGAATATTGGGATCCAGAAATTCGTGTGGTAACGCCCGGACCTATTCCATCTGATGCAATTGTTTTATTTGATGGAAAGTCCTTGGATAATTGGGAAAGTGCGAAAGATGGCTCACCGGCTAAATGGAAGGTTGCGGATGGAAAAATGACAGTTGTTGGGAAAACGGGTAATATTTCTACTAAACAAAAATTTACAAACTATCAATTGCATATCGAATGGCAATCACCCATCGAACCAGATACTAAGAAAAGTCAGGGGAAAGGAAATAGTGGTATTTTTATGCAGGGTATGTATGAAGTTCAAGTGTTAAACTCGTATAATAACCGCACCTATCGCAATGGCCAGGCGGGAAGTATTTATAAACAATCGGCACCGATGGTGAATGCAACTTCTAAAATGGGTGAATGGAATACCTATGACATTATTTATACGGCACCAAAATTCACAGTAAATGGAGGAATTGACACGCCTGCCTATGTAACGGTTATTCATAATGGTGTAGTTGTGCAAAACCACACAAAAATCCAAGGAACCACCGAGTACATCGGCCAGCCTTTAAATCCAGTTCACGGCCCTGGTCCTATTAGCCTTCAGGATCATGGAAATGAAGTGAGTTTCCGAAATATTTGGATTCGAGAACTTTAATTTTAAAAAATAAATGAGGGAAGGTTTTTTTAACGAGAAACCTTCCTTTTTTTTGTAGTATGAAATACATCATCAGTTGGGTTTTACGTTCCATCCCCCGGAAAATCATTCAATTATTTGCCCATCGGCTTTTAAAAATTTACAGTCTTTTTCTCAAAGGAAATAAAGTCTATTGCCCCGTTTGCGATCATTCCTTTTCTAAATTTTTACCTTACGGAAGACTAAATCCACGGGAAAATGCCTTATGCCCATCTTGTTTAAGTTTGGAGAGGCACCGACTGATGCATTTATTTTTAAAACAAGAAACTGATTTTTACACATCAAAACCGAGGGTGTTGCATATTGCCCCAGAATATTGTTTCATTGAACGCTTTGAAAGATATTTAGGTGACAACTACATCACGGCGGATATTGAATCCCCATTGGCTAAGGTTAAAATGGATTTACATGATATTCCATTTGAAGAAAATGCATTTGACGTAGTGTTTTGCAATCACGTCATGGAACATGTAAATGATGATGTACGATGTATGCAAGAAATCCGCAGGGTATTAAAACCGAGTGGTTTTGCATTAATTCAAAGTCCACAACGCTATGATTTAGAGAGTACCTACGAAGACCCTAGCATTACAGATCCCAAAGAGCGCGAAATCCATTTTTTACAAGACGACCATCTACGAATTTATGGTCGCGACTATGGCAAAGTACTGCAAAATTCCGGCTTTCAAGTTCATGAAGTAGATATGATAAGCAAATTGGGAATTTCGGAAAGCCAAAAAATGGCCTTGCCCATGGAGGAAATCATTTATCAATGCACCAAATAACCTATTGAAACCTTTATGAGATACGATGCCTTTCCTTCCGAATTATTTTGTAAAAACAGAGCCAAATTAACGGCATCCTTATCTCCTAAGGCGATTGTTGTTTTAAGTTCTAATGACATCATGCCTACGAACGCAGATGGCACGATGGGTTTTAAACAACAAACAGATCTATTTTATTTGACCGGCATCGACCAGGAGGAAACTATCTTGATTTTGTATCCCGATGCCCCTGAGGAACATTTAAAAGAGATTTTATTTGTCAAGGAAACATCTGAATTAATTGCGGTTTGGGAAGGGCATAAATTAACTAAAAAGGAAGCCTCGCAAATCAGTGGTATTAAAAATATTCAGTGGGTGCATAATTTTGATGCTATTTTAAAAACCATCATATATTCATCCGAATCTATTTATTTACACGCGAATGAACATATTCGAAACGCCTCTCCCGTTGAAACGCAAAATGATCGTTTAGCAAAAAAAATAAAAGCGCTTTATCCATTACATCCAATTAATCGGTTGGCCCCTCTTCTCAATACCATACGCATGGTGAAGGAATCGGCAGAACTTGTAGCTCTTCAAAAAGCCATTGATATTACAGAAAAGGCTTTCAGAAGGGTTCTATCATTTACGAAACCAGGAGTTTTTGAATTTGAAATTGAGGCAGAATTCATTCATGAGTTTATAAAAAGCAGAAGTGGTGGATTTGCCTATACGCCTATAATTGCTTCGGGAGCTAATGCCTGTGTGTTGCATTATATTTCAAATGAGTTGCCTTGTCAAGATGGCGATTTATTATTATTAGATGTAGGTGCCTGCTATGGAAATTATAATGCTGATATGACAAGAACTATTCCGGTGAATGGCCGATTTTCAGCACGTCAAAAAGCTGTTTATGTAGCGGTTCAATCGGTATTGAATTTTGCGACTGAATTAATGAAACCCGGGATATACTGGGTTGATTATCAAAAAGAAGTCGAGCGTTTTATGGAAGGCCAATTAATCGATTTAGGGCTTTTTTCTAGGAAGGATGTTGAAAAACAAGACCCTTCCGCTCCCCTATTTAAGAAATATTTCATGCATGGAGTGGCACACCATTTGGGATTGGATGTGCATGATGTTTGGGACAAATACAAACCCTTTCAAGCGGGTATGGTGCTAACTTGTGAACCTGGGATATATATTCGCGAAGAAGGTTTAGGCATACGATTAGAAAATAATTTACTCATCACGGAACAGGGTACTGATAATTTAATGAAACATATTCCGATACATTGGGATGAAATTGAACAATTGATGCAGGCCAACAAATGATCCAAGATGAAATATCTATATTTATCTTTTTAGTCATTTTATTGGCTGCCATTTATTATGTGGCGCATTTGCCTTATAAATGGACTCAAATCATTTTCAAAGCCGTACCTACCCTTTTATTCTGTTATTTCTTACCATCTGCCTTTGTTTCATGGGGTGTGATTGATGTAAGTAAAAGTGATTTAAACGGAAGCCTTTCTAAAACGCTATTGCCATTTTGCATTTTTTATTTTTCGTTAGGTTTACCAATTCATCAATTAAAAAAATTAGGGAAAATAAGTCTCTTGATTTTTTTTGCGGGAAGTATTGGGGTTATTGTTGGAGGACCCATTTCACTCGGGATAAGTCATTACTTTTTCCCTGAATCCTTTAGCGCTGAATCGTACAAAGGGATGGCGACCATTGCTGGTTCTTGGATTGGTGGCACGGCTAACCAAATGGCGCTCAACGCAATTTTTACTCCTAGTGCAGATGAATTAGCCAAAGCCGTCACTGTGGATGTTTTTTTTGGCGAAACTTGGTTAGCCATGCTGCTTCTTTTAATTCCATTTCAGGCCCGCATAAACCGATATTTTAAGGCAAAATTTGATGATCAATTCTTGGAATTACATTGGGAAGAACATCAAACCCACAAGCCGTTTACCTTTTTAAATCTTTTATATATTCTTGGTTTGGGTTTTGCCATTACACAAATAGCCCAATTTTCAGCAACAAACTTGGTCGGATTAGGAAACAATGAACCCATCTTTCAATTTTTAAATAAAAGCTTTTGGGTATTTCTCTTGAGTACAATTTCAGGCATTCTGTTAGGAATGACCAAATTACGAAAACTATATGCTGAAGGTGGAGATGTCATTTCAACCATGTTTTTGTATTTTATTATTGCGTCGATTGGTTTAAAAATATCAATAAGTCATTTATTTTCAACACCAATCTTATTATTTACAGGATTTATATGGATTGCCATTCATGGCTTGGCTATATTTGTAGTTGGAAAATGGCTAAAGGCCCCTTACCACTATATGGCCATTGCATCACAGGCAAATGTGGGAGGAATTGCCTCTACTTCCATCGTGGCAACAGCATTTAGTCCAAAATTAACTCCTATGGGAATAATTTTGGCTTTATTGGGATACGCGGTGGGAACTTATGGTGGATATTTATCTGCTATTTTAATGAAATGGATTAGTGTAACTTATTAATATTGAATGAAACACCTACGTAATTTTTGTATTATCGCGCACATCGACCACGGGAAAAGTACTTTGGCTGATCGTTTAATTGAATTCACGAATACGGTTCAAAAACGAGATATGATGAATCAATTGCTCGATGATATGGATTTAGAACGCGAACGTGGAATAACCATTAAATCTCACGCGATTCAAATGCAGTATCCAAAGGATGGAGAATTGTACACGTTGAATTTAATAGACACACCGGGACACGTCGATTTTTCATATGAAGTTTCAAGGTCGATTGCGGCATGTGAAGGCGCATTATTGATTGTTGATGCCTCACAAGGCATCGAAGCGCAAACGATTTCCAATTTGTATTTAGCCATCAATCATGATTTGGAAATTATTCCGGTTTTGAATAAAATTGATTTACCTGGAGCCATGCCGGATGATGTTTCGGATCAAATCATAGACTTAATCGGTTGCAAAAAAGAAGATATCATTCATGCTTCAGGAAAAGAGGGAATCGGGATACAGGAAATATTAGATGCGGTTATTGCTCGAATTCCAGCGCCTAAAGGAAATCCAGAGGAACCTTTGCAAGCTTTAATTTTTGATTCTACATTTAATTCTTACCGAGGAATTGAAGTTATTTTCCGAGTGTACAATGGGGAAATTCGTAAAGGGGATCGTGTCAAGTTCATGAATACGGGCAAAGAATATTTTGCGGATGAAATTGGAACCCTAGGATTAGAACAAGAACCTAAATCGATCATTAAAACTGGTGATGTTGGATATTTGATATCCGGTATTAAAGAAGCCAAAGAGGTAAAGGTGGGTGATACCATTACCCAAGTAGCTAATCCATGTATTAGGGCCATTCAAGGATTTGAAGAGGTAAAACCTATGGTATTCGCGGGGATTTATCCTGTAGAAACGTCAGAATTTGAGGATTTGCGGGATGCGATGGAGAAACTGCAATTAAATGATGCCTCCTTGGTTTGGGAACCTGAAACGTCGATGGCCTTAGGATTTGGGTTTCGGTGCGGATTCTTGGGGATGTTGCACATGGAAATCGTCCAAGAACGCTTGGAACGCGAATTTGACATGACTGTGATCACCACCGTTCCTTCCGTAAAATTTAAAGTATTGACCACAGCGGGTGAAGAACAATGGGTTTCGGCTCCAAGTGAATTGCCCGAACCGAATTTGATCGATGTGGTGGAAGAACCTTACATCAAGGCTCAAATCATCACAAAATCAGAGTATACAGGGGTGATTATGAGTTTATGTATGGACAAACGTGGTATTTTAAAGAATCAAATCTATTTAACCACGGATCGAGTAGAATTAACCTTTGACATGCCATTGTCAGAAGTCGTTTTTGATTTTTTTGATCGGTTAAAAACAATTTCAAGAGGTTATGCGTCTTTGGATTATGAATACAAAGGATATGAACCTGGAATGATGGTAAAATTGGATATCATGCTGAATGGAGAGAAAGTGGATGCATTGTCAGCCATTGTTCATCGGGATAAGGCATATGATTGGGGGAAACGTTTGTGTGAGAAGTTGAGGGAATTATTGCCACGCCAACAATTTGAAATCGCTATCCAAGCCGCCATAGGCCAAAAAATAATAGCCCGTGAAACAGTAAAAGCTTTACGTAAAGATGTTTTGGCGAAATGTTATGGGGGAGATATTTCTCGGAAGCGGAAATTATTGGAGAAGCAGAAAAAAGGAAAGAAACGAATGCGCCAAGTAGGTAACGTGGAAATTCCACAGGAGGCCTTTATGGCCGTTTTAAAACTAGATTAAGACAAATAATTTTACAAAATAATTTTAAAAGAAGCGTTTTAAGCGTAATTTTGAAATTCAAATTTTAAGAAATGGCTGAAGTAATACGAATGCCCAAGATGAGTGACACCATGGTAGAAGGTGTAATCGCAAATTGGCTCAAAAAAGAAGGTGACGTAATTAAATCTGGTGACATTATTGCCGAGGTGGAAACTGATAAGGCAACCATGGAATTGGAAAACTATGAAGATGGCACGCTATTATACATTGGAATCAAAGCTGGCGAAGCTGTGCCTGTGGATGGGATCATCGCCATTGTGGGAACTCCCGGGGAAGATTATTCCGCTTTATTAGCAGGAAATAGTCCGGCCGTGGTAGCAGCGCCTGTCGCAAGTGAACCAATCGTCGAGGTTTCTGCCAACGTTCCTCAAGCAGCCATTGCCATCGATTTAAGTGGGATTGCTGCAAAAGCTGTTCGTATGCCTAAAATGAGTGATACGATGATTGAGGGAGTGATTGCCAAATGGTTGAAAAAAGAGGGTGATGTCGTGAAATCGGGTGATATCATAGCAGAAGTGGAAACCGACAAGGCGACCATGGAGCTAGAAAATTATGAGGATGGAACCATTTTATATATTGGGGCGAAGGAAGGTCAAGGAATTATTGTTGATGGTATTATTGCCATTGTCGGTGAAAAAGGCACTGATTTTCAGAAAATATTAGATGCGGAAGCGGCTCCAGTTGTAGCAGCGTCAGCCCCAGCACCTGTTGTGGTGGCGGCTCCAAGTGCCCCAGCTCCTAAACCACTAGAAACTCCTAAAGCAGCAGTAGCAACAGCTCCTCAAGCATCCAAACCAGGTGTTGAGTTAAAAGCATCTCCATTGGCCAGAGCGTTAGCAAAAGAAAAAGGATATAATTTAAATTGGATTCAAGGAACTGGAGAAGGTGGACGCATTACGAAAACGGATATTGAAAATTACAATCCTAATTCGGGGGGTGCGATGTCGACTTTTGTAAGCGGAACTGAGAGTTTTGAAGATATTCCGAATAGTCAAATGCGTAAAACGATTGCGCGTAGACTTTCTGAATCTAAATTCAGTGCGCCGGAGTTTTACTTGACCATGGAAATTAATATGGACAAGGCGATTGAAGCACGTGTCAGTATGAATGAGGTTTTACCAGTTAAAATTTCATTTAACGATATGGTGATTAAAGCCGTCTCATTATCCTTGGTAAAACATCCTAAGGTTAATTCATACTGGATGGAAGACCGTATTCGAGTGAATAAGCATGTACATATTGGTATGGCTGTGGCCGTAGAAGATGGTTTATTGGTTCCTGTGATTCGTTTTGCAAATGAAAAATCAATTGCACAGATATCAGCTGAGGCGAAAGACTTAGGAGGAAAAGCGAAATCCAAACAATTGCAGCCGAAGGATTGGGAAGGAAATACCTTTACTGTGAGTAATTTAGGCATGTTTGGCATCGATCAATTTACATCAATTATCAATTCACCTGAATCTTGTATTCTAGCGGTGGGTGGTATAAAAGAAACTGTAGGTGTTAAAAACGGGACTTTTTATGCGACAAACATTATGAAGTTGACCTTAACTTGTGACCATCGCGTCGTGGATGGGGCTACAGGTGCCGCATTCCTATTAACCCTTAAACAGTATTTAGAGGATCCTCTTAAAATGTTTTTATAACATAAAATAATTGGCAAGCCTCGGAAACATTCGGGGCTTAGCTATTTTTAGAAAGATACAATTTCATGAGCACAGAAAATTTGCGCATAGCAGTACAGAAATCAGGGCGTTTGAGCGAGGATTCGTTGAAACTATTCAAGGAGTGTGGAATTAAATTTGAATCAGGCGGTTCTAAATTGCGATCAGTATCGAGCAATTTTCCTATTGAATTTTTATTTCTTCGCGATGATGATATCCCCGGGTATGTAGAGGATGGTGTAGCCGATTTAGGCGTTATTGGCCAAAATGTGTTAATGGAAAACACCAAAAAAGTGGATATCGTAAAGGAATTAGGATTTTCGAAATGTCGTTTATCCCTAGCCATTCCTAGAAATGAAAATTATACTGATTTAACCTATTTTGAGGGTAAAAATATTGCAACCTCCTACCCAAATTTGACGAATCAATTTTTATTGTCCAATGGAGTTAAAGCACAAACGCATGAAATTTCAGGCTCTGTTGAGATAGCGCCGAGCATCGGATTGGCAGAAGGCATTTGTGATATTGTGTCTACCGGCGGAACCCTGTTAAGTAATGGATTGAAGGAAGTTGCTGAAGTTTTCAAAAGCCAAGCTGTCTTAATTGCTTATTCAAATTTATCCAAAGAAAAGAAGGCCATTTTAGCAAAATTACTTTTTCGGATAGATTCCGTACAAAGAGGTCAAAATGCTAAATATGTAGTTTTAAATGCTAAAAAAGAGCATTTGGATCAAATCATTTCCTTGTTACCTGGCATGAAGTCACCTTCCGTGGTTCCATTGGCTACTGAAGGATGGTTTTCTTTACATTCTGTCATTTCTGAAAATGATTTTTGGGAAATTATCGAATCCTTACGCGAAGCAGGTGCGGAAGGAATTTTAGTGTTGCCGATCGAAAAAATGATTTTATAATGTTTGAAGTAAACCGTTTTCCAGAACCGAGTGAATACGAAGCATTGTGCGAAAGACCCGCATTGGAAACGGCCTCGTTGGGAAATGTCATACAAGATATTTTTGAACAAGTAAAATCGAAAAAGGATGAAGCATTAAAGGATTTTACGTTAACGTTTGAAAAGCGTTCCATTGATTCAATCAATTATACCGAATCAGAAATAGATGCACTCGCAAAACAAACGGATCCGACCTTACAAGAAGCGATTAGGCAGGCCTATTTAAATATTAAAAAATTTCACGAGGCCCAAATTCTTCCGGAAAAAAGGGTAGAAACGATGCCAGGGGTGGTTTGTTGGCAAAAATCAACAGCCATCGAAAAAGTAGGAATTTATATTCCAGGTGGAACGGCGCCTTTATTTTCAACGATATTAATGTTGGCCATTCCAGCCAAAATTGCCGGATGTTCCGAAATCATCCTGTGTACCCCAGGTACACACCCTGCCCTATTTTTTACAGCTCAATTATGCGGAATTACGCACATGTCAAAAATCGGTGGTGCGCAAGCAATAGCCGCCATGGCCTTAGGAACGGAGAGCATTCCACAAGTCTATAAAATTTTTGGACCCGGTAATCAATATGTAACCGCAGCCAAGATGTATGCGAATCAAAAAGGAGTTGCCATCGATATGCCGGCGGGTCCCTCTGAAGTGGCTATATATGCAGATACAACTGCAAATCCTCTTTATGTCGCAGCGGATTTATTGTCACAGGCTGAACATGGAGCAGATTCTCAAGTCATTTTAGTTTCGACTTCAGAAGATATAATCCAACAAACAATTCAAAAAGTTAATCAACAAGTAGAAAATTTACCTAGAAAGGAATTTGCCATTCAATCTTTAGCCAATTCGAAATTCATAGTAGTAAAAACTCAAGAGGAGGCTGTAGCCTTCTTAAACAAATATGCAGCGGAACATTTGATTTTAGCTTGTGAAAAATCTGAAGAAATGGCTTACCAGATTAGCAATGCAGGATCCATTTTCTTAGGAAATTATACGCCTGAATCAGCAGGAGATTATGCCTCGGGGACGAATCATACCTTGCCAACCAATGGCTTTGCCAGGGCCTATAGTGGTGTTAATTTAGATAGTTTTTGTAAAAAAATTACCTTACAAGCCATTTCAAAAGAAGGACTAACAAACCTTTCAAAGAGTATTATTACCATGGCCGAAGCAGAATCCTTGCAAGGTCATGCAAACGCAGTAAAATTTAGAATGAATTAATGAATTTTCAATCCTACATATTACCTCATATTTGGAATTTAAAACCTTATTCATCCGCCAGAGATGAATTTAAAGGTAATGAGGGTGTATTCTTAGATGCCAACGAAAATCCGATTGGTTCCGCAACCCCAGAGGCATGGAACCGATATCCTGATCCATTGCAATACGAAATAAAATCCATTTTGGCAGACATTAAACAATGTCAAACAACTCAAATATTCTTAGGCAACGGTTCAGATGAGGCCATTGATTTATTGATTCGCATGACCTGCAAACCCGGCGAACATGAAATCATTCTTTGCCCACCCACCTATGGCATGTATGAGGTAAGTGCATCCATTAATAATATTCAAATGACTCGGGTAAATCTAACGGAAACCTATCAATTGGATGTCAAAGGAATTAAGAAATCCATCAAACCCAATACCCGATTGATTTTTCTTTGTAGCCCGAATAATCCAACGGGAAATAAATTAAATCGATCTGATATTTATGACGTGTTAAATTCATTCCAAGATGGCTTTGTGGTCGTAGACGAAGCTTATATTGATTTTTCAGACGAACCCAGTTTTATCGGAGAATTGCAAAAATTCCCCCAACTCATCGTTTTACAAACCCTCTCTAAAGCGTATGGATTAGCCTCTTTGCGATTAGGAATGGCATTTGCGGACCCTATTTTAATCCATTTATTTAATAATATTAAGCCTCCTTATAACATTGGTGGCGCAACACAGAAAATTGTTTTAGCAGCTTTAGCTAATAAAACATTTGTCAAGGAAACCATCGATTTGATTGAATCAGAAAAAAATAATCTGATAAGTAAATTGGATAACTTAGCCGGTGTGATCCATGTATTTCCGTCACAGGCCAACTTCCTATTGGTCAAATTCAGAGATGCGCAAAAGTTATTTGATTATTTAATTTCCCAAAAAGTCATTACAAGAAATAGATCTAATGTATCTTTATGTGAGCATTCGATTCGAATTACTGTCGGATTACCTGAAGAGAACGCTTATTTATTAAAAAAGATTACCGATTTTTATGCTTAACAGCTATGTATAAAAAATTGCTACTTTCTTTTTCATTGTTATGTATGGCACATCTAACTATGGGCCAATTACAACAATGGGCTGCAGGATTCAGAATTGGAGAACCTGGAGGCTTTATGGCTAGAAAGTACTCGGAAAATGGCGTTAATGCGTTGGAGGTAAACTTAGGAACCTACGGAGGACTATGGGGAACCGACAGAAATTACCGAGATGGAGAATTTAGAAACATTGGTTATTCCATTAACGTTCTTTACTTATGGCATCATCCTACCTTAATGAATGCAGATTTACATACTTATTATGGCTTTGGTCCACAAATAAATTCACGGGATTTATATGAAAAGGGCAAAACGACCTCTACACGTAACCAAGGGATGGGAGCTGCTGCCGTAGGCGGATTAGAATATTTTCCAATTGATGCCCCAAGCTTATCTTTTTTTGGTGAAGTAGGATTTTATGCCGAAATTGCACCAAGTCCTTTTTTCTTCCATGTACAAGGCGGCATGGGAGTTCGCGTAAATTTTTAGGGGATGTAGCTCAGTTGGCTAGAGCGCTTGCATGGCATGCAAGAGGTCGTCGGTTCGAGCCCGATCTTCTCCACAAAAGCACCTCACGAGGTGCTTTTTTTGCTATATATTATAGGCGATCTTTATATGAATCGAATCCAAATGATTTAAAAAGTATAAAATCACCTTGGGTGTCAATTTTACCGATATTAGGCAAATTAACCCCGTTGAAGGTCGTTGTTTTTACCATGGTATAATGAATCATATCTTCAAAAATGATTTCATCCCCAATATTTAGCGAATGTTCAAAAGAATAATCTCCATAAAAATCTCCCGCTAAACAAGTCATTCCACCAAATCGATAGGTAGGTTTTCCCGGCTGCGGTTCGGAATTGGCATGTCGTATTCGGGGTTTATAAGGCATTTCTAAGGTATCTGGCATATGGGCTGCAAAACTACAATCCACAATAGCTACGGTAATACCTGCCGATTCAACGATATCTAAAACCGTAGATTTCAAGAAACCTGTTTGCCAACCCACTGCGGATCCTGGCTCTAAAATGATGGTCAAATTAGGATATTTGGCTTTGAAATCATTCAACGTTTTGATCAAATGCTCTACATCATAGCCCTCACGTGTAATCAAATGTCCTCCACCTAAATTCAACCATTTCAAGCATGGCAAAAATTCACCAAATTTCTCATCGATTACCGCTAAGGTTCGAGCCAACACAAACGAGTCATTTTCACACAAGGTATGTGAATGAAAGCCTTCAATCCCATCAGGCAATGTTTGACCTAAATCGGACCTGCGAATTCCTAAGCGAGAACCCGCAATGCAGGGATTATACATATCGGTTTCAACCTCTGCATATTCAGGATTTATGCGAATGCCACAAGATATACCTTTATTTTTCGCGCGAGAAGCGAATGTCTCATACTGTCTCAAGGAATTGAAACTAATATGACTCGCATAGGTCATCATCTCATCAAATTCGCGTTCCAAATAAGCGGGAGAATAAACATGGGATTTAACCTGCATTTCTTCAAAGGCTAATCGCGCTTCATGTAAGGAACTTGCCGTGGCCCCATCCAAATACTGCTTAACTAATGGGAATTCATGGTAAAAAGAAAAACCCTTCAGTGCACAGATGATTTCAATACCTGCCTTCTCACGTACAGAAGCCAATAATGTCAAATTTGAAATCAGTAATTCTTCCTCAAGCACATAACAAGGGGATGGAATCTGTGGGTATTCCTTCTTAATACTCATGAGGCAATGTACTATTATGCAATTCATTCCATGGCAAGCCATGAATATTTAACAGCTCCATGAAAGGATCCGGATCCATTTCCTCTACATTATATACACCCGCAGCGTTCCATGTACCTTCAATCATTAGAGCTGCCCCTATCATGGCTGGAACGCCAGTCGTGTACGATACACCTTGCGCCTGAACCTCTTGGTAACAATCTGCATGGTGACAATTATTCCACACATAATACGTGGCTTCTTTCCCATCTTTGATGCCCTTAATTTGACACCCGATAGAAGTTTGTCCCGAATAATTTTCTCCTAATGTACCAGGTTCCGGTAGAACGGCCTTTAAAAACTCCAAAGGGACAATATCCATTCCATTGAATTTTATTGGCGCAATCGACGTCATCCCCACATTTTGCAACACTTCTAAATGTGTTAAATAAGCCTGGCCAAAGGTCATCCAAAAACGAGCACGTTTAATACTTGGGAAATTCTTCGTTAAGGATTCTAATTCCTCATGATATAATAAATAGGATTCTTTGGGTCCAATATTGGGATAATCAATCGGCTTATGAATGGACATCGGTTCGATTTCAATCCATCGACCATTCTCCCAGTATTTCCCTTTTTGCGTGATTTCGCGAATATTAATTTCCGGATTAAAATTGGTCGCAAATGCTTTTCCGTGGTCTCCCGCATTGCAATCGATGATATCCAAATAATGCATCTCATCGAAATAATGCTTGTTTGCATAAGCGGTATATACTCCCGTAACACCTGGGTCGAATCCACAACCCAACAAAGCCATTAAACCTGCCTGCTTAAACTGATCTTGATAGGCCCATTGCCACGAGTATTCAAACTTAGCTTCATCTTTGGGCTCATAATTTGCCGTATCCATATAATGCACGCCAGATTCTAAACATGCATCCATAATGGTTAAATCTTGGTAGGGCAATGCCACATTTATGACTAAATAAGGTCTTTCTTTCTTAAACAAGGCAACCAATTCGGGCACTTGATCCGCATCAACTTGTGCCGTTCGAATTTCGGTGGGTAAACCTATTTTTTTACATTCCTCAGCGATCGCATCGCATTTACGCAAAGTACGAGAAGCTAAAATGATTTCCGAAAAATACACTGGATTCATGGCACATTTCTTTGCAACGACGTTACCTACCCCACCAGCACCAATAATGATAATTTTTTTTCCCATTTGTTCGTTTAAAAAAGCATGCAAAAATACATGAACTACGACTAGATTCCCAAGAAAATATCAATATTATCTTTTAAATGGACGTAAGGCTTTTACAAAGGAACGAGCCCAATAAATTTGATGTAAGTCATCTTCACGAATTCCTTTGCTTGTACTTGCATGAATAAATAGGATATTTTTCGAAGTAATTTGTGTCACTAATCCCACATGGTTAATCTGGGCAGCACCATTCGTTTTAAAAAATAACCAATCTCCTATTTCGATAGAAGATTTTTCAATGGGATACCCGAATTCCATTTGTAAGCCCGTTGTACGCGGAATGACAAATGAATTACCCGCATACAGGCTAAACAAAAAACCAGAACAATCCATTCCGTCCAAATCCATTCCTCCATTTCGATAAGGAATACCAAGAAACTGCTTAGAAGCCAGAATAATTTCTTTTTTCTCTTGGTTTGAAAATGTATTTAGATGAGTTTCAGAAGTACTTTTTCGAAATAAACTACAACTACTTAGAAATAAGACACTTATAAAAATAAGAACTAATTTTTTATACATATTCTAGGCGCTGATCTGTCAAATAAAGCAAAATCCCTTGAACGTTTGTATAGCCCATTTGGGATAATATATGTTTATAATTTGCCAGTTGGGTTTTATGTAAATCCTTTTCCATTCCTGTTTTGAAATCAATCACCACGGTATTTCCATTTTTTGAAATCACTCGGTCAGGCCGATAGGTTTTCCCGTCTGGGCATAAAATATCTGTTTCGACAAACAGTAAATCTTCGTCAGCAAACAACTCCTGAATTCGAGGATTTGCTAAAATTTCACGTAATTCCGAATGGTACTCTTGATCGATACGCATTAATTGGTTCTCCAAAATCGACATTCCAGAAAAACTCGCTAAAAAATTATGCAACACATCCCCTTTTTTTCTTTTTGCTTCCGCCAAGGTAAATAAATCCGATTTAGACGAATTTATTCGAAAAACGGGAGCGTCGTATAGTTGGGATTTCAATTGAACTAATTCATCAAGAATCTGAACTGGTTCCTTTTGAACTTTTTGGCTTTGCATGAAACTACCTTGAAGGCAGTGATACGATTCAGAGTTTTGAACCGAATTAGAATCAGATGTTCTGTTTTGAGAATCCTGGTTTCGCTGAATATATTCTACAAACATTTGACCAACGGATTGTTCAAAAACCGTTTTTGATCTCGTATGTGCCTGTTCGGAAGGTTTAGCAATTAATATGTGTAAACGTTGTTTTGCCCGAGTCGTCGCTACGTATAACATGTTGACCGAATCTAAAAAAATGGCATCTTTTTCGACTTTTGATTGCAACTCCAACGAATCAAAACCCACAATATCCTTTGCATTAATCCTCCCGTAATGATATGGAATACTTGGCAAATCTAATGTTTTCAATTCACTATAAGTAAGCGAAGAGATATCAAACCAAATCTTTTCATGATCCGCCTGATGTGACCAAGTCGCAAATGGAAGAATCACTACGGGATATTCCAGGCCTTTTGATTTATGAATACTCGTGATGGTGATTGCATCCATATGATCAGGACAGGCAATGCTAAAATTTGCTTTATTCAGTTCGTAATAAGAGAAAAAATCAATCAAGGTATTCGACTTTTTTAACACAAAATCATGTAAAATATCCAAGTATTTAAACATGTATTCGGTTCCTTCTTTATCATTTAATAATTGAAATCGGTCAATCAAATAATAAATTAAACCCGTAGCATTGTTGACATCTAACTTTTCTAAATCAATTTGAATACCGGCATGTAAAAATACCGCCATCATGGAATCTATAAAATTTCCTTCCTGATCTGTCTCATTCGTCTCCAAAACAAAATTTTGATTTGAAAATAAACGATATTGATAAATCACTTCAAAGTATAAAAATTGGTCAGATGGTTTTAAAATCAAGCGTAAAATGGCATTTAAAAAACCAACGACTGGAGAATAATGAACATACAAGGAATCGGATGAAATGACAGCATATCCTTTTTCTTTTAATTGAATCGCTAGGTATTTGGCATGCATATTTTTTCGTGTCAAAATCGCTATATCACGTAATGCATATCCATCTGTACAACTTTGTTCAATCTGTTGAATGACTTGAGCCAACATCCATTCCATTTCCTCATCCTGCGAAATCGAACTTTCAGCGGGTTTTTCAAAAACCTTTACATCCACCAAACCCGTACATTGTTCCGAAGCAATTTTGGAAATTTGAGGTGCTTGGAGTCCGTATATGGGATTTAGTAAATCAGATAATTGAGTAAAACGGGCCTCCTTGGCCACAAACGAAAAGAAATCATTGTTAAAATCGACTATTTCTTTGGCGCTCCGATAATTAAAAGCTAGATTTTCTAATTGGGTTGATTTCAACATGTATTCAAAACGTAGCTCATCTAAAGGATTATCACCCAATTTTGACCCGAGCCATTGAGGATTTTTCGTACCTAAAGATGTAATTAGGCCTACTTCCCCACCCCTAAATTTGTAAATGGACTGTTTTGCGTCACCGACTAATAAATTCTTTTTACCAGTTGACACCGTATTTTCAAGCAAGGGCATAAAGTTTTGCCATTGTAACACGGACGTATCTTGAAATTCATCAATTAAAATATGGTAATAGCGATCTCCTAATTTTTCATAGATAAAGGGAACGGGATCGTTGGAGATAACTTCATAAATTCGTTTTGAAAATTCGGATATTGAAACAGCCGCATTTTCCATTTGATATAGCTTTAATTCATCCGTGATGCTGGATAAAAGGGCTATTTTTTTAATGTCTTTAACCAACCAATTCAATAATATATACTTAGAAATACATCCTTGATATTCATCTAAAAATTCTTGTGTTCGAATGGATAATTCATCTGATATACCTTCGATTACCCTTTTGATCTCAGGAGACACCTTTCCCCCAAACCATTTATTCTTTTCAATGGCCTCCAGGTAATATGTAAATTTCTTGACCTCCATTACAGGTTTTGAAACAAATTTGCGAAACCCACCAATTGGCCCATTTGCTCCCCGATAAAATTCTGCATCCTCGATTCCGGATGCATCCACCACCTGTAAGATACCTTGCGCCATACGAGTCAGTTCAGCTAATTGTTCTCGTAAGGAGGTCAATATTTGCACTTCGATTTGAAAAAAATCTTGTATTGAATAGGCGGATAATGAATCTTGAACCTTCAAATAAGATTCATCCAAGCATATTTTTAAAAATTGATGCAGGTTTTTACGTAGTAGATTCCAACTTCTCCCCTCGTGCACCTCTGTTTTAGCATAGTCCAAAATCAATGCGCTAAGGTCGGGATCTCCTAATTGATTGACCTTGTCTAATAATTGATCTAACAAATCATTAATTAACTGATTACCATCCAATATCACTTCAAACTGATTAGGCAAATTTAATTCCTCGATAAATGATGCACTTAATCGTTGTACAAAACTATCGATCGTCATCACAGAGAATAGACCATAATCTTGAAGAATTTGTTGAACCGCTATTTTAGCCCGTTTGGCTAATTGCTCCGTACTCGTTTCATAGCCTTCTTCTACCAATTCATTTTTGACTTTTTCCATTATGTCAAGACCTTTCTTTTGATCAGCTAAGGAGTAAGACGAATCAAAAGGATATGCCGCCATTAATTCCAAAAATTCAATAATGCGCGAACGCATTTCCTCAGCTGCCTTAATGGTAAATGTGACGGCTAAAATTCGACGAAAATACCCTTTTGAATCCGTTCCGCTGAGCGCCATTTTAATGTATTCGATAGTCAACGTATACGTTTTACCCGAACCGGCAGAAGCAGAAAAAAGTTTGATGGACATGAATTTTCAAGAATAACTAAGACAATGCAAGATAAAATAAAAATAGAAGCTATCTTTGTTTCCCGTAACCAAATAATGAAAATCCTAATGTCTGGCAAAGGGAATCCCAAAAAATCTAAGTACATTTTCGTTACGGGTGGAGTAACTAGCTCACTAGGAAAAGGCATCATAGCTTCGTCCTTAGCAAAGTTACTTCAAGCACGTGGCTTAAGTTGCACCATCCAAAAATTTGATCCATATATCAACATCGATCCAGGCACCCTAAATCCCTACGAACATGGGGAATGTTATGTGACAAACGATGGAGCAGAAACAGATTTAGATTTAGGCCACTATGAGCGTTTTTTAAATACGCCAACCAGTCAATCCAATAACATCACAACAGGTCGAATTTATCACAATGTCATTACCAAAGAACGTCGTGGTGATTATTTAGGTAAAACAGTTCAAGTGGTTCCTCACATAACAGATGAAATCAAACGAAATATTTTGATTTTAGGAGAAACCGGAAAATTTGACATTGTAATCACGGAAATTGGGGGTTGCGTCGGAGATATTGAATCATTGCCATTTATCGAGGCAGCGCGTCAATTGAAGTGGGATTTAGGCGAAAAAAATACGCTTTTCATCCATTTGACATTAATTCCATATTTAGCTTCGGCTGGTGAATTAAAAACGAAACCTACCCAACACTCTGTAAAAACACTTTCCGAATCGGGAATTCAACCGGATATTTTGGTTTGTCGGACTGAGCATCCGTTACCACAAGAAATGAAACGTAAAATCGGTTTGTTTTGCAATGTGACAGAACAAGATGTCATCGAGGCGCGAGATGCGGAAACGATTTATGATGTGCCTTTATTGATGAAGGAAGAACGTTTGGATAGTCGGGTACTTTATAAATTAGATATTTATAATGATACAGATTCCAATTTAAGTACGTGGAAGAAATTTTTAGAAAAATTAAAATCACCAAAATTTGAAATTACAGTCGGGCTTATTGGTAAATATGTTGAATTAAAAGATTCGTATAAGTCCATTGCGGAATCATTTATTCATGCGGGCGTAGCCAATGAAATCAAAGTCAATGTCAAGTGGATTCCATCTGAAACGATGGATGTGGATCACATTGAAGAATTATTTCAAGGGTTGGATGGTGTATTAGTTGCACCAGGCTTCGGCGAACGAGGCATCGAAGGAAAGATAAACGCAGTTAAATATGCCCGAGAAAATAAAATTCCATTTTTAGGAATTTGTTTAGGTATGCAATGTGCGGTGATTGAATTTGGGCGAAATGTATTGGGACTAGAAGGAGCACATTCCTTTGAAATGAATCCTGTGACTGCCTATCCGGTGATTGATTTAATGGAATCACAAAAAGATGTATCTACCAAAGGAGGTACCATGCGCTTAGGCGCCTATCCATGTAAAATTGAGAAAGGAACACTGGCCCATAAAATTTATGGGAAATCCTTGATTCAAGAGCGTCATAGACATCGCTATGAATTTAATAACGCGTATTTAAAACAATACCAAGAAGCAGGGATGGTCACATCGGGTATAAATCCGGATTCTCATTTGGTTGAAATCATTGAATTGCCGAATCATCCATTTTTTGTGGGAGTGCAATTTCACCCAGAATATAAGTCGACAGTAGAATCACCTTCACCCCTATTCGTCCAATTCATTAAAGCCGTTTACCAACACGCGGTTCCCTTTATCAAAAATTCAAAATAGATTTTATGGATAAGAATTCAATTACGGGTATTGTATTAATTATGGCCATGTTACTTGGCTATCAGTATTTCTTTGCACCCAAAGAAGATGCAATTCAACCCAAAACAAAAACTGTAGCAATTGCGACTAAAAATTCAGCGGCAAAACCGACCGTAGATCCATTACCAACAATTGCCAAAGACAGTGCCATCAAAGAACAACTTTATACCTTAGAAAATAAAGATGTTAAAATCGAACTTTCTTCATTGGGTGGTAAAATCAGTCGTGTTGAGTTGAAAAATTATAAAAGCTACAAAACGTATACGACAAATGGGAAGGACGCCATCAGACTTTTTGATAGTAAAAAAGACGTTTTTAGTGTCGAAATCCCAACAGGATCATCGAAAATAGCGCTAAACAACCTAGTATTCGTAGGAAATCAAACAGGTCAACAAGTTAATTTCACTAGCATATTACCAAATGGAAAAAGAATTAATCTTACCTATTCGCTTCCTGAAACTGGTTTCCAATTAAATTATGGGATTGATGCGAAAGAAATCGCTGATCAAATTACGGGATCTGACTACTTGATACATTGGAAAGAAAATGTCACTCAAAGTGAAAAGGATGCCAATGAAGAGAGAAAAGCCACGATTAATTACCTATTGACGGAGGACGAAGAATTTGATTATTTGTCGGAAAATCCTTCCTCCCAACAAAGTGAAAGCCTAACAAATTTAACCGATTGGATTTCCTTTAAGAAAAAATATTTCTTAACTGGTTTAATTCCTCAAGGATCCCATTTCACAAAAGCAACATTAACAAGCACACCGAATCTCAATGATTCTACCTACATTAAAACCTTAGATGCTCAAATTACAGGGAGCACCCAAGATTTAATTCAAGGAAAGTCAAATTTCCAATTTTATTTTGGCCCCAATGATTATTCCATCGTCAAAACAGTAGCACCGTCATTTGGGAAGAATGTAAAATTGAGTTACGATTTCTTGTTGCCCATCACCCGCTACATATTCGTGCCTCTTTTTGCCTTTTTAGAGAGTATATTTTCTAATTATGGACTTTTGATCATCGTTTTGGTTTTAATTATTAAAACTGCCCTATTGCCTTTAACGTATAAATCCTACGTTTCCATGGCTAAAACGAGGATTTTGGCACCTGAGATAGCGGCAATTAAGGAAAAAATCGGTGACGATCCTGCGAAGGTCCAACAAGAAACCATGAAATTATACGGGGAGGTTGGTGTTAATCCTCTCAGCGGTTGTGTACCTGTCTTAGCCACCATGCCCATTTTAATGGCCGTGTTCATGTTATTCCCGAATTTAATTAATCTACGCCAAGAGTCATTTTTATGGGCGGAGGATTTATCTACGTATGATTCAATTCTAAATTTACCTTTTACGATACCATTTTATGGGTCACATATAAGTTTATTCTGTTTGTTGATGACCGTATCCCAATTAGCCTACGGATATTATAACAATCAGATTACACCGGACCAACCTGGCCAACCTATCAACATGAAAATGATGGCATATTTCACACCTGTGATTTTTATGTTTGTCATGAACTCCTTTCCAGCAGGTTTGAGTTTCTATTATTTTATTTCGAATTTGGTCACGATAGGTCAACAATTAGCGATCCGCAAATTTGTTGACGAAGATAAAATCAAACTATTACTTGACGAAAACCGTAAAAAAATTGCAGCAGGTGGTGGGGCTAAAAAATCAAGATTCTCTCAATATCTTCAAACCCAATTGAAGACAATGGAAGAAACACAGAAAAATACGAAACCGACAACGCCTAAAAAGAAAAAATAATGAGAGAGTTAAGTGCTGCCTATTTTGAACGTGCCAATCAGGTTATTCCTGGCGGGGTAAATTCACCTGTGCGGGCATTTAAATCAGTGGGAGGCAATCCTGTGTTCATTCAATCCGCCAAAGGCGCTTATTTACATGATGTAGATGGGAATTCCTACATAGATTTAATCGGTTCTTGGGGACCCATGTTATTTGGTCAAGCCCATCCTGTCATTGAAGAGGCCGTTCGGGAGGCGCTTGCCGACGGATTTTCTTTTGGAGCTCCTAGCCTCAAAGAAGTACAAATTGCCGAAAAAATTGTATCCATGGTCCCATCCATGGAAAAAGTACGTTTAGTGAATTCAGGAACCGAGGCAACAATGGCCGCGATTCGCTTGGCTAGAGCCTATACGAAACGCGATAAAATCATCAAATTTGAAGGATGTTACCACGGCCATGGAGATTCTTTTCTGATCGCTGCCGGATCAGGTGTGGCAACTTTAGGCACGCCTGATAGTCCTGGGGTGACCGTATCTACCGCCAAAGATACATTGATAGCTGTGTATAATGATTTGCAGGCTTTAGAATTATTATTTCAAGCTAATCCAGGACATGTAGCCGCTGTCATTTTAGAACCTGTCGTAGGAAATATGGGATTAGTCATACCCATAGATGGTTATTTAGCCGGTGTTCAACAACTTTGTCAGGCCTATGGAGCTCTGTTAATTTTCGATGAAGTCATGACAGGCTTTCGTTTATCGGCGAGCGGTTATCAGGGAATTTGTGGAATCAACCCTGATTTAACGACCTTTGGAAAGATTATTGGAGGGGGCTTGCCTGTAGGCGCCTATGGCGGGAAAGCAGATATCATGAATATGATTGCACCTGCGGGGCCCGTTTACCAAGCGGGAACCTTATCGGGCAATCCCTTAGCCACCTCAGCTGGCTTAGCCATGTTGAATTTAATCACAAGCGACTTAGACGTTTATACACGTTTAGAAAATAAAGGACAAGCATTAGCCACTGCGATTCGTGCGCAAATCAACAAATATGGAATTAAAGGACATGTGAATCAAATTGGTTCCATGTTCACCCTATTTTTTACCGATGTGAAGGTTGAAAATTTTGCGGATGCCAAAACATCGAATACCCAATTATTTGGAAAATATTTCAAAGGAATGTTAGATCAGGGAATTTACCTACCTCCTTCTCAATTTGAATCTTGGTTTCTCTCGGATGCGATTGGTGATTTGGAATTAACCAAAATTATCGAGGCTAGTGATTTGTCCCTTCGTGCCATTTCTGCCTAACCGATAGCGAAAGATGGTTGCATATTCTGTCATCATTCCCGTTTACAATCGTCCTCAGGAATTGGATGAATTATTAACTTGTCTTCAAAAACAAAAATTCAAGGATTTCGAAGTAATTGTAATAGAAGACGGATCCGAAATTAGTTCAGAAAAAGTCGTTCAGTCACATCAATCCCACTTAGCTATTTCTTATTTTGTCAAAGAAAATGGCGGTCAAGGATTTGCGCGAAATTATGCTTTTGAGCGCGCCAAAGGAAACTTTTTTATCATATTAGATTCGGATGCCCTCATCGAGCCAGATTATTTAACGGAGGTAGACTTGGGTATCAAGCAAGGAAATCTCGATTTATTTGGCGGTCCTGATAAAGAACATCCCAGTTTTAGTTTGATCCAAAAAGCCATAAGTTTCAGCATGACGAGTGTGCTAACCACAGGTGGAATTCGAGGAAAAGCGAAGAATATCGGAGGACAATTTCATCCGAGAAGTTTCAATATGGGCATTTCCAGAAAAGTGTGGGAAGAAACCAAAGGATTTAAAATCACCCGAATGGGGGAAGATATTGAATTTAGCATTCGATGTATTTCGTTAGGCTTTAGATCAGGCTTATTGCCCAAGGCTTTTATTTACCATAAACGACGTACTAGTTTCACTCAATTCTATAAGCAATTGCATTTTTTCGGTCGGGCACGAATTAACATCAGCCGCTTTTACCCGCAAGAATTAAAATTAGTTCACTATTTACCTTTTGCTTATTTTCTATTTTTCTGGAATACAATACTACTAAACATAATTGATGTACATCTAGGTATGTATTTTTCAGGAGTATTGGCGATGTATTGGGTCCTATTAATGATTGATGGACTCATTCGTACAAAGAATATTCAAGTAGCCTGTTTAGGCTTAATTGCAGCAAATATCCAATTATTAGCCTATGGAAAAGGATTCCTCGAAGAAGGTTTGAAAAAAATTACCAGTAAAGTCCTTTCATCAAGTAGTTTTGAACATAATCCTTAACGCCTTCTTCAAGGCTATAAAAAGGATTTGAATACCCAATACTTTTCAATTTAGCCATATTGGCTTCTGTAAAATATTGATATTTATCTCGGATATCGATAGGCGTATCCATGTAATTAATGTGAACAGGTTTGTCCAAGGCATGAAAGGTAGCGGTTCCAAGCGCATTGAAAGAACGTGCCTTTCCAGTACCTAAATTATAAATACCTGAATTTTTACGGTGTTCCATCAAAAAAACGCAAACCTCCACTAAATCCTTGACATAGATAAAATCGCGCAATTGTTCCCCATCCAAATAATTAGGGTGATGTGATTTAAACAATTTCAACGACCCATTGGCTAAAATCTGATGATAAGCATGCCAAATCACCGAAGCCATCCGACCTTTGTGATATTCATTTGGCCCATACACATTAAAAAATTTCAAGCCTGCCCAAAAAAAAGGTTTTTTTTCTTGAGCTAATGCCCATATATCAAAATCATTTTTGGAATCGCCATAAGGATTCAACGGCTTTAATTGGGGAATCGTAGCCTCATCATCATCATATCCAATCTCTCCTAAGCCATAAGTCGCGGCAGAGGAAGCATATACGAGTGGTATTTGATAAGCGACACAACGATTCCAAATGTCTTTGGAATAATTCACATTCAATTCATCAAAAATCGCTTTGTTGAATTCCGTCGTATCCGTCCGCGCACCGATATGAAAAATAAATTCTACTTCCTGATAATTGACATCTAACCAAGACATGAATTCCGTTCGTTCTACCTTGGCTTTGATTTTTTTGTTGATCAAATTTTTATTTTTCTCTTCGAAAGAAAAATCATCTACGGCAATGATGTAATTAAAATTTAATTCATTGAGTCGTTGGATCAAACAACTTCCTATAAATCCAGCAGCACCAGTAACAATGATCATCGTTTCATGAGTTTAATTTTCAAATTTACATAATATCTCGATACGTTTCGTACCTTTGTTGAATAATTGGACTATCTGCTACTGTTTTCCCAGATATCCGCTAAACAAACTGAAAACAATGGTTTATGTAATCCGAAAGGAACATTTTAATGCGGCGCATCGCCTATTCAATCCTGCCTGGTCAGACGAGAAAAATCAAGAAATTTTTGGTCCTTGTGCGAATAACAATTGGCACGGTCATAATTTTGAATTAATTGTTACCGTTAAAGGAATTCCGGATCAAGACACAGGTTTTGTGTATGATTTGAAACAACTGGGGGATTTAATCAAAAAAGAGATTATCGATCACGTCGATCATAAAAATCTCAATTTAGATGTACCTTTTATGAAGGACAAATTAGCGAGTTGTGAAATTTTAGTCATGGAATTTTGGAAAATTTTAGCGCCTAAAATAGCCTCAACATCACAAACAGCTGTTTTACATAAGATTCATTTAATTGAAACAAATAAAAACTCCGTGGAATATTTTGGGGAATAGCCTATGAAATACTTCATCTTGGTTGGCGAAAAATCAGGCGATTTACACGGTTCTAATTTAATCAAAGAACTGATTTCCTTCGATCCGTCCGCTGAAATCCAAGCATGGGGTGGTGATGAAATGAAACAAGCGGGTGCGAAAGTCCTTGTGCATCATAAAAAATTAGCCATCATGGGTTTATTGGGCGTCCTCCAAAACCTATCGCGTCTAAAAAATCTCTTTAAATTATTTGGAGAACAAATTGAGGCTTTCCAACCAGACACCGTAATTTTCATCGATTATGGCGGCTTTAATCTAAAAGCCGCACGCATTGCCAAATTAAAAGGTTTTCACACCCAGTTTTACATTGCACCAAAAGTTTGGGCCTGGAATAAAGGTCGGGTGGAAACGATTAAAAAATGGATCGATGAGCTCTATGTCATTTTTCCTTTTGAAAAAACGATTTTTGAATCCCAAGGAATTCACACACAATATGTAGGAAATCCGCTGCAAGATGCTGTGGCAGCCTTTTCACCAGATCCATCCTTACGTATAAGTACTCAGCCCTATGTAGCGCTTTTACCAGGAAGTCGAAAACAAGAGATTCAATCTTCGATGCCGATTTTTGAACGCTTAAGTATTGAAATGCCTGAGGTGAATTTTATCGTAGCAGGAGTATCGGAATGGAAAGAGGAATATGCAAACTATATGATTCCTGTTCTATTTGATAAAACTTATCAGGTTTTGCATGGAGCACAGGCGGCGATTGTGACATCAGGTACCGCCACTTTGGAAACTGCATTATTAAACATTCCTCAATTAGTTGTTTATAAAACGGATTGGCTATTCTATTCCTTGGCCAAGCTACTCGTCAAAATCAAATACATTTCCTTGGTTAACATCATTTTAGATCGTGCGGCAGTACCTGAATTAATCCAGCAAAAATTTTCAGTCGCCTATTTAATCAAAGGACTCCATGAAATTATGCCCAATGACTCGAAGGTAAGAATTCAACAATTAAAAGCTTACCAGGAATTAAAATCCTGCATCGGTGAGAGCGGAGCCAGCAGGACAACTGCTTTAAAAATCGTCGAATCGACCCAAAAATTTAAGCTAAGTAATTCTTAATCCAAGATTTTTGGACTCCAGGAATACACTGAAAAAATTTGGCTATTTCTAATTTATCTAGGTCAAAATTGCCCGTTGGCATAAAGGGTTCCCGAATCACAATCCGTTTATTGACATAGTCAAAACCAATCATCAAAATAGGAACCTGCGCTTTCACAGCAATATAATAAAAACCCGTACGTAATTCTTGTACATCTTTCCGCGTTCCTTCAGGCGCTAATACGGCATGAAATTCAGATTTTGATTGATAGATATCGACAATGGCATCTACTAAATTTGATTTCTTACCACGGTCGACAGGATAGCCACCTAACCAACGAAACATCCAACCAAAAGGTCCCTCAAACAACTCTTTTTTACCCCAAAAATAGATGGGAATATTCATTAATGAACGAGCACCTAATCCAACAGGAAAATCCTTCCAAGTCGCATGCGGGCAAACAATCGTAATACTTTTACGCAATTGCGATGGAACTTGACCCTCTAAACGCCAACCAGCCCATTTAAAAATAATGTCAAACAAGGGAGATTTTATCAACATACCTCTTGAATACTTTGTTTAATTTGTTCCAAGGACCGCATAGGATCCACGATATGAATCGCTTGAATACCCAAATTTTGGGCAGATTCAATATTACTAAAATTATCGTCAAAAAACATTACCTGAGACGCAGGCAATTCCATTTTTTTTAAAACCTGCAAGTATATCTGAGGATCTGGTTTTATCAAACCCATGTCAAAAGACAAAAATATTTTTTGAAAAAGATCAAATACATTTTGTCCCTCCGGCCCTAATTGATTTGATAAAAATACCTTCGCATGAATAGAACTTGTATTACTGAGTAAGTATAAATCAAATTTATTTACCAAATCCGAAAGAAAAGAATACAAACCGTGATGAAAACCGAGTAATAAAGCATTAAATGCTTCGTCGAAATCATCATCATTACATTTCATCTCAAACCGAGATTTAATAGACGTTCGAAAAGACGCTTCATTCATAAATCCTGCCTCATAGGATTGCCATAAACCCTCTTGATATGTGATTTTCTCGATTTGATCCGCCGAATAGGAACCCGAAAATCGACTAAATGCTTGATATGTTAAACGTAAATCAATGGGCAGAAGCACATTGCCTAAATCAAAAAGTAAAGCTTTATTAGCTTTCATATTACTCAACGACCACGCCCATTTTACCAAATTTTTCAATTCGCTGGTCGATCCGCTCGGACACAGACATAGCCGAAAGCACTTTTAATTCAGAAATTATTATCTCTTTGATATTTGCCGCAGCGACATCAGGAGCTAAATGAGCTCCTCCTAAAGGTTCAGGGATAATTCCATCAATTAATCCATTAGATAGCATGTCATCCGCTGTTAATTTTAACGCTTCGGCAGCTTGTTCTTTATAATTCCAACTTCTCCATAATATTGACGAACAGGATTCAGGTGAAATCACTGAATACCACGTATTTTCCATCATCAGAACACGATCACCCACAGCAATTCCTAAAGCTCCACCTGAGGCTCCTTCGCCAATAATAATACAAATCACAGGGACTTTTAACATAAACATATCCCGAATATTGCGCGCAATCGCCTCCCCTTGACCTCTTTCCTCAGCTTCTAATCCAGGAAAAGCACCTGGAGTATCAATTAGACAAACAATTGGCTTATTGAATTTCTCTGCCATCTTCATCAAGCGCAAAGCTTTTCGATACCCTTCGGGATTTGGCATTCCAAAATTACGAAATTGACGTTCTTTGGTGTTTCGCCCTTTTTGTTGGCCTATAAACATCACCGAAAATTCATCATTGATATTTCCAAAACCACCCACCATCGCTTTGTCATCAGCTACTGAACGATCTCCATGAATTTCGATAAATTCATCGCACATTTTTTCAATGTAATCGAATGTATAGGGACGGTCAGGATGACGAGATAATTGAACACGTTGCCAACGCGTCAAATTTGAAAAAGTTTCTTTCTTCAATTCTATAATCTTTTCAGTCAACGAATTTACGGCATCGGAAACATCCACATTATTTTCCAACGCTAACTTTCTCATTTCAATCAACTTATCCTCTAAATCAGCGATAGGTTTTTCAAATTCTAATAATGTTCTCATAAATTCTCAAAAATGAATCATACAAAATTAAGGATTAAAGAATAAATGTTTCACTCTTTGTTGGCAAAATAACATTATCAAAACCCAATTTATTGATTTCCTCCGTAAAGGTTAACATACTTTCTTCTTCTCCGTGCGTCAGGAATACAATTTTGTTTTTAATAGGATCCTGGGTTTTTACGAAGTCCAACAAACCCACCTGATCCGCATGTCCAGAAAATACATCAATTTTTCGAATTTGAGCATTCACTTTATATTCACGATCCCGAACTTTAATCATATCCGTTCCCGCAAGTAACTCACGACCTAAGGTTCCATCGGCCGCATATCCAATTAATAAGATTGTGCAATGTGTATTACTGATATTATCGGCAATATGTTTTTCCACTCGACCACCCGATATCATGCCTGAGGATGAAATAATGATGCAAGGTTCATGATAATTCTTGATAGCACTCGATTCTTTTTCTGTTTGTAAAAAGACCAAATTATCAAAGTCAAATAATTCATCATATTCCTTTTGGAAGGATCGCGCCTCTGGATTTAAATATGACAAATATTTAGCATAAATCTTAGTAGAACTGCGTCCCATGGGACTATCTGTAAAAACCCGGATTGTTGGAAAATTACGTTCCTCAATCAAGCGGTTCAACGTATACAAAACGGCTTGAGTTCTACCTACTGAAAACGCTGGAATAATTAAACGACCCGGTTTATCGATACAGGTTTCACGAATAATTTGTTCCATGGCATCCATGGGTGCCACTTTATCTTCATGAATACGATTTCCATAAGTCGATTCACACACCAAATAATCGCATGGGGGTAAAACCGCCGGATCAATGTGCAAAGGATAATTTTTCCGACCAATATCCCCACTAAAACCTAAGGTCTTAACTTCATCTCCTTCTGTAATCGAGAAATAGATATGTGCAGCGCCTAATAAATGACCCGCCGGAATAAAAGTGATTTCTAAACCTGGATGAACAACAAATTTTTTGTTGAAATTTAGCGTCACAAAATTATCCAAGGAGTTCTCCACATCCTTTTGCAAATACATATCGCCCCGTTTCAGCAAACGATCCATTTGCTTATGCTTCTTCCGACTTTCGCCCTGGGCCGCCCTCAATCGACGAAGGTGTAAACTTGCTGAATCCATTAATAACAATTCAGCTAATTCGGCGGTGGGAGGCGTGCATAATACTTGCCCTTCATATCCTTCTCTATATAACATGGGAATATTACCCGAATGATCAATATGGGCATGCGTTAACACGACTAAATTAATCAAAGAAGCATCAAAAGGGAAAAAGGAATTGTTTTCAAAAGGAGCTTCATAATCAATTTCACGCTCCATATCCGTTCCACAATCAATCAGAATTTTATACCCATCCTCAAGCTCTAACAAATACATGGAACCTGTCACTTGCCGAGCCGCACCCAAAAATTGTAATTTCATAAATACAAAGAAATAGGGGCCTTGCGGCCCCTGATTGCAATACAAAAATACATAAATTTATCTAAACAGACACTATTTAACCTCTTTTGAAAAGGCTACTTGCATGGCGTCTAATGCTGATTTAGCTATTTCTTTATCCGCAATTAAGGTACGGTAACGAAAAGTCACCGACTCTCCTTTTTTTAAGGTCAAGTTCCGAACATCTTTTCCATTACTAAATACCTTAGCGCCCAAGGGATTAACCGCAAAAAGACCATACCCACGCGCATGCCAGTAGGAAGGATAACTCACATTCGAGGGATGATCAAAAATCACAATATTGATCGGATGATTATCCATCACACCTTTTAATTTCATCCAAGTAGCCCGTGTACTCCAAACCGCCTCTCCTTTTATTCCTTCACTACTTTCGTAATCACCAGTCACACCCGTATTATCCAAAACAGGTACTTTGGTCTCTACCCCATGCGCATCTGTAAATACATCAGGCTTATTGCTAGGAATTTCCAACTGACGCGCCACGCGAAGGGCAAACATCCCATCTTTTACATCTTTAAAATTAACAATATCACTAATGGCAGTTAAGGTAGTAATTCGATCAATCACCCGCGTATCAGATGTTCCAGAAAAGACATAAGTAGTTTTTTCACTAAGAACCTTTTGACCTTTCCCAGATTCATCGACCCACGTTGCCGTGGTCGTCAATTCTCCTTTTTGCCCTCCTTTACTCGACAAAATGGCATCATGAAAAATAGTTCCCATTTTATGCGATTGTAATGAGGCAATGATATTAGTCGAATTATTCCAATAGTCATAGCCATTCACATCTTCATAATTTAACCACATACCTACATGATGTGGATGATCCGTACGTTCCCCGGAACGGGGTGCCACTGGGTAGCCACGTGTTATAGTAGTTCCTTGAGCCGAAAGAATTGGAAAAAGAACAGCTTTTTTCAAAACCGATTCCCCTGGATAAAAATAGGAGGTAAAATACTTGCCGCCGACTAAGACATCTACCTTTTTCTCCGCATCATTCTTTTTAAACGAAACAGGCAAATTTTGAGCAAAACTAGTCAAACTACAAAATGACAATAAGATGAATAACTTTTTCATAGGATTTGGTTTAAAGTAAAATTCCGAAGGTTACCCTCCGGAATTTTACAAAAATAGAAATTAAAATGAATTAATATCCTGCATTCTGAGGGAAACCTCCATTTTCAGATAAATCCACTTGTTTTTGAGGAATTGGACGTACATAATGTTTGTCAGAAATTCCTACCGCACCATCTACATTGTATAACTTAACACGCTCAACTAGGTTATTCCAACGTTTTAAATCCATCCAACGTGTCTGCTCACCTGCCAACTCACGTGCACGCTCTTCCATGATTAAGTTCATATCAACAGATGTCACTTTCATCGCATCTGCTTTTCCAGCTGCCGCTGCACGAACACGAACCATGTTGATAGCCGCTACTGCCTCTGCTTGTTTGCCTAATTTCAACTGAGCCTCAGCTAACATTAAATACGTATCACCTAAACGATGTACAAAATAATCACGTGATCCATTTTCATAAGTCATATCTGGACGAAGTGGATCAAAGAACTTTTGCAAAGTTGGGAACAAAGCATAATTATATAAACTTGGAACCAATACCTGATAAGGCTTTTTTGCACGATCTGCGGCACTCATTTCATATCCTGGAATATAAATACATGTATCTCCCGTTTTAAATGTTACCGTTTTTTTAGTTACATCAAAAGCCGTATTGTAGGTTCCTGGATTATTTGAATACCACGTATCTTTAAAGGTCTTTTTATAACGCGTATCATTC
>CANFVE010000015.1 GCA_947450365.1 Cytophagaceae bacterium
AATACCTTACCAACATATTATGGTGGATTCAATAATACGTTCAAATACAAAGGATTTGACTTAGGATTGAACTTCACATTCTCAGGTGGTAATTACATTTATAATGGTTCTCAGGCAGGTTTGCGTGACCAACGGGTTTGGAATAACTCCGTGGATGTCCTGAATTCATGGTCTAAGCCAGGTCAAATTGCCGAAATTCCTCGGCCTGTGTACGGAGATAACGTATCGAACGGTTCATCCTTCTTGATCGATGCGAACATTCAAAAAGGAGACTTTATTCGTTTACAAACAGCGACCTTAGGGTATAAAATCCCTGCTGATTTGTCTAAATTGGGTATCAATTCAATTCGTGTTTATGCACAAGCAAATAACGCATTTCTTTGGACAGAATATTCAGGGGTCGATCCTGAAATCTCAACGAATGGAGATACAAACTTAGCTTCAGGTATCGAGCGTAATTCGATTCCGCAAGCACGTTCATTTACATTTGGTCTTAACATAGGTTTATAATATTAAAGGATATACGAACATGAAATTATTCACAACAAAAATAGGAATGCTTGCTATCACAGTGGCTTTAAGTCTTTCCTCGTGCAATAAAGAATTCTTGAACGCAGTTCCGGAATTAGATTTGTCTGACGCAACGGTATTTAATACACCCGCGCGTGTACTTTCTCAGGTGAACGGATTATACGGTTCAGCGAAGTCAGGAAGTTTATTTGGAGGTCGGTATTTAATTTACAACGACATTCGTGGAGAAGATTGGGTTAACCGTACAACAAACTCAGTGACGGGATATTCCACCTACCAAGGAAATCAGGATCCATCTGATTCGTATTTAGCAGGTTTCTGGAATGTGGGATATGGAACGATCAACCGTGCGAATTTATTTTTAGAAGGCTTAGCGGCAAATCCAAACGTTGTTCCCGCTGCCACTGCCGCAAATTATCGTGGAGAAGCTAAATTCATTCGAGCGTTGACTTATTTCTCGCTCTTGCAATATTTTGCAAAGCCCTACGTGTTAGACAAAGGCACGTCTCCAGGCTTGCCTTTGCGTTTGAAGGGTGAAACATCTTCAGCAAATAATGCCTTAGCGCGTAGTTCCGTGGCACAAGTATATGATCAAATCTTGAAGGATTTAAACGAGGCAGAAACAGAATTGCCTGATTCGTATTCTTCGGCTTTGTTGAACACAACCCGTGCACACAAAAACTCAGCGATTGCGTTAAAAACACGTGTGTTATTAGCAAAAAATGATTTTGCAGGAGTCATTACCGAAGCAAATAAAATCGTATCTGCGACCGCTCCTTTTAAAGGAACCGCTCGCGTAGCTCATGCTTTACAAGCGGATGTATCCGCTGTATTCAAGGCGCCTTATACAACTTCGGAATCTATTTTCTCCTTTCCAATGGATGCGACAAATGCACCAGGAACACAAAACCAATTGGGTTATTATTTCAATGCTGGGAATGTCGAGTATTATTTAAATACAGGCGCGACTGGAGTTTATAGTCAAGCACAATTTAGAGCCACAGATGATCGGAAAACAAAATTAACAGTGGCTACAACCGCGGTAGCGAAATTCCCTTCGTCAACCAAATTCAGTGGTGTTTCGCCTTATATCGATTATGTGCCAAACATTCGGTATGCAGAAGTGCTTTTGAATTTGGCAGAAGCTGAGGCAGAGGTGGGAAGTCAGACTCGTGCATTGGCCTTATTGTCGGCAGTACATCAACGTTCAGATGCTACCTATGATTTTGGCGCATTGGACAAAGCAGGTTTAATTAAAGCGATCTTGATGGAGCGTCGGATTGAATTCTTGGCGGAAGGTTTCCGTGCAAATGATGTCTTGCGTCGTGGGGATCCTTTAAATTCCTATGGTGCCGGTGCCGTGATTCAATCATCGGATCCTCGGTATATCTACGGGATTCCATTGGGAGAGGTTCAAACCAATCCAGCGATTGGAAAATAGGTTTAGCCTTTATGTACATAAAAAAAGGGTGACTCACGCGAGTCACCCTTTTTTGTTTCAATCGTTTCCTGCATTTTTTAATTATAGGAGCCTTTTGAAAAATTTTATAGTTACCAGATTTTTAATCGGTCCTCGGGTTTTTTGTAGAGTTTATCTCCGGGTTTTATGTCAAAGGCTTTGTACCAAGCGTCCATATTGACCGGTGCGCCAATGGCCCGATATTGACCTGGGGAATGGGGATCGGTATATACTTGTTGGGCCGCCGCCTCTGGTAAGATGGAACCTCTCCAAACTTGGGCGAAAGAAAGGAAGAACCGTTGGTCAGGCGTGAATCCATCAATTTTCTTTTTGGATTGACCTTGTTTCGTCATTTTAAAGGCTTCATAGGCGATATTTAATCCGCCTAAATCACCGATGTTTTCGCCCATCGTTAATTTTCCATTCACATGGATCGTATCTAAAATGGTGTAGGCGTCGAACTGAGCGCCTAAGATGGCCGTTTTGGCTTTGAATTTGGCCAAATCATCTTTCGTCCACCAGTTGCGCAACGTTCCGTCTTTATCATATTGACTTCCGGAATCATCAAAGCCGTGGGACATTTCGTGGCCGATTACCGCGCCAATCGCGCCATAATTAATGGCATCATCCGCTTCTGCCGCGAAGAATGGAAACTGCAGAATACCCGCAGGGAAAACGATTTCATTCATGACTGGGCTATAATAGGCATTCACGGTAGGAGGTGTCATGCCCCATTTGGTGCGGTCGATGGGCTTGTTTAATTGGGCTATATTTTCTTTATAGCTCCATGCGCCTGCGTTGCGCATGTTTTGATAGAAGGAATTTGCTGAGATTTCGAGGCCTTCATATTTTTTCCATATATCTGGATATCCGATTTTAGGGGTGAAGGCATGTAATTTATCCTTTGCTTTCTGTTTGGTCGCATCGCTCATCCAATCTAGATTATTGATACGGATTTCGAAAGCTTTGCGAAGATTGGCAACCAATTCCGCCATGCGCTCTTTGGCTTCGGGTTTAAAATAGCGCGCTACGTATAATTGACCTAATAATTCACCGATAACGCCGTCGGTGAGGGAGGACATACGTTGCCAACGAGGCGTCTGTACTTTTTGACCGCTCAATACTTGCGAATAAGCGAAACTCGCCTTGACAAATGGGCTACTTAAATACGTGGCGGAGCCCTTTAGGATGTTCCATTTCAAATATACTTTTAGGGATTCCACCGGTGTTTTGGCCAAAATATTCGATAATTCAGCGAAAAAGGCTGGTGCGGAAACTAAGATTGAATCTTGAGTAGGAACGCCAAGTGTTTTGAATTGTTCATTCCAGTTGATCTCTGGTGTTTTCGCTTGGAAATCAGACCAAAGCAATTTATTATAAGTCTTATATGGATCCCTCATTTCCACACGACCCATTTGTGCGCTGGCTAAGGATTTTTCTAAGGCGTAAATCGTTTCGGCATGGGCTTTGGCATCCGTGGCGGATGTTCCGGATAGTTCAAAAAGAGTGGCGATATATTTTTTAAATGCCTCTTGGATTTTTACGCTACGCGCATCGGTTTTTAAATAATAATCCCGGTCGGGGAGGCTTGTGCCACCTTGCCCTAATTGTGGAACCATTTTTTCGACGTTTTTACGGTCTTGGCCGATGTAAAATCCGTATAAAGGAGAACCTAAGCCTTCCATTTTAAACCGGGAAATGGCATTAATCGCTTCCATTTTACTTTGAATGGCATCGATTTTGGCCAACTCGGGTTTAATGGGTTCATAGCCTAATTTTTCGATGCGAAGGCTATCCATGGCGGCGGTGTAAAATTCAGCGACGCGTCTTTCGGGTGAACCGGCGGGAAATTTGTTGATATTTTGTTGGGCATCTTCCAAAATGGTTTTAACGGCGTTGATGTTAAAATCACGTAATTGGTTGAATGCACCCCAGCGAGTTTCTTTGGGTGGGATTGGATTGTTTTTGGTCCAAATTCCGTTTGAATATTCGACAAAATCATCGCCAGGCTTGACGGAGAAATTCATGTTGGCCCGATCGATGTATTTAAATGGTTTTTCTTGGGCGGATCCCAAGTGGCTTAGGAGCAAGGCTCCGCCCATGGCGAAGAGTAAGTAAATTTTATTCATGTTTTTAGTTTAGTTGAACCATTAAATTAATAAGTTTGAAAAATAAAACATCTCAAATGAAGAAATTGTTATCAGTTTTTGCTTTTCTATTATTTTCTATGGGCGCGCTTGTCGCCCAAAACACTGTTTCGAAGCCTTTGACCCATGAAATCATGGTGAAATTAAAAAAGGTAGGCGCGCCTCAGATATCCCCGGATGGGAAATGGGTGATTTATTCTCAGGGAGAATCGTCGTATGTGGTGGAGGATAATTTGAGTGATTTATGGTTGGCCTCCACAGATGGTCAGGTAGCCCCTCGAAAATTAACCAGTTCAAAGGGCGGTGAAGATGGCTATTTTTGGCATCCCAAAGGCGATAAAATCTATTTTTCTGCCAAGCGAGATGGGGATGAAGTGCCTCAACTATATGTGTTGTCCTTGCAAGGAGGGGAGGCCCAACGTTTAACGACGCTGTCTACGGGTGTTTCAGGAGCCAAAATTTCGGATGATGGAAAATACATTGCGTTTACGTCGCGGGTCTTTCCAACGGCCTTTACGGATTCCTTAAGCAAGAAAATTGCCGAGGAAAAAAAGAAGATTAAAACCAAAGCGCGGGTTTACACGACCTTCCCGATTCGCTATTGGGATGCGTGGTTGGACGACAAGCAGGGTCATATTTTTGTGATGGATGCCCTGAGTGGTGCTGCTCCCAAAAATATTTTCAAGGAGCTTTCAATCGTGGAATCGAAAGGATTTCGCTTAGGTAGTTTCTCCTTTGCCCCGGATAATCAATCGATTGTTTTTTCAGCGAGTTCAGATTTTCATACTTCGGCTTATCAGTCGCCTACGTTTAATCTGTATCAAGTATCGATTCAAGGCGGTAAAGAAAAGGCTTTGACATCGGATGGGATGGATTATACAGGTGTGGATTTTACGGGGGATGGGCGTTATTTGATTACTACGGCGAATGTGAATGGGAATAAACTGTATTATTTGCCACATGTGTATCGCTTTGCATGGCCGGCGATGACAGGCAAAACGGAATTGGCAGCGAAATTGGATCGACCCATGAATGATTATGTATTGGCGGGATCTGATATTGTGGCGAGCATTGAGGATCAAGGCGTGGACCGTTTGGTGAAAATATCAACGGAGACAGGTGCTGTTTCATCGCTTTTGGGTGGTGATATGGGTTCATATACGGGTGTTTCGGTGGCGGCTTCCGGGGCTATGGCGTATAATTTCCAACATTTAGGTGCAGCGCCGGAAGTGTTCTCGTACGTGGGTTCCAAGAAACTTGCGATTTCGAAATGCAATGATGCCGTGTTGGCGGGTTTAGATATGCCGCGTCCGGAGGTGATTTGGACGACGACGAGCCGTGGCAAAAAGGTTCGGAGTATGGTGTTAAAGCCGGCGGGATTTGATCCGAATAAAAAATATCCATTGTTTGTGTTGATGCATGGAGGTCCGGCAATTTCGATAAAGGATAATTTTGGGTATCGTTGGAATGCTCATATTTTAGGTGCCCCGGGCTATGTGTTGGTCATGACGGATTATACCGGTTCGACGGGCTATGGGGAGAAATTTACTCAAGATATTCAATATGATCCGTTTCGGGGACCAGGGAATGAGATTTTAGAAGCCGCGGCGGATGCGGTGAAGCGCTTTTCTTATATTGACGGAACGCGGCAAGCGGCGGGGGGAGCTTCGTATGGGGGCCATTTTGCTAACTGGATGCAGGCGACTACATCGCATTTCAAATGTTTAATTGCGCATGCAGGTTTGGTGAATTCGGAGGCCCAATGGGGAACTTCGGATGTCATTTGGGGGCGTGAATTGATGAATGGGGGTGCGCCTTGGGTACCGACAAAGACTTGGGCTGAACAAAATCCAATGCGTTATGCAGCGAATTTTAAGACACCGATGTTATTAACTGTGGGTGAAAATGATTTCCGGGTGCCGATTAATAATACGATTGAAAACTGGAGTATTCATCAGCGATTGAAGATACCAAGTAAGTTGATCGTCTTCCCCGGCGAAAACCACTGGATTTTAAATCCCGAAAATTCGAAATTTCATTATCAAGAAATTGCGGCTTGGTTGGCAACCTACCTTAAGCCATAGCTTTTCTCCCCTTACCTTCGCCAATCCTTCCCGGTTTGGCGAAGGTAAAGGAAAAAAAACATTAGTGAGCGTAAGAAACTTATAAAATAACCATCTGCCCAGTACGTACCGAATCATCACAGGCAAAGGCGATTCGAAGACTATTGACGGCATCATCTAGGTGATCCGTTAAATCTAAATCCTCCTGAATCGCTTGAAGAAAATAGGCCTGTTCTCGGTCGCAAAGTCCTTGGTGATCAGGCTCATCGGTGAGGTTTACCCATTCGTCAGGACGTGTAAATTCATTTTTAGCATCGATGTCCGCCCAATGCACTCGAAGAGATTCCGTTTTGGTATGCGATTCCACGGAATCTGATTTTCCTTCTCCTCCGGCTTCTTTGGCGACAATGGAAACACAGCCTTTCGGCCCGAATACATCTTTAACAAAATAGGCTGTTTGCGAAATCATAGGACCCCAGCCGGCTTCGTACCAACCCACGGATCCGTCCTCAAAATGAATCTGTAATTGACCATAATTATAATTTCCTGCCGGAATATCTTCGGTCATTCGTGCCCCGATGGCCGACACACGAATCGGTTTGGAACGGGTCATTTGACACATCACATCGATGTAATGCACCCCACAATCCACAATCGGACTCAAACTTTTCATTAAATTCCGATGCACATCCCACATGTAGCCATGGCTTTGCTGGTTTAAATTCATCCGCATGACCAATGGCTTTCCAAGGTTTTTGGTAATCTCAATAAACTTAATCCATGACGGATGGTGACGTAAAATATAGCCAACGACCAATTTTTTCCCTGACGCTCGCACCGCCGCCGCCACATGTTCTGCACCGGCCAACGTGTCTGCAATCGGCTTTTCCAAAAACACATGACATCCCGACTCTAAGGCCATGATCGAATAAGCCTCATGGGTATCCGGATAGGTCGAAATACACACAGCGTCCGGCCGGGTCTCCTGAAGCGCCACCGCATAATCCGAAAATAGCGTATATCCTCCGCCTAATGCTTGATTTAATTTCTCCTTACTTGCCCCCGTGGAAACCAGTCCACAAATATTAAAACCCGGTGATGTGTGATAGGCCATCGCATGCGATGCACCCATATTTCCACAGCCTACAACTAAAACTCGAATAACGCTTGATTGACTCATATTGAAATAGGTTTAAAGCCCTGAAATTAAGAAAGAATGATTAGATTCGCCATCATTCTTGCTTTAATCATCAGATAAATTTAAACCTAATGACCTATCGCCTTCTTCTACTTCTCTTTTGTCCTTTTTGGGTGATGGCCCAACAAACAACTGGCATAATAGGTCAAATCGATACCTCATTTACTAATTATAAAGCATGGCAATGGGCTTTAAAAACTAATCCTGATGCTAAATTAGCCAAGGCCGCCGCTGGATTGAAGTTTAAAAGCCAGCGAAATATTGTCTATAAAAAAATAGGCCAACGGAAATTAGTCATGGACGAGTTTTCACCCATTCATCCGACAGGCCAAACGATTCTATTCATCCATGGGGGCGGATGGCGTTCCGGAAATCGAACCCAACATGAACCGCTCGCCAAAACATTAGCCGCCAGAGGTTATCATGTTTTTTTAGTCGAATACCGACTTTCCACAGAAGCGCTCTATCCCGCCGCCATGCAGGATGTAAAGTCTGCGCTTTCTTGGTTAATCAGTCATGCCAGAGAAAAACACCTAAACCCTCATAAAATTGCCGTCGCAGGATTTTCAGCGGGGGGACAGATGGCAGCCTTACTCGGAACTACACAGGACGAATCGCTTTTTGGTCCGAAAAACCCATCAGGTTCCATCGCCGCGGTCATTGACATTGACGGTATTTTGGCCTATATCCATCCTGAATCTGGGGAAGGGGACGACCGGGTGAGGACCTCTGCGGCGACCTATTATTTTGGCTATTCAAAAACTGAAAACCCAACGCTTTGGACTCAAGCATCTGCCCTAAACCACGTTTCCGCCACCGATCCACCCTTTTTAATCCTAAATAGCCAAGAAAGCCGCATGCATGCCGGTCGAGACGATTTAGTCGCAAAAATGACACGGCTGGGTATTCAAACGCAAGTGCATACCTTTCCCAATGCCCCCCATACCTTTTGTATGATCGAGGAATGGTTTGAACCCACCGTTCATTTGATGGATTCTTTTTTACAAACTGTTTTTACACCTAAACCACGTCGCTGGGTGGTTGGACCCCATGAAAAATTGACAAGCATTCAGTCGGCAATCCAAATGGCAAAAAATTACCCGGGCCAAACCAACCAAATTTTCATCAAAAACGGCCTTTACAAGGAAAAAATCTTTTTGGATAGTACGTGTCGGAATATGCAACTCATCGGCGAAAGTCGGCAACAGGTTATCATTCAGTATGCAGAAGCGCGCGATAATTGGCGATGCAGCCAACCCGATGATTACGGGGCAGGGGTCGTCAATATCCAAGGATCTGACATCAGCTTTGAAAATCTCACGGTCATTAATCCCTATGGCCTCGAAGCTACCAGCGATAAAACCATTCCCTGCCTCACGGAAGCCGGAAAAGATATTGTAAGTACGGTTCAAAAATATGCATTGCCCCGCGAGAAGGGGGAGGTGGAAGGCATGAAAATTGTGCGAAAAGATGGACATCAATTTGCCATTCGAAGTATGCCCGGCGCGACTCGATTGAAATTCATCCACTGTACTTTTCGGTCGGGTGGAGGAGATACGGTTAGTCCTTGGGACGTGGCCACAGGTTTATACTATTTCAAAGATTGTGAAATCGAAGGTGGTGTCGACCTTTATTGTCCGCGTGGCTACGCCCTCGCCGAAAATTGTACATTTATTAGCCATAATTTGAGCGCGGCGATTTGGCATGATGGTTCCCAAGAAGAACAGGCCAAAACCGTACTTTCCCATTGTACTTTTAAAGGCGATCCAGGATTTAAATTAGGTCGCTATCATCGGGAGGCCCAAATGTTTTTGTTTGATTGTCAATTCGCCAACGAAATGGCCGACGCCCCGATTTATCAAGCGGGTGACCGAAAAATCACTTGGGGTCATCGTATTTTTTATAACAATTGCCACCGCGAGGCAGGCGATTTTGCCTGGTTCCAAACCAACACACCCAAACCCGATAAGCAAAACCTGTTCCAATGGGTATTCGAAAATAAGTGGAAATAAATGGCCGCTTTGTTTTATTGTATCAAATTTATACATTAAATTGGGTCATTATTTAGAAACCAATCCGTCGATGAAGCGTAGTGAATTTTTACAGAAATCAAGTGCTCTACTAGTAGGAAGTCTTTTCATGCCTTCTTTGCTTGCCAATCAAGCCTTTACGAAAAAGCCTTTAGGGGTTCAATTATTTACGCTTTTTGGTAAAATTGATCAAGACGTTAAGGGGAATTTACAAAAATTAGCGGATCTCGGATATACCGAAATCGAATCTGCTTTTGGGTTTAAGCCTGGATTTTATGGATTAAGCGGTCCTGAATTCATGACGATGCAAAAGGATTTAGGATTGAAATGGGTGTCTCATCATGTGATAGGAGCGCCATTGAAACCTCGTCCGGGTTTTGATGCGTCTCGGATGCCGAAGATGTTGACACTTAAAAATGATGCGAATGAATTAGTGGATACGGTCGCGGCGGCAGGTGTGAAGTATTTGGTATGTGCGAATATCCCGATTGAAAATAAGGCAGAGGTTGCTGAGGCGGTTGAATTATTAAGCAAAACGGGCCAAGCCGCCAAAAAAGCGGGTCTCACATTCTGTTACCATAACCATGATTCCGAATTTAAGGTGATCGATGGCCAGCGTGCTTTTGATGTTTTCTCCAAGGAAATTCCGGCTGATGTGATGAAGTTTGAACTCGATTTAGGTTGGGCTTCAAAAGCCGGAGAGGATCCAGTGGCTTTATTTGCCCAACAACCTGGCCGTTTCCCCCTTTGCCACCTAAAAGATTTTGATGCAGACTTTAAAAATATTGTTCCGGTAGGTACGGGAATTATTAATTACAAACGTATTCTAGACGCATCTACAAAAGGTGGCCTCGAACATTTCTTTGTAGAACATGATATGCCCAAAGACGCATTCGAGAGTTTAGGTCTTGCGAAAAAGAATCTCGACGCGATTTTATAAGATTATTTTGATGAAGTAAATTGGTGATTACCAAAAAATCCTCGCCGCTTGGCAAGGATTTTTTTTAGCTCAAAATAAAAAATTCATAGGGTCCACAGCTCAGATGTTCCTCATCCGAACCAACAGCAAAGCTTTTTCCTGACCAAGCATCTTTTAATTGGCTAGGTCTTTTGCCATTTCGTTCAAAAGCATACCAAGTCAAATCCTGCTCCTGCCCACTAAAATTAAAGATAAAATAGACGCGCTTTTCGCCGATGAACCTTTCATATCCCACCACGGAACGATTATGACAGGCCATCCAGTCGATATTTTTTAGATCGGCTACCACGTCCAAGGATTTCCGAATGCGAATTAACCGTTGGGTCGCCGAAAAAACCCGATTTTCCACAGTTCCTACTTTATCCGCTTTTTTATTCTTTTTCCAATCGATGACTGGTCGGTGCATCCAACGATTATCATAGGCCTTTCCTGGATCCTGTAAATAGCTATAATCATTCGTATAGCCCATTTCATCCCCATAGAATAAAACCGGAATTCCCCCTAAAAACATGCAATGTGCCTGCATCAGAATGATTTTTTGAATGGCCGTTTCGATGGCCGATTTCTTCTTGGAAGCCAAGGCCTTTTCCAAGCCACACAAGGACGCTAAAGAACCTGAAATCCGAGCATCCTGTGTTTTGGGATTAACCGCGAAGAGTGCCCCGGAGGCCGGTGAATCTTCCTGAACACCCCCGTAGTGGTTTTTCATATACATCCGATGCAGATAAGGGGTGTAGCCCGATTGCTCAATCATATGATCATCATACCCGAGGCCGATGTCGTCGTGGCAACGCGTATACGTAATCCAACTTGCCCCTAAGGGTTTCTTTGCTAATTCCGACTGAGCCGCTAACATCACCCGCGTGTCCGCTGTTGCCAACGCATCCCATTGGACCGCCATGTGTGTCGCATTGTACGCAAAATCACATTCATGCGTCGCAAATCGACCCGTTCCAAAATACTCCATGATTTGGGCGGGTGCCACAATCGCCTCACCTAATAGCGCCATTCCCGGTGTGGCCACTTCCACACAAAGCTTAATCATTTGTAGCAATTTATGCGCTTCGGGTAGATTTTGACAGGTCGTTCCTATTTGTTTCCAAATGAATGCCGGTGCATCGATTCGCAACACATCCACGCCTAAATTGGCATAATAGAAAATATTGGCCAACATCTCCACGAATACCTTCGGATTCGTATAATTCAAATCCCATTGATACTGATGGAAAACCGTCATCACCCATTTGTCGATGCGCTCATCATAAATGAAACTGCCCGGCGAACTCTCCGGAAAAATCTCAGGCATATCCTTTTCCATTTCATCGGGGATCCGACGATCCTCAAACATGTAGAAATAGTCCTGAAATTCCTTATCGCCCGCTTGCGCCTTTTTTGCCCATTCGTGATGATGAGAGGTATGATTTAAGACGATGTCAATCATTAAATACATGCCTTTTTCTTGCATGCTCGCCTGTAAATCACTTAAATCATGGATCGTTCCTAACTTTTCCTCGATAGCCCGAAAATCTTCCACCGCATATCCGCCGTCCGATTCCCCTTCTGGGCTTTTAAAAATGGGCATGAGGTGCAAATAATTAACCCCTAAATCTTCGAAATAATCTAGTTTTTGGCGAAGCCCGGAAAGGGTACCCGCAAAACGGTCCACATATAGACTCATCCCAGCTAACTGATTACTCAAAAACCAGGTTCCTGATTTTTCTTTCTCCGCATCTCGTTTTTTTAATTCTGCTTTCCGGTCAAGATGCGCGGTGCACATTTGATCTAAAAGCGTATCAAATAATACCTGGGCTTGAGGATGTTTGCCGTATATGTATTGGAATATTTCCGCGATGTCGGAGATATTCGCGCCAAATCGTTGGGCAAAACCTGCATCTTTAATTTTATAGGAGCCTAGGCGGCTATTTATTTTTTGTTGGTAAGTAGAATTATACACGTCGACTAGCTAAAAATACGATTATTTAAATGTTTGAACGCTTCCATGGCACCGAGGTATTCACACGTTCGAGCGCCGGCTTTATTCGCATTTTGAATGATTTTTTCCCAAGCTGGAAAATCCAATTGGGCCACATGGGTGTTTTGCTGGTCCAATTGATACAGGACCGCACCCACAAACGCATCTCCTGCGCCTGTGGTATCCACGGGTTTGATTGGAATACTTGGGATTACGTGGGTTTTTCCTTGAAGTCCTAGTAGCGTTCCTTCTTTGCCGAGGGTGATGGTAAAAACGCCTTTGCAAGCCTCGAGGAGTTTTTGGGCGGCGGCTTCTAGATTTGGCTCACCGGTAATTAAAATAGCTTCTTCATCACTTAATTTGATAAAATCAGCTTCTTTAAGGAAAATCCAGGATTGACGAATGAAGCTTTCTTGGAGATGGCCAAATAATAAATGCCGATAATTGGGGTCAAAACTGATAATTTTTCCTTGGGCTTTGGCTTTGTCTTTGAGGTGGTAATAGGCATCGTTCAGCGGACCATCCAAAAATGCTGTTGCAGAGCCGAAATGAAGGATGCTTAATTCGTCCACATTTATTTGTTCGATTTCAGCTTGGCTTAATTGGGCATCTGCGCCTCGATTGAAGACAAAATCCCGCTCGCCATCCAGCATCAGCGAGACAAAAGCAAAGGTGGTAAAATAGCTAGGATCCAAGTGTAGATGCGTTGTGTCTACGTGGAAATCTTCCATGACTTGTTTGAGTTGACGACCAAACGGATCATCGCCTACCTTAGCCGAAAGACGTATATTTCCACCGAGGGCTCCAATAGCCGCGGCGACATTTGTGGGTGCTCCACCTGGTTTTTTAAGGAAATGTTGACCCTCGCTTAGACTTTGTCCTTTGTCAGTACAAATCATGTCGATTAGGGCCTCTCCAATACACAATACACTCATTAGGCGAATTTATCTGGGGATGTTTTAATCAATGAGGTTGCCAGCGCAGCGGTGGCAAGCAAACCTCCCGCAAAGGTAATGGCATTTCTTGGATCTGAACCCAAAAAATGCTCAAAAATATAGCCAAAACTCAAGGTTTGGATGATCATCGGAATGACAATCATCATATTGATAATACCCATGTAAACACCATAGCGTTCTTTGGGTAGGTCATTTACGACCAATAAATAGGGAACACCCATCATACTGGCCCAAGCCACACCAAAACCGATCATGGGTGCAAAAAGCAAATATTTATCATGGATATTCGGTAAAATCATCAAAGAAACCGTAGCCCCAAGTAAACACACAATGTGCACAAATTTCGGCCCGAATTTTTTGGCCAAGGTCACAAGACCAAAGGCAGACATAAAGGTTACAATGTTGTAAAATCCATTCACCAAACCTGTCCATGCCGCTGCTTCTTCATAGAGTTTTAAGTTTTCCTCAGAGGAAGTATTCCACACTGAGCGGGCGATGCTCAAAGGCACATATTGCCAATAACAAAAAAGCGCGTACCATTGGAATAAATAGACGAGGGCTAATTGCCACAGAACCTTGGGCATATCCCCAATCGCCTCTATGATTTCCAAAAATGGTGTCAAAAATCCTCGATCACTGGCACGCAGGGCCGCTAATTCTTCCTCGGAAGGAGGAATTTCAGGGGTTTTACTGACCGACCACAGCACAGAACCGATCGAACAAGCACTACCCACGAAAAAAGAACCATACACCCAGTAGGGAATTCCTACACTGCTCGAACCTTTGATGGTCGACTGGAAAACGAATAAGGATACGTTCGCCAAGGTAATCCCCAAACCCGTAAAAAAACTTTGGGTGAGAAAGCCTTTGGCCAATTGATTTGTTGGTAATTTATCCGCAATAAACGCCCGATATGGCTCCATGGCCGTATTATTCGCCGCATCCAAAATCCACAATAAACCCGCGGCCATCCATAGGCTGGAACTGAATGGAAAGGCTAATAAACAAAGGCTGCATAGGATCGCGCCGATGAGAAAAAAGGGTTTTCTGCGGCCGTATTTGGGTGACCAGGTTTTATCGCTCATGGCCCCGATGATTGGTTGGATCAATAAGCCCGTCACAGGGCCCGCTAGAAATAAAAGAGGAAGTTCTCCTTCTTTGGCACCTAAGAAACTGTAAAGTGGCCCGACGGCCGTTTGTTGCAAACCAAAACTATATTGAATGCCGAAAAATCCAACATTCATGTTAATGATCTGACTAAAACTTAATTGTGGTTTTGTTAAAGACATGGGTTTAGGGTTATTCCATTTTAAATATAGATATTTCTAATGAAAATGCCCAAACTGTTCTATACAGTCGGTTTAATATTCTTGCGAAAGAGGGTGAATCATGAGTTCATCGATGACAACATGTGCGGGCTGGTTCATCATAAAATAAATCGATTCTGCCATGTCTTCTGGGCTGAGCCAATTGGCATGTTCCGGTGATCCTTGTGGCAAAGCATGAAACATGGAATCCACCAAACCGGAATATACGGTGGATACTTTGATGCGGTCTTTGCGTAATTCTTTTCTAAGTGCTTCGGTGAAGGCATGCTGGGCATATTTACTTGCACAATACAAGGAACCTCCGTCGAAAACGCGTTTGGCCACATCCGAGGCGATGGAAATGATATGTCCTTTTTGTGCCGATTTCATGTAGGGCGTTACGGCTTTTGAACAGAGAAAAGTACCTTTGACGTTCGTGGAAAATATCGAATCCCAGGTCTCGGCTGAATAGGATTCGGTTGGTCCAAAGGCACCAATTCCTGCATTATTTATCAGGAAATCTATTTTTTGAAAGGTATGAGCCGTTTTATCGATCGCCTCTTGGATAAATGATTCATCACCCACATCGCCGGCGAAGTACAAAGGGCGATGGCCGATTTCGGTAATTTCGGCAGCTAAATCTTTGAGGTCGCCGAGGCTGCGGGCGATAAGGCACAATTGGAAATTATGTTTCGCTAATAACAAGGCTAAGGCGCGGCCGATGCCTTTGGAGGCTCCGGTGATGATGGCGGTGGGGTAGGTGGAATTCATAAGGTTAATTTTAATTTCATTGATGAACTTACAAAAAAAATATGGGTCAAAAAGGGCTCATGCTCAAAGATTTCATTTTAATTTCCTCTATGAACTGCAACTTAAGAATTTGTTTATGAAACTATTTTTATAGTATTTTAGATAATTCTTATGTAAGCCTTGACTAAATCGATTGCATTTCTGGTAAATCCACACAAGAAAACCCGTAAAATTGCCGAATACATTTCATGGGTTTTGGCTGAAATTGCGCAGGCAAAACCTTCATGGCAGGTTTACGTATATGCGGATGTATGGCCATCGGACTTTGAGGGGATGGATGAAATTTGGGTCATGGGGGGCGATGGAACCTATCATTATTTTGTAAATCAATATCCAGATTGCGACTTGCCTATCGCCTTGTTTAAAGGGGGAACGGGCAATGATTTCTATTGGAAGGTTTTTGGTGATATAAGTCGGGAACAGCATTTGTCGTACATTATAGCTGGAAAAGTGGAAGCGTTGGATGCCGGGAAGGTGAATCATATGTTGTTTTTAAATGGGGTGGGGATTGGGATTGAGGGAGAGGTATTGCGGTCCATGGATGCGATTCGGTATATTGGTGGGGCGATTGGCTATTATTTGGCGGCGATTCCAAATATTTTGCGATTTAAGGAATATGGTATTTGGTTTGGAAGAAAGACCTCTGAAGCAGCTAAATCGGTATTTCTTTGCATGGTGTTTAATTCGGCGCGCGCGGGGGGCGGATTTCATTTTTTTCCGATGGCCTCGATTCAAGATGGACAATTGGACATGCTGCTCTGCGAACCATTGCCTGTCTTGAAACGGCTTTTTTACATGCCCAAAATCCAGCAAGGCAAACATGTGAATTATTCTTTTTTGGAATTTTCCCAAGTCACATCAAAAACCATTTATTGTAACCGTGTTCTTCGAGCCCAAGTTGATGGCGAAGTCTTGGAAGCGGAGGTATTTGATTTTACGGTTCTTCCTGCTAAATTTAAGTTTATTGTACCTTAACGAATGAATGATGAAAAATAAGTATGCCTTTTTGGTTGGATTTGTATTGTTGTCGATTTCCTTGCTTGCTCAAGATGCGGAAAAGAAAAAAGTGTTGGGCCGATTGAGCAAATTGGAATCCACCTACAGCCAGATTGCCAATAAAATTTGGGGTTTTGCGGAAGTGGGCTACAAGGAAAAACAAAGTTCACAAGTATTGCAAGAAACCCTAAAACAAGCCGGATTTTCCATAGAATCTGGGGTGGCGGGGATTCCGACATCCTTTGTGGCGACTTTTGGTCAGGGCAAACCGGTCATTGGTATAATGGCTGAATATGATGCTTTGCCGGGTATGTCCCAGGATTCGATCCCGACGAAACGATCCATTGGAATGACCGCAGGACATGCCTGCGGACATCATTTATTTGGAACGGCTTCGGTGGCATCGGCCATTGCGGTTCGAGATTGGATGAAGGAGACGGGTCAAAAAGGGACGATTAAATTATTCGGTTGTCCAGCGGAAGAAGGTGGTTCGGGAAAGGTTTACATGGTCCGAGATGGGGTTTTTGCTGGGGCGGATGTGATGTTACACTGGCATCCAAATGATGTGAATTCCGTTTCAAATACGTCCTCATTGGCGAATAAAACGGGCAAATTTAGATTTTATGGCTTGTCATCGCATGCGGCGGCTTCACCGGATCGAGGAAGGTCGGCTTTAGATGCGGTGGAGGCGATGGATCATATGGCGAATATGATGCGGGAACATGTGCCTCAAACCACTCGAATTCATTATGTCATTACGAATGGGGGCAAGGCGCCTAATATCGTGCCAGATTATGCAGAGGTATATTATTATGTTCGATCGCCACAGCGGGATATCGTCGAAGATGTCTGGGGACGTTTGCAAAAAGCGGCTGAAGGAGCGGCCATGGGAACGGGAACTCGGTATGAAATGGAGTTGATTGGTGGGGTATATGAAGTGTTGCCCAATGATGTCTTAGCAGGGCTTATGAGTTCAAATTTGCAACAGGTAGGCGGGTATACCTTGAATCCAACGGAATTGGCATTTGCCAAACAAATTCAACAAACAGAAGGGATGCGGCCGGTAGATTTGGCCAATACCCAATCGGTCAGTCCAGGTCGGCCGGATCCGTCGAGTGGGGGAAGTACGGATGTAGGAGATGTGAGTTGGGTCGTGCCAACGATCGGTTTGGGAGCTGCCACGTGGGTACCGGGGACGAGCGCGCATAGTTGGCAAGCCGTCGCCGCCGGTGGAACCAGCATAGGCAAAAAAGGTATGATGGTTGCTGCTAAAACCTTGACAAGTACCGCCATGGATTTATTTAAAAACCCAAAATTGATCGAAGATGCTACGGCAGAATTTAAGAAAAGAACGGGTGAAACGTTTAAATATAAGGCCTTATTGGGGGATCGTAAACCGGCATTGAATTATCGGGATTAAAATTTGGTCTTCTGAATTGTTCATTTTATCGATATTTATTTCATTAAGGACTTTTAGTCATTTGTTAATTTAAGTATTTAGGGTAGTTTAGGGGCTGTTAGTCAACATGGGTATATGGAAAAAAAGGAACTAAGTAGGTATCAATTTTTGAAATCCATTGGATTTAAGGGTTCGGCCTTAATGGCGATTTTAGCATCCTGTACACAGAAGGAAGATTATGTGCTGGATTCCTTAATAGTGAATAAGAACGGTCAACCCGTTAAAACCTTAGATAGTACCCAAGCGACTGCTTTAACTCCTTCCGGAAGCACCACTTTACCTGGAACTACACCAGGAGGAAGCACAGGGGGTACGACGGCGGGATCAACTAATTTGTCCGGCAAAGTAACGACTGATGAATTAAATACGATTAAAAATTTTCTTTTAAAAATCGATTTAACTAGCAGCTCGGCTTCCGCTTTAATGACGGCGGGAGGTTATTTAATTTCTAATTCCATCGTGGTGGCTGCCTATAACCCAGGAGAATATGTTGCGGCACAAAACCTATGTACGCACCAGCCGCGTCAGCGGATTATTTTTAATCGATCAGAATTTTATTGCACGGATCATGGCGCTCGTTTTTCGATGACTGGCCAAGGCCTAAATTCATTAGGAAGTCGAGGATTGGTGGTGTATCGGACGGCCAACGATGGTAAAACCTTATTAATTTTTTCCTAATGAAAATAGCATTTGTTTTGTGGATGATGTGGATAGGCTGGGGCAATGATTTATCGGTTGCCCAACAAGAAGCCAAGGGGCAAAATAAATTAATTTTGCTCAATTTTTCCGGCTCTGATTGGTGTGGACCCTGCATCAAATTAAAGAAAGATGTCTTTGAGTCTACTGAATTCCAAAGCTTTGCGGAAAGTAATTTGGTTTTGGTTCGGGCGGATTTTCCTCGATTAAAAAAGAATCAATTGGCCAAAGACCAACAAGCAAAAAATGATGCCTTAGCGGAGCGCTATAATCATGATGGTAAATTTCCGTTGACTGTGTTACTTAATGAACAAGGAAAAGTGCTAAAAGAATGGGATGGTTACCAGCCGTCTACCTCTAAAATGCTTTCGGAAATCCAACATTTCAGGTAATTGCATGAAGCTTTTCAAACGCACGGATTTATTGATGGGAAATCGTTTCGACCTCGGCGTGGTGGGGGAGGATGAGTCCTTGGCTTTGGATGCCTTGGAAAAAGCCGTTCAAGAAATTCGGCGAATAGAGCAATTGTTTACAACCTATCGCCCTGATTCTCAGGTGAATTTAGTGAATGCTAAAGCGGGTTTAGAGCCGCAAGTCGTGGATCTGGAAATTATTCAATTAATCGAGCGGGCACGGAAAATTTCCGAATTGACCCAAGGGGCATTTGATTTGACCTATGGATCGTTGGATAAACGCCTCTGGAATTTTGATCAGGAAATGACGGAATTGCCTTCGGCTGAATTGGCGAAAAGGTCGGTTCAATTGATTAATTATCAACATATTATCGTGAATTCTGCCGATTCTAGTGTATTTCTGTCCCAAAAAGGGATGCGCATTGGATTTGGAGGGATAGGAAAGGGATATGCGGCGGATCGGGCGAAAAAAGTGTTGCTTGATTGCGGCTTTTCGAATGGCTTGGTGAATGCCTCTGGGGATATGTGTGCGTGGGGAAAGCGGGTGGATGGGAAGGATTGGACGATTGGTATTTCGAATCCGGATCGGCCATCAGAGGTATTTTCGGAATTCTCTTTGCGGAATTCGGCGGTGGCGACCTCGGGGAATTATGAAAAATTTGTCATGATAGGGGGACGGAAATATTCGCATACGATACATCCGAAAACGGGTTTCCCGATTCAGGGAATTAAAAGTGTGACGATTTTTGCGCCGATGGCGGAATTGGCCGATGCGCTGACTACGCCTGTGGCTGTGATGGGCGTGGAAGTAGGAATGGATTTAATTAATCAATTACGAGGTGTGGGGTGTTTGTTGATCGATGATGCCAATCGTATACATGCTTCGGATACAATTCGGTCGATGAGTTTAGCTAGCTAATAGATATGAAAAAAATAATACTTGGATTTTTGGGAATAGGAATGCTGAGTTTTCAGTCGTGTACGGCGGTGAAGGAGTTCCAAAAAAGTCGGATTAATGACTCGGAAATGGAATTGTCCTCGCGCAAGAGCGAGAAATTTGAGCAAAGTTTTTATTTGTATCGCGAGGGGGCATCTGGTGCGAATGGAGGGAAAAGTGGCGGAGGTTGTGGCTGTAATTAAGAGATAGGATAATGAAAAAGGTAATAGTAGCGATTGGATTGTATTGTTCGTTTTTGCAGGGTGCAAAAGCTCAGGAGTTCTTGTTTTACAATCGGGGGCCTAAGGGAGGGAATACCTTGACGGATAATAGTTCGGATTTTGTGAAGAGACAATTGAAGTTCGAGGAGGTCAATTTGGTGACGGGATATTATTTGCAAGACGGCAATAATTCGGCGGTAACGGGGGGGATTGGAACGGAGAAATTAACGGATTTGGCAAATTCTTTTGAGATTCGTTTTTCGAAATTAGATCGATTTAATCGATCACATAGTTTTACGTTGGATTTTAACATAGATACATATACCTCTGCCAGTTCGGATAAAATAGATCCATTGACGGTTTCGTCTGCGTCAAAGTCGGATAAACATATTTATCCGAGTATTTCGTGGTCGGTGAACGATCCGGTGGTTGGATTTACCCAGGGATTAAGTTATTCCTATTCGACGGAATATGATTATAAATCCCATGGAATAAATGCCTTTATCACAAAACTTTCGAAGGACAAGAATACAGAAATCACGGTAAAAGCGGGTGCGTTTTTTGATACTTACATGTGTATTTTACCTTCGGAAATGCGTCCATATTTTTATCCGTCGGGGGCGGAGCGAGATCAGGAGGGGATTGATTATAAGCCGAGGAATTCTTTTAATGCCTCGCTATCTATTTCGCAGGTGATAAATCAGCGTTTGCAGGTGATGGCGATGATTGAACCGAGTTTTCAGGAGGGTTTGTTGAGCACGCCTTTTCATCGGGTATTTTTCACGAATGGGAATTCGACGGTGGAGAAATTGCCGGGGACTCGTTATAAATTACCGATTGGTTTGCGTTTAAGTTATTTTGCGGGGGATAAAACCGTTATTCGGGCATTTTATAGGGGTTATGTGGATGATTGGGGGATGACGGCACATACGGCGAATTTGGAAGTTCCGTATAAGATTACGCCGTTTTTTTCTGTGAGTCCGTTTTATCGATTTAATGTGCAATCAGCGGTTCGCTACTTCAAACCTTATGCCCAGCATACCACGACAGAGTCTTTTTATACCTCTGATTATGACATTTCAAGTTTTACGAGCCAGTTCATGGGTGTCGGCCTTCGAATCGCGACTCCGGGTGGGATTTTGGGCTTGATTAATTGGAATTCTTTGGAGTTACGTTATGGCTATTATTCTCGTTCGAATGGGATGGTCGGCCATAGCATTTCTGCGCATATAAAAATCAAGTAGTTGATCGGCCAAATTCCAGAAAATTCAGTTTTCTTTTTACCCATATTCTGGCTTTTCCTTAGCTTTGTCAATCCTTCCCGGTTTGACAAAGCTCAAGGGGAAACCCACTTATAAACTCTTCATCATCCTTCAGAACCTTTGTTAATTCACTAATTTTGAATTATGTATAAGTAATTGATTTTCAATTATTTGTATATTTTTTTGATATAATTTTGGACATATTGTTCATAAAAATGGACAAAAATTAAACCTTTTCGGTTTTATAAGAGGGCTTAAAAGATGTATTTGGGATATGATTCTCTATACCTTTTTTCCTAGTGAAATCCTTTAAGCTAACTTACGCATTAACCTTATTATTTATAGGTGCATTCCTTCCGGATTCCTTGGCCACGGACAAGGTTCCAAGCAAGTCTGTTCGAAATGATTTGGAGCAGGGAAATTTTTTCATTAAACATTACAAGCGAGATTTTTTAAATTCGGTTTATGCGAACTGGACGCTTATTCAGGACCAGGATGGTATCATATATGTTGGGAACACCATAAAAGGTGTCATAGAATTTGATGGGCAACGTGTGAAACGGATTATTAAGAATAAAGTTCCCATGAATGCCTTCGTTCGAGAAATGGGAATGGACTCTCGAAATACCATTTACGTAGGAACAGGTAACAATTTCGGGTATCTACAAAAGAACAAATTCGGTGACCAGGAATATATCTCATTGTCAGATGAGCTACCGAAAAAAGATGAATTAACCTCTACTTTTTGGGGATTGTGTGTACATCATGACACTACTTTCTTTCAAACGGAGGATGCGGTTTATCTATACCGCTATAAAAAATTTCTAAGGGTCTTTAAATTTAAGGAAACGGTCCACGTGTTAAACGAAACGCCCAATGGAGTATTTTTACGTGTTTGGGGAAAGGGTTTGATGCGATTTAATAAGGACAAGGGATTTCAACTTATTCTTGGCACTGCGAAAATTTTTGCCCAAAACCGTGTAGATGCATTGTATTTATTGCAATCAGGTGATCATTTATTGGTCTCTAGAAATGTAGGATTTTACCTGTTGAAAAAGAATGGAACCGTCGAAAAAGTTCAAAACCCATTCATTAATCAATATGTGATCGAAGGCCATTCCTACATGGGTTCTTCCGTCATGAAAAATGGTAAAATACCAGTAATTACTTCTGACCGAGGAATTTTATTTTTAAATCAAGATTTGAGTTTAAATGCTGAGATTGGAGTAAAAAGTGGATTACATGAAGAAGGATTTTCTTATTACATTCAAGATCGTGCGGGGGACATCTGGGGGGCAAATTCGGGGATTACAAAAATCTCTTTTGATCCCTCATTGACAAATTTTTCATCCATCAATGGACTAAAAGGTGGTGTCTCTGATATTAAGCGCATAGGAGGTGTTTTGTATGTACGAACATCGGATGATTTATTTAGATTTAATCCCAAAAAATCAGTTGCTGACTTGTCGACATTTACCTCCATGGGTATTACCGAGTTAGGTGGGCGTTTCATTCCGTTTGGGGATCAAATTGTTAATACCAATAATTACACCATCAATGCGATATACAAAGGAAAAAAAATCCATGTCTCTTCGCTTTATCGATCGAATCATTCGATTCAGGCCAACTTAAACCCCAATTTACTTTATACAAGTAATTCAGCGTATGGGCTTTTGTTACATGAATTTAGAAATGGAAAATGGGATTCAGTCACTGTAAAAAATGGTGAGACCTATTCAGGAAATAATCTCAAAGAAATTTCACCGGGAAAAATTTTGATTTCTACGCGAAAGGGTATGGTCGAATTTGCTTACACCAAATCTGGACAGGGCATTTTTACCCCATATAAGCCTGATAAATTATTTACACAAAAAAAGGATTTTACCTTTTTGGAAATTCGTGAAAATCTGACGGTTTGCCTGGATTCGGCTAACCGGGTATACTTGCCAGATGTACAGAAGCACATGCTACGCCATACTTCATTTAGTCTAGACAGTATGGTGGCTGGTGAAGTTTGGACTTATGAGTATAATCCGATGGCTGGATACGGCTGGCTATTATGTAAAAATGGATTATTTAAGACGAAATTTGATCTAAAAAAAGGTTTTTCATTTCAAAAATATCCTCTTTACAAAGTGGATTTATCTGAGCTCAGTTACCGGATTATGGTGGAGGGAAAAGGTGAGCATGAGGTAATTTGGTTAGGTTCCCAGGAGAATAAAATTTATCGATATTTGCCTGAATTAGCCATTAAGGAAAAAATACCTCAGTTTAAGGCTTTAATTCGACGTATTTCATCGGGAAATGAACCTGTTGAGCTAGAACCAGGTACCTTAGCTTTTGATAAAAACAACCTTGTTTTTGAGGTGGCATATCCGTTATTTGGTACGGAAAACAAAACTACGTTTAGTTATTGGTTAGAAAATCAAGATGAAACATGGTCTGATTTTGGTTCTGATTCAAAAAAGGAATATACGAATCTGCATGAGGGAACCTATACATTTCATGTGCGGGCAAAGGATGCGACTGGACATGTTAGCGAGGAAGCAAAGGTTAGCTTCCGAATTTCTCCACCGTGGTACCGTACGATTGTTGCCTATATTATTTACTTAGCCATTCTCATTTATTTATTCATTTTATTTGGTCGCTACCAGGCTAAAAAATCGAGGGGAAAGGCTGAAGATGAACGTCGAATGGCTGAATTAGAAGCAGCCAAAGATTTACAGAATCGGATGCTTCCTAAGCAATTGCCTCAAAACCTAGGATTGGATATTGCGACCTATTTACAAACTTCCTCGGAGGTGGGGGGTGACTATTATGATTTCCATCCACAGCCAGATGGAACACTAATTGCGGTATGTGGAGATGCTACGGGCCATGGAACGGCTGCGGGCATGTTGGTCTCGATTACGAAAGCGGGCTTGATTGGCCTGCCTTTGGATGAACCCCAACATATGTTGTTTGATTTAAATCGACTCGTTAAAAAGGTCGATTTAGGGATTTTACGTATGAGTTTGAATATTGTACATGTCAAAGGAGATAGCTTAGTTTTAAGTTCTGCGGCGATGCCTCCTTGTTATTTGTACTCGGCAAAATCGAATAGCGTGGAAGAAATTCAGTTGAGTGGATTGCCACTTGGAGGATTGTATGGGGCCACATTTGACCAGGTGGAACGATCTTTTGAGGAAGGTGATTTGTTTGTGATCGTTTCGGATGGATTACCAGAAGCACCGAATTTGAAAGGGGTGCAGTTGGGATACCAAGCTGTCGAGGAATGCATATTACAACATGCGAATAAAACATCTAATGAGATTAAGGAAGCATTGGTTCAACTTGGACATACGTGGTTGGCCGGTCAAATTACTCCAGATGATATTACAATTGTCATAATTAAAAAAACAAAATAAGCTATGGGAAAACCAAAAATTGAATTGAAGCTACCCATCTTGCCAGACATGGAGTTGGTTGCAATTAATACCGCTGAGGTGGTAGCCAAACACATGGATTTGAGCGATGATAAGGCAGCTGAGATCAGCATGGCTCTTATTGAGGCCTGCATTAATGCTTTTGAACATTCGAGGGCAGAAAATAATATATTCATCCATTTTATTTTGGAGGATGATTCCTTGGTGATCAAGGTGATCGATCAAGGGATTGGATTTGATAAATCCAATGTGGAGATTCCGAAAATTGAAAATAAAGTTGGAACCGATGAACGAAAAAGGGGTTGGGGCTTACAATTAATTCAAGAATTAATGGATACCGTTGAATTTGAATCGACGAAAGAGGGTACTACTGTAACAATGACAAAAAAGAAAGAATCATGAGCGAATTTAAAGTAAACGTATTAGAAGAAAATAATGTAATTATCCTTGAAACAGACGGGTATTTGAATAATGTAGGAGGTGAAATGATTTCCTCAGTATGTATGGAGCATATTTCAAACGGGAAAAATAAAATTCTCCTAAATTTGGCTAATACCAAAGTAGTAAATAGTATAGGTGTTTCCATTCTCATTGAAATCATCGAAAAACTCCAAGAAACGGATGGTAAACTGGGCTATTATAATTTAGCTCCGATCGTAGACAAAACCTTTAAAATTATGGGATTAACAAAATATTCCACCGTTTTTGCTGATAAGGAAGATGCCTTGACTAATTTTTAATACCTTTTTATGAATTTTAGAATTTTAGGGCTTGCCTGCGCATGCATCATGTTCTTTTTTGTAGGACAAGCGCAGAAAAGTGAAAATATTCGGTTTGAAAATTTGTCGATCCAACAAGGCTTGTCCCAAAGTTCCGTGTTCGATATTCATCAGGATCGTTTAGGCTATTTATGGGTCGGTACCATGGATGGTGTAGATCGCTATGATGGCTATACGTTTAAGAAATATACCCATTTTTTAGATGATTCGACAACCTTGTCCAGGGGTTGGGTGATGAGTTTAACGGAGAAAAAGAATGGAGATATAATCGTGGGGACTTCTTTGGGAAGTATTTCGAGCCTAAATAAGAAAACGGGAAAATTTCAAAATTACGAGAATACGTTTCGAGAAATTTTAAGGAAAAGGTTAAAGTTGCCAAGCCTCCCGAGTGCCTATGGGGCTGTTTTGTCCTTATATTTAGAAACTAATCAAAAAATACTGTGGTGCGCGACGAATGGGCTTGGTTTATTGCGGGTCGATTTATCGACCGGCGAACAACGCGCCATGGCTCCCCTCACACTCATTCGAAATGCAAAACTCGAATTAGCAGATCAAATAATTTTTTCGATCAGTCCTTTGGATGAACAAACATTGCTCTTGTCGACAGGGAATGGACTAAAGGTATTCGATATACGAACAGAAAAAATCGTTTTTCAATCCCTCAGAACAAATCTGCCAGCAGAGCAAAATATGTGTTATGAAGCAATTCCAGTTGGCCAAGGCAGGTTCTGGTTAGGTACCCAGCAAGGTATATTTGAATTTAAAAAAACAAATCAATCGTTTCAGGTGAATAAAGTCCAATTGCCCGGATTGGATTTGTCAAAGGTGACGATTCCAAGTTTGATGTTGGATAAAAAATCAGGAGAAGTATGGTTTTCAGCGATAGGAGTCGGGATTTATGTCTATCAATTGGCTAATCAGCAATGGAAATTATTGAGGAATACCAACGAGATCCGCTTAGACAAATGTCGATTTGATCGTATTTTACAAGATAAAAATGGGGTTATTTGGATCGGAACGGATACCTATGGCCTGCTTGCTTATGACCCTGGGAAAAATAAATTTGGTCTCTTTGCGAAAGAGGCCACCAAAAATGTAGGATTAGGTTTTTATAGTACTTGGGGCAGTTTCATCGATAAGGATCAAAACCTATGGATCGGAAATGCGGATGCGGGTCAAAGTTCCGTGGCATTTATTGACCGAAAAACAGGTCAAAAAACATTGGTTCCCGTGATGCGGGGGGATGCGGATTTAAACCCATTATATCATATTCGAGGTGATTTAGGAGGAAATATTTGGCTTTATGTGACCACAAAGGAAGGGCGTAAATTATTCATTAAAAAACCCAAGGATAAGGTATTTTCCCCTTTTAAATTGCCGATACCCGATAGTGTATATATGAAAAAATATGCCGGATCGCTTTCCCATTATTTGACCCGCTCAGGGGATTTAATTAAAGGAGGATATCGCGTGCAATGGCTTTCTGATGCCCATGGGAAACCCATATTTCGAGATTATGTAGAGAAAGTGAGTCAAATGCCTGATTCGATTCGGGTGTTTTGTCGGGACAAAGATTTCACCTATTTATATTCGTTGAACCACCTCTATCGTTGGAATGAGCGGTCTAATGAAATTCAACGGATTAGCCAAAAGCCAATAGGTTTGGTAGGGAAAACCATGGTCAGTTCATTTGCCGTGCATCAAGGACGTTTCTTTTATTTTCCTACCTATGGAAGCGGAATTTTAAAATATGATGTTACGACGCAAAAAGTAAGCTATTTGAATCAGCGGAATGGTTTATCCACATCTGCATTTTATGATATTTACAAGGACAAGTCAGGGATGATGTGGCTAAGTTCTAATTATGGAATTGTTCGCCTGAATCCTGCCACTGATGATATTCGTGTATTTACTCCTTCCGATGGGGTGCAGGGATTTGAATTTAATTCAAATAGTTCTTTTCAACATGAATCGGGAGAAATCATTTTTGCCGGAGTAAATGGGGTAAATGTGTTTAATCCTTTGGAAATCAAAGATAATTCTGTCGCACCTCGGGTGTTGATTCAAAGCCTAAAGACGAATCTACAGAATTGGATTATTGATGATGATCAATTTGATACGCAAATTATCCTTAATGCTGAGGAAAAGGCTGTTTCGTTGGATTTTATTGCGCTGAATTTTAGGAATGCAACTCAGAATCGCTATGCCTATCGGCTGGTTGGCTACGATAAGGATTGGGTATATTGTGGAGATCGACGCTTTACGACCTATACCAATTTACCGGCAGGGGAGTATGTGTTTCAGGTCAAGGGATCGAATAATGATGGGGTTTGGAACGAGCAAGGGGCAAGTATTCGCATCAAGGTTTTGCCTCCTTGGTATTTGACATGGTGGGCTTTGGTAATTTATGTTATCCTATTGACTATGGGTATCCGGTATTTAGTCGCTTACCGGGAACAAATTCAGCGGAAAAAAATGGAAGAGCGCAGGAAAAACTCCGAGCTTAAGGCAGCGCAGGATTTACAAAAAAGTATGTTGCCCAAAGAATACCCCAAACGTAAAGATTTAGCTATTCATGCTTTTATTCGTGCCTCTACCGAGGTGGGGGGTGATTATTATGATTTTTTTGAACAGGAAGATGGGACTTTATTTGTCGTGTGTGGGGATGCAACGGGCCATGGAACGACCTCGGGCATGATGGTCTCAATTACGAAAGCCGGGTTGAATGGAATTGAGCCTAAGATGCCTAATTTGATTTTAGAGCAACTGAATCAAGTAATCAAACGCGTGGATCTAGGTGTTTTACGGATGAGTTTAAACATGGTCAAATTTGATGCGGACCATATGTATTTAGCTTCCGCAGCGATGCCACCGATGTATCATTTTGTGGCGAAGACGGGTTTGGTTGAAGAAATCCAGCAAATAAATTTGCCCTTAGGCGGTTTAAAAAAAGAGACCTTTGACCTAGTTACTCGACCTTTTGAACAGGGAGATGTATTGGTTCAATTATCTGATGGAATTCCTGAGGCGCCGAATCCACAAGGGGAGATGTTTGATTATGACACCTTGGCTGAATTAATCCAGCAGCATGGTCGTTCTTCAATACAAGAGATACATGCAGCCATCATGGAAGCGGTGGATGCCTGGTTGGGAGGTCAACACAATCCAGACGATATCACCTTGGTGATTACAAAGAAGCAATGAAGAATTTAGCGTTTAAACAGTTAGAGCTGGAAACTTTATTGGAGATTACCAATACCTTGATCGAGCATGAGAATGTCAATGATTTATTACAGGATATTCTGATTAGGACTTGCGGGATTTTGGATGCGTCTTCGGGATTTGTGCTTATTGAGGAAAAAAATTCTGATTTATTTATCCCAAAGGCGGTATTTAATTTTGATGAGGAGGTATTGCAAAGGATAATTTTCAATAAGAAAAAGGGTTTTTTGCAGAAGTTGGCTCTCCAGAAAAAACGTCATGGATGTATTCCGATGGATGATTTGGTCATGGAGAAATTGGGTCGGACCTTTTCGTTGGTGGCACCGATTACCGGAAAAAATCAGTTATTGGGTTGTTTGGTGATTTTGGATAAGGAAATGCGCAATGGTTTGTCGGATTTCACTCGGGACGATGTCGAAATGTTTTCAGCGATTTCGGTACAGGCCAGTGTTGCTTATAATAACACGTTTTTGTTGGATACCTTGCTTGAGTCCAAGCGATTCAACGAAAACATTATGGAGTCAATTCATACAGGGGTGATTACGACGAATTTATTCGGGGAGATTGATTATGTAAATAAAACGGCGGTTAAGATTTTACAGATATCGCCTGAATTATGTTTGGGGAATCATTATCAAATTGTATTTGAAAGAGATGCGGAATTAGTACGGATGTTGGAGCAAGTGGAACTGGACGTGCGGGTTAGTTCCGAACAAAATTTTTTAATTCAAGTAGGTCCGGAGCCGAGGCATGTGAATTTGACTATTTCTCCTTTAATTGATGATTTGGGGGATCAAATAGGTACGGTCATTGCGATTGAAGATATTTCATATTTAGATAAGATTAAGAGTACGTTTAAGAAATATGTATCCAAACAGATTGTGGATAAAATTTTGGAAAACGAAGACCTATTGAATTTAGGCGGACAGGAATTGACCTTGACGACCTTGTTTTCAGATATTCGTGGTTTTACGAGTATGAGTGAGCGGATGGTGCCGATTGAGGTGGTAAAAACCTTGAATGAGTATTTTGATTTAATGATTGATGTGGTTTTTCAGCATAACGGGACACTCGATAAAATCATTGGTGATGCTCTAATGGTCATTTATGGGGCACCCATTCCTGGGCATGATGATACCCATCGTGCCCTATTGACGGCCTTGGAAATGCAGAATTTATTGATTGATTTTAATTCGGTTAGGAAGGAAAAGGGTTTAGCACCCGTTGAAATAGGCATAGGGCTGAATCGTGGAAAGGCGATTGCGGGGAATATCGGTTCGAAAGACCAAATGAATTATACGGTCATTGGGGATGCGGTGAATGTTTCTGCGAGATTATGCTCACATGCAGAGGCAGGACAAATTTTGGTTTCGGAATCGGTTGTGAAGGAGGTGGAACTATCAGGTTTATACCTATTTGAGGGTTTAGATCCTATAAAAGTAAAAGGAAAAGCACAAGCACTTCCAATATTTGCCTTGCGGGGATGCATTGCGAGTAAGCGGGTGATCGGGGTATATGATCGAGTGGTAGGTGGTTTGTTACGAGACTTGTCTAAGGATTTGTTATACCATTGTTTGGGGCATACGTTGGATGTTTTTCGACAGGCCTATCGATTAGCCCTAGCTGAAAAGTGTTCTCCAACGGAGGTTGAATTAGTATTAGTCGCAGCGTTATTTCATGATACTGGATTTTTAGTAAACGCAGAGGGGCATGAAGAGGAATCATGTCGATTAGCAACTCAGTATTTGCCCGAATTAGGATTCAATTCGGACGAGCTAAATCAAGTAAAGGGAATGATCCGTGCCACAAAGATTCCTCAAAAACCTTTGACTCGTTTGGAGGAAATTTTGGCAGATGCAGATTTGGATTATTTGGGAAGATCGGATTTTGATGCTATTTCAATGACTTTGTTTGAAGAACTAAAAATCCGTGGAATTGTACATGATTTGCAAAAATGGGATCAAATTCAATTGACATTTTTGGGGCAACATCAGTATTTTACAGATACAGCCCAAAAGGAGCGAAGCGAACAAAAAATGAAACATATTGAACGAATTAAACAACGAAATATAAAATGAGTACACATTCTACCAAGCATTACATAGGGGATTTTTTATACGCTACCTCGGGTATATTATTTGCTGGATTTGCCTTGAAAAGTTTTTTAGTTCCTAATCATTTTTTAGATGGGGGAGTAACGGGTGTAGCCTTGTTAATTCACGAGACCTATCATATACCGATTGCATGGCTCATCATTCTTTGTAATATTCCATTTGTTGTCATGGGAGGTTATCTAATCAATAAAGCCTTTGCATGGAAAACCTTAGCAGCAGTGGTGGGCTTGGCTCTGGCCTTGACTGTGATTCCATATCCAATCGTTACGTCTGATAAATTATTGATTTCGTTGTTTGGAGGACTATTTTTGGGTTTAGGAATTGGTTTAGGTATGCGTGGAGGATGTGCGATTGATGGGATTGAGGTGTTAGCTTTATATACGTTGAAACGTTCAGGATTTACAATAACAGAGATCATCTTGGGCATTAACGTGATTTTATTTTTGATTGCGGCTTTAGGGTTAGGGCTGCCTACGGCTTTGTATGCGATGCTAACCTATTTTGTTGCCACGAGAAGTATCGATTATGTGATAGAAGGGCTTGAGGAATATACGGGTGTGACGATCATTTCCAAAAACCATGATGCCATCAAAAAAGGATTGGTGATGAAAATGGGCAAGGGTATTTCAGTTTACAAGGGCGAGCGAGGATTTATGAAGGAAAGTTTTGATGTAAGTCACCCGACAGACATTATTTTTACAGTGGTAACTCGATTTGAAGTACGTCATTTGCGTAGCTTGGTGTTAGCCTTAGATCCCAATGCCTTTATTTTTACGAATACAATTAAAGAGGCAGCAGGTGGCGTATTATTAAAACGAAAAGGAGAGCATTGAAAATTATCAGTTTTTAATCAAATTAAATCATTTCTACCCTTTAGCTTTGTCAATCCTTGCCGGTTTGACAAAGCTAGAAGAGCTCAAAGCTATTCTCATTTTGAAATCAAGAATATTCATCGTAATATTGCGATGAAATAAAAAAACCTTGGGCGCTTCAAAATCCGATTTATTTTCTGAGTCACAAAATGAAATTGCTTTGCTAGCCAAAGCGATTGGGCATCCGGCCAGGGTGGCTATTTTGCACTATTTACACGCTTCAAATACCTGTATTAACAGTGATTTAGTCCAGGAATTAGGCTTGGCACAAGCCACCATTTCTCAACATTTGAAAGCATTGAAGGACATCGGAATCATCCAGGGGAGTATTGAGGGCACTTCCATTTGCTATTGTATAAATCCTGAAAAATGGGCCTTAATGGGCCAATTATTCGGAAATTTTTTTGGTGAATATTCAAATTTTCAAAAAACTAACTGTTGTTAATATGGAAAATCAATCTCCATTTCCCCGCATGCACGTCTCGCTTTATGTGAGCAATCTGGCGGCGTCTGTCAATTTTTACACGACTTTTTTTGGTCAGGCGGCAAACAAAATAAAACCAGGTTATGCCAAATATGTTCTTGATTCACCTTCTTTGATCATTTCATTCATTGAAAACCCTGAGCGGGTGCAGGCTAATTTCGGACATCTAGGGTTCCAAGTTGCCACTTTCGAGGAAATGTCAAAGCGCTTGACTCTTGCACGAAATCAGGGAATAGTTTCCAAAGAGGAAATAGGTACTGCCTGCTGTTATGCCGTTCAGGATAAATTTTGGGCCACGGATCCAGATGGCGTTCAATGGGAGGTGTATTATTTTCATGAGGACGCGGAGTTCAATGACCCTCATTATGCGATGGAAGATACCTCTGCCTGCTGTATGCCATCTGTTGCTGAAAAACCAAAGGTGAGAATTGCCGAAATTTCCTCTGCCGTGGGCTGTGCTCCTGGCTCTGGCTGTTGTTAATCGATTATCAGTTTTTACCAGCTAATTTTCCTGATTTCCCCTTAGCTTTGTCAAACCGGCAAGGATTGACAAAGCTAGGTTAGAAAAAAAGCAAGGGTAAAATGCCAATTAAAAGTTACCATGAACGAAAAATTAAACCTACAAATCGAAGCTGCTTTATCCCTCGAAATTAGTGATGAGCGAAAAGCAATCTTACAAGTACTCATCGATTACATCAAAAGCAAACGAAAAGCCGAAACCCCAATTCGACTGAATTTCATTTGCACCCATAATTCCAGAAGGTCCCAATTTTCGCATATTTGGGCACAAACGGCCGCCGATTATTTTCAAATTCCCGCCCAATGCTACTCCGGTGGGGTCGAAGTGACGGCTTGTAATGAACGTGCCATTGCATCTTTGGAACGCTTTGGTTTCCTGATTTCCAAACGAGGCCACTCAAATCCCGTTTACATGATCTTTCATACCCAGGATGCACGCCCAATCCTCGTTTTTTCTAAATTATTCGATGACCCCGTCAATCCCCACAGCTCTTTTGCAGCCGTCATGACCTGTGATCATGCCGACGAAAACTGTCCCTTCATCCCCGGCGCAGAAGCCCGGATTCCCGTACGATATGAGGATCCGAAAATGTTTGATGACAGCCCACGAGAGACAGAAAAATATGACGAACGCTCCCTACAAATTGCTAGCGAAATGTTTTATGTATTTTCAAGAATTGGCTTGAAATAGGTCTCTATGAATGGTTTTCTGATAGTGGCTCAGTCACTTCCGCAAATTTCCGAGCTTCGTTATAAACTTAAAATCGAATATTTCGTCCCAACTACATTAGGCTATCATTCGCCTTCATGTGTTTAAATTCCTCAATTTTCCCTCAGGACGTATGATCCCGAGTGATTAACCAACGTCCTTTTATTTTCTTTAAGACCAACGTAAAATAACCCCCCACATCTCCCACGGCCGGTCGAGTCAAATGCCATTTCCCTAACACCCACGCACTTTGGCCCGCCGTCACATCGATTTCCAATATATCAAATTGCAAGGTCCCCATCGCATCCCGATTCGGATAGGTTCGTAAATACCGATCCAAGGTCGCCTTCCAGCCCTTCGTCACTCCCGCCTTTCCAATAAATTTTAGATTCTCTGATTTTTCATAATACTCCATAAACGCTGGAATATCCCCTCGATTCCAATGCCCAATCTGCGTTTGCAAAATCCCTTGTATCGCCACCGAATCCTTCGATTTTTGACCAAAAAATGTAAATGAATTCAATAAAAAAAAGATAAATACGTATTTCATACCCTGCAATATTTTGTTGGTCGTAAATTTGTCGACAAATCCCCAAATTTGGTAGCATTATCCTCGATATAATTTTTATTCTTCGATTATTGTATCATTTTTGTAAAATATATTTAAATCTTACTATGAAGAAAACTTACCTTTTATTCCTTTGCCTACTTAGTTTCTTTTCGGCATTTGCACAAGCACCCGATGAAAATCGATTTGTCAAAACGGTTTTAGTCGAAAAATTAGACGAGCCTATGGTGATGGCCTATTTGCCAGACGGGAAAATTTTAATGATTGAGCGAAAGGGAGATATCAAACAGTTTGATCCTGCAACAAAAGAATTAAAAACGGTCGCTCACGTAAACGTGAACACGAAATATACGAATCGCGTCGGTGTTGTTCGTGAGGCAGAAGAGGGTTTAATGGGACTGGCTTTGGATCCGAAATTCAAAGAAAATCATTGGTTGTATTTGTATTACGCGCATCCTACTGAGCACAAACACATATTAGTTCGTGCCGAAATGAAAGGAGATCAGATTTTGTTGGACCAACAAAAAGTTGTGCTCGAAGTTCCTGTTCAACGGGAAGAATGCTGCCACACCGGCGGCGGTATGACCTTCGATAAAGCGGGTAATTTATTCCTTACCGTTGGAAATAATACAAGTAACAGCAACAATGACGGATATTCTCCCATCGACGAACGTCCTGGTCAGGCCTATTGGGATGACCAACGGGGTGCCGCAAGTACCAACGACCTACGTGGTAAAATCCTTCGCATTCATCCAGAAAAAGATGGTTCTTATTCCATTCCAAAAGGTAATTTATTCCCCGTAGGAACACCAAAAACAAAACCTGAAATCTATACCATGGGCCATCGCAATCCTTGGCGTGTAAGTATCGATTCAAAAACAGGTTTTATCTACTGGGGTGAAGTGGGTCCAGATGCCTCGGTGGACGGTCCTCGTGGGCCACGTGGATACGATGAATTTAACCAAGCCAAAGGCCCAGGATTTTTTGGCTGGCCTTATTTCATCGGAAATAATATTCCTTACACAGATGTGAATTTTGCAACTCTAGAAATCGGACCTAAATTTAATCCAGCAAATCCAATCAATGATTCCCCAAATAATACAGGTTTACGGGAATTGCCAGCGGCACAAAAAGCTTTTATTTGGTATCCATATGCCGTTTCGGAAGAATTTCCTTTAGTAGGTGCCTCCGGACGTAGCGCCACGGGAGGACCGGTCTATCATCGCTCAGATTTCCCAAATGCCAAACGCCCTTTCCCAGCCTATTATGAAAATAAATGGCTTATCGTCGAATTCATGCGGGGCTGGATTATGTCCGTGACGATGGACGAACAAGGAAATTATAAATCCATGGAACGTTTCTTGCCAAATCAATCCTTTGGTAGCGCCATCGACATGAGCTTTAGTCCGGATGGCGATTTGTACGTGTTAGAATACGGCTCGGCTTGGTTTAAGGGAAATGACAATGCCCGTTTGGTGAAAATCGAATACCAAGGAGGAAATCGGAAACCTCAAGTAGAGGCCTCCGCAACAAAATTAAAAGGAGCCGTTCCATTCAATACAACTCTTTCAGCGAAAGGGACGAAAGATTTTGACGGTGACGCCATGACCTATTCTTGGACGATTAAAAAATCAGGCAAATTGGTTAAAACCTTGAAAGGCGAAAGTCCGGCATTAGCCTTATCGGCTCCGGGAACGTATGAGGTGACCTTGAAGGCCACTGATTCCAAAGGTGCTTCGAATACAAATACACTCGAATTATTAGTGGGTAACGAGGCTCCCGTGGTGGATGTGAATTTAGAATCTGCCAACAAATCCTTTTATTTCGCGGATCAAAAAATCAAATATGCGGTGGCCGTAAAAGACAAAGAAGATGGTTCATTAGGCATGGGCATCGCACCGGAATCCGTGGCTGCGACCATTGATTACATCGCCTCTGGCTATGACCCAATCGAAATGTCACAAAGTCACCGGAAAGCAGATAGCGATTTATTTGCATCGGCAGGTTTGCGATTGATTAATAAAAGTGATTGTCGGTCATGCCACATCAACAATGTACGTTCCGTAGGACCTAGCTACCAAGAAGTGGCTTTGAAATACAAAGGACAAAACATGTTAGATCATTTAGCGGATAAAGTAATCGCTGGGGGTGGAGGCGTTTGGGGAGATCATGCCATGGCTGCTCACCCACAAATCTCAAAGGCTGATGCGAAAACAATGGTTTCCTATATCCTTAGTTTAGGCGACGCCAAAGCATCGAATGCCTTAGCTTTACAAGGTGAAATTTCACCAGCCATTCCAAAAGAACATGCAAATACGAAAGGTGTTTTCGTAGTTCGTGCTTCTTATTTAGACAAAGGCGCGAAGAAAACGGCTCCGGTGATGTCAGAGAAATGGGTGATTTTACGTAACCCTTGGTTAGATCCTGAAAAGGCAGATGCTACTTATGGAATTGAGCAATTAATCACACCATCTCGTTCTACGAACATGAAAGGAAAAAATCCGTACATCGCCTACAAAGGAATTGATTTGACGGGAATTAAATCCTTTGATGTGACAGCATCAGCTCCGGGTAGATCAGGTGCTACGGGTGGTATCATTGAAATTCACGTAGGATCCCCAAGCGGTCCTGTGATTGGAAAAACAAGCCCAATTGCAGTTTCGAATCAAAGTTTTGGTCCGCCACCAGCAGCAGCTAATGCCGCACAAAAAGGAGCACCACTAGGAACTCCTGTGACACCTGCTGCCGCTCCTTCCGGAGGAGGCCAAGGAGGTGGAGGCGGCATGCGTCGGCCTACCATGCCAGCGATGAAGGTTGATATTCAGCCCACATCAGGCATCCAAGATCTTTATTTTGTCGCTGTCAATCCAGAGGTGAAAGAACAACAAATCGTAGTTCAAATCATCGGAATCGAAGCCAAATTATAAGATGCCCCTGATTACACAAAAGGCCTTAGCTTTTGCAGGCAAGACTGCCATTATTGATCCGAAAGGGGAATTTACATACCAACAAATCATCGATGCGACCAGTCTCTGGGCGCATCGTTTTTTGAATGGACAGGCCGATTTAAATGGTGCTCGTATCGCCTTCATGGTTAATCCTGGATTCGATTACGTGGCTGTTCAATGGGGCATCTGGAAAGCGGGAGGCGTAGCGGTTCCTTTGTGTGTAACCTATCCTTTGGCTTCTTTAGCCTATGTGTTGGATGACACGGCGGCCGACCAAGTTGTCATCGATGCGGAATTTGAATCCGTTTTATTGGATCATGTTTCCGCGCAAGGATTAATTGTTCATTTAATTTCAAAGCCAGGTAATCCGGAAATAGGGGCATTACCAAGCGTTTCCGCAGATCGGCCCGCCATGATTTTATATACCTCGGGAACAACCTCTTTGCCCAAAGGTGTCGTAAGTACCCATGCCAATATCGATTTCCAAATGGAATGTCTCATTCAAGCGTGGGAGTGGAAGGAATCCGATCGAACAATTTGTATGTTGCCATTGCATCATATCCACGGCATTATTAATGTGGTGGGATGTAGTTTGTCCGTCGGGGGGATTTGTGAATTTTTGCCCAAATTCAGCGAATCAGCCGTATTTGATCGGTTGCTTTCGGGGGAATTGACGGTATTTATGGCCGTCCCAACGATCTATTTTAAACTCATTTCACACTGGGATTCTTTTTCAGAAGACCATAAAAAATTCGTATTCGATCAATTAAAAGCCTTTCGTTTGATGGTTTCAGGCTCCGCGGCCTTACCTGTTTCCGTAATGGAAAAATGGCATGTGATCAGCGGACATTGGTTGCTCGAACGCTATGGCATGACTGAAATCGGAATGGCCATCAGTAATCCATTCCATGGGGAACGAAAACCAGGTCATGTGGGTATTCCATTGCCCGGGGTGCAAGTTCGTTTGATGGGCGATGAGTCAGAGATCAAAGAAGATTTGGCACCTGGCGAAATTCAAATTAAGGGACCGAACGTATTTCAATCCTATTGGAATAAAGCTGAAGCAACCGCTGAGACCTTTACAGAGGATGGCTGGTTTAAAACGGGCGATGTTGCACACGTAGAAAACGGGTATTTAAAAATTTTAGGTCGGAGTTCCGTGGATATCATTAAATCCGGTGGTTATAAATTATCGGCTTTGGAAATTGAAGAAGTTATACGCCAACATCCGAACGTGGCAGATTGTGGCGTCGTCGGATTAGCGGATGAGGAATGGGGCGAAATCGTGGCGGTCGTAGTCGTGTTAACCTCTGAAATAGAAGTTAATGCATTAAATACCTGGTTGCGCGAACGTTTACCTGGCTACAAAGTGCCCCGAAAATACCTGATCAAAGAAGAACTTCCCCGCAATGCGATGGGAAAAGTCACTAAAAATGACTTGAAAGCGATGTTTACACAGTAGAAATGTAGCGAATGTCTCTTTTCTTGCTAAATCGAATTTCACTAGGCTAGGCTTTAAATGACATGTTCGGATGATGAAAAAACTAATTTTCCTATTGTTGCCATGTGCGGCTATTTTTGGGCAAAAAAATATTACGACCGCCTCAGATGCGACGGCACCTTTGCACGCGCTTCAGCCGGATTATCCAACAACCTATGGAGTTCCTACCCCAATCCAGATTCAGGAAACCCTGGACCGTGTTTTTGTTTATTTAGATAAGGCCACCCCAAGTTCATTTATTGATAAATCCTCTAATCTTCCCACGAATGAGTATTCGGGAACGACGGCCTTTGCCAAAGGTGATTTTCGTCCCATTTCCTATGAATGGGGTGTGACCTATTCGGGGATGTTGGCCTTGCATGCATTGACCAAACAAGAAAAATACCGCGACTATGTTTTTCGCCGCATGGATGCCATTCAAGAATTTTTGCCAAAAGCCCGTGCGTATGAGGCACAAAATCCACAAAGTCCCCATGTGTTAAAAGGCTTGATTTCGCCGAAGGCTTTAGATGATATCGGCGCAATGGCGATGGCTGTAATTAAGGCCAAAGGTGCCGGATATGCAAAAGATGTTTCATTTATTACGCAACGTGCGTCTGATTTTATTTTAAACGAGGAACATCGATTGCCTGATCGGACCTTGGTACGAATTCGGCCTTTGAAAAACACGATGTGGTTGGATGATGTCTATATGGCGATTCCGGCTTTGTTGCAATTAGGCAAATCCACCGGAAATCAGGCTTATTTCGATGAGGCGGTTTTTCAATTTAATTCATATCGAAAACGAATGTTTAATGCGCAATTAGGCATTTTTATGCATGGATATTTGGAAGGAGCGGAGGCGCATCCGGAATTTCATTGGGCACGGGCGAATGGATGGGCTTTGTTGACCACGGTGGAGATGTTGGAATACCTTCCGGCAAATCATCCGGGCCGCGCGGAGGTGTTGGTGCAATTAAAAAATCACCTGCGAGGATTGATGTCTTATCAGGATGGTACGGGATTTTGGCATCAATTGTTGGACAAAAACGATTCCTATTTAGAGACTTCGGCCACCGCGATTTATACGTATGTGATAGCCAAATCTGTGAATATGGGATGGTTGGACGCACGAATATATGGGCCGGCGGCTTTATTGGGCTGGAATGCGGTGGCTTCCAAAGTGAATGCGGCGGGTCAGGTGGAAGGAACGTGTGTGGGGACGGGTTTGGCTTGGGATCCGGCATTTTATTATTATCGACCTATTTCGCCTTTTGCGGCTCATGGCTATGGTCCGGTGTTATTGGCAGGTTCGGCGGTGATGCAATTAGTTGCTGAGAAGGGATTCAAAATCAATGATTCGGCAATGCATGTAAATTAATTATTTTTCGGTATTTCCGCGAGAGGGGCTTCTGAAAAGAGGCCTCTCTTTTCTTTTTGGGCTTTTATGTTGATTTTTTGCGCGGGACATCTGGCGATAAATAGGTATATCAAGGAGAGGCTTTTGAGTAAAAGTTTGTTCTTCCTCACTTTTTAAATAAATTTAAGGATGCAACAAACATTTGATTTAACGGGTAAGATTGCCTTGGTGACAGGCTGTAAAAAGGGGATTGGGATGGCGATGGCGATTGGATTGGCAGAGGCAGGAGCGGATATTATTGGAGTTTCGGCGAGTTTGGAGTTGGATAATTCGGCGGTCCAACAAGCCGTGGAGGCCTGCGGAAGGAAATTCAAAGCGTATCAGGCTGATTTTTCGGATCGGGAATCGTTGTATGATTTCATTAAACGATTGTTGCACGATTTTCCTCGAATTGATATTTTGGTCAATAATGCAGGTACGATATTACGCGATCCGGCGGCGGACCATTCGGATGAATATTGGGATGAGGTCTTGGAAGTGAATTTGAGTTCGCAATTTATTTTAAGTCGGGAAATAGGCCGACGGATGTTAGTCGAAGGCGCTGGAAAAATTATTTTCACCGCTTCCTTGTTAAGTTTCCAAGGCGGCATTCATGTGCCAGGATATGCGGCGAGCAAAGGGGGCATTGCCCGGTTGACGATGGCCTTGGCGAATGAATGGGCAAGTAAGGGAATTAATGTAAATGCGATTGCTCCGGGATATATTTCGACGGATAATACGGCAGCCTTGCGCGAAGATAAGGATCGAAGTGCATCTATATTGGGTCGAATTCCGGCGGGTCGATGGGGTGAACCGAATGATTTTAAGGGACCTGTGGTCTTTTTGGCGTCGGAGGCGTCTAACTATGTACATGGAACCATATTGACCGTGGATGGCGGTTGGATGGGCAGATAATTTGAAAATAAAACCTATAAAAACGATGAAAAAACTAATGATGGTGTTGTCCTTGATGAGTTTCGGGGCCATGGCACAGAAAATTGATGTGAACAAGCAGTTCGCGTTGGCAGGTCAGCAATACATGCGGATGTTGGCAGATCACCCAGATACCTCCAAAACCATACATTCGGCAAAGCCAGATGGCACCTATCGTGATTTGCCGTCGAGCTGGTGGTGTTCAGGATTTTTTCCGGGGAGTCTTTGGTATTTGTATGAAAAAACTAAGGATGTGAAATGGGAGAAATCGGCGCGTTTGTGGACGGCGGCGGTGGAAAAGGAGCAGTACAACAAAGGCACGCATGATTTAGGATTTATGATGTTTGATTCCTTTGGAAATGAATTGCGTTTGACGAAGGATCCCCATGCGAAAAAGGTGTTGATTCAGTCGGCGAAATCGCTGGCCTCGCGCTTTGACCCTAAAGTGGGATTAATTAAATCCTGGAATAGCTTTAAGGGGGGCTTTACATATCCGGTGATCATAGATAATATGATGAATTTGGAGTTGTTGTTCTGGGCATCTCGTGAGACGGGCGATCAGACTTTTCATGACATTGCGATTACCCATGCGGATAATACGATCAAAAATCATTTTCGATCGGATTATTCATCTTATCATGTGATTTGCTATGATGAAAATGGAAAGGTATTGGTTAAAAAACAGCATCAAGGCTATCAGGACGAGTCGACGTGGTCACGGGGGCATGCCTGGGCGATTTATGGATATGTGACGATGTATCGGGAGACGAAGGATAAGAAGTATTTGGATTTTGCCCAAAAGATTACTGATTTTTACTTGAATCATCCGAATTTGCCGGCGGACAAAATTCCATATTGGGATTTCAGTGCACCGAATATTCCGAATGAGGAGCGTGATGCATCGGCTGGTGCGATTACGGCATCGGCATTATTGGAATTAAGTACCTATTCGGGTGCGAAGGGCAAAAGATATTATGCGGATGCGGTGAAGATGTTGGAATCCTTATCGGGTCCGGCCTATCGCGCGGCATTGGGTGAAAATAACAATTTCTTGATTAAACACTGCGTGGGCGCGAAGGGCTTGAATTCAGAGATTGATGTGCCATTGGTTTATGCGGATTATTACTATTTGGAGGGTTTGTTGAGATACCAACGCCACAATAAAAAATAATTCCATCCGTTTAGCTTCGGCAATCCTTCCCGGTTTGCCGAAGCTAAGCAAATTTCGTACCTTTGGGGCTTAAATTTCATTCAAGCCCATGTCAGTAAAAAAAATCCAATCTGCCCTTATTTCAGTTTATTATAAAGACGGTTTAGCGCCAATCATTCAACAATTACATCAAGCCGGAGTGACCCTTTATTCCACCGGTGGCACGCAAACATTCATCGAAGAATTAGGCATTCCCGTGATCCGGGTAGAGGATTTGACAGGTTATCCCTCCATTTTCGGAGGTCGGGTAAAAACATTGCATCCGAAGGTTTTTGGTGGCATTCTGTATCGCCGGGATTTGCCTGAAGATGTAGCCGTGGCCCAACAATACGAAATCCCCGCACTCGATTTAGTGATGGTGGATTTATATCCTTTTGAAGAAACTGTGGCCTCGGGTGCCTCAGACGAAGATATTATCGAGAAAATCGATATCGGTGGTATTTCGCTCATCCGCGGAGCTGCCAAAAATTTCCAAGACGTGCTAATCGTTTCTTCTCGGGATCAATACCAAGAAGTGATTGACATATTCAATCAAAATGGTGCTGGAACGACATTGGAAAAACGACGTTCCTTTGCCCAAAAAGCATTTCACGTTTCCTCGCATTATGATGGTGCTATTCAGCGCTATTTCGCTGGAGAGGCGGCGGATTTGACTCAATTCAAAAGCTTGCCGGAACATGGATTGCGTTATGGCGAGAATCCACATCAAAAAGGTACATTCTACGGCGATTTAAACGCCCTGTTTGATAAATTACACGGAAAGGAATTGTCGTATAATAATTTAGTTGATGTCGACGCCTGTCTGTCTTTATTAGACGAGTTCGAAGAAACGGCTTTCGTGATCATTAAACATATGAATGCTTGTGGCGTGGCGACGGGACAAAGTGTCAAAGAAGCCTACGATAAAGCACTTTCTTGCGACCCGATTTCAGCTTTTGGTGGTGTTTTAGCGACCAATGGAATCGTGGATCAAGTAGCTGCCGAATCGATCAATCCATTGTTTTGCGAAATCTTAATTGCGCCTTCGTTTACGGAAGAGGCATTGGAGATTTTGAAAACGAAGAAAAATCGAATTTTATTGAAACGAAATGCCCAAGAGTTTCCCAAGGTGATGTTTAAGACCTTGTTGAACGGCGTATTGGAACAAGACAAAGATTTGGCGATGGAAGGCGTAGCCGATTTCAAAACGGTGACGAAGCGCGTTCCGACCGACGAGCAAAAGCGTGCCCTCGCCTTTGCCCTAAAAATTTGTAAGCATACGAAATCCAATACGATTATTTTGGCCAATGACGGTCAATTATTAGCCTCTGGCGTGGGACAAACCTCCCGCGTAGATGCCCTGAAACAAGCGATTGATAAAGCCAAGGAATTTGGCTTTGATTTACAAGGCTCGGTGATGGCATCGGACGCATTTTTTCCATTCCCTGACTGCGTAGAAATCGCCGGAAATGCCGGAATTGTGGCCGTAACACAGCCTGGCGGCTCGATCAAAGATCAGGATTCAATCGATTATTGCGATGCGCATGATTTGGCCATGGTGATGACCGGAATTCGCCATTTTAAACACTAAAATTTTTACCAAAAATTGTTAGCGTTTGCGCGGAAAAATCCTTATTTTTAAACATTAAATTCAAAAATTTTAACGGAGGAATTTTTCAAAGAGAATAATCGTCCAATTAACTTATTTTCAAATAAATTATGTCAGAAGCACAAGATTCAGCGGCCCAAGATCGGGCAAATTACGGTGCAGATAATATTCAAGTTTTAGAGGGATTAGAGGCGGTTCGTAAGCGTCCTTCCATGTACATTGGTGATACAGGCTTCAAGGGTTTGCATCATTTGATTTGGGAGGTGGTTGATAACTCGATTGATGAGGCCTTGGCGGGTCATTGTGATAGCATCAAGGTGACGATCAATACGGACAATTCGATTTTGGTGGAGGATAATGGTCGGGGTATCCCAACCGGCATGCACACCAAAGAAAAACGTTCTGCGCTCGAAGTGGTTATGACTGTACTTCACGCAGGGGGTAAATTTGATAAAGATACCTACAAGGTTTCCGGTGGTTTGCACGGGGTGGGGGTATCCTGTGTGAATGCCTTGTCGACGGATTTGAAAGTAACGGTGTATAGCAGGGATGGAAAGATATATCAACAAGAATATAAAATCGGGGTTCCTCAATATCCTGTTAAGGAAGTAGGGGTTACGGATCGGACGGGAACATCTGTCTTGTTTAAGCCAGATGAGACGATTTTTACGGTTACGGAATACAAATACGAAACAGTTGCGGGACGGTTACGTGAACTTTCTTTTTTGAATGCAGGAATCCGTATCCAATTGACCGACATGCGCGAATTGGACGAGGAGGGCGTCGCAAAATCCGAAGAATTCTTTTCAGAAGGAGGTCTTCGCGAATTCGTGACCTATTTGGATGCGACGCGTGAGCCATTGCTTTCGGAACCTATCTACATGGAAGGTGATAAAAATGGGGTTCCTGTCCAAGTGGCCATGATGTATAATACTTCGTATACAGAAAATGTGGTTTCGTATGTCAATAACATTAATACGATTGAAGGAGGAACGCACGTAGCGGGTTTCCGGGGTGCGTTGACCCGTACCTTGAAAAATTACGCGGACAAATCGGGTGCCTTAGAGAAATTAAAAATCGATATCGCGGGAGACGACTTCCGGGAAGGTTTGACGGCGGTTATTTCAGTGAAAGTTGCCGAGCCTCAGTTTGAGGGTCAAACCAAAACCAAATTAGGAAACGGCGAGGTTTCAGGAGCGGTTTCCGCGGCGATGTCGGATATGTTGGAATCCTGGTTAGAAGAGCATCCGAAAGAAGCTCGTCAAATTGTAGCCAAAGTTATTTTGGCGGCTCAAGCCCGTCATGCGGCACGTAAGGCGCGTGAAATGGTGCAACGGAAAACTGTTTTAGGTTCGAATTCATTGCCAGGTAAATTGGCCGATTGCTCGGATTCAGATCCACATACCTGTGAATTGTACTTGGTCGAAGGGGATTCTGCAGGTGGAACAGCGAAGCAAGGGAGAAATCGTGCTTTCCAAGCTATTTTGCCCTTGCGTGGTAAGATTTTGAATGTAGAAAAAGCACAGGAATACCGCATCTATGAAAACGAAGAGATCAAGAATATGATCACGGCCTTGGGTGTTTCCTTTGGAAAAGATGGAGATGAGCGGGCCTTGAACATTGATAAATTGCGGTATCATAAAGTGATCATCATGACGGATGCCGACGTGGACGGTAGCCACATTCGGACCTTGATTTTGACTTTCTTCTTCCGTTACATGCGGGAGTTGGTGGATCATGGCTATATCTACATTGCGCAGCCGCCGTTGTATCAAGTGAAAAAAGGCCAACAAGTACGTTATGTCTGGACGGAGCAACAACGCGACGAAGCCATTCGGGAAATCGCCGGAAACGGAAAAGAAGACAGCGTAGGCGTTCAACGCTATAAGGGTCTTGGAGAAATGAACGCGGAACAATTGTGGGAAACGACCATGAATCCGGAATCCCGTACCTTGAAACAAGTAACGGTGGAGTCAGCGATTGAAGCCGACGTATTATTCTCCATGCTCATGGGTGATGAAGTAGCGCCACGCCGCGATTTCATTGAGAAAAATGCTAAATACGCGAAAGTAGACGTTTAACGTATGGTTTTTGATTTTAAATCCTATCACCTGCGGGGCATTCACGCAGAAACGGAGGAAGAAAAACGCCACATAAATCAGGAATTGAAGAATCTTTATGATTCCTTAACGCCTGAGGAAAAACAACGATTTAATTTGGAACTTCAAACCTTCCTAATGACCGAAGTGGGCCGATTAGGCTCTGATTATGAGGCCATTAAGAATCAAATTCCAAACGAATAAATAATGAGTGATTCGCACAAACCTTCGAATTCTTCCCATGACAAAGATTCTCACACTGGGAATCTTTTGTCATTCCTAAAGCCCAAAAATTGGAAAATTAATTTGGTGGCTCCGCGTGACTCTGCCCGGAAAATGGAAAAGTCCATGCAGAAATCGCAGGATATTATTTCCAAAGCTAAATTCATTTCCCGGGATTTATCATGGTTGAAATTCGATGAGCGTGTACTCGATCAAGCCCGCGACCAATCCCGCAGCTTGTTCGATCGACTTAAATTTTTAGCGATTACCGCCTCGAACCTCGATGAGTTTTTTACGATTCGTATTGGTTCTTTGTACAATTACATTGATTTTGGAAAAGAGCGGACTGACTATTCTGGCTTGCGGGAGGTACCTTTTAAACAGACCTTAATCTCGTCTGCCCAGGAATTTAGTAAGGAGAAGCACCGCTTGTTTGTGGACGAAATTCTTCCTCAATTCCCAGAAAATGGACTTCAATTAGCCAAATTGTCTGATTTAAGTGCGGAAGAATTGTCGGATGTCGAAACCTATTTTAACCGGACGATTTACCCGATGTTAACCCCAATGGTGTTTGACCATACGCATACGTTCCCAAGTTTATTGGCCAAAACATTGATTTTTGGGGTGGTAACGGTAGGGCATTCTGATAAAAAAGGTCATAAGGGCAAAACAGAAAAAGATCATAAAATTTCGTTTGTTCAAATTCCGCTGAATTTAGCTCGGTTTTATGTAATTGAGCGGGAAGATTTGGTGGTCTTTTTGCCGATCGAGGAACTCATTCGCCATTCCTTGCAAGTGCTGTATCGAAATGTCGAAATTGAATCGACCACCTTGTTCCGGATTACGCGCAATGGAGATTTTGATGTTGTGGAACATGAGGATACGGAAACGGATTTTGTAGATGAGATTAAGAAAAAAATCAAGGATCGTCGGCTAGGTCGTGTCACGCGGGTGGAGGTAGAGCAGGAGCATTCCGAATTTTTATTGGGTGAAATGCTGAAACGTTGGTCGCTTGAAAAGTCGGATATTTTCGTCAAACAATCCATTTTGGATTTTACTTGTTTCTGGCAAATCTTAAAGCATTCTGATTTTAAAGGTAAAATGGCGGTAAATCCGCCGGTAGTACCTCCGTTGGGATTGAAATCTGTGCATATTGGGGATATTTTTGAGACGATGAAGCGGGGTGATATTTTGTTGCACCATCCCTATAATAATTTTGAGCCGGTGATTCAGTTGCTCGAACAAGCGGCCGACGACCCGAATGTCCTGGCGATTAAAATTACTTTATACCGAATTTCGAAGAATTCTCGGATTTCCAATGCCCTTTTTCGGGCGGCGGAACAAGGAAAACACGTCTCGGTTTTATTTGAGGTAAAGGCGCGGTTTGATGAAGAAAATAACATCAAAGAGGCAACTCGCCTGCAAAAAGCGGGATGTTTTGTGATTTATGGAATTCCAGGTCTGAAGACGCATACGAAATTATTGCAGGTGATTCGAAATGAAGGTTCACATGTGATGAGTTATGCGCATTTATCTTCGGGAAATTACAATGAAGACACGGCGAAATTATATACGGATTTGGGGCTTTTGACCACCGATACGCGGATTACACAAGATATTGCGGAGTTTTTTAATGTAATTACGGGGCATTCGATGCCGACTCACTACGAGCATTTGATTACCGCCCCGCGTGACATGCGGAATCGACTGATTGACATGATTCAAACTGAAATGGATAATCATAAGTCGGGAAAAACGGCGGGGATTTGTTGGAAAATCAACTCGCTCCAAGATACCCTGACCATGGAAGCCTTGTATCGGGCGTCACAGGCAGGTGTGCCGGTGCTTTTGATAATCCGAGGGATTTGTTGCTTACGGCCTCAGCGCAAAGGATTGTCGGAAAATATTTACATCAAATCGATCGTCGGAAATTATTTAGAGCATACCCGAATTTATTATTTCCACAATGAAGGGGATCCGAAGGTTTATGGCGGTTCGGCAGATGTGATGGTGCGGAGTTTTGACCGACGGATAGAATCCTTATTTGAACTCGTGAATTCACGAGCAAAAAATTTGGCCATTACAATTTTAAATTGGAATTTGCGGGATACGGTAAATTCCTACGAAATGCAAGAGGATGGAAATTATTGGAAAGTAGAAAGCGATGAGCCTTTTGATATTCATCAGGAATTTTACCACATCAAAGAAGAAGATTTGGTCGAAGAAATTCCGTTTGATCAATATACGTTTACCTTGGAGACAAGAAATTAAGTTTTACACCAACAACCCAACATGGAAAGATTTACTGGTTTATTAGGCATTATACTCATTTTAGGCGTTTCATTTATCATGTCGAATAACCGAAAAGCGATTAATTACCGTACCGTGGGCGTCGGTTTATTACTCCAAGTTTCCCTCGCCGTCTTTATTTTGAAGACGGATTTAGGCCAACAAATCTTCCAATGGCTCGGTGATTCCATCAATACGCTCTTAGGTCAAGCCGATAAAGGCGCCCAATTTGTCTTCGGTTCCCTCGTGGATCGTCCGCTCATGGCCAAGGCCTTTGGACCCGGAAACGAATATATTTTCTTTTTCAAAGTCGTTCCCACCATCATTTTTGTGGCTGTGTTAGTCAACATGTTTTATCATTTGGGGGTATTGCAACGGGTAGTTTCAGGCCTTGGGAAAGGCGTTCACTGGCTCATGGGCGTGAGTGGGGCGGAGGCATTGTCGAATGTGGCGTCCACCTTTGTGGGCCAAGTAGAGGCACAGATCATGATCAAACCCTACCTAAAAAATATGACCAACTCTGAGTTGATGGCTTCCATGACGGGTTCATTTGCCTGTATCGCAGGCGGGGTGATGGCGGTTTATATTTCCTTGGGTGTACCGGCGGCCTATTTATTGGCTGCGAGTTTGATGGCGGCACCTGGGGCTTTGGTGATTTCCAAAATCATGTTTCCGGAAACGGAGAAGTCGGAAACGGAAGGTGTGGTTAAAATGGAAGTGACCAAAACGCATGCCAATTTAGTGGATGCGATTGCTGCGGGTGCAAGTGAGGGATTGAAAGTAGGGTTAAATGTGATCGCGATGTTGATCGGATTTATTGCCCTAATCGCCTTGGTGGATTTAGGTTTGGGCCATATCGGTTCCTGGGTCAATATGCCTAGTTTATCGATGAATTTGATTCTGGGTAAATTATTTTCAGTGTTTGCTTTTGCTATGGGGGTTCCTGCGGTGGATGTGGAAGTGGCAGGTGCGTTGATGGGCAAGAAAATGGTCGTGAATGAGTTTGTGGCCTATTTAGACATGGTGAAATTGAAAGGTACATTGAGCCCCAAAACGATTGCCATTACGAGTTTTGCTTTATGTGGTTTTGCGAATTTTTCATCGGTGGCGATTCAAATCGGTGGCATTGGGGAATTGGCACCGTCACGTCGCTCAGATTTAGCGAAATTAGGTTTTAAGGCATTAATTGCCGGAACCTTGGCCAGTTATTTATCAGCAACTTTAGCTGGATTATTATTGTAATATGCGCATAGATCCCGAAACCGTCGAGCGAATCAAGCAAACGGCTGCGGTGGCAGACGTGATCGGGGATTATGTAAGTGTTAAGAAAAAAGGGGCTAATTTTTGGGCTTGTTGTCCTTTCCATGGCGAAAAAACACCTTCCTTTTCCATTTCCCCGAGTAAAGGGATTTACAAATGTTTTGGTTGCGGCAAAGCCGGCGATTCCGTCCGTTTTATCATGGACATCGAAGGCCTCGGGTACGGAGAAGCGCTTCGCCATTTAGCGAAAAAATACGGCATCGACATCCAGGAGGAGGAAATGACAGATGATCAGCTACTTCGTCAAAACGAACGGGAAAGTCTTTTGATCATTTTGGAATACGCCAAAACTTATTTCAAAGGCCAATTACACGACTCCGAAGAAGGAAAATCCATTGCTTGGCCTTATTTTAAAGAACGCGGTTTTTCTGAAGCCACCTTACAAGCCTTTGATTTAGGTTATAGCCCGGAAGCATGGGATGCCTTTTTGAAAGCAGCGCTCAAACAAGGTTTTTCGCAAGAAATCATCGAAAAGGCGGGCCTTGTCACCCAAAAAAATGACGAGGGAAAAGTATATGACCGTTTTCGAAATCGGGTTATTTTTCCGATTCACAATGTGTCGGGTAAAACAATCGCATTCGGTGCGCGGATTTTACGCAATGACCCAAAGTCCAATCAGGCCAAATACCTAAATTCCCCTGAAACCGAAGTTTACCATAAATCATCCAGTCTTTACGGCATTTTTCAAGCGAAAAATGAAATCCGAAAATTGGATGTTTGCTATTTGGTGGAAGGCTATACGGATGTGATTTCCTTGCATCAAGCGGGAATTCACAATGTAGTAGCCTCGTCGGGAACGTCTTTGACCGTCGAACAAATTCGCCTCATCGGCCGATTCACCCAACACGTCACCGTCCTCTATGATGGCGATTCTGCCGGGATTAAAGCCGCCTTGAGGGGAATGGACTTGATTTTGGAAGAAGGTTTACAGGTGAATTTGGTGGTTTTCCCCGAGGGACAGGATCCTGATAGTTATGTTCGGAAGATCGGCAGCGAGGCTTTTATCGAATACATTAAGGAGCATGCGAAAGATGTGATTTCCTTTCAGGCCAATTTGTTTTTAAAAGAAGCGGGCGATGATCCGTTTAAACGGGCGGAGTTGATAAAAGAGATGGTGCAAAGTATTTCGAAGATTCCGGATGCGATTCAGCGAAGTCTGTTTATTCAAAAAACAGCATCCATGATGCGCTTGGAGGAAGAGGTGTTGTTGGCCGAAATGAACAAAATTCACCTCAAAAATCTGAAACAGAAAGGTGGATCTGTTCAAATACCTGGGCAGGTAAGTCCGCAGGATTATCAAGAAATTCGGCAGTTGATCGAGCCGACGGCCCAACCGGAAACGCCAACTCAGCAAAATTTAGCCTATTACCAAGAATCGGAATGCATACGTTTGTTGATTAATTTTGGTCATTTGGAAATCAATCCCGAAAAGGCGCCTGGGGTGACGTTGACCCATTATTTAATTGATGAGTTGGATGGCGTACATTTCCAGGTTCCCTTGTTTAATCAAATCATGGCGATTTGTAAAGAGGTATTCCAACAAGGCAATAATCCGAAATCCGATTTTTACTTGCATCATGCCAATGAAGAAATTCAGCGCTTTGCCATTGATTGTTCCTCCGATAAACATAATTTGTCGAGCACTTGGAAGGATAAACATGACATTCGGGTGACGATGGAACATGATATGCTGGAGGATTTGGCATTCAAAAATGTACTACGCCTGCGTAAGGTGTATAATGACCAAAAACTGCAAGAGTCCTTGGATTTGATGGCGAATTTTCAAGGAGATGCGTCTGAAATGAATGAATTGTTGTTGAATTTCATCCATTTAAAAGAAGTTCAAAAAAATATTTCCCAAGAATTAGGTACCGTAATTGAAAAATGACCTAATTTTGTGTCATTCGAATTTTAATGAAAAAGATTCTATCCATATTGCTATTCTTTATTCTCCTGTATCAGGCGGGAGGGTTTGCGTTGCAATATTTGGCTCCTATGGAATCTGAAGCTATTCCGATGGATGGAAATGCGGAAACGATGGTTGTTAAAATTCCGATTTCATTACCTTATCAAACGGATTGGGAGACACCGCGTGAGGCAGAAGGAGAGTTGAGAAAAGGGGATGAGTTCTACCAAATGGTGGACCAAAAGATGGAAAATGATACGCTCTATACGACGATCGTAGCGGATCAAAATGCTCGTGATCGATTTTTTGATTTGGCGAATCAGGTGTCTGAGCACTTATCGGATCAACCAGAAAAAGCGCCTGCCAAATCAAAATTAATTCAATCGCTCGTGAAGGAATATTGTTCCTCGAAGGATGTTTGGTTTTTTTATATTGTCGAATGGCCTGGTAAATCCATTTTAACGGACCATCCTGTTCTAGCTCCGATTTCCTTTTCGGGTGCTTTAGATTCCCCTCCCCAGCATAGTTAATTTTTACGGATTCAATTGTAATGCATATCGCTTGGCGATGATGCGTTTATTTGTTGTATTTAAAAATTAACTTCCATGAAAAATTTCATATTAACATTCCTATTTTTAGGAACATTTTCTTCTTTCGTTTACAGTCAAGGTTGTGTGGCCGTTCGCCATATGTCCTGTTCCGTAGGTACTGGCGCGAATGCCAATTCCATGATGCACCCTGGCCAATGGCAAGTATCCATGGGCTTTCGTTCCTTACATTCCTTTAAACATTATATCGGTGCGGATTACCAACCCGCACGTGAAGCCGCTGGAAACAATGTTATCAATGATACGCAGGGTTTTGATTTAGGGGTGACCTATTCGGTCACAGATCGATTTTCCATCAGTGCAAATATTCCCTTCACATTCAATGATCGTTCATCTATGTATGAGCACTACGGCAATGCGGTGGCTGGAAATCCGCTGCAATTGCGGTTTTCCACAAAAGCCAATGGATTTGGGGATGCACGTTTAACAGCTTCTTATTGGATGTTAGACCCAATCAAACACATGAAAGGAAATTTTTCCGTGGGTTTAGGGATTAAATTGCCAACGGGAGATTGGAATGTCCAAGATCAATTTCATCGTCGGAAATCCGATGGGACCGATTATACGATTCCCAAAGCGGTGGATCAATCGATTCAATTGGGTGATGGGGGAGTAGGAATTAATTTGGAAATTCAGGGGTATCAACAATTGTTCTCACGAACTTCTTTATACTACAATGGATTCTATATGTCCAATCCGAAAAATGTGAATTCGGCTTCTAATGTTGCATCAGATAAAGCTGTAACTGATGAAATGGTTCATTACATGTCCGTTGCTGATCAATATGCCGGCCGCGTGGGATTGAATTATGCCTTAGCTCCGAAAGCGGGAATAGGTGCAACCTTGGGTGCGCGGATTGAGGGCATTCCCGCTTACGATTTACTTGGGGATAGCGATGGGTTCCGTCGGCCAGGTTTTATCTTTTCCATCGAACCAGGGATCAGTTATTCCACCGCTAAAAATACATTTTTTGTTTCGGTGCCTGTGGCGACTCAGCGGAATCGAATCAAATCCGCCAATGACTGGGTAACTGGAAAACATGGCGATGCGGCGTTTTCTGATTACTTCATTTCGGCGACGGTGACACACCGGTTTTAATTCAATTTAACTGGAAAATCCGATGAAATATGTCATAAGCTTAGCGCTAGCTATGGTATTTTTTATTCATTCATCTAAGGCACAAATGCCACATGATGGGATTTATATGAATAAAAAATTAGCCTGTGGAGCCTTGATTTATAGTCATTCGTCTTGGACGAATTATTGGGAGAATCGATTGTTTCGCGAAAATTTGAATATTGGCCGTTTGACCACAGAGTCGATGATGGCTATGGTAGCCTACGGAATAACTAAAAAAATAAATGCGATTGCGGTTTTTCCATATGTTCAGACGAATGCCTCCCAAGGGAATTTAATGGGTCAAAAAGGATTCCAAGATCTTTCTTTCTGGTTAAAAGCAAAAGCCTTTTCCAAGCAAGGGATATCCATACACGGAGCTATTGGATATAGTACACCTCTATCGAATTATGTTCCTGATTTCATGCCCATGTCCATCGGAATGGGGGCTAACTCCTTGATAACGCGAGGGATTATTACCTATGATATGGCTAAACACCTGTATCTGAATGGGTCTATTGCCTATCAAATGCGCAGTCAAGTGAAGGTAGATCGGGATGCATATTTACATGGAGGAAAATTATACCAAACCAATGAGGTCCCTGTTCCCGATGCTTTTGATGCGGCTTTTCGGTTTGGTTACCTGAAAAAAGATAATCAGTTGGAACTGTTTGCCGAAACCTTTTCTTGTACGAAAGGAGATGATATTCGGCGAAATGATATGCCTTTTTTAACGAATGACATGTCCATGACCACCGTAGGTATATATGGAAAATATCAACCCAAACATCTTGGCGTGAATGCGAAGGTGAGCTATGTGGTAGATGGTCAAAATGTAGGTCAAAGCCTAAATGTATCACTGGGAATCTTGTACATAATTAAGTTATAATTCGATGAAATATCTATCTATATGTATTTTTTGTATTTCATTGATTTCCTGTAGTAAGGAAGTAGATGAAACCTTATACAAAGCCTATTCTCCTTCAAAAGTTGATGAAAGCGGCGGAACTTGGAAGACTTTTATTTTAGCTTCTACCACTGATGTGGCCATTTCAGTACCTAAATTGGTCACAGATGCAGCGTATTTAAAGGAGATTGATTCCTTAAAAACAATTGTCATTCCTGGATTAACAGCCACCCAAAAAAAGGCCGTTGAATTCTGGGGTGCCGGTGCGGTTTTACGATGGAATGAAATAGGGCGTGAATTGGCTGCTCGCTATAATATTCCTCCTGCATCCAATGCAGCAGGTATTTATCCTGTTCCCAATGCCGCAGATCCTTTGGCCGATCCGAAATTTCCTTTTGCCAATCCTCCGTATACGGCCCGGGCATTAGCCTATTTGAGCATAGCGCAATATGACGCGTTGGTTGCAGCTTGGAGATTTAAATTTCTATATAATCGGAAGGCTCCTTTTGAAATTGACGCTACGATCAAACCCCTTTTGCCCACAACAAATGTTCCTGCCTATCCCTCGGAGGAGGTGGTTGTGGCGCAGGCGAGCTACGTTATTTTATTGGCAATGTTTCCAGGGGAAGGTCCATTTTTAAAGGAAAAATTGACGGAAGCTAAGAATGCAGTGATTTGGGCTGCCAAAAATGTGGGCAGTGATGTAGAGGCTGGAGCATCATTAGGTGCAGGAGTGGCAGCCAACGTGATGGCACGCGCAAAAACGGATGGAATGAGTGATGCGAACAATCAAACGATTGTACCGAATTTGATTGCGCGCTCAACCTCTTTGGGATTTATAAACCCATGGAAAAGTCAAGAATCGCCAGCCCGTCCTCCAATGCTGCCTAATTATGGTGCTGTAAGTACGATTAATTTGGATCGTAAGACCTTGGAAAGTATTCGTCCGGCGATTCCCTATTTAGAAAATTCATCAGAATTCAAGAAAGAGTTGGCGGAGCTTCAGGATATTCAAAAAAATCAAACTCGAGAGCAGGCAGCTATTGCAAATTATTGGGCGGATGGTCAGGGTTCCTATACGCCTCCAGGTCATTGGCATCGCTATGCCTGCGATGCAGGAGTAGCTGCAAAATATTCAGAATTGCGCATGGCTAGGCTCTTAGCCTATGTGGGATCTGCTTTGATGGATGCCGGAATTTCTTGTTGGGAGACAAAATATTATTATTTCAGTCCCCGTCCGCAGCAATTTGGATTAAAAACATCCGTTGGTCTACCTAATTTCCCAAGTTATACCTCGGGTCATTCTACTTTTTCATTCGCGGCGGCAACGGTTTTAAGCTCATTCTTTCCTGAGAATTCGACTAAATTTTTAAATTTGGCGCAAGAAGCTTCTGATTCAAGGGTTTATGGAATGATTCACTTTCGGGTAGATTGCACTATGGGTGCCAAACATGGTCGGTTGATAGGGGACTATGCGGTGAATCGGGCGCAGGCTGATGGGGCGCAATAAATGGATGTTGCCTATTAATTTATAAACAAAATGGCCACTATTTCTAGAGGCCATTTTAATTTAAAAGCGATTAAAGGCTATTCCCCTTTCGATAATGTTCGATCAGCAATGTACATTTTTTGAATTTTGCCATTCACAATATTCGCATCAAAATATCTGTTTACTTTCGTTACTTTACCGTTAACGGTATGTGTAACCGTTCCAGAAGAAGTTACCCATTCGCTTACTTTACCATTTTTGTCTATTGACTTATTGGCCAAAGCAAAGTTTAATTTCCACTTGGGGTTCATATTCGTAAAGTACTTAGACATGTAATTTTTATAGTCGTCTCCAGCAGTTAATACATCACCACCCGGTGTATAAATCTTTAGACTATCACTGGCTTCTAAACTACGTAATGTAGCTGTGTCCCGATCATTGAGTGCTTTAATCCAATTTTCAAAGAGGGTAACGTTGGTTGTGTCACCTCCGTAAAGGGTCGTTCTTTCAGTGCCTCCAGCCATATCGAATCCGATGGATTGTTTTTCGTTTGTCGCACTTTGGCTTTGTTCCTTACAAGCTGTAAATAAGGCAGATGCAGCTAAAATTAAAAATAGTTTTTTCATATAGATTGTTTTTTAAATTATAAGCCTAAAATCTTATTATTAAATGCTTCATCTGCACCTGTTCCGGCAAAATCATCAAATACTTTTTCTGTTGCCTTAATGATGTGGCTAGCAATGAACGGAGCACCTTCCGTAGCACCTTGCACCGGATCTTTGATGCAGCATTCCCATTCTAACACCGCCCAGCCGTCATAGCCATATTGTGTTAATTTGGAGAAAATACTTTTGAAATCCACCTGGCCATCCCCTAAGGAACGGAAACGTCCAGCCCGATTGATCCAGGATTGATATCCCCCATAGACGCCTTGCTTGCCCGTCGGGTTAAACTCCGCATCCTTCACATGGAACATCTTGATTCGCTCATGGTAAAAATCAATGTATTGTTTATAATCCAAGGCCTGTAATACAAAATGCGACGGGTCATACAATAAATTTGCGCGTTTATGTCCTTTTACCTCATCTAAAAACATTTCAAAGGTCACGCCATCATGCAAATCTTCCCCAGGGTGAATTTCATAGCATAAATCGACACCCACTTCATCGAAGGCATTGAGAATCGGAAGCCAACGACGACCTAATTCCTTAAATCCTTGTTCCACCAATCCCGCAGGTCTTTGTGGCCATGGATAAACCGTATGCCACATCAGAGCCCCTGAAAACGTAGCGTGCGCGTTCAAACCTAAGTTTTGAGAGGCTTTGGCTGCATATTTTAATTGTTGGACCGCCCATTCTGTTCTCGCCTTCGGATTTCCTTTCACCGCATCGGGTGCAAAAGAATCAAAACCTAAATCGTAAGCTGGATTAACCGCCACTAATTGACCTTGTAAATGCGTCGATAATTCGGTGATTTGCAAGCCTTTGGCGGCTAACATACCAGTTAACTCATCGCAATAGGTTTTGGATTCGGCAGCTTTTTGTAAATCGATGCAACGGCCATCCCAAGAAGGAATTTGAACCCCTTTGTAACCCAACGAAGCGGCCCAGGTCGTGATGCTATCTAAGCTATTAAACGGGGCTTCATCCCCCATGAATTGTGCCAAAAATATCGCTGGCCCTTTAATTGTCTGCATAGTTCAATGATTTATATTTTCACCCAAGCTTGCTTGCGTGTACTTTCTAAAATTCTCTCACAAATTAGTAATTCACGATATCCATCGGCGAAGGTTGGATATTTCGGTTCAGCTGGCTGCGCTCCCGCCTCAATCGCCGCATAAACCTCTTTGAATAATTGTTTGGATGTATCTGAAAATCCTTCATTATGTCCACCTGGGAAGGTCATTAAGGCCGTTGCTTCTGGATAGGCTAAGGATGGATCCCGCATCAATACCTGATTCGCTTGATCCCGATTTCCAATCCAAATCTCATTTGGCCGCTCGGAATTAAATGCAAATGTTTTATGGGAACCTGAAATTTCTAATTTCAACTGATTTTTTCGTCCCGCCGAAACCTGTGAAACAGTTACCGAACCGCGATTGCCATTATCAAAACGCAACAACACATTCGCATGATCTTCTGTATTTATCGGCACATCCGCATAATCTTCCGGGGTCAACATTTTACCCGAATAGGTCTCCACTGGTTTCAATGGCTTTTTACGCACCTTGTGTACCGTGTTAAAATCAGCCATTACCTCCACGGTTTTTAAGCCCGTAATGTATTCAATGATATCCAATAAATGAGATCCGATATCCGCGATAGCCCGAGAATCCCCGGATTTATCCGGTTCCAAACGCCAGTTGTAATCCGTCGCATAAAACAACCAATCCTGTAAATAGGATCCGATAATCGAATAAATTTCACCTAAATCGCCTTTTTCACGCATGGTTTTCATTTGACGAACCAAAGGATAATAGCGTAAATTAAAATGTACCGCATTTACCAAACCAGATTTTGCCGCGATTTCCACCAATTCCTCCGCCTCATGCAAATCTTTCGCCAAGGGTTTTTCACAAACTACATGTTTTCCGGCCAATAAAGCCGCCTTCGATTGGGAATAATGCAAGAAATTAGGCGTACAAATATGTACACTTTGAATGTCGTCTTGTTTTAATAAATCTTCGAAGGTATACCAACGGCCAATGCCCAATTGTTTTGCCTTCGCCTCGGCTAATTCAATCGTTACCTCACACAAGGCAGCCACCTCCACATTCGGTAAGCGACGCAAGGCCTCAATATGCGCGGGTCCAATAAAGCCTGTCCCCACGATTCCAATTTTAATTTTTGTCATGATCTATCTTATGGTTAATTAAATTTCAAATTTGGTCCACTTATTTTTTGAGTCCTGGGCCGAACGAACAACGTTCGAAATAAAGGCCATGCCCTTAATTCCTTCCTCAATTCCCGGGAAGTCATACAAAGGATTCTGGGCTTTTCCTTCCCATCGTGCGCGAAGCGCAAAGGCGAAATTGCGGTAAATATTTGCAAATGTTTCAACATAGCCTTCTGGGTGACCTGCCGGTTGACGTGAATGTACATTCGCCGCCTCATACAATTGGCCCACGGCTGTGCGAATATTCCGACTACCTCCATCTCGTGATTTGACAACCAAGGTATTCGGTTCCATTTGATGCCAAACTAAACCGGCCTTCGAGCCATAAATTCGAATATTCAAATCATTCTCCTCCCCATTGCATATTTGTGAACAATGAAGGACTCCGCGTGCCCCATTGTTGTAATGAATCAGGATATTTCCATCATCGTCCAATAAACGTCCTTCAACAAATATGGTCAAATCCGCACAAAGCTCATCTATTTGCAATCCAGTGATGTATTCCACTAAATTCTCCGCATGCGTACCGATATCTCCAATCGCTCCCGCAGCTCCACAGCGCTCAGGATCCGTTCGCCAAGCCGCTTGTTTTTGACCCGTCGCTTCCACCAAATCGATTAGCCAACCCTGTGGATATTCCACAATGACCTTTCTAATTTCTCCTAATTCACCCGCCTCGACCATGGCTTTGGCCTGTTTGATCATCGGGTAGCCCGTATAATTATGTGTCAAAGCATATATTAGGCCTGAATCATCAATCACTTTTTTCAAGGCCTTCGCCTCGGCTAAATTCAACGTCGCAGGTTTGTCAGATACAACATGAAATCCATGTTCTAAGGCCATTTTGGCCGCCGGAAAATGTACGTGGTTGGGTGTAACAATTGTCACAAAATCCATGCGCTCGCCTTCAGGCAATTCTTTTTCCTTTAAAATCATCTCCTCATAACTACCATAAACCCTCGATGGATTTAGGTATAGCGCATTTCCTGTTTCAGCGGATTTCGCTGGACTGGAACTAAAGGCGCCACAAACCAGTTCGATTTCTCCGTCTAATTGGGCTCCTCTGCGATGAACCGCTCCAATGAATGCCTCTAAACTCCCCCCGATCATGCCCATTTTGATTTTTCTTCCTTGCCGACTTTCCACCTGTGTCGACGAACCCCCTTGAATCATATCTAATAGATTTATAATGGCACAAAAATAGGGCTTAAATTGTTTAATAAGCCCATAAATAACTTTTCAATTTACAAAAAATCTAAAAATAAATCCAATTTTATTGTCAACTTTGAATTTCTTTTTGTTTTTTTGATATGATTTTTTTTATTTCTAAATTAATTTTTTTAAGATTACCCTCGAAAACTATTATTTAACTAAATCCAAACAACTATGAGTCAACCTATTAATGCAAATCGCCTGTTCTTGGCAAGTTGCTTCGCGCTTATCACAACTGCCTTTTCATTTAGCATCCGGGCAGGTATTTTAACCCAATTAGGGACTGAATTAAACTTAGATACGGTTCAATTGGGCCATATCAATCAAATGTGGTTTTTAGGTTTCCCTATCTCCATGATTTTAGGTGGGGTATTTTACTCAGCCATCGGACCTAAATTGATTATGCAAATCGCCTTAGTTGCGCATGCCATCGGTATTTTGATGACAATTTATGCAGTAGATTACAATACCTTATTGATTTCTACGCTTTTAATTGGTTTAGGTAACGGTTGTACCGAAGCCGCTTGTAATCCGATGATCGCGGATTCGTATTCAGGATTAGATTTCAACTCGAAATTAAATCGTTTTCACATGTGGTTCCCAGGCGGTATCGTTTTGGGTTCTTTAATCTCAAAATTCATGACGGACGGTGGCTTTGCTTGGCAAACACAAGTGTGGGTAATCATTATCCCAACCGTTATTTATGCCTATTTATTCGCCGGACAAACATTTCCTAAGCCAAGAATCGTTGAAAATACAACCTTGGACAACTTCAAAGCGATGTTAAATCCTTTGTATTTGTTCATGGCTGCTTGTATGGCTTTAACAGCGATTTCTGAGTTCGGTCCTCAACAATGGGTAGGTCCAATCTTAGCCAAAGCCGGTGCTTCTCCTATGTTAATCTTAGCTTTGGTAACTGGTTTAATGGCCGTAGGTCGCTATTTCGCTGGACCACTCATTAAGCAATTAAACACAGTAGGTGTATTATTAGGTTCTGCGGTATTTGGCGTCATCGGTATCTACATGATGAGTACGATGGACGGATCTATGTTATACGTTGCCGCTGTTTTCTATGCCTTAGGTATCTGTTATTTCTGGCCAAATATGCTTGGTTTTGTGGGCGAAACGATGCCTCAAACAGGTGCATTAGGACTTTCAATCTTGGGTGGTATTGGTATGTTTTCTTCATCGATGTTCCAACCGATCATTGGTGGATGGATTCAAGACAATAAGACCGTTGCTCTTTCCCAAGGTTTAGTGGGCGATGCCGCTGATTTAGCTGCGGGTCAAGCTACCTTATCAAATATGTTAATTTTCCCAGCAATCTTAATCGTTGCATTCATCGGTTTATATTTCTTGGGCAAAAAAGTAAATCATTCAGCTGCCTAGTCAGTTTTGTTTTGATCAAAAAAAGGGAACTTCGGTTCCCTTTTTTTATGTTTGTAAAAAATTAAATATGCGGTATTTTGCTTTTTTGATGGTCATTGGTCTTTTGGCATGTCAAGCCCAATGGAAGTTAGACCCCGAAAACGTGGCTGCTCAATTAGCCCAAGTCGCCCCCGAACATCCCGAATCTCGCATAAAAATCGAAACCCGTCTGGGTGACATCTTCATTCAATTGGACTCCCGGACACCTATGCACCGCGTGAATTTTATCCGTTTGGTTAAATTAGGCTATTTCACCGATCGATTGTTTTACCGCAATATTTATGAATCGGGCATTCAAGGAGGCGGAGAATACCTAGATCGCCTGAATTACCTCGTTCCAGCCGAATACATCGATGATTTAAAACCTGTCCGAGGAACCATCGCCATGGCACGCTACGACGAAGGAAATCCGAAGAAATCCTCCTCACCGACCGAATTTTTCATCATCACCGATACCGAACAAGCGATTCCCTATTATAAAAATTACGTAGTGTTCGGAAAGGTGACGGCCGGAATGGCTGTCGTGGATTCCATTAAACATGAACGGTCTTTTGATGAAAAGCCAGTCGTTCCGGTTCGATTTACGATTTCAATCGATGAAGGCCATTAAATACAATCGCTAACGTCATCACCATCAAACAACCCAATACATTCAGCCATAAAAATGCCATTAGGTCTATTTTCCACGCATAAATGACCAATGCTTCCGTGATGATGGCCGCCCAAAATACTTGGGTTCCTGTGGTTTTAGGTAAATAAAATGCGCATAAAAAGATGCCCAAAATGGTGCCATAAAACCAAGAACCGAGGATATTAACCACCTCGATTAAGCTACCCATATTCACGGCGAATTGCGCGACTATCAAACATAAGATACCCCAGCCGAGCGTAATGCCTTTGGAAACCCACCAATAATGCAGGTTGGTCGACTCCGTATTGAAAAACCGCTGGTAGATATCTACCATACTAATGGAGGTAAGTGAACCAAATGCCGAGGCCATCGAACCCATGGAGGCCAATAAAATCATAGCAATTAAAAAACCGACAACGCCGATCGGCAAGTGGTCAATGATGTAGCGCAAAAATATATAATTCGTGTCCTGGGGTTCGATTTGCGTACTTTTTGCGTTAATCGAGGCTACGGCTTTTTCTCTGAGGGCTGCTTGTTTGACATTCAAATTCCCAATTTCCTCCTTCAAATTATTCACGGAGGCTTGATCTTCTTTTTTGATGGCCGCGATTAGGGCAAATTCTTTTTGTTTTTTCGCTTCGAAAATCTCTTTTTTAGATTTATCGAAGGATTCATGCCCGGGATGCTGTTGCCATTTTTCTTCCGAAAGCTTATTGAAGAACATGGGCGGTTCATGAAACTGATAAAATACAAACACCAGAATTCCAACGAGCAAAATGAAAAACTGCATGGGGATTTTCAAAAATCCATTTAATAATAGCCCTTTTTTGCTTTCAGAGGCCGATTGCCCACTTAGGTAGCGCCCAACTTGGCTTTGGTCCGTTCCGAAATACGACAATTGCAAAAAGAATCCCCCAATGATTCCGGACCAGATATTATAGCGATTATTGACATCGAATTTCCAATCAATCAAATTGATTTTCCCCATTTTACCTGCCAAATGCATCGATTCGCCCAAGCCGATTTCCGCGGGTAATTGGTACACAACAAGGACCCCCACCATCACCATGCCCGCAAGAACGACGGACATTTGTAACATTTGCGTATAGGAGATCGCTTTTGACCCCCCTAACATACAATAGGTTGTCACGATCAAGGCCGTCACCGCATTCGTCCAAGCCAAATCCCAGCCTAATAAGGTAGATAAGATAATCGAAGGTGCTGCGATGGTTACGCCTGTGGAGAGGGCACGAGGAATTAAAAACAATAAACTGGTTAACACACGTGTTTTTGAATCGAATCGTTTTTCTAAAAACTGATAGGCGGTGTATACTTTTAATTGGTAATAACGTGGAATAAACGTGACCGACAAAATGATCATCGCGATGGGCAATCCCAAATAAAACTGGACAAATCGCATACCATCCGTATAAGCTTGTCCGGGTGCCGACAAAAAAGTGATCGCCGAAGCCTGGGTGGCCATGACGGATAAGAGGATGTGATACCAGGGTAATTCGCGGTCCGCGAGAAGGAAACCTTTCAACGAATGTTTGGCTTGGTTGCCTTTCCAGCTCCCGTAAGCGACAATGCCGCCAATCGTTCCAATTAATACAATCCAATCGATGGCCTTCATATTATTGGAATTGAGCGCTGAACAGGATGAAAAAAAGGATGATGGCGATTAAAAATCCGACAAGGGAAATATACCAATTTTTCCAGTTGGGCTGTTTAACTTCGGGTTCCATCGATTTTGTTTAGAGAATCAAATATAATTCGCTTTTGGCTTTAATCATAAATTTATCTCAGCTTTTGGATTAGTAATAATTGCTAATTACCTTTGCACTCCAAATTACGCGGGCGTGGTGGAATTGGTAGACATACCAGACTTAGGATCTGGCGCCGCGAGGCATGGGGGTTCGAGTCCCTTCGCCCGTACCAATGGCAAGCCCTCAACACCAGAAAGG
>CANFVE010000016.1 GCA_947450365.1 Cytophagaceae bacterium
CCTGTGATTTTAGCACCAGCTACTGTGGGTGCTCCTACGGTCACATCTCCGCCTTTATCAACAAGTAATACCTTGTCGAAAACCAGTGCAGCGCCTTCCTCGCCCGCCAAACGGTGGGTATATACGGTCCGGTCTTTTTCTACTTTAAATTGCTGCCCGGCAATTTCTACGATTGCGTACATTTTATATGTATTTAAGTGAAACAATCCCACGAGGCCAGGTCTAATCCTTTAAAAGCCTTTTAAATGGGGTCGCAAATCTAGCCATTAATTCTTAAAAAGCCAAACTTGTTTTTAAATTATTCGTAAATATATTCTTGACCTTGGTTGCGAATGGTCAATTTCTTCCCCGCATTACCCTCCACATAGCCCACAAGCTGCGCAGGAATCCCAAAAGACCGCGCGATTTGAATCACCTCATCCGCATGATTCGGGTTCAAATATATCTCCATCCGATGGCCCATATTGAACACTTGATACATTTCCTTAAAGCTAGTTCCGCTTTCTTTTTGAATCATATCAAACAGCGGAGGAATTGGAAACAAATTGTCCTTAATCACATGAACATCCTTCACAAAATGCATCACTTTCGTTTGCGCACCGCCCGAACAATGCACCATGCCATGGATTTGTCCACGAAGCGCATTCAAAATTGCCTTAATCACCGGGGCATAGGTACGGGTAGGTGACAAAACCAATTGACCTACGTTCAAGGGCGTTCCCGCCACAGGATCGGTCAAATTTTTCGAACCCGAATACACCAATTCCGAAGGCACGGATGGGTCAAAACTTTCCGGATATTTGGCGGCTAAATAATGCCCTAAGACATCATGACGGGCGGAGGTCAATCCATTACTTCCCATCCCACCATTATACGTTTTTTCATAGGTCGCCTGGCCGTCGGAGGCAAGCCCCACAATGACATCCCCGGCTTGAATGTGTTCATTGGAAACCACATCAGCACGTTTCATCCGGCCGATGACCGTGGAATCCACAATAATCGTCCGCACCAAATCTCCCACATCTGCCGTTTCACCGCCGGTGCTGTAGATTCCGAGGCCGTTGTCGCGAAGCATTTGCAATACCTCTTCGGTTCCATTGATAATTTCCGCGATGACTTCCCCGGGAATGAGGTTTTTATTCCGACCGATGGTCGAGGAAAGGAGCATTTGATCCGTCGCCCCCACACAAATTAAATCATCTGTATTCATGACCACCGCATCCTGGGCGATGCCCCGCCAGACGGAAATGTCACCCGTTTCTTTCCAGTACAAATAAGCTAGGGAGGATTTTGTCCCGGCGCCATCGGCATGCATGATGTTGCAATATTCGGCATCGCCACCTAAGATGTCGGGAGAAATTTTGCAAAATGCTTGCGGGAAAAGGCCCTTGTCTAGGTTGGCAATGGCTTTATGGACATCTTCTTTGGAGGCCGAAACTCCCCGTTGCATGTAGCGATCGGTCGACATAACTTAGGATAATTTTAATTGAGCAAATTCTTTCGCAAAATAGGTCAAAATGACCTGAGCACCGGCACGCTTGATGGATAAAAGACATTCTAACATGGCTTTTTCGCCGTCCAACCAGCCCTGTTGGGCCGCCGCCTTAATCATCGCATATTCACCCGAGACATTATAGGCCGCGATCGGTAAATGACTATGTTCGCGCAATAAAGAAATGATATCTAAATAGGCCAACGCTGGCTTTACCATTAGAAAATCAGCACCTTCTGCTTCATCTAATTCTAATTCAATCAAGGCCTCCCGGCGATTGGCCGGATTCATTTGATAGGTTTTTTTATCTCCGAATTTTGGCGCAGATTCCAGGGCATCCCGGAAGGGGCCATAAAAGGCAGAGGCGTATTTGGCGGTATAGGACATGATTCCCACATTTGAAAATCCAGCCTCATCGAGCGCTTCACGTAGGTACCCGACCCGACCGTCCATCATATCCGAAGGGCCGATTAGCCGCGAGCCTGCTTGCGCTTGGGCGATCGCCATTTTGGCCAAAATAGGTAAGGTTTCATCATTTAGGATTTGTCCGTCACGAACGACACCATCGTGCCCGTCGGAGCTATAGGGATCCATGGCCACGTCGGTCAGAAGACTAATTTCAGGAAAACGGCTACTGATTTCGTGGATACTTTGGAGATATAAACTTTCAGATTGATAGCTTTCGGTGGCCCATGAATCCTTTTTCGATTCAGGCACTTGAGGGAAAATGGCGAAGGATTTGATGCCTAATTGGACACATTCCTCGATTTCCTTTATCAATAGGTCGTTCGTATACCGATAAATTCCGGGCATCGATTTGATTTCGGTTTTTTGTTGTTTCCCTTCCATGACGAATAAGGGGAATAACATATCATGAACCGACAAGCGTGTTTCCTCCACCATGGAACGAATAACGGCATTTGCACGATTACGACGAGGCCTTTGCAGCATATCAATGAGTTTAATGTGCAAAGGTAAGCATATAATTTTTATTGCGATAATTTGTTCTCCAGCTGTTCCACACGCGCCCTTAATTTTTCCATTTCAGCTTGAAGTCTGGCCAAAACTATATCCTGTGGAGTACTTTCCTCCACCCGGTCACGCGATTTCGGCACGCCATAGGTGGGGCTTATTTGAATTTGGCCTAAATCGATATCCAACACATCGGCGATTTGCAACATCCGTGACAAGGATGGATCCGTCGTTCCCCGTTCAATCTTCGAATAGGCAGACAAGGAAATCCCAATTTTCATCGAAACATAGTCCTGGCTATACCCCTTGAGTTGGCGAATATGCCGAATTCTATTGGCGAAATCTTTCATGCCTCAAATGTGCAAAACATTTCAACGCCTGATAAGTACCTCTCAATTCAAAATATCCACTATCATTCCGATTTTAGTCGTTTAACGACTATTTTTCGAGGTGCATTCGATAACGCCTCTCCCTAAATGACAATTATGAGCTTCAAAAGAAATAAATCAGCGTAAAAAGGCGTGCTGCCTTGCTTCGCTACCGGAAAGGGAATCTAGATGAATTTGCCCTTCCTGGTCTTGATAAAAATGCAAGCCCACACATCGCAATAATTCCGTGATGTCGTCTTCCAGCGGCTGGGCACTTTCGACCCATTTTTGCCAGAAATCGGCCAACGAATCTTCGTATACCTCCTCGACCAAGGCATAAAAATCGGCCCGTGTATATCCCCGTTTCAAATATCCATAGCGCGCTTGCATCAAGCGCATCACATCCCGCATAGATTTGGCATGGGAAAATTTTTGACGCAACAACAAATCGATACCAAGTGCCACCAAAGCCCCTTTGTAATAAATGGACACCCGCTTTCCGGGAAGCGCCGCGCCATAGCCGTCTAGCCAGATGTCGACAGAACTGTCCAATAAGGATTGTTCCGACTGCCCATCACGTTCAAAATGCAATTTTAAATTGCCCAATAAACAAGCCACATATTCCTCCCAAGAAATTACCCCAGAAGCACCCAAAAACCAATCTCCCAAATACGTCGTGATTCCCTCTACCACCCAAGCGGTATCAAAATAGACCTCTTTCGTATAGACATAAGGTAATAAGGCCTTGGGGCGAATGGTCGCCACATTCCAGACATGAAAAAGCTCATGTGAACCGAGCCCGATTAAATCCTCGTAACAATCTCGTTCCGGCGGCCCCATCACCATCATGGTCGATTGGGTATGTTCCACGCCATGGTAATAAGGTTTAGGGCAGATCCAAAGTAAAAAATGGTAATATTTGACGGGAAAATCACCCATCCATTGGACCTGGTACGCGGCGATTTGTTGATAGGCTTGAATTAATTTTTTCGAAAAATGCGTCGCGGGTCCGATGCCTTCTAAAAAGAATTTGGTTTTCCCCTCTTTCCACGCATGCGAAAAAACGGTTGGCGCCGCGAGAAAGGGCGAATCCACGAGCTCCCGATATTTTTTAACCGAATAGGTCCCGGCCTTTCCGGAAAGGGAGGTGGCCGTTTGCCAATTGGCCGGATAGTCAATATGTACCGTGCAGGCTTTATTTTCCCAGGCCTTGGGGAAAATCAGACAATTGATAAAATTAATATACAACAAATCGGTCGCTACGACCGAACCCCCAGCATCTGCCTGTTGGGCCCAATACCGGTACGAAATCCGAACAGGTGCCAAATCCGTGACCGAAAGCTGCCACAGGGACGACGCAATTTTTTGAATCGCGCAGGCACGCGCTCCTGAAAAAGCATGGAGGGAGGGAATGTTTTTGGCAAAATGTTGGGACTGATACCGCCCAGGGCGCCAAGTGGGGAGCAAGATTTCCCAAGTGCCGATCCGATTGGGCATGAATTCCATATCGATCGTCAAAAATCCATCCGCTGAAGGCTTAATCGTATATTTCATGCCATGACTTCTTGTAAAATTTGCCAGGATCGTAGCTCGCCGAACGACTCCATGTGTACTTGGAAATACACTAAAAGTGCCGAAATAAAGGCCTTTCGTTCTGCCCTACCCATCGCGTATTCGGTTCCATATGGGGCATTCACGAGGGTGTCGAGGGCCTGTACATCTAAAGAATGAAAGGTGGAGCTCGCTTGCGAAACTTGTTCCTTGAATTCTTTGGCATTCGAAGGATTGAAGCCCAAAAAGATGGATAAATTCCATAAAAATTGGATATGGAAATTTTCATAATGCGTGGTGGCCCCATCCAAAAACTGAAAGGAGTCTTCCAAAAAATCAAAAAGTGGCACATTAGACTCCTCTTCTTTCAGGACTTTGGATAAGATTTCACTTAAGAAAAGGGCGATGCTGGATTTGGCGATGTCGAAGGGGATTTGTCGGTACGGAAAATAGCATTTCGCCTCCGAAATCCGATGCAATCCCTTGCCCGGTTTATGAAATACCTCGAGGTCTAAGAGGGTCGTTGGCTGAAACAAGGCCATTTTATGTTTGGCCTTGGCGGAGCGAACGCCATTTTCGATGTAGGAAGCGATGCCCAGTTCGGCCGTGTAAATGGTGACCAACAAAGACGTTTCTCGGTACCGCAAATAATGTAAAACAATCCCCCTAGTTTTCGTGACCATCTGTCTCCTCCAATCCTAATTCGACACGCAATTTTTCCATGATTTCATCCACGCTATCCTCTGGTTTAAAGCGGATGGGTTCGCGGAATTCGACCGTCAGATTCGTGTTTCTCTTCTTCAATAAAAGTCCTTTTTTATCAAATGCCCGCCGAAATCCATTAATCCGTACGGGTACCACCAAGGGGTTTTCCCCTTTAATCAAATGCGCCGTACCCTTTCGCAGTGGCGCAAAAGCCCGGGTAGTTCCTTGAGGAAAACTAATCACCCAACCGAATTTCAAGCCCTTTCCAATCTTCGCCACCGCATCTAAATCCACCTCTCTTTTTATATCCTCCCCCTTCGCACGCCACGAACGATTCACCAAAATCGCCCCCGCTTGTGCAAAAATACGAGGAATCAAGCCATCGTCCTTCATCGTCTCAGCCGCCGCCACATAAAACAAGTTTGAGCGCGGAGCAAGCAAATAAATGGGGTAATTCAAGGAATTCCGAAAGCCCCATTTCACCGAAAAAAAGATATGGTACAAACAGATCACATCCATGAAATAGGTTTGGTGATTCGGCAGAAAAAGAATTCCATTTTCAGGTAATTCGTCTAAATATTCGGTGCCCTTAATGATGGTCTTGTTATACAAGCGCAAACGGCTATACGTTAAAGCCCCCAACACCATCATGGTGATCCGTTTAAAGACAATCGGATTTCCAAAAGGATCCCGTTCCCCTAAACCCAAGGTATCCATAAATTGAAATAAACGTGCTAGTTTAGAAGCCATGTGCGTTAAAATCCTCCTTGTTTTGCTTTGGGTTTTGTGGTTTTAGGTGCCTCTTTTGGCGGGGTAATTTTCTTGCCATTGGCCGCCTTTTTCGCCGGGGCTGCTTGGCGATAATACAATAAGAAACGCTTCACAAACGCATCTTTTTCATCCCCTGCCGCCTCCACAACCCGAATTAAGTTTTTGTCCTTAGACCCTTTGTCATTTTTAACGGCCTCACGAATTGCGGCTAAAAAAGAATTGTCCGAGGAATAAACCCCTAATTCGCCGTTAAAATACGCAAAATAATACCAAAGATCCTCTGACAATTCCCAATATCCATAAAACTCCTCTTTATTCGGCTTTTTAATCACCTCCATGTAGCCCTTCATCGTGGAGTTAATGTCCACCGGCCCGACATTCACCAGCGGAATTCCCCCTACCGAATAAAAGGCGCTCGTATTCGCCGACCAATTCCAGCGCACATTCGAGAAATTCACCCATTTGGCAAATTCCGGCGACACCTTATCGAGCGCCAAGTGGTTTTGATCCATCTTCGAACGAATCGGCTCCGCGACCGCTTTTCCTAAAAGGACATCGACGCGTTTCATATAGTCATCCCGATTTTCTGGTTCATCCGCCGAGGTCGTTTGCAATCCCTCATCTAAATTATATTTCACAATCCGATCCCCCATCACTTTCAATAGGTTTGCCGGAAAGGCATATTGCAAACTCACCCAGGTGTCTAAGCGAGGTGATAATGTGTCCGTCGACATTTGGATTTTACCCACCGCCTTAAGGCCTTGATCGCCCGTGATTAATTGAATTGGGCCTTGGGTTTCCAAGCGTTTTTGGTCAATAAACAAGCGCATTTCGTGGCTCTTGCCGATAATTTCAAAGGAATCTTTTTTCTCGTTCACATTTCCCTCGGCACTAAATAAAATCGGATCTAAATCGTCGGTCACGGGACCTAAAAAAGTAGGGTATAATTTATTGTCGGCATTTATAAAAATTCCGGCGGTGACCGGTCGGCCTGCCTCATCACGAAGCGCGGCATTTAAGACGAGATTGGGCGATTCGCCTTTCGTATTTTCAAAGGGAATCCAGGCCGAACGGAAATTTTTTAACCCGATGAGCGGACGAATGAAGCCTTTGAATATCACGTGTTCTAAGGAGGAATTGATGGCTACATCACCTTTGTATTGTTGGTGTGCACTTAGTAAAATCGGCATTTTCTCCGGCACCAATCCCTCTGCGGTAATCCACGTCTTAGGTTTCGCGCCGCCTTGTCGCATAAATTCAAAGTTCTTCACTGGAATGGCTACCGTATCGCCATCGCTCCGGGGCAATAAATAGTTCGCCACGCCTTTCCATGCGTCTGAATTTGCTTCGATCACATGTAAGTCGGCCAGTTTATGCGCCTGATTTAATGGGTCCAAGAGCGCCTTTGCGCCCATAAATGGCTTGAATTGTCCATCTTTTTGAATCCCAAACAGGCCCTTTGCCGGAAATACCACGGCAGAACCGATGGCTACTTGGTTTACGCCACCCAATTGTAAAAATTGAGCTTTCAAATCATATTCGGCGGTCGTTGCCTTAATCAATCCTGGCGTTTCTCCTTTTAAATCCAAGGTTTTAGGCTTATAAACGAGTGCTTGCAAACTATCTGTCACGCGGGCGGTACTATCTTCGTACCAGCGGGACAGTTCGAAGCCCGATTTCCCCGTCATCCGAAATCGTTCTGTCTTTAAATCCCAAATGGCCTCCGATAAAGAACTTTGGTAGGCGATGTAGGGGAAAATGATGGGACTATCCCCGCGTTGGGTCGGCTTGACAATTACTTTTTGTGCCGCAACCACCGATTCCATCGAGACGGACTCCGCAAAAATCGCTTTTCCAATGCGCATATCGGTTTCTTTCGTTTTCCATAAAGGATTCGTGAAATCAAATCGCTCGGAGGCAAAAACACCGTTAGCCACATACACCGTTCCCTGGCCAAAAATCTGTTTGGTATGCATCACCAATTCCCCTTCAAAACCGAGCGCCTGGCCATACAAACTCATCCGATTTTTAAGCGGCCTGACGAAAATACTATCCTGAATGGGATTCCACCGAAACGTATGTGCCGCCCATTTGGCTTCTGGAAAGATATTTTTTCCTTGGTAATTCGCTTGAATCGAACCTTTCAAACCCTGCGCCTTCACTGAATCCGGGTAGAAATAAGACTCTTTTTGATCCGAAGTCAAGCCAAAAACATGTAAACTCCCAGCGCTATGAAGTCCTTTTTTGTCCATTAAAAAGGGCTCGCTGGCCGTAAATTGCCCTTGATTTTTATACAGGCCTAAGGCTGATTTACTCGTATATTTAAAACCAAACGATTGATCCGGCATCAGGATTAAGGAGGTTTTAATCGGCGGCAAGACATTTCCTGAGAAAAAAGTCCCTTCAAACGTGATTTCTTTTTGCGTCAAACTATCCAACTCAATCCTTGGCACTTTAAAATAAAAATCCTTCCCATATACGCCCTGCGCGCGCCAAGGTTCGTCGAAATAAGACAACACGCCCGTCGGAATGATTAATTTAGGATAGGCCGCCACCCCCAAGCGTCCTGATTTATTATTAGGCGGGCTGAGCAAAATAGAACCGGCGCCATATTTAAATTGGCCACCCAATTCATGCGACCCAATGGACCCATCCTTTAAGCGAGGAAAAAAGGTAATCGAATCGATTTTGGGGAAATCGACCGTAAAGGCCCCGAAATTAAACTTAAATCCAGGCCCTCGAAACCGATAATTTCCAATCTTAATTTCCCCTTGAAAATCAAAATCCCGGCCTCGCGAAAAGACAATTTGTTTATCGGAAGGGATGAAATTTGCCTGTAAGGAATCCGACACCATGACCTCCGTAATGCCCCGAACGACTAACTTTTGGTTCCCAAAATCCACCGTAATATTCGCTGAATCCCGTGCGGTTTCATTCGAATAGGAGGGTACATAAAAGCGGTCAAAATCCTTTTGAGCAAAACTAACTTGCGCATAATGCCGACCCAATTTCGTAAAAGAAATCTCATCTGTTTTCGCTTGGTATTGCATATAGCCTGCCTGCACAAATTGCAAGAAACCGGGTAAAATGTTCGCCAAATCCCGTTTGTTTTTAGCGGCGATGTCACCGAGATAAGCCCAGTTTTTCTTCGTTTCAACTAAATAATTGTACAAAATCCGCATGGGATTATAGGACATCGACCCTTGCAATGCCGAAATCCGATCCGGGCTGTAAAAATCAAATGACTCAACCCAAGCCGGAACTTGGGATTTTCCGGAAACGCGGTAAAAATCGATCTTTTGTTTGTCAGGCCTATACATCGCCACATCGGCCGAAACTCGAACTTGGTGATACGAATCCTCGAACAACAAGCGCTCCGCCGCAATCCCTTCCTGTTTCCGAAGACGCAAAAATCCATCTTTTTCTGACCAATTCGCCCGGATCGCCTGATGCGAAATGGAATCTTTTAGGCCGATGTACCCAACAAAAACCCCTTGCGAAATCTCCACCGACTCATCCGGCAATACCCACAAACTAGGCCCATAAACTTTTGCCTGAATTTTTTCTCCTTGTTTGAATGCAAGGGAGGCCGCTCCCGCTCCCGCCAATAAACCCCGTCGATTTCCCAAAATCCATAATCGACCCTGCGCGGACCAATGTTTGCCCTGCATCGGATTTTTTAACGGTTCTTTGGCTCGAAATTCCAACATATAATCGGACGTCCCCGCCTTGCGCTTCACTAAAATCTTAGATTGACCCGCTAGGTCTAATTTATCCGCTGACCATATATCGTCCAGTCCCACAAAAAGCCCGATGCGGGGAATAATTTCAAAGGTTTTGGATCGAATTTTTGCTCCTGGATACCCAAAATGCAAACCCTCTTGGACTGCCTCCACACCCCGACCGATCCGATCCTTGATGTTCCATACCAATTCTTGCGCATCAAAAACTAGGCTATCTTTTCCGGTTTTCACTTTAATTTGTGGCTTTTGCCAATACAATTCGGGACCCGAAGTGATGTTGGTCGCTTGCAACCAAGCCGCCTCAGGTTCAAAAGTCTCTGTCAAAGCCCCGGAAGAAAGAGGGGCTTCGGTATCCCAACCATCGCTCGGTGGTTTGGCGGAAACTAAGGTGTCTTTCGGTATGGTGGATTGTGCGGGGATGGCTTGGGGCCAGCGAATGAGGAGATCCCCTAGAATTTCGATTCGATAGGTTCCGATGGGGATGAGTTGGCGATTAAATTGCCAAGAATCAATATTTTCGAGGAGGGCGAGGGCGGTTTTGTTATCTTTTTGTTGGATTAATGCCCCCCATACCTCCAGCAAAGACCCGCGTGCCTTGTCATTTTCTCCGAATTGCATGAGACAGCGAGCAAACAAATAGGCCAAAGCCGGGGAGCGAAATCCCTTGGCCGGCATTTGAATAATAAGGTCCGAAATGCGGGATTTTTCGGATTCAGCGAGATTTGGGTTTTTATAAAAAGAGGTCCATTGATTCGCTATTTTGGGGGCATCTTGGTATTTGCTGCTGAGGATCCAGTTGGCATATTCCGTCGGGAAGCGATCTTTATTTCCTGAGAAGGATTGCGCCCACAGAAGCGTGGGGCAAATGAATGCCAAAAATAAGAAAAGGGGAATGGCGATTTGGCGAAACATGTGGTAAAAATACATAAATTTTTAAGATATTTGGGGCTAATAAGATGGATATGAGCAACGTACTTTCCCAGTTTTCACGGATAAAAGCCTTTGTATTTGATGTGGATGGCGTTATGACCAATGGGCAAGTGCATGTCCTCGAAAGTGGTGAGCATTACCGTACTTTTTTCATCCGAGATGGCTATGCGCTGGAACGTGCACGCGCAGCGAACTATCGCCTCTGTGTGATTTCAGGGGGTGGACACAAGGGGGTAAAAAAGCGCTTGGAGAATTTAAAATTTCAGGATATCTACATGGGCTTGGGGGGACAGGATAAATTGACCACTTACGAAAAATGGTTGGCGATGACAGGCCTCTCTGAAGATGAGGTTCTGTACATGGGCGACGATGTGCCGGATTTGAAAATTCTTTCTCGGCCTGATGTGTTGAGTACCTGTCCGGCCGATGCGATTCCCGAAGTATTGCATGCCGTTAAATATGTATCGCAAAGCAGTGGGGGCCAAGGTGCGGTACGGGATGTGATTGAAAAAGTGATGAAACTACAAGGAACATGGCAGTAATCTTACCCGTAAAAGGGATTAGCCCAACGTTTGGAAAAGAGAATTGGCAAGCACCGAATGCAACCATTGTGGGCAATGTGGTGTTTGGGGATTTTTGTACCGTTTGGTTTCAGGCGGTGGTTCGAGGGGATGTAAATAAAATTCGGGTCGGGCATCATTCGAACATTCAGGATGGGGCAGTGATCCATTGTACCTACCAAAAAACGGAAACGGTCATAGGCAATTATGTGTCGATTGCGCACAATGCAATTGTACATGGTTGTACAATCGAAGACCATGTGCTCGTGGGCATGGGTGCCATCATCATGGATGGAGCGCACATCGAAAGTGGAAGTATTATCGCCGCGGGTGCGGTGGTTACGCAAAATACGCGGGTGCCTTCGGGAAGCATTTATGCAGGTAATCCGGCCAAATTATTGAAAGCCGTTAGTCCAGAAGCTTCGGAGGTATTTATGCGGACGGCGATGAATTACATTGAATATGCCTCCTGGTTTCAGGCGGATTAATATCCCGCGCTTTCGAGCATTTCTTTGGCCATTTTTTCTTCATGCATATACAAATCCCGATCAAACAAGGCGCCATGACCTGAACCCGCGACACTGAACATGCTGTGTCGAGCGTAGTTGAAATAGGAATCGTGGGAGACTTGAAAGCCTTGCAACGCAACTTCCTTGAACCATTTGATACCAATATCCATCGTCATGGTTCCAATAGGTGCGCAGGGTCCTTTCGGCACCGTGATAGGCCTTGCCATTTCCATGTCGATTAAAGCGGCTTGTTCGTTCAGGCGGCACTCTGGGAGGGGCCAACTGGCTTTGTCGTCAGCCAATTGTCCCTGATGTACCGCTCGATCTGCCTTCCAGCCCACATATAAATCTCGTACTTCTTCCATGGCCGGTCGATAAGACCAATAGCGAGAACCATCGCAATGCACTTCATGTGCGGGGCAATTCCAACATTGTCCCACATGACCTACCGCAATCCGGCCCTGTAAATTTTCCAAATAGCCAGATAAGACATCGGCATGATAAACCATATCATTGTGGCTCAAAAAAAGATATTTGGCCTTCGTTTTTTCCCATGCGTATTGATAGCGAATGGCATGTCGATAAAAGGGAAAATTCAGTAAGGTTTGAACAATCCAAGGCCGCCGAATTTTTTCCGTCCAACCCAAATACATCCGCGGCGTGTAATATTCGATGGCCAAATCAGCTAATAGGGATTTAAGGTGATCCACAGAGAAACCTTCTGGTTGGTTTTTCTCCAACGTGATAAAAATTTTACCCACATGCTGGCCCGAATATTTCATCAAAGATCGAAGTGTCAAAGCCGTTTGATAGGGCTTTCCGTACACATTCATGGCTATATCAATCTTGGAAATTGTCATCTGAAATACTATTTATGCCCCAGCAAACCCGTGCTTTTCTCCCCCGCCCGAATCGCGATGGGTAATTTATTTTCTCGGGTGGGCAAAGGACATGTCGCAAAAGGCGTAAAGGCACAAGGCGGATTATAGGCCAAATTAAAGTCCAAATACACATTGCCCTCGGCATCCGGTCCTGGGGTATCTAAAAAACGACCGCCGCCATAGGTATCCTGTTGATTCGTCACATCGCCAAACACGATGAATAATTCCTGCAAAGTACCCCCGGCCGACAAACTATATTCCTTCCCCTCCCATAGAAAGACCAATTTCCCGGGCGAATCCTCCTCATAGGAACGACCGGTGATGTCGATGATACGCAATTTTTGGCCCTGCGTGGGAATAAATTTCGCTTTTACCCGCGAGGCTGCTGAAATAGGATAATAGGCAATTTCCTTAAAGGCCTTCAGGTATTCCCCTTCTAAATCCCGTAAACGAATAGCATATTTATCCCCACGTTTGATGATGAACCAGCGCAAGGACTGATGGGATTCAACGATCGGTTTACCTCCAGCCGGAAAAATTTCATGTGCTTTTTTTGCACCTTGAGGCAAATACGAAACCACCCCCTTGCGTAATATCACCTGGCCTAAAAAAGGATTTGCATGTTCTTTTGGGAATTCAAAATCATTTTTCGAAGCGCCTCCTATGGAGTTTTTACCCTCTTTCAGCCAAAAAAGTCCGGCTAAATTCAACCATCCTGATTCCCCTTTTAGATTTTCAATACGGCTTTGTCGAGCCTTTTGAACCTCCAGTTCATAGGGGTCAGATCCGACCAAAAACAGGTATAAAAAAAGGAGCTTCATGCTTATTTACTCATTTGAGCGTCTACGACGGCAATTGCAATCATGTTCACAATTTCTCGAGTAGAAGATCCGAGCTGTAGCACGTGTACCGGCTTTTTCAATCCCAGTAAAATCGGACCAATTTTCTCGATGCCCGCCACTTCTTTCACCAAATTATAGGCGATATTCGACGAAGATAAATTCGGAAAAATGAGGACATTGGCTCCTTCATTCGCTAAGTCGCTGAATGGATGATTTTCCTTCAATAAATCTAAATTAAACGGTAGGTGCGCCTGGATTTCTCCGTCCACAATCATTTTGGGATTTCGCTCTTTCAAGATCTGAACCGCCTTTTTCATTTTCTTTGCATCATCGCCTTCCGCGCTACCAAAATTCGAGTAGGTAATTAAGGCAATGCGAGGTTTGATATTGAATTTACCTACTTGTTTAGCGGCTAATTCGGTTATCTCAACAATTTCCTCCGCCGACGGATTAAAATTCACCGTCGTGTCCGCTAAAAACAAGGGGCCAAATCGAGTCATCAAAATATACATGCCCGAGACTTTTTGAACACCTTCTTTCCGACCGATGCATTGCAATGCAGGACGAACCGTCTCGGGATAATTCCGACTCATGCCGCCAATCATGGCATCGGCATCACCGTTGGCAACCATCATGCTGCCAAAATAATTTCGCCGACGAACCATTTTCAGCGCCTCCGAATGATTAATTCCCTGTCTTTGGCGTTTTTGAAATAATAATTCCGCGTAAAGCGCCGAGCGTTCTTTGTCCGCCTCGGTCGTTGGGAAATAAGGGTCGATGATTTCGACGCCATCCAAATTCAGTTTATTTTCTTGGATTAATTGCTCGATGAGGGCTTGGTTCCCTAACAAAATCGGGGTGGCCAAACGCTCCTCCCATACCTCCTGCGCCGCTTTTAAGACCGAGACATTTTCGGCATCGGCTAAAACAACTCGCTTGGGTTTGGTTTTGGCTTTATTGGTAATCACCTTCATGAGGGTGTTATCGAGGCCGAGGCGTTTGGACAATTGCAATTCGTAGGCTTCCCAATTCGCAATCGGATATTTTGCCACGCCCGTTTCCATCGCCGCACGCGCTACCGCGGGGGCAACTGTAGTTAATAAACGGGGATCGACCGGTTTAGGGATAATGTATTCCCGACCAAACACGATATTTTCCATGCCGTAAGCCAAATTCACGATATCAGGAACTGGTTTTTTCGCCAAATCCGCCAAGGCGTATACGGCGGCTAATTTCATTTCTTCATTTATCACCTTCGACCTCACATCCAAAGCCCCACGGAAAATGTAAGGAAATCCAAGGACGTTATTCACTTGGTTTGGATAATCGCTTCGCCCCGTGGCGAAAATGATATCCTTCCGGGCGTTCATCGCCTTTTCATAGGAGATTTCAGGCGTAGGATTTGCCATCGCAAAAATGATGCAATCCTTCGCCATGGGGCGAATCATGTCCTCGGTCAAAATATTCCCTTTCGAAAGTCCGACGAATACATCCGCCCCCACCAAAGCCTCTGTGAGTGTCATTTCCGCAGGGAAATGGTCATTGGCAAATTCCGATTTTCGGCCATCGAGATTCGTCCGACTCGGGTGAATGAGGCCTTTGGAATCAAACATTAAAATGTTCTTTTTCTGCGCCCCGAGTGAGCAATATAAACGAGTACAGGAGGTCGCAGATGCCCCGGCACCATTAATGATGATGCGGACATCCTCGATTTTTTTCTCTACTAATTCAAGTGCGTTTAATAATGCCGCCGCGGAAATGATGGCTGTTCCGTGTTGATCGTCGTGCATGACCGGAATGTTCAATTCGGCCTTTAAGCGCTCCTCGATTTCAAAACATTCGGGGGCTGAAATGTCTTCTAAATTGATGCCTCCAAAGGTAGGTTCAAGGATTTTGACGGTGCGCACGAATTCATCGACATTTTTGGTGTCAAGTTCAAGGTCGAACACATCGATGTCTGCATATATTTTAAACAAAAGGCCTTTGCCTTCCATGACCGGTTTGCTGGCGCCGGGACCGATGTCTCCGAGGCCGAGTACGGCGGTACCGTTGGAAATCACAGCGACTAAATTGCCTTTGGCGGTATATTTATAAATGTCGTCTGGATTCGCATGAATCTCAAGACAAGGATCTGCGACTCCGGGCGAATAGGCAAGGGTTAAGTCTTTTTGGGAAGCGGTTTCTTTGGAAGGTATTACCTCGATCTTTCCTGGTCGGCCTTTGGCATGATAATGCAAAGCCTCTTCTTTCAATGAATTTTTAACGTCCATACCTGAATTTGTTGATGTCTACTTTAAACTACAAATGTAAGCGGTAAGGAAACGAAAAAAATGAAGGGAAGGAAAAAAATCTGAACTATTTGCCTTTCAGATTGAAATCATGGAGAATTTGTTGGCGCTCAAAAACCTCATCCACATCTTTCCAAACTTCCTGAACGATGCGATGAAAGCGCCCGTCCAAATGAAACTCAATGGTGATGGCCGTAAATCTGTCCGACCATTCCACCGTTTGATATAGACCTCGGTCTAGGATACGCATATCCATGGATTTGGCCAGTGTTTGAATGGAATCAAAATCATGCTCGGACAAGTTTTGAATCCGCGCAAATACTGAATAAGCCATGTGAAAATCTCTTTTTATAAACTAGGTGTTCAAACTTAGTTGATAGAAAAGAAAGCCCTGGCTTAAAAATGTATTTGGTCAAAAATTAGGACAAATTCTCGAAATAGGTCTTTGGCGAAACGCCTTTTAATTTTTTAAATACCTGATAGAAATTAGACCGACTACCAAAGCCGCATTCATAGGCCATCGCCTCAAACGTAAATTTCGACCAAAGTGGATCAGATGCCACTTTTTCTTCGATGTATTGAATGCGAAGGGAATTAATATAGTCTGGGAAGGATACATTTTTCACAGTTTTTAAACAGGCAGAAATTTTTCGAGGGGAAATATCCGTCGCATCCGACAAGGTTTGTAGTGTAATATCTTCCCGCAAAAAACCTTGATTTTCGTAAAGCGTATTTTCGATTTTTGAAAACAACTGGAATTCAGTTTCGAATTTTTTGGCCGTCGTTTCGACAAAATGATCTCCCCGATTTAGGTGATTCGCCACCATTTCTTTCAAGGTAATCCCATCAAGCAAACGTGGGTTAATCAGTAAGAATATGGCAATTATGATGAAATCGAGAATTTTCAACATGTCAAACCAATGAAACGTAAACGGTTTTAGGTAAGGAAAAAATGTCAACGAAATCAGCAGCACAAGCGTGATGCACTTAAACACAGCCGACAGGATTAGCCAGGTGAATATCAGTCGATTCGCCTGAAGGAATTGCGCACTTTTGCCTTTAAGAAATAGCCATAAACGGATCATAATGGCCACTTGGTACAAGGAAAATTGAGTCAGCCGAAGAACTTGGTGTGTTTGCATGGTAATCCAACTGTAAGGATTATCCGCAATTTTATGCAGTGCATTTTGCCGAATCACCTCCTGAATGTAGGCTAATTTAAATTCCGATGAACTTATATAAAAGGGTATTAGCTCCGCAAAATTGAGCGCGAAAGGCAAGAAATGTACTAAATCTCGATTACGAAATCGCCTTTCAGGATTTAACATGAATTCTTGAAACAAATAGGCAAGCGGATAAATTAAATAAACAAATGGGGTAGATAAGCGGAAAAAATGCGGATGCGCCAACATGCGCTCGTCATTCGTAAAATAAGCAACAAAGATTAACCAAGTAAGAGCTAAATATTCAGCCCCTAAAAATTTAGTGGCGATTAAACCTTTTTTGAGCGTCAGGTTGACCCCAATGATGAAAAAAAGGAGGCTTAAAACAAAGTAAAAGTAAATAGAAAGAAACTCGTTCATCTAAAGACTTATTGGTTTAGAACTAATAAGCCCACAAATTAGATAGAATTTGTTAAATATTACAAAGGCAGATAATCAATTTCTAGAAAATCTTCCACGTTGGGAATCCAAAAATCCTGAATAAAGGCCTGATGATCAGGATGATTAGAATAAAAATCAAATTGTTCCTGGGTGTCAAATTCCATGATAATCCCATAGTCAAAGGGGTTTTTTGAACTCGTTTGTTTCAACACCTCGAGATTTCGAACGTTTGGAATGCGAGCTAATTGACGGGAGGCTTCTAAAAAAGCGGCCTTGTTTTCGGGAGAAATGAGGGGCTTCAATCTCAATATCACAGTATGGCGAATCATAGGGAATGGTTTTAATTGATACCAATTTAGCTATTTTTCGCCTCAGACCGCCTGACTAAATGTCTTTTTTTGAATCTCTGAGTTCAATAATTTAAGGTCAAAGGCCTTGCATATATTCCGAATAAAATGCTTACCGGTTTCCGTTACCTGTAAACGTTGCGCATTCCAGGTCAATAATCCATCTTCCGCTAAGTCATTCAGTTCATCCACCGTGCTTTCCACTAATTCTGCACCTGGGCCTGGCTCAAATGTGACAGTCCCGCGACATGCGACATCGAGAATATACTGTCTCATTTGTTGGTCTTCTTCCGTTAAAAAATATCCCCGAAAAACAGGCAATTCTCCCCGCGCTATTTGTTCATAATATTCCCGAATCGTTTTTTTATTCTGCGCAAAGGCCGTACCCACATCGCTAATACTTGAAACGCCCAAACCCAATAATAGGCCCGTTTTCTGAATGGTATATCCCATAAAATTTCGATGCAAAGTGCCTTGCTGCGCAGCCCGCACCATTAAATCCGTCGGCAATGCAAAATGATCCATCCCGATATCTTCGTAGCCGGCTTCGGAAAACATTTTCTTGCCCAATTGATATAAAGCCATTTTGTCTTGCGCATTGGGTAAATCTTGCTCATCGAAAAGGCGTTGGGCCCGACTTGTCCAAGGCACATGTGCATAGCTATAAAAAGCAATCCGATCGGGCCGGAGGGCCATAGCGTCCTGAATGGTTTGAGCCATTTTGCGTATATCTTGCAAGGGCAATCCATACACTAAATCGAGATTTATGGACTCGTATCCGATTTCTCGGGCCCAGTCGACAACTTGGATTACATGTGCTTGGGGTTGAATGCGATGAATGACCCGTTGGACCTCCGGATCACTATCCTGCATCCCGAAACTGACCCGTTTAAAGCCCAAATCGAATAGGATTTTTAAGTGCGCAAACGTCGTATTCATTGGATGGCCTTCAAAACCAAATTCATGCTCGTCTGGCACGATGGCATCGCGTAAAATATGTTCCAACAGAATTTTCAGATTTCCCGGAGAGAAAAATGTAGGTGTTCCACCACCTATGTGTAATTCTCTGATCACAGGTTTGCTGGACATTTGAAGGCGATAGAGGTCCCATTCGGCCAGCAAAGCCCGCATATACTCCTCCTCCACCGCATGATTTTTCGTGATTTTTTTATTACACCCACAAAAAGTACAAAGACTTTCACAAAAAGGGAGATGGAGGTAAAGGCTAATACCTTCCTGATGATTGGATGCTTGAAATCGCTGCTGAAATGTGGTCGACCATCGCCGCGAGTCGATGTCCTCATCCCAGTACGGAACGGTAGGATAACTCGTATACCGAGGAATGGGCACGTTGTATTTTTGTAAAAGCTTAGTAGAAACCATGTGGCGAAGGTATTTTTCCTCGCATAATTTTCAAATGACTTTCATCACGATTATTCAGAAAAATGGCTTAATTTGAGAAGCAAAAGCAAGACCTAAAACGCTATGAAATCCATTTTGATTATATTGTTGTGCAGCTTTTCGTTAGTGGCCCAACAAAAACCCAATATCATTTTCATCATCTCCGATGATCATACCTCTCAAGCCATCAGCGCCTACGGAAGCAAAATCACCCAAACCCCAAACATCGACCGCATTGCCAAATCAGGCGCTATTTTATACAATAACGTAGTAAGCAATTCGATTTGCGGACCTAGCCGGGCGACGCTGCTCACCGGAAAATTGAGCCATAAAAATGGGTATAAGGTAAATGAAAAAGTATTTAATATAAACCAACCCGTCTTTCCCGAAGAACTACAAAAAAATGGCTATCAAACGGCTTGGGTAGGCAAAATGCACTTAGGCGCATTGCCAAATGGCTTTGATTACCTCAATGTTTTGCCAGGACAAGGGCATTATTACAATCCTGAATTTATAGACAAAAGCAATACCAAAACTCGCTACGAGGGCTATGTTTCGAATTTAGTAGAACAATTTTCCGAAGAATGGCTCGCCAAACGCGACCCCTCAAAACCCTTTTTCTTAGTCGTGGGACATAAAGCGACCCACCGTCCTTGGCAACCCGATCTGCCCGATTTAGGCGCCTATGACCAGGTGAATTTCCCTCTGCCGGCTAATTTTTATGATACCTATGAAGGCCGCATCGCTGCGGCTGATCAAGACATGACCGTCGATAAAACCATGGTGATGCGGGATGATTTGAAAATTCATGGCAATTACGATGCGGCCGGGAACAATGGTTTGTACAATCGATTTACGCCTGAGCAAAAAGCCAAATTTTATGACTATTACGAGAATAAAATCTCCAAGGAATTTGACGAAAAAAAGCCAACGGGAAAAGCCTTGGTGGAATGGAAATTTCAACGCTACATGCGGGATTATCTAGCTACCGCGAATTCGATGGATCGGAATATCGGCCGACTATTGGATTACCTCGACAAAACCGGCTTGTCAAAAAATACCGTCGTGGTTTATACGTCTGATCAAGGTTTTTATCTGGGAGAACACGGCTGGTTCGACAAGCGATTCATCTACGAAGAATCCTTAAAAACACCCTTCATGATTCGCTATCCCGGGGTGATTAAACCTGGAACCAAGGTGCAGGAAGTGATTTCGAATATAGATTGGGCGCCTACGATTTTAAACATCGCCCAAACGAAAATCCCAAGCGAGATTCAAGGAAAGTCCTTTTTGCCGGTGTTAACCGGAAAAGTATCCGGCTGGAAAAACGAGTCCTACTACCATTATTATGAATATCCCCAACCGCATCACGTGGCCCCGCATTTTGGGATTCGTACGGATCAATATACCCTAGTACGCTTTTATGGTCCACTGAATGCCTGGGAATTATATGACATCAAAAAGGATCCGGGAAATATGCACAATGCCTATCTCGATCCAAAAATGAAAACCGTCATTGCCCAATTAAAAGGCCAATTGAAAAAGCAAATTCTCCGCTATGAAGATGAAGAAGCGCTTAAAATCATGGAGTCGGAGAAATAGCGCCTAAGGAACCCTATTTTAATTGACTTGTATCCACCCGGCTAGGCGTATCTTTTCCGGAAATAATTGACTCCGCGCTTTTGGCGATGGCTTTAATGACCTCGGTCATATTGCCTAAATCCAAGGTTTTGACTTCATCGCTAGCCTTGTGGTAATGTGGCTCGGAATCCATTTTAGAGGTCGAAATCGTATGGGCGGGAACCCCTAGACGGGCAAGCGTGGCATTGTCTGACCGATAAAAAAGGTTTTGGTCGGTGTAGGGATCCGGGTAAAATTGGAAGGGTGTTCCCACTAAATTCTTTTGTAAAATGGCCCCCATGTCGCTTTTTTCAAATCCGGTAATGTAGGCGCTATTTTTACCCCATTTACTTTCGGTGCCTATCATTTCTAGGTTGAACATCGCCTTAACGGTCAAAGGATCAAACACTTTTGAAAAATAACTGGCCCCAAAACCCCCTACTTCCTCCGCGGTAAAGGCGGCAAAGATCAAGGTTCTCCCATTGTTGTTCAGTTTTTTAAAGTATTTCGCCAGCATAATCATCCCTGTGGTCCCAGCCGCGTCATCATTGGCCCCATTAAAAATCGAATCTCCCTGGACGATTCCTCGGCTATTGATTCCTAAATGATCATAATGGCCTGAAAAAATTACATATTCCTTGGGAAGGGATTTGCCCGGAATGATGCCGACGACATTGGCTAGGGGCATTTGGATGATATTTTGTTGAATCGTAATGTCAAAACTCGTTGGAATTTTAGCCGCAATCAAAAAAACCATCGGCACCTGCGTGCTCTTTAAAGGCCCTCGATTCGCAAGCCGAGGTAAATTGGCCGCAAATGCTTCATCGACAAGCACTAAGGTAGGTTTATTTGATGCTAATATTTTAGAGGCTTGTTGGAAAAAATTCTCTTCCTTCCCAATCATCTTGATTTCCACACCTGATTTCTCGGTCCAATGAATTTCTTTTTCTAAGGCTAAAATAGCCATCTTTTTCCCGTCGACGGGCTGTCCGTCCAATAACACGGCACTTGAAATTAAACTCGTTTTAGTCATGGAAAAAGATTGCAAATAGGAATTTAGACCTGGCAAGGTTTGCAATTGCGTATCCGCAAACTCCTTTGTGATAAAAGCGGCAGCCTTTTCGATTCCCGGCGTAAAAGTACGCCGACCAGCCATCTCGTCCGAAGCTAATATGCTTTCGATGCGTCGTGTTTCTTCGAGCTGAATGACCTGGTCAATGAGTTGCTGGGCATTAGCCGAATGGCTCAATAATGCAATAAAAAAGGCAAAGAAAATAGGGGTATGTCTCATGTTTACGATAGAATAAGGCTTAAAGATAAGGAAGAAATGAGCAACAAAAAAGCTGGTCCTAAGAGGTCCAGCTTTGTATTAACCATGTTCTAAATTGTACTTTTCTTTGTAATAAAGAAGAGAACGAATGCAATGTAAAAATTGTTTTGACAAAAAAAAATTACCGCTTTATAAATGTTGTACTAAAATCAAAGCAGTTTACAGGTTCAAAACTGTTTTTTTATCCCGCGAATAAGTACCTCAATGATATATGCTACGAAAAGTTAAGTTGATGCGCGAATCAAGCGCTTTGGAGCTTTTGGGAATTTGATGTTGCCAATAATGTTGTGTGCTTCCTTGCATGACAAATAGTGAGCCATTGTCCAAGGGTATGTTAGCACGTATTTTTTTTGAGACATGTCTCATTTGAAACATCCGGCTGGCACCAAATGAGACAGAGGCGATACTCGGATTAAGTCCGAGTTCCGGTTCATCGTCCGCGTGCCAACCCATGCTGTCATTTCCCGATCGATATAAATTTAATAACACGCTCGTGAAGGTTAAACCTGTCTCTTTTTCAATTCGATCCTTAATCCAAAGCAAGTCTTCATTCCAAGGATGTGGTTTCAAATGAATCCCAGAATAGGTATAGGATTTGTCCGCATCGCCATACCAAGCGTTTAATCGAGGAATGAGCATTTGTTTGCCAAACATGCGAATTTGGTCTTGCTGCCATAAAATCTCGGATTCCAAGCGAGCGAACAATCGGGCACTTTCCTCCACATTAAAAAATCCGTGATATAGGCGAATATCGGCGTCTGGCAAATCAAAATTTTCGAGGCCATGTTGACTAAATAGCGGATATACATGTCCGGCCATACCCTAGCGTTTTGAGATTTTGTTGCCTATGGATTTTTGCCGACTGCATTTAAATCGATCCATGCCTCCCGCCCTCAAAGCCGCGTGTTTCGTTCTCCGTGCCGTCATGCGTTTACGCCACATCCGAAAACTGGATGGCAAGGAATTCGCGCGCATGAATGCGATTACATCTTTTTCCTTGAGTCCGAATTGGAATTCAATGGCCTCAAAAGGCGTGCGATCTTCCCAGGCCATTTGGATAATTCGGTCCTTGTCCATTTCGGAAAACATGGGAGGAATAGGGTTGTTTAATTCAGCCATCGGTCTTGATAGGTTTGTAAGGGGTCATAGGTTTCTGCTTGCTTGTCGACATTAAACCGGCGATCGGGCCGAGGATCATTTCCAACTCCCGCCACATAGGCCCAATTTCCCCAATTACTCGACACGTCATAATCGACCAATTGGCTTTCAAAATAGGCGGCCCCATAGCGCCAATCTTGCTGCAACGTATGACAAAAATAGCTTGCTACATTTTGCCTGCCCCGATTGCTCATAAAGCTGGTTTGGGCCAATTCCCGCATATTCGCATCAATAAACCGCTGCCCCGTTTTTCCTTGTACCCATGCCGATAAAACGACCGGATCCAGCCCATGTAACTGGCATTTTGATCCGAGAAGGCCCGTTTGCAAAAAATAGGTCCGCGGTCTTTTTTTCATCAAAAACCAAAAATAATCTCGCCACATTAGTTCGAATTTAATCCAATAGGTCGATTCATTCGCCTTCACCCGCGACTCGAAATCCGCAAGGGTCCAATAAATATCCCGCGGCGATACGCATCCAAAAGCTACATAAGCGGAGAATTTCGTGGAGTAATCCAGCCCAATCAATCCATTCCGCGTTTCTTTATATGTTAACGCGGCTTGTGTACCAAATAAATAGTCCTGCAAACGCCTTTGCCCAGCGGTTTCCCCGCCAACCAGCGGAAAGGCTCTGCGAGAATCGCCGGGAATTTCTTGGATTCCTAAAGCCGAAAAGGAAGGTATTTCTAAAGGAGGAATGGGGGGAGAATTTAAGCGCCCCGGCGAATCGATGCGCGGCCGAACGCGGGAATTTTTCTCTAGAGCCAAACGGAATTTGGTGAAAACATCCGGCAAATCCGATAAAGGAAAAGGCAGGTCTTCCAGGTGATAAAGCGTGTCTGCTGATGTAATGTGCAGCGAAACATGGGAAGGCAATAAGGCTTTTTGAACTCTTTCTTGCATTTCCAACTCCTCCAATCCAACCTGCTCTTTTGTACATACATACGCTGCCTGATATTCTTTAGCGAGGGCAGGAATGGCAATTTCTGGTGACTCAAGCGAAAGAATTAATCCGGAACCCATTGCACGTAATTGTTGGTCCAAATCGCGCAAGGCTTCGAAAAAAAACCGCAATCGGAAATAACCCATTTTAGGAAAACCAAAAGGGCTAATCGCAAGATCCGCGGGAGACAGACAGACGATCGGTATGATTTGATCCGCCTGCGCGAAAGCGCGCGTCAAGGTTTCATTGTCCCTGAGGCGTAAATCTGTTGTCAACCAAACAATTGCTGTCCTCATTATAATTCATCCATATGGTCTAAATAGAACTGGGCCTGTTTCAGTATCCCCTGCTGAACCTCAGGATTCATTTTTTTCCACATCGGGTAAACCATGCCTATGCGTGGATTGTTTCCCAAAAGTCCTTCGTGTTTAGCAAAAAAATGCCAATACAGGCTATTAAATGGACAAGCTTTGGGGCCAATTTTTTGGTTTGCATCATAAAAACAGGTGCTACAATAGCTCCCCATTTTTTTCATGTAGGCGGCCGAACTGACATAGGGTTTCGTTCCCACGATGCCCCCGTCGGCATACTGACTCATCCCTCGGGTATTTGTCATTTCCACCCATTCGATCGCATCGATGTAAATTCCTAAATACCAGGCATCCACCTCATTGGGATTCACCCCGGCCAGCAGGGCGAAATTTCCGGTGACCATGAGGCGTTGGATGTGATGGGCATAGCCGACTTGTAAGGATTGTTGGATCGCATCCTTCAAACAATTCAATTTCGTTTTCCCTGTCCAAAACCATTCAGGCAAAGGATTTGTGTGATTAAAATAGTTTAATTCTGCAAAACCTGGCATTTCCAAAAAATAGATGGCACGCATGTATTCACGCCAACCAAGAATCTGCCGCACAAATCCTTCCAATTGGGCATAGCTCACCTTTCCCTCTGAACCTTGATAGGTTTTAATCGCCCGCTCAATCACTTCTCGTGGGGATATTAATTTCACATTCAGCGAAAACGATATCCGGGCATGATACAGCGACCATTCGCCCGGTGCCATCGCATCCTGAAAAGTGCCAAAAAAACAAAAGCAATGGTCCAGAAAATACTCGAGCAAGGCCAGGGATTGCGTTCGAGAAATCGGCCACAAAAAATGACTTGCCTCCACAAATCCAATCGTTTTTACGCCCGCTTCCCTAATTTCAATCTCAATATCGCGAAGGTCATTGGCAAAGACATATGGCGCGGGTGGACGGTGATTTTTGGGTAATTTTTCCCGGTTGTCCTTATCAAAATTCCATTGCCCCAGCCACGGTTGCCCCTCCTCATCCACCATGAAGCCATGCTTTTTTCGCATGTGCCGGTAAAAAGTCTCCATCAAATAGGTCTTTTTTCCCTTAAAAATCGACTGAAATTCGGCCGGCGTACTTAAAAAATGTTCGGATTCCACGCAAGCATGGTCGATGGACAAACTGCTCACAAACTCAGACAAATGCGCATTTACCCGAAATTCATCCGCTTGCATGTATTCAAAACGGCTTATTCCATGGGCATCGATTAATTGCCGACAAGTTACATCAAAGCGTTGTGCATTTCCCGAATCCTGCAATCGAAAATAAATCAACTGGTGCCCTTGTTCGCGTAACTCATGGGCGAATTGCCGCATGGCGGCGAAGAATCCGAGGACTTTTTGGATGTGATGAGTGGCATAATCCGTCTCGGAACGAATTTCCATCATCACGTAACAGATGTTTGGGTCAACCTGTTGAAACCAAGAATGCTGATGATTTAATTGGTCCCCTAAAATGAGTCGCAGGGTTTTTGAGGAGCTCGGAATCATGCGTTGGATTTTTTAGCCCGACAGGAATCACTGCAATATTTCACAGTATCCCAATTTTTCTCCCACTTTTTGCGCCAGGTAAATGGACGCTGACAGGTAGGACAAATTTTACTCGGTAAATTTTCTTTTTTAACCCCTCGCATGGTATTGGAATTTAAAAGAAAACCCGCCCGCACCCTTTTTGTTTTAAAACAAAAAGTATCCTAGCTGAACCATTCCAAATAAAGCAAGGTGATTGCCGCAGCTGACATAATCACTAAGGCCGCAAAACCCAAGACATTCGTCATCCGGCCATTCACATGGGGTCCCATGATCAGGGGATTATTGGAAATATGTAAAATAATTCCAATCAACACCGGCGCTGTAATTCCATATAAAATCGCCGTATAAATCAGCGCTTGGATTGGAGAAATACCAATGTAATTCAGCGATAGTCCCAGCAAAAGGGAAATGGCAATAATCGTGTAAAAGCCTTTGGCCTCATGGAATTTTTTATCGAGGCCCTGTTCCCATCCAAAGGTCTCCGTAAATATATACGAAAGCGCGCCGCTCAACACCGGAATCGCAATCAAGCCCGTACCAATCACCCCCACCGCGAATAATAAATAGGCCAAATCCCCCGCCAAAGGTTTTAAGGCCATGGCTGCTTGTTCGACGGTATCGATTTGATGAATGCCCGATTGGAACAAGACCGTCCCCGTCGTCAAAATAATGAAATACATCACAAAGCCCGAAAAGCCCATCCCGAAATCCACATCTTGCTCCATTTCGTGGATGATGCGTTTATTCACAATCAAATGATTTTTCTTGTGTTTCATCTCTTCGACCTCTACGGATGCCTGCCAAAAAAACAAATACGGCGAAATCGTAGTCCCCAAAATTCCCACCAAAATCGCCATGAACTCCTTCGTAAACTCGATGTGGGGAATAAAGGTCGATTGTAAGATTTGACCAAGATCCTGATGATACAAAAAGGGTACCACAAAATACACGAGCATCACGATGCATAAATATTTCAACACGGAGGCAATTTTGCGGTAGGGTAAATAAATGATCAAACCCAACAAAAGCAGCGTAAAAAATACGGAGAAAAACAGCGAGCTGATGGATGGGAATAACAAATTCCCCACGGCGCCCATGCCGGCTATATCCGCTCCAATGTTCATCACGATGGCCGGAAAACTAAATAGCAGCATGAGATATAAAATGGGGCGGGGATAATGTTTTTTGAGGGTTCCAGTAAGGCCTTGCTGGGTGACTAAGCCTATCCGGGCGCACATTTGTTGGATCGCAGCCATCAAAGGAAAGGCCAAAATCGACGTCCACAGCGTACTAAGCCCAAAAGCCGCACCGGCTTGGGAATAGGTAGCAATGCCGGATGGGTCGTCGTCACTCGCGCCGGTCACCAGACCGGGACCAAGGAGTTTCCAAAAACGGGTGAGTCGGGTCGAAACTGATTTTGGTTCTTTCATGCGAAGCAAATATAGTCCAAATACCCCATGAAGATTTTCCAATTTCTGTTTTTTCTGTAATTTGCTCTCATGACACATGAAATGACCCACTGCCTTTGGTTTGACGGCAAGGCACAAGAAGCCGCGGCCTTTTACCAATCTGTTTTTTCTGACTATAGCCCCATTTCCGAGAACCCCTTCGCGGTGAATTACCGCATGGGTGGCCGACGATTCATGCACCTAAACGGCGGACCCGGTTTCCCCATTAATTCTTCCATTTCTTTTTTCATGAATCTAGAAAATGAGGAAGAAATCCAACGGATTTGGGGGAAATTATCCGAAGGCGGTCAAATCTTAATGCCTTTAAATACCTATCCTTGGAGTCCTACATATGGGTGGTGCGCGGATCGGTATGGGGTGAATTGGCAATTAATGAAAAATCATGAAAGTCGGACCGCCGCCATGCCCGCCTTGATGTTTTGCCAGGAGAACAACGGCAAAGCCGAAGAGGCCATCCAATTTTATACCTCACTTTTCCCAAATTCCTCCATCATCCACATCAGCCGCTACGAAAAAGGGGAGCCCGATGTGGAAGGCAATATCAAATACGCGCATTTTGAATTAAACCAATTGCCCTTCACCGCCATGGATTCTTCCATGCCACATGCCTTTACGTTTAGCGAAGGTGTTTCCTTTATCGTAACGGTGGATACCCAGGAGGAAATTGACTTTTATTGGCAAAATTTAATCGGAACGAAAGGGTCTGCAGGAAAATGCGGTTGGCTCAAAGACGCCTACGGCCTTTCTTGGCAAGTAGTTCCCACCTGCCTGGGAACATTCATGAGCAATCCTGCCACGGCACCCAAAGCAACCTATGCATTTTTGCAAATGACAAAATTTGATATCGCGGCGCTCGAAAAAGCTTGTTTGTCGGATTAGTGTTTAATCCCCCATTCCATCGCATTTTCAATCATGCGAACGAATTCGGGATGGCCCCAAACATCTTTTGAATGGCCCATGGATGTGTAAAAACTCCGGCCCTTTCCCGCCGTTTTTTGCCAGGCTACTGGGTGAAATTTCCCCATGCCGAAATTTTTGTCTTTCATCCAAAGCATATTGCCGCTCGGTAGGATTTTGTCCCCTTGGATATGAAAAAGGATTTTGGCGTCGGTCGGTTGTTTGTAAAACACATACCACTCATCCGAACTTGTCCAAGATGCGGGCAAGCCTTGCGCGAGTGTGGAATCTGCCTCGGCGTCTCGAATAACCGAAGTGCTTTGAAATTGGGGGTCAAGTGGGTGATGGGAAAATTCCGCTCCGATTACATTCGCTTCGTACCATGGCCAATGGTGGGAATTATCCCCCGCTCCGTGGATGCCAAGAATCGTTCCACCGTTTTCGGTGTAGGTTTGAAGGGCGGCTTGTTGGGTTTCGTCCAACAAACGTCCCGTCGTATTGTTAAAAATAACCACATCAAATTTGGCTAATTGCTCCGCGTTAAACACGCCGCCTTCCTCGGTTTCATGGAGGAACCAAGCTCTTCTTTTCGCAATTTCAGCGAAAATCGGTTTGGAGCTTTCAATGGATTCAGCATGTCGGAACCCCGTCGTTTTTGAAAAAACCAAAATAGCTGGGGTAGAATCCGGGAACGAAATCGTAGGTTTTTCGGTTTCGTACGAAACCGGGAATCCATTTTTGACTTTGTATAAAAAAAGGCTTCCGGCTCCGAAAAGCAAAATGAGTAAACTTAGGATGGTCCAGCCGACAATTTTGAAGAATTTTTTCATTGATTTAGGGTTTGTAAAAAACAAATGTACCAATATTTCAAAATAAAAATACCGCGAGGTCGATGCCGACATTCGTAAAAAATTGACTTAATTTTAAAAAAAAATCCGCATGAGTCGTAGACAAATTGAACGCATCGTCACTCCACCCGCTCCTCATTATGTAGGGGATGGTTTTCGCGTACATCATTTCATTCCAGGGGCCGTGGGCCTCAGCATGCAGCGCATGGATCCGTTTATCATGATGGATTACAATGCGCCTTTTTATTTTTCTCCGAGCAAGCAACCTCGTGGCGTGGGGGTACATCCGCACCGTGGATTTGAAACCGTGACACTCGCGTATCAGGGAAAAGTAGCGCATCATGATAGCAGTGGTGGGGGTGGCGTGATCGGCGAAGGGGATGTCCAATGGATGACCGCAGCCGCTGGCGTATTGCATAAAGAATATCACGAAGAACAATTTAGTGCGGAAGGAGGAATCTTCCAAATGGTCCAATTGTGGGTCAATCTCCCATCTGCTGATAAAATGAGCCCGCCGAAATATCAGGCATTGGAAAATAAACAATTTGGACGATATGCTTTAGATGAGTTAGGTTCTGTGGTCGAGGTGGTGGCGGGTGCTTATCGGGATGCCAAAGGAGCGGCATCAACGTTTACACCGATTCATTTATTGAACGTCACGCTGGTCGACCATGCCTCCGCAGATTTTGATTTCCCGGCCCATTATACCACGGCGGTGCTTGCATTGGAAGGCAATATTCGGATTAATGAAAGCCAAAATGTGCCTGTGAACCATTTCGCACTCATGGATCATTCGGGGGAAAGCTTTAGCGTACAAGCGCAGGGACCTGCCAAAATCTTGGTGCTGAGTGGCGAGCCGATTGGTGAACCCATCGCAGCACATGGCCCCTTTGTAATGAATACGCGTGAAGAATTAATCCAGGCCTTCCGGGATTTTGAAAATGGGGAATTTGGGTATTTAGCTTAAATGACTTGGATGATGACACGCCGGTAGCGGGTTAAGGCCGGGGTTCCATGATCTTTTCCTTCTATGATGACGTGAAATTGTTGGCCTTTTTTGGCATCTGTTGGGATTGCGACGAGCGCCAAATTTCCTTGTAGGCTTGTAAGGGCTTTCCCATCCCCCGCTTCCGGATATGGCCAAATGTTCAAGTCGACCACCTGTTTATCGGGGTCCTTTGCCAGAACGTGTAGACGTATTTTTTGACCGGGTTTGGCTTTTAGCCTGGTGCCTTCTTGCACGTGAATCGATGGGGCATGATTCGCTTCTTGGAAGGGCTTGATACACCAATTGGCCCGCGCCGCAAAATCCTTCTGCAAGGCAATCAACCAGCGCGTTTGCGCATAATTAATATCTAATTTTCCTAATTCGGGATTAAAATCAGCGGCGAATTCATTGTCTTCATAGCGATTGGGATTGTCGGCCGATATAGCAAATCTGCCTCCCCATCCACCATAACTCGGGTGATTTAGATTATCCAATCCCACGTCTACCAGGTGTAAAAAGGCGGGGGAATCTCCTTCAGAAATAAAATCATAGGGTGCAAAAGAGCCCCATTGCGCATTTTTTAGCCGATTAGGGTCACCGTGAATGTGTTCGTCGTCGCCCGCTTGTTTTTGGCCATCGCCATAGGCATAGTATTTTTTAAGGAGGGCGCCGTGGTTTAAGAGGATGTTCGTAGACATGTAAGGGCCTTCAAAATAAGGTTGCGCAGCCTTGGGCATGATGCGTTTCCAAGGATAGGCAAAACTGGCGAATTGGTGGGCATTGTAGAACACGCGGATTTCGGGCCAGTGAACGCCGATGTATTTTTTATAGGTCGCGTCTTGATCCATGACGGTGTAAATGATGGCCTTTATTGAGATTTGTTTTTTTAGTAGGGGCCAATTCGGGCTGTCAGCGAATTCGTCTTCGATGGACTTTAAGGCACGGGCGATGGTATTCGTACCACCCCAGGCTTGGAGGTAAATGGGGGCGGGGTCGCGGTCGAGCAGTTTTTGTTTGATCCATTCGGATCCGTCGGTGATTTGTTCCATTTCGCCTTCAAAATCGATGTTTCCTACTTTAACCAAAGACCGCAAAAAATTGGGCGTAGGGTATTTGGAATCGTGCAGGCGTAAATTGGGATGCACTTCGGCATACGCGCGGATTAAGTCTTGAATCCATTGCGTGCCTGGCCAGCGAAGGCTGGTTTTGGCGCCATACATTTTTTTGGTCATGTCCATTTCGGAAGTGAACAAGGTGCCTTTGCCGTCGCCTTTGTAATGCCACATGGAACTGGAATAGATAAGACCTTCGAGCTGGTATTCATTGGAATACAAGAGCATACGGATGAAGGTATCTACGTCATCGATTTCCCCGTCGGTGGTGACGATGGTCCTGGGCAAGGGGTCTTTTGAAAGACTTGCAAATGGGAAAAACAAAGCGAATAAAATGTACAATTTTAAATTTCTCATCATGAATTATGATTTCTAACAACCGTAGGTATCCGGTTTACATGGTTAAATTATTTTAGCCCAGCAAGCCCCTTCACTCGTTCCCATACTGCCTCGTGCACCGGTACGCCCAAAGCTTGATTTTCTTTACGGGTACGAAGGGATCGCTCCCCTGGATATTGAATTTGAGTACCTTTTTCGGCAGGTTGGGAGTTGTGCAACTGGGCGATGGTCGCTTCCAGCGCTTGATCTATGAAGGTTTGATTCGTGATTTTCATGGGGTCAATGGCGATGAAAACTTGGCTACAAGCGCCGCAATTACCATAACCTGCTTTGTCCACCGAGGCCGTCGTATTTCCTTGGGATAAAATTCCGGCAAATAAATCCAGCATGACGGCTAAACTGGATCCTTTCCAATAGCCCGTGGGTAAAATTCGGCGCGATTCCTCGATTTCAGCAGGGATGGATGTTAACTCCCCTGCTGCATTAAATCCGCCGGGATAGGGCAATTCCTCCTCTTTGAGTCGGGTAATTTCAAGTTTTCCATAGGAATATTGCGACATGGCCATGTCGAGCACCACATGCCCTTCTTTTCTGGGAATCGCCATCACAAAGGGATTATTTCCAATGCCGGCGGATTGAGCCCCCCAGGCGGGCATGCAGGATTCCGTATTCGTCCAACATAAGGACATGAAGCCTTTTTCAGCGGCGTGCCAACCGTAACTTCCACCCCGCATCCAATGCGTTGTATTGCGCAAACTCACCAATCCCAAACCCATTTCACGGGCCAATTCCATCGCCCGATCCATCGCAAACAAGGCATTTGTAATACCAGGTCCTAAATGACCGTCATAGGTTTCGAGATTTCCCAATTGGAATACCAAACTCGGTTTCGCCGAGGGATTCACCCAGCCCTGTTGCACGTAGTCCACAAATTTTTCAACCCGATTTAAGCCATGCGAATAAACCCCATCTTGGCTTGTTTCGGCATGAATTCGGGCACATGTAGCGGCGATTTCGGAGGCTAAGCCTGCCTTTAAAAATGCGGATTCAATGGTTTTTTGGACTTCGTGAAAAGGGATTCGAATCATATGCTAATTTTCTATTTCGGATTGCAAGATAAAGGCTTTCCTTTTTATTTAATCGCAGCATTTCAGCATTTCATCGAAAAGCTTGGAATCCTACGTATATTCCTCGAATATTGAAATTAAAAATTTTTACATCTATGATACGTTTTATATTACTTAGTTGTTTGCTCGGTGGGTTTTTATTCCAAACCGCTGCGCAATTTAAAATCAAAAACCTGCAGGTGGAATACCAAACCGCACCTCTCGGCATGGATGAAACCCACCCCCGCTTTTCGTGGCAGATGGAATCGACGGGCAGCGCGCGAAATGAACAACAAAGTGCCTATCGAATCCTCGTTAAAAACAGCCAAAACCAAACCGTTTGGGATAGCAAAACCGTTTCCTCCGATCTTTCACTAGGCATCGCCTATGAAGGAAATGCGATTCAAGCGCGTGAGAAATATACATGGACCTTGCAAGTTTGGAATGCCAAAAAAATCTCAGCCTCAGCCGTTTCGAGTTTTGAAACGGGCCTTTTAAATCCACAAGCGAATGCTTGGCACGGGGCGGAATGGATTGGCGAAAAGGACCTTCCGCTGTACAGCCATTATTTGTCGATGTATAAAATTGAATACGGAGTGCAATTGGACCAAGCCTCTAAATCAACCAAGGCTTCCTTTATCTTCGGGGCAAATGACCCGCGGGTTCAAAATCGAAATTTAAACATCATGGACGTTCAAGCGGCTAAAAATAGCTCCTATGTTCGTTTGGAGTTAGACATCAGTCCGGTGGCCTTATCCGATTCGGGTAGCGCTCTGTTTCATGTGTATCGCGTAGGATATGATAAAAAAGATGATGCCTTGAAACCGATGGCCTCATTTAAAATTTCCAATAAACTGATTAATGCGTCCAACCAATATCAAAAGCATACCTTTTTTGCCCAATGTAATTTTGGTGTGTTTGATTTTTATATAGACCAAGTAGATCCTGCCCATAAAATCAATGTAGCTCCAGGCGCTGCGCCTGCCGCAGGAGGACGGGGAGCTAATTCAGGGCTAAATTTAAATCCGGTGGGGAGAGGTAATAATTACATCAGCTTCCCCATGTTATCCGAAATTGGTTTTCAGGCGAATCCCAATCAAAAAGCCCAATTTTCAGATGTCATCATCCGTAATTTCCGCTATCCAAGCAATCCGCTTTTTTCGGCGAATGAAAATCCAGCTCTTTTCGCCCAGGCGAATGTAGCATGGGACGGAAAACAATTTAATGTTTCAGGGGCTCAAAATGGTGCATTTGTCACGGCAAACCCTAGTCGATTCGCCGCGCCAATGCTTCGGACGGAATTTGCGACCCGCGGAAAAACAATCAAAAATGCACGAATATATGCCACGGCGCGAGGTATTTATGAATTATATTTAAACGGTGAGCGGGTAGGAAAAGATTATTTCAATCCTGGTCTGACGCAATACAACAAGACGCATCAGTATCAGACATTCGATGTGACGAGTCTGGTAAAATCTGGCCAAAATGCCTGGGGCGCATGGTTGAGCGAAGGTTGGTGGAGCGGAAACATTACGTTTACGGGGGACAATTGGAACTTTTTTGGTGACCGACAATCCCTGCTGGCCCAATTAATCATTCAATATACCGACGGTACCGAGCAAATCATCACAACCCAGCCAGACACATGGTCCTACTTCAATGACGGCCCCATTCGCTATGGAAGTTTCTTCCAAGGGGAGGTCTATGATGCCCAAAAGGAAGCTGCGGTGGCTGGTTGGGCTAAGCCCAACTTCAACGCCAAGGGCTGGAAATCCGCCGAAAAAATCACCCTTGAAGGAACCGCTTTTGTAGGCAATGTTCCAAATGCACTAAAATTCGACGGGATGGCTTTGGTGGGCCAACTAGATGACCACGTTCAAGTTCGTGAAATTCGTCAAGCACAATCCATGACCGAACCTCGCAAAGGCGTTTTCATTTATGATATGGGACAAAATATGGTCGGCTTCCCGAAAATATTCATCAAAAACGGGCAGGCCGGTAAACAAATCACACTCCGCTATGCCGAAGTCCTGTATCCAAATTTACCCGAATATGCGGGCCAAAAGGATATGATCATGATTGAGAATATCCGAGCCGCCTTGGCACAAGATATCTATGTCTTAAAAGGAGGTGATGAATATATTCAACCGCGTTTTACCTTCCACGGGTATCGTTACTTGGAAATTACAGGCATTGATCAAGCGCCCGCATTGAGCCAAGTAGCAGGTTTGGTCCTTTCGTCCATCAGCCGGATCAGTTCTGAATATGCGAGTTCGGATACTTTGGTAAACAAATTATGGAACAACATCACGTATTCCATGCGGGGGAATTTTCTTTCGATCCCAACCGACACCCCTGCTCGCAACGAACGTATGGGCTGGAGTGGTGACATCAACGTATTCTCCAAAACAGCAACGATGATGGCTCCGGTGAATAATTTTATGCGGAGACATTTATTGGGCATGCGGGATGTTCAGCGGGCGGATGGTCGATTCACCGACGTAGCCCCTATGGGCGGCGGTTTCGGCGGAACGCTGTGGGGTACCGCCGGAATCGTCATTCCTTGGGAAAGTTATTTGCAATATGGAGATAAAGCGATGCTTGCGGAACACTATGAGGCGATGAAACGCTACATGAGCTTTTTGGATAGCAAAGTGGATCCTGCGAATGGCATTCTGAATGAGGGCCCTTTGGGCGATTGGTTGAGCCCCGAAGGAAATAAAAACGACAATACATTGTTCTGGATGAGCTATCAGGCCTATTCCTTGCAAATCATGTCGAAAGTCGCGGCGATTTTAGGAAATACGACAGACGCGAGTCAATATGCAACGCAATTTGAATCCAAGAAAAAAGTAATCAATCAAGTTTATGTGGACCCAAACAGTCAAAAAATCGTTAAATCTGGCGTGCGTGCGGCGCGATTCGGTCCTCCAGGGGCTGCAACAGCGCCATCTACGGCACCAACTCCTTCAGATAAAGGACAAGTAATGGATACACAGGCCTCGTACGCAATTCCGTTGGGTTTAGGAATTATTGATGCGCAGAATAACTCGTCGGCCGTTCAAAATTTAGTCAATGCAATCAAACGTTCCAGCAAGGATGACGAAGGCATCGCCCGCCCACCCTATTCCTTAATGACTGGATTTATTGGAACGGCACATATTAGCGAGGCTTTATCGGCCAATGGCCAACATGATGTTGCCTATGGACTATTAACCCAAAAAACCTATCCATCTTGGTTATACTCGGTGGCCAATGGCGCCACGACCATTTGGGAACGCCTAAATTCATACACCATTGAAAACGGTTTTGGTGGAAATAATAGCATGAATTCGTTCAACCATTATTCGTTTGGGGCAGTAGCCGGCTGGATGTATACGCGTTCTTTGGGTATTCAGCGCGATGAAAATTCCCCTGGATTTAAGCATTTCATTTTGCAACCGACCCCCGATCCATCCGGGAAAATCACCTTTGCCAAAGGATTTGTCGAAACCATGTATGGCAAAATAGGCAGTGAATGGAAAAAAGAGGGAAATAAAGTGACTTATCATTTCCAAATCCCAGCAAACACACGAGCAGACGTTCGAATTTTAGCACCGGCAGGCGCACAAATAAAAGAAGGAGGAAAAGTCGTAAAGGCATCTGTCACGCCGACAGGTCTGCAAACCGAATTAGGTTCCGGCAGTTATCATTGGGTGGTTGAATAAACAGAAACCCAATAAATGATAAAAAAAACCTGAACAAAAGTTCAGGTTTTTTTATTAGAAAGTAGGATGTTTTTCTTCATGAGGAGTCAGCGACTGATAATAAGCCGCGATGCGTAAAATCGTTCCTTCATCGTATAGATTTCCGACGAACGAAATACCCGTTGGGAGATTTAGTTTTGCATCAAAACCCGTTGGGACACATACGACGGGATGGCCGGTAAGATTTGTAATCGCCGACTGATTCCCGCCCCCGCGAGAAGGGCAAATAATTGCATCAAACTTCGTCATTACCTCATTGACGCCCTGCATCAAGAGATAGCGGTGGCGTTGGGCATTGATGTATTCCACAGCAGGCGTGAAACGCGAGGTACGAAATTGGTTTGGCCAATCGTTTTTGCCTTGTCGGGTTAATTGGTCGTCGATGTTAAGGCGTGTCAAATCATCAAATTGCGCGGCACATTCCGCACCAATGATAATGTCCATCAAATTCACTGGATAGACTTTTTCATCTGGAAAATCCACGGGAATTAATTCAACTCCGCTCTTTTTAAAGGCTTGAAGGACCTTCCATTCGTTGCGTGTTGTATCGGTAATTTTGTCAAAATAGTTTTTGGCATAGCCGATTTTTAGTTTTTTAACCGGCTGGTTTGCCGAATAATTGAAGGGCATTTGGACCGCAGCTAAATCCTTCCCATCCGTTCCGTGAATGGCCTGAAATACGATGGCTGCGTCCGTGGCCGACCGACAAATCGGCCCGATTTTATCCAAGCTATAACTTAAAGCCATGGCGCCAGAGCGGCTGACACGACCAAAGGTGGGCCGTAAGCCCGTCGCCCCACACGTCGTCGACGGGGAGACAATACTCCCCCAGGTTTCGGTACCGATCGCAAATGGGACTAAACCCGCCACCGTCGCAGAGGCAGAACCGGCGGAAGAACCGGAGGATCCATAATTGAGGTTCCAAGGATTTTTGGTGCGACCGCCGAACCAATAATCCCCCATGGCGAGGGCGCCGAGGGTAAATTTGGCGACTAAAACAGCTCCCGCGTCACGAAGGCGCTGGTAAACATAAGCGTCTTCCTGGATTTCTTGGTTCTTAAAAGGCGCGGCGCCCCAGGTGGTTTTGGTGCCTTTGACGGCAAATAGATCTTTAAGTCCGTAGGGAATTCCGTGCAAGGGCCCTTTATATTTGCCCTGTTTAATTTCTTGGTCGGCTTTATTTGCCTGCTGGAGGGCGATGTCTTCGGTGATGGAAATAACGCATTGGAGTTGGGGTCCGAACTCCCGGATGCGTTGGATAAACAATTGGGTTAATTCAAGGGAGCTGACTTGCCGGGTTTTGAGCAAATAGCCCAATTGACCCACGGAATAGAATGCCAAATCCTTCAATTGGGCTGGTCTTTTTACCTTTTCCTCGGGCCATACAATCGGCTTTTGAATATTATTTAATTGCATTCCGGGTAGAACCGGGTTTTGCCAAAGACTAAGCGGTACCTGATTCGGAAGCGAAAGGCGGTGCATCGCTTTGTAATTCGCGACATTATCTATCACATCCGAATAGAGTGTGTCTAATTCCTGAGATGTAAATTGCAAATCAAAAATCCGGGTGGCGGATTCAAGGTCGCTTCGGGATTGGCTGAAACTATTGGTAAAAAAGCTAACAAATAGAATGAGTGATAACGTGAATTTCATTAGATCTAATTTACAGGCATAACGGCAGATATTGCCTTATTGTTTTTTTAATTGATAAATAGCAAAATCTTTTCTTTTCAATTTTAATTCATAGTTTTTATACACAAATGCCGGCAACTTAGTTCCTTTAAATTTGGTCACTAAATCCCAAGTATCTACAATAAAATAGGGCATTTTTTTATGTAAATCTTCAAATAAAACCTGCTCCTCTTTTTGAAACATGTAGGTATTTTTCTCTCTAAATGCACGTTCATAATAGGAGCATTGAGAGGAACGATAGGTCAAATCAAATTCATTTTGCAGTTCATAATAGAGCGCGTGGGACTGAGTCCAGCCTAAGGATAACATGGCGGCATTGGGTACCTTGTGAGTGAGTAAATATGATTTCATTTCTTCATTGACCAATAAAGAAAAAGGTTTCCCGAAGGTATATTGATCGATGGATTTATGCTGGATTTTATCGATCACTAACCTACATGAATGACTAAAAATCGTGTAATTAAAATGCATCAACAGCACGATATAAAAAACAGGTGAAAAGGCAGGAAAGAATTTGAAAACATCCCCTACAAAAATAGCTGCTGGTACAAAAAGTAAAATGTAATAATGGCCATAATCGTTCTTGCCTAGGATAATGGAAAGGGCTGCCACCAACAAAAACGAAAAACTTTGAAAGGCTGGATGTAGAAAAAGACTGAATTTTAAACGCTTGAAAACCGATGTTTTTTCGACCATTAATTTATAGGCAAACAAGAAAATAAAAATCCACAAAAAGCCATAATAGGGATTAAAACGGTTTAAAAAATTCAGGGGATTGATTTTTTCTTGTCCGAAAGCATCGCTTGAAATATATTCAAAATTCTTTTCGATATAGGCAAAATAAAAGTCGTCCATATTTCCAATGAGCCATAAGAACCCGAACCACATCAGATTAAAAACCACATAGGAGGAGACTAACATAAGGGCATGTTGATATTCTTTTTGAAAGACCAATTTCCCGAAAAGAAAAATGCCAAAAAATGCCGTCAGCGGAAGCGCTTGGAACTTTATAAAGGGTAGAACAAATAAAATAAAGGCGAAGGCGACAATCACAAATGAGCACTTACCAAATCTTAACATCCAAAATAAAACGGCGGTAAAGATCATGAGTTGATATTCCGTATTATAACAAAAAATACCATCGTAATATTGGCCAAAGAAGGGCACATTGAAACATTGTACCAAAATACCAAAAGCGACCATGGACATGATCGCTGTGCCTTTTTGTGCAGATTTTGCGACTAAAAAAAGGGATGGTAAAATAAAAAAGAAAAAGGAAATTAAGCGGAGTTGGTATAACTTCGAAAACCCCGTCATGAGTTTAAAAAAAGATAACACATATATGGCAAAGGGCCCGGAGGTATGTGCATCAAACCCAACAAATGGGCTGGGGTTTTCCATGCACCTGCGAATCGCATACATGTATTCTAATTCATCGGGATCTAACGAATTTTCTCTAAATGATATAATCCTCCCGACAAACAAAATGATGGATATGATTCCAAAAATGGTCCATATACGCTGTTTGTCATGTGATAATGCTTTATTATTCATTGGGTAATGTTATTCGACAAGCAAATTATACATAATGTCGAAAACCATCACCACATGAATTCACCTATTTCCTTATAAACTATGTCGCAAGCTAATCCCATAGGTCCGAGGATCTCCTAAAACTGCCGCATATTGGCCTGCATTACCCCCAGCGGCTAAGAGTTGTTCGAAATAATTTTGGTTCAAAACGTTCCTAGCCCATATGGAGATACTCACCCCTTTCGCGGCTCTAAAACCAATTCGCGCGTTTAACAAGGAATAGCCTTCGATGTTCAAAAATTTCGAGGGAGAAGCGCTCGAGGAGAATCTGGAACGGGCATATTCGTCCACAGCGATGTAAAATTCACCGGTTTGGCCGATTAATTTAGCCACGGAGGTATATTCCGCACCAAAAGAGGCCGCCCATTTGGAAACACCTGGAAGGTCTCCCCCTGACACATCTTTAAACGTGGCTTCCCCTCCCGTTTCCTCCAATGGCACCGGTGCATTTTTAAATGAGGAATAAATCGCATCCGTATACGCTAGATTGCCGTAAAAAGAGAAGTGTTTGGTTAGGCTTAAAGTACCGTCAACTTCCACGCCCTGCACCCGTACCCCTTCGGCATTCGCCAAATAACCCCGATTTACGGCAGGATCTGGTGTTTGGACTAAGGTTTGATAATCTGTAATATCCGTGTGATAAGCTGTTAGATTAAAGGTTGAATTCACATTTGGGCGGGTTTTCAGGCCGATCTCCACATGTTTAGTGCCTTCAGGCCGGATGGTGGCCAACTCTAACATGGGTTTCCCGTTCGCGCTTGGCAAGCCCCCTAAATTTAGGCCTACAGGTTTATAGCCCGTAGAATAGGTAACGAAGGAATTGAAGTTTTTTGATCCTCTATAGGCTAGGGTTACCTGACCCGAAAAATTACGATCCGTCACATCCACATCAAAGGCTTGATCCGAATACACCAATTTTTTCAAGGCGATTAGTGCAGGATCTGTTGTCTGTAATCCGCCATAGGTTGTACGGCTATAGGTCAAATCTTTGGCATCATAATTATATCGAATCCCTGGCATGAAGCTGATTTTTTTGCCTAATGCGATGTCCAATTGGGCGAAAACTGCTGCGCTAAGTGTATTTAAATTGGACCGAGTTTTTATGCCATAGCCTTCGAAAAGACCGGGTGTCTTCCATAAAGCACTGGTGGAACTTTGGTTAAATCGCCAGGTAGCGGCCCCGCCTTCCTCGGTTTGATCGGGATTCGACTTCAGATTTTGACCAAACACAAAGGCACCAAAAACAGCACTTAACTTGGACGAAAGCGTGCCTGCCCACCTGATTTCTTGGGACCATTGTTCATGGGTTGATGGCGCCTGAGAATATTTTAACGCTTGTAATCCGGTGAAATCCCGGTCATTGGAAGGGTCCCAATTCCAATAACGCCAAGCGGATGTGGACGTTAAGGTTCCCGAACCTAATGCAATATCTGCATTCAAGGAAATACCCCCTAAGTCCTGGTTGGAACGCCAAGGGGTATCGTGGTCGATCAATCGGTCGAATGGATTACGGCTAGGGAGCGTATAGTTTAAGTCTTTGATGATGTTGTCAAATTGGCGATAGGCAGCACGTAGGGTCGGGGCCACACCGGCAAAAACCTGAGCGTATCCATTGGGTCTTTGTTCGGTGAAATCTCCGATGAGGGTCAATTTTACGTGTTCGGAAGGCACAAAAAGCATTTGGCCCCGAACACCTAAGTTATTTAGGTCATTCACTTTTTGTTGGGTCGCTACATTGTACAATAAACCATCCCGCTGCGTGCCAGAAAAAGAAATTCGGGCTGCTAAGGTCTTCGAAAGTGGGCCCGTGATGCTGGCTTTGGCCTGAATATAGCCATAGTTTCCATAGCTTAATTCGAAATTCGCTCCTGGGGTAAAACTCGCTTTTTTGGTCGTCACGTTAAAGTTTCCTGCGGAGGTATTTTTGCCAAAAAGTGTTCCTTGAGGTCCGCGAAGCACTTCCACTTGTTCGATATCGACAAAATCCATGGTGGTAGCGGCTGGTCGGGCATAATACACCCCATCCACATAAAAACCGACGCCGGGATCGATGCCGTCATTCGTTAAGCCAAAGGTCGTGCCTAAACCCCGGATGCTTAAGGAGGTATTTCGCGGATTCGAGGAATAGAGTTGCACCGAGGGGATGAATTCTTTTAAGCGATTCACGTTAAAGGATCCTGTTTCGGCTACTTTGGTGCCCCCGATGACGGTGATGGGAATAGGAACATCTTGAACGGCTTCTTTTCGCCGACGAGATGTCACCACAATCTCCTCCAATTCCTTCATTTCCTCCTTCAGCAATACCGTTACAGGCGTTCCTTCGGCTACATATTCCTGTTTTTGGTAGCCAATAAAACTCAGCACGAGCGTAAAGGGAAATTTTTGACCCGTTTGAAAATAGAAATTACCTTCTGAATCCGTCAAAACTCCGTGTGTGGTTCCTTTAATGAAAATGGAGACGCCGGGAATGGCCTGTTTGGTTTTCTCGTCGAGCACTTGGCCCTTCAAGGTTGAATTAATAGTCGGCTTACTTAGCTGAGCCACCGAAAAAAACGAAGAAAAAATCAGGGCAATGCCCAATAGGAAAGCATAGAAAAATTTCATTACTTGTACTGTTTAATGTGAATAAGAATTCATTTTGCGATGAGCTTGTTTCGTAAACTCGCCAATCTGTTGCCGCAGATTGGCTTTTTTATATCATCATAAACTACAAAGCCTACGGATTTAGTAGATTATAAGACAAAAGTAAGGTGTCATTTTTTAAAAACAAACTATTTTTAAAAAGTTTTTCGAAACGTTTTTGGGGTAGTGCTTGCCATTTTTCTAAAAAAATGATTAAAATAACTGACTTCATTAAAGCCCAAAGCTTCCGCGATTTCAGTGATGGTCCAGTCTCCGAATTTCAGCATCAACTTCGCTTCTTGTAAAATCCGTTCCGCAATCACCTGCGAAGTCGTTTTTTGGGTTGTTTCTTTAATTGCCCGGTTCAAATGATTGACGTGTACCGCTAATTGCGTCGCAAAATCAGAAGGTGACTTCAATTTTACCTGAGCATGTGAACCCTCAATGGGAAACTGGCGTTCCAATAACTCCAAAAACAACATGGAGATTTTTTGATTCGCATTTCCGGGTGCGTAGCGGGTGATGTTGGCAGGCTCTAACTTTAAGGCCGTATGCATCAGCTCCAAAGCAATATTCCGCAACATATCGTATTTGTGAATATATTCCGAATCAATTTCAACAAGCATTTTCTCAAACAATCCAACGAATATTTGATACGAATCTTCCGCTAATTCAATCACCGGAATTCCCTGCGGTTGGTAAATGGAGTAACGGTTCAACTGACCAAATTGACGAAAAAAATCATCATTAAAAATACAGAAATAACCACTCTCAATGGATTCTGTATTTTCCCATTTATATGGAATCAAAGGATTCGAAAAGACAATCGCCATTTCCTTCACCTCGATGACCTTATCCGCAAAAAAGATTTTTCCTTGGCCCCGAACAAGGGTAATTTTATAAAAATCACGCCGACGATAGGGCACCGGTTTCGCCCCAGCCCCAATGTAAGGATCCAATTTAAACACATTAAAATGCCCCCAATCCTGGGTCAAGGACTCAGGAATCCACGTAAATTTCTTCCGATAAAAGGCCTCTAACGTCTCTACCGTTGCCATATTTGATGCTAAAAAAACCGCTTAAGCTTCTTATTAAACGAATAGATCAAACTCACATTCCAAACGACATCATCTCCGGGAATTTCAGAATTTAATTTCTTGTTAATCACCGAAGAGACCGAAAACGGGGATTTAGGACTCGATAAGGTCAAGGTTTCCGTGAAATAATAACCTTTTCGATCATCCATTTTCAACACATAGACCTGCGGATTAAATCGCAAATACGCGTCCTTCGCCACCCGAATATTGGAGATTCCCGCGTTCAAGGTAAAGAAATGCGTATTGTTCGTCGAACCCTCTGTAAATCCATGCGAATACAAATAATATATCCCCAAAGTCAGGTGTTTGTTGACGACATAGGTGGGAATCCATTCGGTGGCAATGTATTGTTGGTGCCCCAACATCGACACCGACCTCCCCTGCGCATCAAACAAATTAAACGTCCGAAAAGCCACCGAAGGATGGGCCCCCACCTGAAACCGAAAACGAGATGTATTCACGGCCTTATACCGAAACCAAAAAATAAAAGACCAAGGTTTTCCCTCCAATGAAAAACGAAATTGAGGCTCAAAGGCCAAACGCTCATTTCCCACCGACAAATCAAAAATCGCCGCCGGTTTCCCCAGCGTGAACATCGGCAACAAGGAAATTCCATTATTCGTTACACTCGCCGCACCCGAAATATGATAGGTCGTTTGAACACTATCCCCAGCCGCCTCTTCCCCATGAGCGAAAAAAGACAAGCCCATCACCAAGCAAATACCTATCAAAAATTTATGCATCATTCAAACGGTTCATTTTAAGAATTTACAAATTTAGGTGCTTTATTGATATAAAATCCTATATCTGTCAAACAATTACTTGTAAAAATCAAACATTACTCCCCAAACTTTTGATTCATCATAAACAAAGCACAATGCTTCGTTTTCGAAAAAAGGGTCGTAATTTAGCGGCTTCAAAAAAATGAAATTCGTCCTACGTATGTCCTCTCGTACCAAAATAATTTTAGTGCTTGGTGTTTTGTCGGCCATCGGCCCTTTGTCCATCGACATGTACTTGCCTGCCTTTACCAACATCGCCAAGGCCCTACAATGTTCCCCCGAACAAATGGGCTATACACTTTCGAGTTTCTTTTTTGGAATTTGCTTGGGCCAATTGGTCAATGGTCCATTACTCGATCATTATGGCCGTAAAAAAGTACTTTATATCGGTTTAGGACTATATGTAATTAGCTCCTTCGCCTGTGCGATGAGTTCTTCGGTGGAGCCATTAATCGTATGGCGATTTTTCCAGGCGATCGGTTGCAGCGTAGGCTGGATCGCCCCCAATGCCGTCATTCGAGAGACCTTTGAAGAATCTGAACGGCCCAAAATCCTTTCCTTAATGATATTGATTTTAGGGGTTTCACCTATTTTAGCGCCCTCGATTGGGAGTATGTTGTTGACGGTTGGAAGCTGGAAATTCATTTTCATCCTGCTCGCGATTATCATTTTATTGATTTTACTATTGATCAAACAATGGTTGCCCGAAAAGGTCCATGATGAAAATCGTGGCCCCTTTCACGTCAAAAAAATTGTACATGCCTATGTGGCTTTATTTTCCAATCGCCGCTTTGTCCTTTTTGCCTTTGCTGGGGCCGTCGGTGCGGGAAGTATTTTCACATTTGTTTCGGGGGCGCCTCCTACATTTTTGCAATATTACGGTGCGAGTGAATCGCAATTCGGATGGATTTTCGGGCTAGTCGCCTCGGGCATTATTAGTGCAAGCCAGGCAAATAATTTAGTGATCAAGAAATTTACGAGTATGCAGATTTTGCGCGTGGCTTTGTTGGTGCAATTGCTCATTTGCCTCCTATTAAGTATCGGGGCAAAATTCGGTTGGCTTCAATTAGAAACGAATATCCTGCTTTTATTTTTGGTATTGGCCTGCCAGGGTTTCATATTCCCCAACTTAACCTCCCTAGCCCTTCAACCCTTCCATCAAGGAGCCGGTGCCGCTTCTGCCATGATGGGCGCGATTCAAATGGCCTGGGGCGCTATTTGCGCCGCATTATTGGGGATGCTCTTTGACGGAACCCCGTTTACGATGGCCATTATTATGTTGCTTTGCGCGAGCGTGGCTAACATCCTTTTTTCACTCATTAAGAAGCAAAAAGTACATAGGCAATCCCCAGCGTAAGCACCACGTTGAATGCCTGAGCGATTAAAAACGCATACAGCGGTTTCCGGCCTTCTTGCTTGAATAAATCAGCGAATTTCGTTTCCAACCCGATGCTCGTGAACGCCAGCGCAAACCATAATCCTTGCAAGGATTTCAAAGGCCCTTTGACGCTATCCAACGTTTCACCTGGCACCACAAACGAAAATAGGAGCGAGGCCGCGATAAAGCCTAAGACAAATTTGGGGAATCGTTCCCAAATCACGCCCGCGGTAGGTTTCATCTCGGAAACTTCCGCCCCATCTTTTTTGCGATAAGTCCAATAAATCGAAATGGCAAATGCGGCTAGGCCTAACAACACGTTTTGGGAAAACTTCACAATCGTGGATATTTTTAACGCCGTCTCGCCCACCAAGGAACCCGAGGCAATCACCGCACCTGTCGTGTCAATCGTACCGCCCAACCAAGCCCCTGTCACCTCTTGTGACAGTCCGAGAAATTGAGCCAGTAAGGGCAAAAAGATAATCATAGGTATGGCGGTAATAAGCACCACCGAAATCACATAAGACAATTTTTTCGAGTCGCCCTTAATCGCACCGGAAGTGGCAATGGCCGCTGAAACCCCACAAATAGATACGCCACTCGAAATCATAATCGCCATTTCTTCGTCTACCCCCATTTTTTTACACACCCAAAAAGCAAAATACCAGACCGAAATCACGACGATCAAGGCCTGAATTAATCCCAAAGATCCCGCCTTTAAAATATCCCCAAAAATCACGCTCGTTCCCAATAAAACTAAACCGATTTTAACGAATAATTCGGTCGACAAAGAAGCTAACAACCAGCCGGGCAATTGGAAAAAATTACTCAAAAGTAAACCCACCGACAAACTGATAATCACCGCCTCCAAATTCCAATTTTTTAAAAAGGCATTTCCAGCCAAAATCAGGGCCAAAATCGTCAAGCCATACACAATCGGAAATCCTTGGGCCATCGATTTTACCGAATTGCCCAACACCAAGCTAGCCACTAATGCCAAGACATAGACATAGCTAAAAAGTAGCGCAATTTGCCCTAAATTCCCCCAGGTTAGTACCTTTTCGGCTAATTCCGCAGTATTTTTCCAGGCAAAAATGGGACTCGGCACCGAAATGCCCAACAGTGCAATGCCGATCAATAGTCCCCCGATAAGAACGACGGTCCAATCTTCACTGAGACGAATGGCCTTTGGGTTTGTTGTCATGATTTTTTCCATACTTCTATTTCCGTAATGGCTCCGGTCGTTTTATGTTTTACAATTGTTTTTTTATCCCCGTTGGGCAATGTCTCTTCCTTAATGAGCCAGTGTTCAGCATCGTATTCCTGATAGACGGAAGGTTTCTGAATACCACGCTGACCTCGCCATTCAGGGAGTTTGACAGGCTCCCAAACTTTCGTTTTAGCCGATGCATACGCTGCATCCAAAATCGCATTGACCACATAACCATCATAAAAGGTTTCCCGTGGCGCGCGGCCTTGCTCAAAGGCGTCAAACATGTCATTGAACATCGTTGGATAGCCTAATTCATGCGCCTCATCTCCTACGGGGAATTGCCAGCCCGACGAACTTTCCGCTTTTTCCGCCACATAGTTTTCCCCCGCACCGCTCGTAAACATTTCAAAACCTGTCCGCAAAAAGGAATTCACCCAAATTGTCCCTTCCGTTCCCATCACCTCATCCCGTAAATCCATCCCACCCCGAAAGGTCCATGAAACTTCAAACTGACCGATGGCTCCATTTTCATATTTGACAAGTCCAATCGCATGATCTTCCGCATCAATCGGCTTTACCTGCGTATCCGCCCAGCACATCACCTCCACGGGAAGCACGTCTTTGCCGATAAAATTTCGAGCAATTTCCACACAGTGACAGCCTAAATCCAACATCGCGCCACCGCCCGCTTTTTCCAAATCCCAAAACCAATCGGCATGCGGTCCCGGATGCGTCTCCCGGGATTTAGCCCATAAGACTCGGCCAATCGCCCCCTCTTCCACGCTTTTTACCGATTTCAAAAACTTAGGTGTATAGCACAAATCCTCCAAATACCCGGCAAAAATTCCCGCTTCCTCGCAAGCCTTGGTCATCCGAAGCGCTTCCTCCGCCGTACGGCCCAAGGGCTTGGTGCATAGAACAGCCTTTTGGTGTTTGACACATAACATGACCGCCTCTTCGTGTAGAAAATTAGGAAGGGCAATGACGACAAATTCTGATTCCGAATGCGCGATTGCCTCCTCCATGTCGGTCCTATAATGCGGCACCGAATAATCCTTTGCAAACCGAATGGCCGTTTCTTCTTTTCGAGCATACACGACGGTGACGCTGTCCCGTCCGCGCCGACCACACAGCGAATCCGCATAAAATCGCCCAATAAACCCTCCTCCAAGGATACAAACCTTTGCCATTTTATTTTACGTTTAAAGTGATTTCCTTTTCCTTGAGTAAGAAGTCGGCCTGCTCCACCACCCGTTTTCCGGAGGCTACAATGGCCTCGTCGGGTACCACAGAAACAGGTGTAATGCACGAATCATTTTTCTCCCGAAAAGGAATATTATGCGCTAAATTATACGCAGAAATCACGGACCAGCGCGCCGTTTCGGACAAATTTGCCTCCGAGCGATGCAAAATATTTGGATGAAAAAAGAGCGCATCCCCCGCCTTTAATTCACAATAAACTAGTTCGGAAACCTTTTCCGCCTCTCGCACAAAATCCATATCCGCGCCTTGTTGTTCCCCCGCAAAGGCATGTTCAAATCGCTGCATTTTATGTGTCCCCTTCAAGACCTGCAAACACCCATTCTCTACCGTCGCGTCCGTTAACGCAATCATCACCGAAATCATCGCTTCCGGAAATAAAAATCCATTTTTGTACCAATATCCATAATCCTGATGCCATTCCCAGGCACCCCCCACCCGCGGGGCTTTTTGCATAACTTTGGAATGAAAATGACACACCTCGCCGGGCCCGAGCAAATCCTGAACCGCCCCCACCATCCGTGCACAGCGCGACATCAAGCCAAACGAATCATCCCCTGCGTGAAACCACAAGGTCAATTTCGTTTTCTTTCCATCCTGATCATTGAGGTCAAAGGCATGATTACCCACCGAATCATCCGTAGCTACTTGATATAAAATTTGAATTTCCTCCGCCGAAAAAAATTGCGGAATTTGCACATAGCCATCGCGATGATAAGCCTGGGTTTGTAATTCATTCAGCATGATGATAGGTTTAGAAAATTTTGGCTAAATTTATTTAATAAATTCACCAAATCACAAATTCACTCCGAATATCTACCGTCCATTCAAAACCCCTGGCATGAAATATCTACTTCTTTTTCTGATTTTCTTATCTGGCCTTAGCCTCCAAGCGCAAACACCTCGTTTGGTATTAAACCCCAAAAAACCGGTCGATACGCTGGAAGCTTCCTGTGGATCCTGCCAGTTCAACATGCCCAAAAAGGAATGTTTTCTCGCCATTCGAAAAGACGGAAAAGCCTATGAAGTGACCGGTACCGGCCTCGATGACCACGGCGACGCCCATGCCCTCGACGGATTTTGCATGGCGATTCGCAAAGCTGCGGTTCAAGGCCGAATCCACAAAGGAAAATATGTGGTCACCTATTTCAAGCTACTTTAAAGGTATTTTTTGCAAAAATCCATGCTACGTTTCCAGGCCAATTTTGCAGTAGCTTCTTGGTAACGGGCCGGCGAAGAATCGTTGTTAAACGCATGCTGCGCCCCTTCATAAACAAACACCTGATAATCCACCTGGCTGGCCTTCAATGCCGCTTCATAAGCTGGAATACCTGCATTAATTCGTTCATCAAGGCCTGCATAATGCATCATCATGTGGGCTTTGATTTTGCTGACAGCGTCCGCGGCTGGCTGGCGCCCATAATAGGGAATCCCCACGGTTAAGTCCGGATCTGCAATGGCAAGGTCGTTTACGAGTCCGCCGCCCCAACAAAAACCAATCGCACCCGTTTTTTTATTCGAATTTTTCAATGTCCGTAAAAAAGCTAAACCACTTTGAAGATTTTCAACGTTTTGCTTGGGATCCAATTTGCCGATCAGGGCGCGTCCCTCGTCCTCGTTCGTCGGCGTACCTCCCACCAAGGAAAGCGCATCTATCCCCAAGGCTATAAATCCTTCCTTGGCCACTCGACGCGTAACATCCTGAATATGAGGCGTCAAACCCCTGTTTTCATGAATGACTAAGATGGCACCGAGGGGACCTTTGGCCATGGTCGGTTGGACTAAATAGCCTTTCATCGTACCGTTTGGCGAGGGGAATTCAGCAGTTGAAATCTGGATCGAAGGATCGTCTTCAGACACTTGTGCGCTGGCGGCATAACTTCCTTCCAGGGCGGGAAGAATGGTCATGGCGGCGGCGGTACCACCGGCGAGGCGGGCTAGTTGGCTTAAAAACTTGTCCCGACGAAGCGGTCTATGCGTATATTCATCAAAAAGACGAATCATTTCTTGCGTGATTTTCATAAGGTAGGATTAAAAGGTTAATTCCATTCGGATGTATTGCTTTTGGTTTTTCTCATAAGGGTTTCCTGTTTTTTGCATACCAAAACGCGTATAAAAATCTGTTTTTTCCAAACGTGCGCTGCAATAAACGGTCTGAATCCCTTTGGATTTTAAAGACTCAAACATATAGGTTAAAAGTTGGGAACCAAAACCTTGCCCCTGAAATGCGACCAAAGTCCCAAATTTTCGGAATTGTGCCAGCCCATTCCCTTCGAAAAAGACCGATAAACAGGAAATCCATTTGCCTTCGTGGCGGATACCGATGTGCCAGGCCTCTGCATCTTGGTCAATTTTAACAAAATCGAGGGGGCGATCCGGCCACAAACTATTTTGGCGGATTTCCCAAACAGACGCTACTGGAATTTCGCCAACTTCTCCCATCCTTTAGTTCAATGATTGTACAATTCCATCCCAAAGTACCTTGCGCATTTCGAGAGATTTCAATGAAGCGTCTGTTGCTTCTTGCCACTTTTGCAGATCGTTTCCGCAGAGAGATGCGACCATTTGTTGGGCTAAATGCGTGTGATGCCCTCCGTCGACCTCAATGTGCCGTTCGATGTAATAATGAAAAATGGATAATTGTTCGGGACTTTCCGCATGCAATTGCTCCAATATTCGCATGAACATATCAGGAATTAAATCTTCCCGACCAAAGGTAAATACCGCCGCTTGGACGTGCACGGGCGCATGTTGGACTACCTCAAACGTATAGGATAAAAAGCGTTTGACAGATGCGGGTAAATCCGTTTCTGCAATCGCTTCGTCGATCATATTTCCGTTTTGCAAGGAAGAAATGAGGGACTGAATTCTTGAGGTCGAAGCCCCCATTTGATTCATGGCCTGTAGATATAATTCAAAATGGCTGATTCGATTACCGGCTTGATCTACGTCGGATTCCTCGCCTGTGACGATTTCGTTAATCAAATACCGCGTGTCCGCAGCGCCTACGGGCATCCAAGGAAGACTTACACAGGTTAAATTTAGTTGGAGGGACTTCAATAAACTCATAAAATCCCAAACCGCGAAGACATGTGATTCAGAAAATCGCTGTAAATCTGAGAGGTTTTTGATGCGCGCATACACCGGATGACTTAATAATTCGGTGCGTGTGGCTTGAATTTTTTCGTTGACTACTTCTATATATGTATTCATGTAAGGCTATTTGTCCCTAAGAAACTCTTAGGGACAGCATTTGTTTTAGCCTACAAAATTAATTAAAACCAAAGACTTTTAATTGCTTCATGATCCATGGAACATTTTCCACGGGGGTCAAAGGTTCCTCTAATCTCATCCGCAAGAATTTTGTTTTGGTTGTTGCAAATGGAACCTGGTTATTGCCATCGCTACCTTGCACATGCGCTTTCAGCGTTTGCCAGGTTTTTCCGTCTACAGAAGCCTCCACCGTAAACAGCCGAGGCCCCGCGGAAACTAAGGGATTGGGTACATTGGGAACGCGTTTGTAGCCTTTGGGCGTGACCGTTTGACTTAGAAATTGAAGTTCCGAAATACTCACTTCGTTCGGGAATTTAATCTGATACCACATGTCTTTTTCCTGGCGATCACCGGTGGACCAGCCTTCAAAATTCAATGCCGTTCGCACCGAACCTTTGCTTCCTACTCGATTATTAACGGAATGACTTGCGGTACATTCCCAGGCATCGTTGGCTCCTAATTCTTTGGGAATCGTAGCCATGAGCGGTTCAAATTTATAGAGCCCGATTCGTTTTTTGGTTGCTGCACGAATTTCGGCCACTTGTTTTGGAGAAATAAAACTGGCTTCGTTGGATAATTCCGTTCGGATATACGACAGGACATCTGAAATCCATTCGTCCGATTGCTCTTTCATCGAAGCCATCATACCACCCGTATAGGATTTCTTATCGATCGGACCTTCGAGGCCATGCAATAACACCTGAATCGGGTAGGACGAATGGCCTTGCATCCGGAACGAACCTGCTAAAGCCGGAGCGAAAAATTTACCATTCGCCTCAGGTTTTCCTTGGCCGATATTCCCGTGACACTGCGAACACAATTCACTAAAAACTAATTCACCACGTTCCAAAATCGCCTTTTGCTCCTTGCTATATTCGGCCACCACCGGTGGGTTTCGTAATTTCGGCGGATCCACGATTTGCGTACCAACTAACTTAACCCCCTCAGATTTACTGGTACTCAATACGGTTTTGATGTCGGATTCTAAATCCTTGATTTTCAAAACTTTGGCGCTTAACATCGCTTGAATGCTAATGTCGGAATTCGGATGTTGCATGAGCGAACGGTACATAGCTTCCGCCTTTTTGTCTCCCGTTTTATAAGGCGTTTCGCCGGCGCGCATGCCGTGGATTTTAATGCGGGGATTCGCATCGTTCATGAGTTGCATGCTTATTTCTGCATTCAAGGCACCTAAGCCCTCTAAGGTCCAAATCGCATGAACACGAGCGTTTTCATTGGGAGAAGAAAGGGCTAATTTCTTGAGCGCAGGAACGACGCTTGGATCGCGGCGAAGCACCATGGTTTGCTGGGCCATATCCCGCCACCAGCCATTCGGGTGGGACAGGTGTTTGACCAGCGCGCTGCTCGGTTCATTGAGCATGTTCGGTTTGGTTTTATCGCGTTCCATGCCTACGTAACTTAGGCGCCAAATTCGGCCATAGCCTACGATTTTATCCATTTGGAATTGGTCGATTTTGGTCCGCAAATACGACCCTTTGGTGGTCCAGTTTCCTTCTTGAATGACGCCATGGTACATATCAACGATGTACAGCGTTCCGTCAGGCGCGGTGGCCATGTCGATGGGGCGGAAAAGAGGGTCTTTGGAGCGAATGAATTCAGATTGTTGGTTTTGATACACATTGCTCAAAACCGTCAAGCCGTCTTTATTCGCGGGATTAATTTGACGAACAATCCGAGCGACGGGTTCTCCGTAGATCAATTGACCTTGGAGGGATTTTGGTAAGCGATCGCCTCTAAAAATATCATTTCCAGCGGAACCTGTTACGCTGCTTAGGGAACCTTCGGGCTGTTTTACTTGCACCATGCCGCCTTGTACGTCGGCTAAATGCATGGCCTCTCCGTAGGGGATTTGAAAGCCTTTTTCTAATTGTTTCGAATAGTCAAAATTCCCGTAATGAATCGGGAACTGGAAATAGGAAGGCACGCCGGAAGCGCCGCCTTGGAAGAATAATTTACCGTCGTTATCCTGGGTTACGCCCCACTGTGCGCGGTTATACCCGGTTTTCTCGCGAAGCATTCCGCCGGGCGTTTCGCGAATACGGAAGGCGTTCACGGTGCTATAAAGCCAGTTGTCCATGCCGTAAAAGAGGAAGGCTTGTTGGTGCTCCACATTCCCTGACCGACCGTATTTCGTCGAGAACAATTCTTTCTTATCGGCTTTCCCGTCGCCGTTTGTATCCGTGAATTTATAGATATTGTCCGCATCCGATTCCATGGTCAAAATACTGTTTTTGCCGTAAGGAAGGACGAAACGGGGGAAAATTAGATTATCAACGAAGGTTGTTCCGGATTCATAAATCCCATCGTTGTTTTTATCTTCCCAGCGGGAAATGCGGTTGATGGGCTCCAATTCGTTTTTGGAATCGGCATCTAACATATAAGATCTTAATTCCAATACATACATGGCCCCATTCCCGTCAAAGGTAATTTCTGCCGGATTAATGACGGCCGGTTCGGTTAGGATGGGTGTGAGGACATAGCCAGGGGGAAGAAGAATTTGTTTCGCTTCCTCAGCAGCCGTTAAGGCTTTTACGGGTTCTTTGGGACTAAGATCGATGCCTTTCCAAGATTCGTCATTCGGATCCACGCCCGGGGGTAATTTTAGGGTATCCGCGAGACGGCTTGGAATGGATAATTCGTTTGTTTGACGAGCTTGAAAAGAAGTTAATGCGCTACAAAGGAAAAGACTGGCCAGACTAAGGCCTGCGACTTGGGAAATTTTCATGGGTAAATCGGTTCAAAATTTCACAAATGAACGAATTTTTTGCCAAGAATATATCCTTTGAACGGATTATTTACGGGCTGAATCGGCTTTTGCGTAGGCTAATTTTCCGAGGCGTTTCGTTTCATAATAGGCAGAGGTTCCCAGGGAGCAGAGACTTCCGGCTTTTTCGAGGGCGAGGAAACCGTCTTCTTCTTGGATTTCTTCGGGATAAAAGATGTCTTGGATCGCGCCGATGACGAAAAAGGTACCGTTCAGTTCGATGGGGATGATTTGTTGTAATTCGAGGCTGTATTGCACGAGGGATTCTGCGACAAAAGGCGCGCGGATGCCTTCTCGAAAAAGGGGTGTTAAACCGGTGGCATCAAATTCGCTGATGTCGGCCGGGTATTTCGCGCTGCTTTGATGGGCTTGTGGGAAAATAGCGGCGCTGATATGGTTAATCGTGTAGGACCCCGTTTCTTGGATGTTGCTTAGGGTATGTGGGGCGGCCTCGAGGGGGCGGTTGATGAACCCAACAAGCGCAGGATCGGCGCCAATGTGAACGATATTGCTGAAAATGGCAAGATTGGTTTGTCCCTGTTCATTCACGGTACCGATGAGCGAGGCACTTTTGAAGCCGCTAAGGGAATTGATGATATTGGCACGCGTAAAGCGATCGTAGTCTTGAAAGTCTTGAAGGCGTAGGTGTTTTTGCATGATTAAAAAACGATTTTCTTTTCGGGGTTAATTCGCAGCCACAAAAGACCGCCGAGGATAACGACGAGGCCGATGATGCGAACGGGCATGTCCCAACTTCCCGTCGCTGCTAAAATATAACCAAAGGCGATGGACATGATGGTGGAACCGAGTTGGCCCGCCATTCCCATCGCTCCGGCGACGACACCAGAATGCTGACCTCCGATATCTGCCGAAGTAGCCCACGAAACTGGCAGGGTGAAATCTTTAAAGGCAAGGCCGAAGGCGAGCACGACGATGGATGTGTTCAAATCCGCGACAAAAGTAGAGGTGATCATGCAGATGCCGGACATGACCAGCCCGAACATGCCGACGGCCCGACGGCCCCATTTCAAACTCGTTTTTTTGGCCAAAAAATCCGATAAAAATCCTCCACTGAAACAGCCGATGGTCCCTAAAATAAAGGGCAAAGAGGCTAAAAAAGCCAAATCAAGGTCGGCGACGCCCTTCCCATTTTTCAGGTATTTAGGCATCCAAGATAGGTAGAAATATGCCCCATATAGCAGGCAATGGTACATGCCCATGAGCGCCCAGACATTGGGAGTTTTGAGGACGGTGAGAAAAATTTGCCAGGTATTGTAGGTGATTTTTTGTTCGCGTCCTTTTTCGATGTGCGCGAGTTCTTCGGGGCTAATTCCTGGCATATTTTTGGGTTCATTGTGAAACCAGAAATGCCAAAAAAGGGCCCATAAAATTCCGAGACAACCGAATATATAGAACACAAATCGCCAGCCCCATTGCGACATGATATAAAGCGCGAGGAAGGGCGCGATGGCGGCTCCGATCCGACTGGCAATCCAAATGAACGATTGCGCGCGACCGGCTTCTTGTTTGGGAAACCAGGTATTGATAACAATGGTGGCGTTCGGGTAAGCACCAGCTTCCCCTAAACCAAATAGAAAACGGATGATAAATAAACCGGTAAATGTATAGGAGAAACCCGTAAGGATAGTGAAAACAGACCAGGAAAGAACGATGCGAAAAAGGACGGATTTGGGACCTTTGAGATCCCCCCAGAGGCCCATGGGAATTTCGAAAATGCCATAGGCGAAGGCGAAGGAGCCCATAATCCAGCCGAATTGTTTTTCGGTGAGGTTGAGGTCCTTTGTGATTTCAATTCCGGTAATCGAAATGGAGGTACGATCCAGATAGGTAATGATGGAAAATAGGACTAATACGATTAGTACCCAAAATCTTTTTTTCATGGGGGAGGTTTAGAAGCTTAAAGATATAAAAATTATAACTTAGCCCTTCAAATATTCCGAAGGCGACTTTCCCACGTGCTCTTTAAAAACTTCAATAAAATTGGTCCTAGATTGAAAACCCACCATTTCCCCCACACCTTCGATGGTAAGATATTTTAATTGGGATTCTTCGATGAGTTTTACGGCTTGCTGAATTCGCAATTTATTTTTCCAAGAGCTAAAAGAGGTTTCCAAATAGGCGTTAAAATAATTGGATAAAACCCGCTCGGAAATATTCAAATCATAAGAAAGTTTAGCAATGGAAAAGCGCTTTTCTAGATAGGTTTTTTGAGGCAAATATGCGGCTAATAACTCGGTGATTTGTTGATCCACAACGGGCTCATTCGTCTTTTTATTGATCGATAATTTCAATTGGTCCACAAAGGTTTCTGCGGGCTTATTCTCCATGATTGTTAAATTCCCAAACAGAATTTTAGGGTATAAAAACAACACAAAATTTTGAGAAAAAACTAAGATGCCGGTGATTCGAAATAGAATATCTTTTTGCGCCAACAAATACTGATTAATGGATGAAAACGAAAATCCAGGAATGGTACTAATGTAGGCAAAAGGTAAAATGGAATTTAAGAATTGAATCCCGATTAAATAATAAATCCAGGTACGAAATGATGGATTTGTTCGGCGCTCTGCCCCCCACTCGGATTTTGATTTCTTTAAAACCCAACGAAAATAGGCGAATATGAAAATGGTGTACCCAAAGCGATAAATGGCCCGAAAATAAAAAGCAAAAGCAACTGTTTCTGGGCTATAAATGCTCGATTCATTAATTAAATTGTGGGCCAATTTGTATTTTTCCTCAAACGAAAGAGTCGTGTACGGAATGCTACATATAAAAATTAAAATTGCGGGAGAATAATGCCACACATCAGACCATTTAAACTTAGCAGGTCGAAAAGAAAACTTGATGTAAAAAAATAACAAGGGGGAGACCAAAAACGTTAGGGGCAAAAAATGGCTGAAAAAAATGGCTTCCCAAAACGGGTTATTGGAAAAAACCATCACATAAAAATACAGGACATTGAAATTCGTCGTGAAGAAAAAAGCAGCCAAAAGGCGGTTGGACTTATTTAAATCCCTCATGTAGTAAAACAAGATAAAAGAGGTAAATATTCCGAAACCAGAAATTAGCAATTCCATGATTGGCGTGTTTTGTAGGCTTTTAGAAGGTTAAAAATACGAATAAATGGCTTATGAATTCCGCATGGTCCGTAAATTCTATTACAATTTTCACAAATAACAACGAATGATTTACCGTTAAATAAGCCATGTAGGGCCTTTTTTGTCTTACAATGCGGAAAAAAGACAATCCTATGCCCTAAACGGGCCTTTCCCCGTGCTGAAATCCTGAAATTTGTGGAATTCGTTAAGTTCTAAAAATATTACTGTGAAGATCCGTTCAAGTCATATACTGAATGTACTTTATTGTTGCCTAATTTGCCTCGGTTCATTTGTCGCTTTGGGGCAGCAATTTGCATTTGAGCTAGGGTCAACCCTCAGTCGGTTTGATTATACCTTGGCCAATGGTTCCAAGGCGGATTACCTTATTCCATCGGCTGGCATAGGTTTTGGTATTCACGGGATTCAAACGTTATTAGACACCAGTACGATTTCCGCCAGTTCTGGAAAAAAAAGTATTTATTTTAATCAACATCCCCACGTCAGAAAATTCGTAAGCGCACTTCATTATGAACTAGGTTTCAAATACCTGCAAATGAATGCCTTGGGCAATCAACAAAAAATTTCCTTTTCCTATCAAACCGATTTCATCGGTCTTCAAGGAGCGCTGGGTGCAAATATCTCGATTTTGAAGGGCTTTTCAGTTTCGGGAAATCTTGTTGTACAAGGGCAAAAAATGATTCAAGGGAACCAGCTAATTGCGAACCAATATTATAATCTACAAGAAAATGAACAATTCCGGGGCATTCAATTGCTCCTGGGTTATAGGGCCGAAATCACGAAAAAACTGAATGACAAAATTTCATTATATGGGGCATTTCAAGAAAGTCAAACCTATCATTCGGCCGAATTAGGGACATCCACTTTGAATTTTTGCCCACGACAAATTTTAATAGGACTTCGATTAAGCAAATGAAAAGAGCACTACTTTTCTTGATTTTTATTTGCGCGCCCTGGGTGGTACTAGGGCAAAAAAAGGGTATAAGCTACCAAGCTGTGATTCTAGATCCTACTCCCTTGGACATTCCAGGAAATCCTATTTCGGGCCAACCTTTGCAAAAGGGAAAAGTAACTCTCCGGTTTAGCATCGGAAATGCAAATAGCTTAGATTATGTAGAAATCCAGCAAACGGAAACAGATGAATTTGGGCTTATCAACGTGATGATAGGCGAAGGAAATACGAATGGTTCGTTGAATTCAAATGCATCAACCTTGCCAATCGCGAAATTCAATTCATTCGATGCGATTATTTGGGATGAAAACCAAAAAAACCTGTCCGTTGGGGTCAGCTTTGATGGGGGGGAAACATTTAGTGAGGTTAGCAATCAACGATTAAGCTTTTCGCCCTATGCGCTATATGCGGAGGCTGTGGAATATAAAAATGTACGGGAGGCTCCGAAGAAACTATCTCAATTTGCGAACGATTCTGGTTATTTAATTCCAAAAGATTTAGATCCTATTTCGGAGGTATTGTCAGTAACGAATAAGACGATTCGAACGAATCAATTGTTGGCCGACCAAAACTTTGCCATTGTCAATCAACAAATCTTTTCATTAAGCGATTCGATCCAACTAAATTCTAGAACGATTGCCAAAAACACCTATTCCATTTCGGATATTGAAAAAAAATTGGTGAATGTCAATGGGCTGATTTCTGAGACAAAAAATGAATCCCAGGCCAACTTAAATCGGTTAAGTTCAAATATTAATGGCCTTCAATCACAACTATTTTCAACGAATAATGCCCTTTCGAATTTAGCCTCCACCTATGAAATCGTGGATAATAAATCCGCGGCCACCGACTTAGGAAATTCGAGTCCTTCCGATCAATTATATCCGACGCAGAAAGCGATCAAAACCTATGTCGACACAAAGGTAGCAGACTTAGCCGGTGGTTCCATCGCAGACGCCACCACACTGGCTCCGGGAAAAATTCAACTTGCCGGGGATCTCGGCGGTACCGCCTCTTCGCCAACAGTACCGGGTTTAACAAGTAAAGAGAATATTGCTAATAAATCCACCGATGTGAGTTCAGATTCGAATTCCGATACTAAATACCCCTCCGTCAAAGCGGTGAAAGCGTATGTGGATCAGGCAACACAAGGAATAGCCTTGCAAGCGAATTTAGATACCAAAGCGAATAGCACAGACGTTAATGCGGCACTTGGGACAAAGGAGAATGCATCGAATAAATCGAATAATTCCGCACTCGGTAATTCAGAGGAATTATTCCCGACGCAAAAAGCGGTCAAAACCTATGTGGACAATCAAGTTGCCAATGGGATTGTATCGGATGCTGATGCTTCAACCAAAGGAAAGATCCAATTAGCCGGAGATTTAGGCGGAACAGCCGCTTCTCCTACGGTCCCGGGATTAGCATTGAAGGCCAATGCAGCAGATGTGACATCGGCATTATCGTTGAAAGCCAATACCACGGATATAACCGAAGCATTAGCACTTAAGGCAAACGCCTCCGACCTAACAAGTGCGATTTCGGGAAAAGAAGAGATTTCCAACAAATCTACTTCCACTGCCCTCGGGACCAGCGATGTTCTATATCCTAGTCAAAAAGCAGTCAAAACCTATGTGGATGCAACTTTGGCTTCCGGCGCTCCTGATGCGGATGCATCAACCAAGGGAAAAATCCAATTGGCCGGCGATTTAGGGGGAACCGCAGCTTCGCCAACCGTGCCTGGTTTGGCCTTAAAAGCTCCGATAAATAATCCAACCTTCACCGGTACCGTTGGCGGACTCGACAAAAGCATGGTGGGGCTCAGCAACATTGATAACACCAGCGATGCAAACAAACCTATTTCCAGCGCCACCCAAACAGCCTTAAATTTAAAAGCCAATGTGGCTGACGTCAACAATGAATTGGCACAAAAAGCCAATGCCTCCGATGTCTCCTCCTCACTTGCGTTAAAAGCAAATACATCAGATGTGAATAATGCGCTGAATCTAAAAGCAAATACGGCGGACGTAACCAATGAATTGACCCTAAAAGCGAACTCCTCCGACGTCTCCACCTCGCTTGCGTTAAAAGCAAATACATCAGATGTAACTAGCGCGCTGAATCTAAAAGCAAATACGACAGATGTCACAAGCGCATTAGCTGACAAAGAAAATAGTGCAAACAAATCTACTTCCTCCGCCCTCGGTACCAGCGATGTCTTATATCCAAGTCAAAA
>CANFVE010000017.1 GCA_947450365.1 Cytophagaceae bacterium
GATAAATTTCTCCCTAATTTTTTAAATCGGGTTTGCATTATAGCATCCTTTGCGTATTTTTGCAGTCCTAAATGGCGGTTGTAGCTCAGTTGGTTAGAGTAGGCGTTTGTGGTGCGCTTGGTCGTGGGTTCGAGCCCCATCATCCGCCCCAATTTAGAAAATTAGAGTCTCAGTGGAAACACTGAGACTTTTTTTGTCCTAGCCTAAAAAAGTAAATGCCCCACCTAGGTGAGGCATCGGCCCAAAGATGCTATCTTTGGGGGAGCACCTGACAAAGATAAGCATTGAAATCCGAAAAAAAAGAAAAACAACGCGTAATCGCCTATGTGGATGGATCGAATCTCTATTTTGGGATGATAGATTCCGGCTTAAGGCATTGCAAATGGCTGGATGTCTCCCAACTTATTAAGGGCTTTATTCATGCGAATCAAACGCTGGTGGCTATCAAATTTTTTACGAGTCGGATTACGCACAATCCCCCTAAGGAAAAACGCCAAAATACCTATTTAGAGGCGTTGGAAAGCCAAGGAGTAGATTTGATTTTTGGATCCTATCAAGCGAAATTTATGGAATGCCGCGAATGCGGGCATGAGTGGATTTTGCCGACTGAAAAAATGACGGATGTCAATATCGCTACTCATTTACTCATGGATGCGCATTTAGATGTCTACGATACAGCTATTTTAATCTCGGGCGATAGCGATTTTGTGCCTTGTATCGAATCGGTCAATACGGTTTTTATTGATAAATCAGTCGTCGTATTTTTTCCGCCGGGCCGTCATAATAATTCGGTGGCTGAGGTCGCCCGGGCGAATCAGATGATCGGCAGACAAAAATTAATCGAATGCCAATTACCCCTCGAAATTGAAAAAAAAGATGGATATATCCTTCACAAGCCAGAGGGCTGGTGATTTAATTTAAAAGTCCTTTTATTATGAATCCTATTTTCTTAAAACGTTTTTTAATTGTCCTGTATGCAGCCGGTCTCATTGGCATGCACATTCCCGCTACGGCCCAATGGTTTACTTCGTTGGTTCCTCTAACCCTATGGTTTACCGGATTTATTTGTTTCTTCTACCATCCCAAACCTGGTTTTATGACCTATTTGGTCATGGCACTAATAGCCGTTTCGGCTTGGTTTTTGGAGGTTCAGGGAGTTCGTACGGGTCGCATTTTCGGACAGTATGCTTATGGTGCTACCTTAGGGGCCTCTTTTTTAAAAGTCCCCATTACGATTGGGATTAATTGGTTGGTCCTAGTGCTTGCCACCCAAGCTGTTGTGGAAGAATGGAATGTAGGAGGGAAAATAGGTAAGGCGGCTTTGGGCGCAGGGCTGATGACGGCATTGGATGTATTAATTGAACCGGTGGCGATTCATTTTGATTTTTGGCATTGGTCGGGGGGGCAAGTACCTATTCAGAATTTCGGCGCGTGGTGGTTGGCCAGTTTTTATTTTCATTTTGTTTTACAATCAGGACCTTGGACGTTTAAATCCAGCTTGTTCCGCCTCATCGCGATGCTCCAATTTTTATTTTTTCTTGGGCATTGGGTTTTGTTGCAATGGAAATAATTTTCCAAGTTTAAAACAATTTTTACAACTATAGGTTTCCCCTATATGGTTTCGTATTCAATCAAGGATTTAGAGCATTTAAGTGGCATCAAAGCGCATACCTTGCGTATTTGGGAACAGCGCTATCAAATTCTTAAGCCTTCACGGAGCGAAACGAACATTCGTTCCTATGGCGATTCCGAATTGAAATTGGTCTTAAATATTGCGCTTTTGCAAGATAAAGCGGGATTTAAGATTTCGGAAATTGCCAAAATGTCCGAGGATGAAATCTCGAATCACATCTTAGAATTGTCAAAAGGACAGTTGGATTTTCCTGAACAAATTCAAGCCTTAACTGTGGCTATGATGGATTTGGATGAAAACCGATTCCAACAATTGACCCGAAACATTGTCGGTGCGCATGGCTTTGAGAGTTATATGCTGAATATTATCTATCCATTTATGCGTCGCTTAGGTACCTTATGGCTTTCAGGATCGGTGGGGCCTGCCCAAGAGCATTTCATTAGTCATTTGATTCGTCAAAAAGTTATTTCTGCGATCGACTCCCAAGAATTAAGCCTTAAACCCAGTGCGAAAAAATTCTTATTGTACCTTCCAGAAGGGGAATTGCACGAGATTGGCTTATTGTTTGCTAATTATGTGTTCCGCGCACGGAAACATTCAGTGGTTTATTTGGGTCAATCGTTGCCTTATGAGGAATTGTTATTGGCCTACAACATACACCAGCCTGATTATATTTTCTCTGTCTTTACCTCAGAACCTAATGCAGAATTGATTCAATCCTATGTGAATAAAATGGTGGAGGATATGCCGGCGACGCAATTACTTTTGACGGGGTATCAAGTGCTGCAAAAAGAGGTGAATATTCCACAGGAAATTCACATTATCCCTGATTTTCAGGCCTTAATCGACCTGGCCAACGGCGCTGAATTAACTAAAGCTTTGGTCTAATTTCGTTGCTTCTTCCACGAAAAATTTCACTTGCTGTTCCTGATCTTTTGGACAAATCATCAAAGCATTTCCATGTTCGGCCACAATAAAATTTTGTAGGCCATGGATGACAACTAATTTATGATGAGGTGTCTTAACGATACATTTTTCGGTATCAAAAACCATTACTTGACCTTCGATCACATTTCCATTTTCGTCCTTGTCCTTGATTTCATATAGGGATTTCCAGGTACCTAAATCGGACCAACCGATGTCCGCCAAAATAACTTTAACCTCTTGTGCCTTTTCCATGATACCGTTATCGACGGAAATGCTTTTACAAACGGCGTAGACTTTGCGAATGAAATCCTCTTCTGTTGGCGTATAATAATGCACCAAGCCTTCTTCGAATTGCTCGGCCATCCTTGACAGATGTTTATTTAATTCCCGCTTAAACGTGGGGATACTAAAAATGAATATACCTGCGTTCCACACATAATCTCCACTTTCCAAAAAAGCCTCTGCGAGTTCGACATTCGGTTTTTCTGTAAAAGTTTTCACCGTTTTGGCTTCATTTTCACTTGAAAGATATTGAATATACCCATATCCGGTGTCAGGACGAGTCGGTAAAATGCCTAAAGTGACCAAACAAGGTTCAGAGGCGGCATGTAAGGCGAGTTTAATTTTCGACTGAAAAGCTTCCTCTTTTAAAATTACGTGGTCAGCTGGGGCAACGACCAATTTTGCCTGTGGATGTTTTTTCCCAATCTTATACGCTGCATAGGCGATGCAAGGAGCGGTATTTCTACGCTGCGGTTCCTTTAGGATTTGGTCGGGTGTTAAAAATGGCAATTGCTCTTGAACGATATCGGCAAATTCTGAACTGGTAACGACGTAAATATTTTCGTTCGGGATGATTCCTGCGAATCGCTCAGCGGTTTGTTGGAGCATCGTTTTTCCCACCCCTAATACATCATGAAATTGTTTTGGATTTGAACTTCTGCTGATCGGCCAAAAACGGGTTCCAATTCCCCCAGCCATGATGATTAAGAAGGTATTTTTCATGCCTTATTGTTTACTTAAAAAGGTGCGAACCCGAAATTTGGCATTTTCACGAATGGGTGCGTAGAATAAATTTAAATCCGCCTGATGCCAGTTTTTGATATGGACAAATTGCCGGCCAAACACATAAGGAGTATGTGTCCATAAAACACCCAAATGATTTTGGGCATCAGCAAAGTTTTTCACCCATTTAAATCCATAGGATACTCCTCCGGGATTTAATTTTTGGGAGACAAAATTTTCATCAAGCGACCAGGTTAATGGATTGGTGGAAACAAGTTCAGTTGACGTTTTCGGGTGCCAGTCGGGCAAATAGCCATTCAAGAAGGTCGTATATGCAATAAAACAACCCGTTTGACTAGCATTTTCACAGGGTTTAATGTGTTCAAACGCGTTTTTGGGTGTAGCGATGCCAATGATATAGGCGGCCACTAATTTGTCGCCTAAGGGTTTTCCATCAAAAAACTCTTTCATCAATCGGGTCGCGTGAACGGTTCCTTGGCTGTGCGAGGCGATGATGATTGGCCTATTTTGGTTGTAATGGGCCAAGTAATATTCAAATGCCTTTTTAACATCGGTATAGGCAAGATTTAATGCGGCATCTTTATCCTCTTTAAATGGTGTGACGAAGGCGAAATAATGGGCTTGTCGGTAACGAGGGGCATAGATTCTTCCGGCACCATTAAAAATGGAGGCTTGGTTTAGGATGGTAGATTCGTCTACTTTTTTATTGAGAAAGGAATCATCGACGGAGGCATTCCACTGAAATTCGTTGGTCGGCGCATAGGTTAAGATCGTCGGATGAATGAAAAAAACATCGGCTTGCGCCGTGGCTTGTTCATCCGAAAAGGGGGCGCCCTTCGGAATGGAATCGGCTAAGTCTTTTTTAGTCGGGAGCGCAGCCCAATTCTCACCCTTCGCATAATCGACTTCCGCAGGAATGGGGCTTTGGTTCCACCGAATTCCTAAGCGAGCGGGTACAGGCGTTTTACAACTGAAGAGCTGAAGAGCAAACCAACAAGTAATCAGGAGGAGGTATTGAGTTTTTCCCATGGATGAAAATTACAAGTCAAAGCTAACAAGAAATAATGCTTTTTAGAAGATAAAAATATCAAAAGGCTGATTATTTGGTGTAGGCAATAAAAATATTTACGGAAAAACTATCAATTTTTTGATACGAAATATAAATTAATTTAATTTTAAGAGTAGCTTTGTCACCAAAGTGAAACTAAAATTTAAATAAGTTCCATCAAATTCTTCATTATGAAAAAACTTTTTACTCAAATCCTGCCGGTTTTTGCCGTCTTCTTCCTACTTAGTTTATCGGTGTTTGCCCAAACGAAAGTAGCTGGAAAAGTTACAGATGCGGCTTCAAAAGAATCCTTAATTGGAGTTAGCATTGCCGTGAAAGGAAAGGTTATTGGTACGATTTCAGATGCCAATGGTAATTTCTCTTTAACTACTTCTACCCCCACACCGTTCAGTTTGGTGGTTTCGATGGTGGGTTATGAGCGTCAAGAAATTGTCGTAAAGGAAGCAAAATCAGATTTAAAGATTGTGTTGAAAGAACAATCAACGATGGGTCAAGATGTGGTAGTTTCCGCTTCTCGTATCGAGGAAAGTGTTCTTCAATCGCCGGTATCTGTTGAAAAAATGGATATCCGTTCGATTCGTGAAACGCCAGCCGCTTCGTTTTATGATGCGTTGCGCAACTTGAAAGGGGTTGAAACAAGTACCCAATCGGTTTCTTTTTCATCCATCAACATGCGTGGTTTCAATAGCAACGGAAACGTTCGTGTGGTTCAATTAATCGATGGCATGGATAATCAAGCACCAGGCTTGAACTTTTCCGTGGGTAATATCGTAGGTATTTCAGAATTAGACTTAGAAGGCGTTGAGGTGTTGCCAGGGGCAGCTTCCGCCTTATATGGTCCAAATGCCATGAATGGTATCATTTTGATGAATTCAAAAAGTCCTTTCTTATATCAAGGTTTAAGTGCTCAAGTGAAAGCGGGTTTAATGTCTGCTTCGAACCGTACCACGCAAACGACTCCATATGGGGATGTTTCCATTCGCTATGCGCAAGCGTTTAATAACAAATGGGCGTATAAAGTGAATTTTACTTCTTTAAGTGCGGAAGATTGGCAAGCCACTGATTATCGTGACCAATCTCTTTTAAATGGGACTACTTTAGGAGCGGGTTGGCATTCAACCAATAATGGGTACAATGGTATCAACATGTATGGGGATGAAACAAACGTAAATATGTTGTCTTCCTTAAAACCTGTTTTAGGAGATCCTACATCCCCTTTGACACAGGGTATTAACCAAATCTCAAAGGCTACAGGAGGTTTATTAACTCCATCTGCGATTTTAGGTTATATCGTACCTAACGTGAATATTTCACGCCGTGGTTATGAGGAGCGTGATTTAGCTTCTTATGCGAACCGTAACATTAAATTTAATGCAGCTTTGCACTACCGGTTTAATGATAAAGTGGAATTGATTTTACAAGGATCTTATGGCCAAGGGACAACGGTTTACACAGGAGCAGATCGTTATTCAATCAAGAACTTTAGCATGGGCCAATACAAAGCAGAGTTAAAAGGATCTAACTTCTTCTTACGTGCCTTCACTACTCAAGAAAATTCAGGTGAAGCGTATGCGACAGGAACATTGGGTCAGTTAGTTAACGAGGTTGCAAAACCAAGTACTGCTTGGTATCCTGAATACTTCTCGACGTTCGCTGGTTTGGCATTGACAAACTTTGGAACTGTTTTGCAAACCACATTAGCGCAAACAGGTAATCCAACGACTGCGGTAGGTGCTGCCATAGCAAGTACCCAAGCTGCTTTTAACTCATACCACACAAGCGCTCGTGGTAAAGCGGATATCGGACGTTTAGTTCCTGGTACGCAAGCATTTAATACGGCGGTGGAAGCCATCAAAGGGAAAGCATTACCGAATGGCGCCAAGTTTACAGATAAAACAGCTTTATATCACTACGAAGGGATGTACAATTTCACAGAGAAATTGAACAACAAAGTAGAAATGATCATGGGAGCATCGTATCGTCAATATGCCTTGAATTCTGAAGGTTCTTTATTTGCCTTGAAAGATGATGGGTCTGAATTTTCAATTTCGGAGTACGGCGCTTATTTACAATTGGCGAAAAAAATGTTCGCAGATAAGTTTAAATTGACCGGTTCCATGCGCTACGATAAAAATGAAAACTTCGAAGGCCAATTTAGCCCTCGGGTTTCTGGGGTTTATTCTGAAGGTCGTTCGAATTTCCGTGCTTCTTACCAAACAGGTTTCCGTATCCCTACGACACAAGACCAATACATTAACTTGTTAACTCCTTCTGCACGTTTATTAGGGGGCTTAGCTGTGATCCAAGATCGCTACAAATTATCTGGAAACTCATATACCTTACAATCGGTTATCGCGTCGCCTACAAATCCGGCCAACTGGAAAGTGTACCAATCGAAAGATTGGAAACCAGAACAAGTTCGTACGTTGGAATTTGGTTACAAAGGATTCCTTGGCGATCGCATGTTAGCTGATTTCTATATTTATCAGTCGAACTTTACCAACTTCTCTGCGGGTCAAGTAGTAGCTCAACCATCTGCAACCATCGCTGGTGCCTTGAATTACTTCTCATTCCCATCGAATGTGGAGAATGAAGTTGTAACAAACGGTTGGGGTTTAAGCTTAGATTACCAATTAGGATCTAACTGGAACATTGGAACAAACGTTTCTTACAATGCTGTGAAGGACAACGGTGGTTTAGCGGATTATCAATTAGCCTTTAACACACCAAACTATCGCACAAACGTGACCCTAGGAAACCGTAACATCGGTGGTTCTGGCTGGGGATTCAGCGCAGTTTGGAGATTCCAAGATCAATTCGTTTGGCAATCGTCTATGGTAAACCAAGTAGTAAATCAATCCCAACAAAGTTTAATTCCTGGTTTCCATACCTTGGATGCTCAGATCAGCAAGAAATTGTCTAGTATGAAGTCCATCTTAAAAGTAGGTGGATCTAATTTGTTAGGTGCGCAATACACAACAGGTTGGGCGAACCCAACGGTAGGAAGTATCTACTATGTAAGCTTGACATTTGATCAATTATTGAACAAATAAAATTCTTCCATTTTTCTTGAGGCTGCCCCGAAAAGGGCAGCCTCTTTTTTTGTACCTTTGGGGATTCTATTTTTCAATTCAACTATGCAAGAGCCTACCGATTTGACCGGATTTTCGCACATCGAGGTGTTAGGCGCCCGCGAGCATAATTTGAAAAATATCGATGTCTCCATTCCAAGAAATCAATTAGTCGTCATCACTGGAATTTCCGGATCCGGGAAGTCCTCCCTGGCATTCGATACGATTTATGCGGAAGGCCAACGGCGTTACATGGAAAGCTTTTCCGCTTATGCTCGTTCATTTTTAGGCAATATGGAACGCCCCGATGTCGACAAAATCGAAGGGCTGTCTCCCGTGATTTCCATCGAACAAAAAACTACATCTAAAAATCCTAGATCGACGGTGGGTACGACCACCGAGATTTATGATTTTCTTCGCCTTTTATATGCCCGCGCGTCTGAAGCTTTTTCTTACCTATCAGGTGAAAAAATGGTGAGGCAGTCGGTCGATCAAATCATTCACACCCTACTGTCTCAATTTGCCAAAAGCAAGGTCGTTTTACTGGCTCCTTTGGTGAAAGGTCGTAAAGGTCATTACCGAGAATTATTTGTTCAAATTGCCAAATGGGGCTATACCAAAGTACGTGTGGATGGCGAGGTGGTGGATTTACAAGAAAAAATGCAGTTGGACCGTTTTAAAGTCCACGACATCGAGGTTGTCATCGACCGCTTCATCGTCGAGGAATCCGAACGCGTGCGACTGTCTCAAAGTTTACAAACGGCGATGCAAGTGGGGAAAGGACAAGTGTTTGTCTTAGATGGGAAAAATCAATTGCATTATTTTTCTCAAACCCTCATGGATCCCAAAACGGGATTGTCCTATGATGAACCTGCGCCGAATTCCTTTTCATTTAATAGTCCTTATGGGGCTTGTGCTTGTTGCAACGGCCTCGGGGTCATCGAAGAAATTACCGAAGAATCGGTCATTCCAGACCCCTCCCTCAGCATTATTCGGGGGGCCATTGCGCCAATAGGTGAATACCGAGAATTGTGGATTTTCAAACAACTTGAGGTATTGCTAAAGCCCTTTGGTGTAGGGCTTTCTACACCTATTTCCAAGTTTCCTCGGGCCGCCATGGACATCATGTTATATGGAACGAGTGAACCTGTCCCCGTACCATCCAAGAAATATGTGGGGACCGAATGGAGTACGCAATATGATGGAATTATTCATTTTTTAAAGCGCCAACAAGAGAGTGGTTCTGAGAAAACGCAGGATTGGTTAAAGGATTTTTTGGAGATAAAAAAATGTCCGGATTGTGAGGGCTATCGCTTGAAAAAGGAATCGCTGCATTTTAAGATTGACGGAAAACACATTGGGGAATTAGCCCAAATGGATATTTCAGAATTGGAAGATTGGTTTGCTGGGGTGGAGGAAAGAATGTCGGAACGGCAGCAACAAATCGGCCATGAAGTCCTCAAAGAAATTCGTAAACGGGTGGGTTTTTTAACTCAAATCGGATTAACCTATCTGACCTTGGATCGACCGATGAAGAGTTTGTCGGGGGGAGAATCTCAGCGCATTCGCTTAGCTACGCAAATTGGAACCCAATTAGTTGGCGTCCTTTACATTATGGACGAACCTTCCATTGGCTTGCATCAGCGGGATAATGAAAAGTTGATTATCGCCCTGAAAGATTTACGGGATTTGGGGAATTCGGTGCTGGTGGTGGAGCATGACAAAGACATGATGTTGGAATCCGATTACCTCTTGGATATAGGTCCGGGCGCAGGCCGACATGGTGGCCAAGTCGTGGGTCAAGGTACTCCAACCGAGTTTTTAAAATTAGGAACGCCTACCGCAAACTACTTAAATGGCGCCTTGGAAATCGCAGTTCCCAAAACCCGTAGAAAAGGAAATGGGCATGTGATTCAATTGAAAGGTGCCACCGGGAATAATTTAAAAAAGGTTTCAGTGGATTTTCCATTAGGTAAATTCATCACGGTGACGGGGGTTTCGGGTTCGGGTAAATCGACCTTGATTCATGATACCCTCGTATTGAAATTGAAACAGTTTTTTGATCGTACCAAACGTGAGCCGATGCCTTTCGCATCGATTACGGGCTTGGAACATATCGATAAGGTCATTGAGGTGGATCAATCGCCGATTGGTCGGACGCCTCGCTCCAATCCGGCTACCTATACGAATATGTACAGTGATATTCGGAGTTTGTATTGTGAATTGCCTGAATCGAAAATACGAGGTTACAAAGCGGGTCGATTTAGTTTTAATGTGAAGGGTGGGCGATGTGAAAGCTGCGAAGGAGCCGGTCGGAAGAAAATTGAAATGGAATTTTTACCCGATGTACTTGTCGAATGCGAGGCCTGCAAAGGCAAACGGTTTAATCGGGAAACTTTAGAAGTACGTTTTAAGGGAAAGTCGATTTCGGATGTGCTGGATATGACGGTGGAGCAGGCACTTGAATTTTTTGAACATCAGCCGCGTATTTATCGCCGAGTACAAACCTTGGCGGAAGTTGGTTTAGGCTATATTACCCTGGGCCAGCATGCGACGACCTTGTCGGGAGGTGAGGCTCAGCGCGTAAAATTAGCAGAGGAATTATCCAAAAAAGATACGGGAAAAACGCTTTATGTATTAGATGAACCGACGACGGGCTTGCATTTTAAGGATGTAAATTTATTATTGGATGTCTTGCAAAAATTGGTCGATAAGGGGAATACGGTGTTGGTAATCGAACATAATTTGGATGTCATTAAGGTGTCGGATCATGTGATTGATATGGGTCCGGAGGGTGGAAATGCAGGGGGGCAACTGATGGCTTCGGGAACTCCGGAACAAATCGCCAAAGTAAAGGGAAGTCATACGGGTCGCTTTTTGAAAAAAGAGTTATAAATTATCAATTTTTGATTTTTTTCTTAGGGAAAAATCCGCTAGTTTTCGTCATTATTTCATCACAAAATAGATATGCTTCCTCAGCTTTTTTTTATTGGTCTTTTGGCGGGAATGGGTTATTTGATTGCGAATCGCTTTCGTTGGATCGCAGCCTCTATTCACATGACGCAGCCGGTGCCGATGAATGACCAACCGAGTCTTCGTTGGAAACGCGTTTTATTACTCGCATTCGGTCAAAAAAAGATGTTTCAAAAGCCCCTGGTCGGTATTTTTCATTTCTTGATTTATGTGGGGTTTGTGTTGATTAATGTCGAGATACTCGAAATTATCCTCGATGGGATTTTGGGGACGCATCGGCTTTTCGCGCCGTTTTTAGGTGATTTTTATCGGTTTTTAATCAACTATTTCGAATGCTTAGCGGCGGGCGTATTTGTGGCCTGTGTGGTATTTTTTGCGCGGCGGTTTTTGCTCGGGCTTGGGCGTTTGCAGGCGAGTCAGCATGCGGAATTAAAAGGTTTTCCGATCCGCGATGCCTATACGATTTTGGGCATTGAATGTGTGTTGATGATTGCTTTATGGACCATGAATACAACGGATGCAGTTTTACAAATGCGGGGCGAGGAGCATTACCTGGCGGTGGGTTCTTTTGTGGTGTCTGGTCAGTTCATTCCATGGTTTGAATCTTTTACGACGGGGACTTTGCTCATGCTGGAAAGGACAGCTTGGTGGTTTCATATTTCTGGGATTTTAGGCTTTGCATGGTATGTGACCTATTCCAAACATTTACATATCTTTTTTGCTTTTCCGGCGGCGTATTATTCGAGTTTAGAATCGTCGGGAAAAATGGGGGCGATGTCTTCGGTGACGCATGAGGTGAAGTTGATGTTAGGCCAACCCGTCGAAAGCCAAGAAGCGGGTGCAGCGGTAAAATTTGGGGCAAAGGATGTGATGGATTTGACGTGGAAAAATGCGTTGGATGCCTATAGTTGTACGGAATGTGGTCGATGTACGGAGCAGTGTCCGGCGAATCAAACGGGTCGCGCTTTGTCGCCACGAAAAATTATGATGGATACGCGAGATCGTTTGGAAGAGGTGGCTCAGGTATTAAAAGTTAACCAAGGCAAATGGGTGGCGGATGATAAATCCTTGCGGGATCGCATCTCTGCGGAGGAGTTACGCGCATGCACGACGTGTCAGGCCTGCGTAGAGGCTTGCCCGATGGAGCTTTCGCCATTGAGTATCATTTTAGAGATGCGGAGATATCAAATCATGGAGGAATCCGATGCGCCTTCGGCATGGAATTCCATGTTTGCAAATATTGAAACGAATCAGGCCCCATGGAAATTCAATCCATCGGATCGCTTAAATTGGGCAAAATCATAAGCACATGAAAAAAATTGCAATTGGATTAGTGATATTGGTGGCTATATATTTTTTGGGGCCACATCCGGAGGCGCCACGTTTGGTGGCTGAACCTAGTTGGACCGCCATCCCAGATTCAGCCTTGCAAATCGCTACATTTGTTCAGGCAAAAGAGGCTGAAAATAAGGAAATTAAGCCGAATAATGAGGCAAAAATCATATTCGCAGATTCGTTGCATCCTCAAAAAACGAAATATGCCTTTTTGTATGTACATGGTTTTTCGGCTTCGCAGATGGAAGGAGATCCGGTGCATCGCGAGGTGGCGAAGGCCTTTGGAGGAAATTTGGTATTGGCTCGTGTCGCGGGTCATGGGGAAAAGACCTCGGATCATACCTTGGGCAGTGTGAATGCGGATGATTATTATATGAGTGTGGAGAATTATTTGGCGGTTGCCAAGAAGTTAGGTCAGGAAGTGATTGTGATGGGTACTTCGTTTGGAGGGGCGATGTCGGTGTATTTGGCATCGAAACATCCGGAAATTAAGGCTTTGATTTTATATGGGCCTTGCATTGAGGTGGCGGATCCGAACGCAGCCTTGTTGGATAATCCTTGGGGATTGCAATTGGCCCGCCTCATTAAACAGGGTGAATACAATGATATTCCGGTCAAAAATCCGTTGCATGATCAATATTGGAATTTACATTATCGCTTAGAGGGTATTGTCGGCATGCAAAATTTCTTGACCCATGCGATGAAACCGGAGGTTTTTGAGGGGGTGAAATGCCCATTGTTGTTGACGTATTATTATAAAGACGAAGCGCATCAGGATAATGTGGTTTCGGTGAAGGCGATGAAGGAAATGTTTCCGTTGATCGGTACAGCAGCTAAGGATAAAAAACAGATGGCATTTCCAGATGCCGGGAATCACGTGATTACGTCGCCGATTTTGGCGGAAAAAGTGGACTTACCTGCCAAGGCGAGTATTGAATTTTTAAAGGCCTATTTAACGAATTAATATGACGCCCCAACTGATTTTATATGCTGTCCCTTTTTTCTTAATTACCCTATTGGTGGAATCCTACATTTCCTACCGGATGCATCGGGAATTTGTGGAGACGAAGGATTCGTTGACATCCATCGGGTTAGGTTTAGGGAATTTGGCGGTAGGTACAGTCACGAAATCCATGGCCATTGTCACGTATTTTTATGTGTATGAGCATTACCGCTTGGCGGATTTGGATTCTTCTTGGTGGATGGTTTGGGTATTTGCCTTTTTTGCGGATGATGTGACCTATTATTGGTTACATCGGATATCACATGAGGTTCGGATTTTTTGGGCTTCACATATCGTGCATCATTCGTCGCCTAAATACAATTTAGCAGCGGCGCTACGGCAGACTTGGACGAGCCAGTTGACGTTGACTTTCTTATTTTATGCCTGGATTCCTTTGTTGGGCGTACATCCGTTTATCGTGTTCTTTTTCCAACAAACCAGTTTGTTATACCAATATTGGATTCATACCGAGTTTATCCAAAAAATGCCCCAATGGTTTGAATACATCATGAATACGCCCTCTCACCATCGGGTGCATCACGGAATTGATTTGGAATATTTAGATACAAATTATGGAGGAGTTATGATTATTTGGGATCGCATTTTTGGGTCTTTCCAAGCCGAAGGAGCGCGGCCCCATTATGGATTAACGAAGCAAATTGAGAGTTATAATCCGGTAAAAATTGCTTTCTATGAATGGGTTCAAATCGTCAAAGATGTGAGCCATGTGAACAATATCAAAAACCTGTGGGGCTATGTACTGGGACCGCCGGGTTGGAGTCATGATGGAAGTCGGCAGACGGTCGCTCAAATGCGGGCTACACATGGAAAAGAAACGCAAAAATCAGTGAAGGATGGAATTGAAAATTAAAACCATGGCGGAGTTTCAGGCAGAAGGAAGTATGCCTGAGTTTTTGTTTTGGGTGGGTTGTTCCGGGTCTTTTGATGATCGGCAAAAAAAGGTGACTCGGGCTTTTTGTGAAATACTTCAGCGTATCGAAATATCCTTTGCCGTCCTCGGAACCGAAGAGTCCTGTACGGGAGATCCTGCGCGGCGCGCGGGCAATGAATTTTTATTTCAGATGCAGGCTTTGACAAACATTGAGGTGTTGAACATGTATGGCGTAAAAAAAATCGTGACGGCTTGTCCGCATTGTTTCAATACGCTGAAAAATGATTACCCGAGTTTAGGTGGAAGCTATGACGTGATTCACCACAGCGAATTATTAGCTGAGTTTATCCAATCTGGAAAAATTCAAATTCAGGCTGAACCAGAGACGGTGGCGTATCACGATTCGTGCTATTTAGGTCGGGCAAATGGCGTATATGAAGCCCCTCGCGAAATTATCGCTGGATTACAAAAAGAGGTGAAGGAATTAAAAAGTTGCCGGACCAAAGGTCTTTGTTGCGGTGCCGGCGGAGCCCAAGTATTTAAAGAACCCGAACCGGGTAAAATCGATATTCAAGTGAAAAGAACGGATGAAATCATCGAATCAGGCGCTAAAAAATTAGCCATTGCATGTCCATTTTGCATGGTGATGATTCAGGATGGATTAAATAAATCAGGACATGAGGCCTCGATCCAAGTGGTGGATTTGGCGGAATTGGTCCAACAAGCCATGATCTAATATGTATATACCTTTCAACGAAATTTCTGATCACGCCCGGGTTTGGGTATATCAAGCCAATCGCCCGCTAAGTGAGCCAGAGCTTGAAGGAGTTCACAGCTATTTAGCCCGCGAAATGGTAGCTTGGGCCGCCCACGGGGAAGCACTTCAAGGTTCTTTCGATGTTCGCTTTGGTCAGGTTTTTGTGGTGGCGGTGGATGAACAAGTGAATCAAGCTTCTGGCTGTTCCATCGACGCATCTACGCGTTGGTTCAAGGAATTAGGTGCAACGTTGGGAATTGACTTTTTCGATCGTTCCAGTGCGGTCGTCCAAAGAGAAAGCCTTCTGCTCATCCCATTCCTAGGAACGAAACAAGCGGTTTCTGACGGCATTCTAAAAGCAGATTCGCTCCTCATTCCCTTGCAAACAGCCGACGTTGCCACCTACCGAACAGGTTGGCTCGTGCCCGCAGCATCCACTTGGCTCGCCAAATATTTTCAGACTCAAAACGCCTAAGTCATGGCCGAAGATTTACACATGATAGCGGGTTCGCGAGAAGAAAAATACGCTCATTTATTTCCACAAGTGCAGGCGCTTTTGGAGGGTGAAACGGATTTTTACGCAAATTTAGCCAATATCGCCGCGGCCATTCATGAGGTTTTTGGGTTTTTCTGGGTAGGTTTTTATTTAAATAAAGGAAAAGAATTAGTCCTTGGACCCTTTCAAGGACCCGTGGCCTGTACGCGAATTCCTTTTCACAAAGGCGTTTGCGGGCATGCCTATACGACGAATGAGGCCATCATTGTCCCCGATGTGGATCAATTTCCGGGCCATATCGCCTGTGCTTCCGCCTCGAAATCCGAAATCGTTTTACCTGTTCGCGATGCAAATGGGAATGTGGTGATGGTATTGGACGTCGATTCGGACCAATTAAATGATTTTTCCGAAATCGATCAGGTTGGTTTGCAACGCCTAATGGATTTGATTGAATTGAATTGGGAAAATTGGAACTAAGCTAATTTCGCGATAACAGTTTCGCCACCTACGGGTTTGTCACCGATGTTCACGCAAATTTCAGCATCGAGGGGTAAAAAGATATCGATCCGACTACCGAATTTGATGAAGCCGAATTCCGTTCCTTGTTGGACCGTATCCCCTTCCTTCGCATACCAACAAATCCGCTTCGCCAAAGCCCCCGCAATCTGACGAAATAAAACTTCCGTTCCATTTTCATGTTTGACCACGAAGGTGGTACGCTCATTTTCCGTACTGGATTTGGGATGCCAGGCGACTAAAAACTTGCCTGGATGGTATTTGAAATAAGAAACAATCCCTGAAACAGGATTAAAATTTATGTGTACGTTTAGGGGTGACATGAAAATGGATACTTGTCGGCGCGCGCCCTTAAAATATTCATTCTCCACTGTTTCTTCGATGACGACCACTTTCCCATCGGCTGGGGCAATGATGTGCTGGGGATTGATTTCCGTAACCCGTGTAGGTACCCGGAAAAATTGTAAAATAATGAGGTAAAAAAGAGCCGTGATGATGACCACGCCTTCACGCACATAGACTTGTTCCGGAAAGAAGTATGCAACCACAGAATTGATGCCTAAAACGATGATTAGGGCGATGATTAATAAGCTTTTTCCTTCTCGGTGTAGTGTCATATGTTGAAATTCTCTAGGGTACAATTACAAAATTAGCCTTTTTTGTTTAATTTTTTGATATAAATAGATAGGCAATGTCGCACAAAGGGTCTTATTATTTCTAAAAAAAGTGCATTTTTGCGAGACCAATTGATCTCATGAAGATATTTAAAACCTTTATTTTTCTTCTTTTCCTTGGTTTGCTATCCCAGGCAAATGCTCAATTACTTGTTTGGCAAGAGGAACAAAGTAAGGAATTTGTTCGCCTAGACTTTTCAAATGGCGAGGTGTATCGCAAAACAGATTTTTATCCTTGGACATCCAAAGGTCATTTTACCGAGGAAGGGATAAATCGACAAGATTTATTTACCAATGTTTTTGGGGCGACGGAAGTAAGCAGCAAAAAACCCGGAATTAGCTATCTGATGATTAATTGTACCGGACAAGTTTATGAATGGAATCGGGTCAAAAATCATATTAGGCGAATTGACAAAACCTTTTTTCGCGGAGCCAATTGTTTAGCTTTTCAGTTTCAGCGCAAAGGCGTGCTGTATTCCTTTGGCGGATATGGTTTTTGGCGCTCAACGAATATGCTCACCGAATATGATTTCCAGAACGGTGAATGGCGCAGCATACGAGCCTCTGGCAATATCCCCAAAGCAATTAGCATGAGCCCTTCGGGTTATTTCTCTAAAAAAGATCGATTTGTGACCATGGCGAATGTCGAACTAAACGATACAGAGGATCTGCCCAGCGTAGAAACAGATTGGAATGTGTATGAATTTAATTTTGAGAAACGAAAATTTACCATCGCCGGTGAAATAAAACTAGAAATACTTAAAAATTACCTCACCCAGGATTTATCCAAGCATTTTATCAGCGATGGGCACTATCTATTTTTAGTTGACAGAACCTATAAATCGTTTAATTACGACGCCATGTACATCATCGATGTGTTGGATGGCTATAAAGTATATCAATGGAAAAATCCACATCGCGTTTTTATCAATGATCTCTCGATTAATAGTGGTATCGAAAATGCATTACATGTTCGGGCGGATTCCTTGAATTGGACACATATTGCTTCGCCAAATCCGAATTTAAATGGCAAGCAACAAGGGATTGCGATCAAAGATTTATTGGCCGAATCCGAATACCTCGGTACCGCATTCGATGTGCCTTGGTTCATTAAAATGCTGGATTTACTGATCGTTGCCCTATCCATGGTGGCCATCGGTTTAAGTTATTATTTCTGGAATTATTTGCGCAGGAGAAAATTGAAAAAGCAATTGGATTATTTGCTTGGAGAAAATGAGCGCCAACTTCTTGATTTTCTCATGTTGAACTACAAACAAGGTTTCGTGAACGGACATCAAATTATCTCCTTCTTTGGGAAACATAAAAGTTCGCCGGAGTCCCAACGCCAATTCCGCTCCAAACTCATCGAAAACTTCTCCAAAGCCCTCGGATTACTCTTTCAAGAAAAGAAAATATTGGATGTGCAAACCGATGAAAAAGATCAACGTATGTACATGTATCGCCTAAATGCAAAGATTTACACGAAGGTTTCGAAATTATAATTAGTCTTGAAAAATGACAATGGGATCCGTTTCCACCACATTGCTTTGGTGCAATGCCTTGTCTCGAATGGAAATCTGAAATTTAAGCGTATCGTTTTTCTCCGTAAATAGGGGTGAATAGCCCTTGAAAAACGCGTAAACGAATTGCGTGGAATAGGCGATGGAACCTTCTATAGGACCCGGTTTTTGATCCGGGCGGAACTGAAAATTCATTAAGCCGCCTAATTTAGGACTAAAGGTAACCGGTACATATTTGCCATTTTTGCGTAGCATTACATCTACTTCAAAATTTCGAAAATCCTTGTATTTGCTATTCGCCTTAATCTCCGCTGCGGTAATCCCTAAATCACCATCCCCGTCTTCAAAGCGAATACTCATAATCACCGAGTCGATTTTCGCCTTACCTCCAAACCCATCATTACTCGTTTTTGTGATTTTCTGAATAGACTCAAACCTAATCGCAGGCGTCATGCTGTACTCGGGTTCTTTGACACAACTCGCCAGGCCCATCAAAGCGAGCAGGGAAAGCAGCAAAAAAATCCGGTCTTGACGCATGTGGAATTCCAAATTGTAGCGCGTAAAGTTAATGATTTGCTTTAATTTTGTGTACAAATTTATAGAAAAGCTATGCAGGAGGATTTGGACGCGTGGGTATTGCGAGGCAAGGAACTAAAAAATCGGGTTAAGGCGCTCATCCCTCAGGATTTTGAGGCCTTGGCGCTGGATGTTTTTCGATACCAAGCCGCTTTTAACCCTTTGTACCAAACCTACATTCGGATGCGGGGCGTTTCGGTAGAAGCGGTAAAATCCGTGGATGAAATCCCCTTTTTGCCCATTGAGCTATTTAAGAATTACCGCGTTCAGACTGGTTTTGCGCCCATTTTGTTTGATTTTGAGAGTTCAGGAACGACGGGTCAGATTCCTTCCAAGCACCCGGTTTGTGATCCCGAATTTTACCAGGTACATGCCCTAAAGTCCTTCGAATCTCAATATGGTCCAGTAGGGAACTTCCATATTTTCGCCCTTTTGCCCTCCTACATCGAGCGGGGAAATTCGTCTTTGGTTTTTATGATGGATCATTTTATTCGCGCCTCAGGGTCTGAATTTTCAGGTTTTTATTTGAATCAATACGAAACATTGGTCGAGCAAATCAAAGCCGCGCTGAAAAGTGATCGAAAAATTTGGGTGATGGGGGTGACCTTTGGCTTGTTGGACTGGGTCGATTCAGGTCAAGATTTTTCCTTTTGGAAAGAGGCGGTGAACGAAGGCCGCCTAATGGTCATGGAAACCGGGGGGATGAAAGGCCGAAGGGAAGAATGGATTCGAGACCGCATCCATGCCTTTTTAATGGAAGGAATGGGTCTTCCATACATCGCCTCTGAATATGGCATGACGGAACTTTTTTCACAGGCTTATGCAGATCAAGGTGGGATTTTCAATCCTGCGGTCTCCATGCGCGTACATTTGCGCGAAGTGTCAGATCCCTTTGCGGAGGTTAGAATTCCGGGGAAGGTGGGCGGAATCAACGTGATCGATTTGGCCAATATTGATTCATGCGCCTTTATTGAGACGCGGGATTTAGGTTCATTGGAATCCGATGGCATTCGATTTAAAGTCCTTGGGCGTTTTGATAATGCCGAAATGCGGGGATGCAGCTTAATGGTTTCGCAGGATTTTTCCTGAGGATACGGGGGGATGTAGCCTGATGGTTTCGCGGGATTTTCCCTGAGGATACGGGGGGATGTAGCCTGATGGTTTCGCGGGATTTTTCCTGAGGATACGGGGGGATGTAGCCTGATGGTTTCGTGGGATTTTTCTAAGGATGTGGCACGAGCCATGAACTTCCGTCTTCGTAAAATTCATTTTTCCAAATGGGTACCTCTTGTTTGAGTGTATCGATGAGCCATTGGCATGCCGCAAAAGCCTCTGGACGATGCACGGAAGTGACGCCGATAAGCACGGCGATGTCCCCAATTTCCAATGAGCCTGTTCGATGCACCAGTGCTATTTTTTCGATGGGCCATTGGGCCGCAGCCTCGTCGGTTAGTCGTTCAATCTGTTTGAGGGCCATGGGCGGATAGGCTTCCATGCTCAGTTTTTGGACCGATTTCCCTACGTTTTTATTTCGGATTGTACCGATGAACAAGCAAATGCCTCCCGCTTTGGGGTCTTGCAAAAATTGAAAATAAGGATCGATTGAAATCGGTGCTTCGCTCAGGTCAATTTTCCGTTCCATGGATTTTTTGATAGGTAATGTAACTGTATTGGAATGGATTTTTTTCGTCGGTCAGGCCTCGCTCGCGGTCCACAATTTCCCATGTATCCGCGGAGATCTCTGGAAAAAATGCGTCGCCTTCGAAAATATCATGGAGTTGCGTAACTAATAGTTGGTCTGCCAAAGCCAAACTGAGGCTATAAATTTCAGCGCCACCGACGATGAAAATATCTTCGCGCGTCAAAGATTTGGCTTTTAGAATGGCCTCTTCGACGGAATGCGCGGTGATGGTTCCTTCGGCTTGGAAATCGACCTGACGCGTAATAACGATCGTCGTCCGATTCGGCAATGGCTTCCCGATGGATTCATAGGTTTTACGACCCATCAGAATGACATGACCGGTGGTCAAGGATTTAAATCGTTTTAAGTCGGCCGGCAGATGCCAGATTAATTGGTTATCCTTCCCAATCACCCTATTTTCATCACAAGCAACCAATATTTTTATCACGATTTTGACATTTTTTGTTCAAAAATAAGGGAATTTTTGGGATTAATCTTTTCCTGAATTTATTTATAAAAACACTTCGGTATTCGGGCGATAAGCACTAACTTTGTGCAATTTTTGAGCCTAACCTTAAGGCAATAAAAAATAGACATACAACAGATTTAAATTTTATCATCCTGTGCCTAAAGATTCTTCGATTAAATCCGTCCTAATTATTGGTTCTGGTCCCATTGTGATTGGTCAAGCGTGTGAGTTTGATTATGCGGGTTCCCAAGCTGCCCGTTCCTTGCGAGAGGAGGGCATTGAGGTAATCTTGATTAATTCAAATCCAGCAACAATCATGACGGATCCGATGAATGCGGATCATGTCTATTTGAAACCCTTGGACAAAGCTTCCATTATTTACATTTTGGAGCGGCATCAAATCGATGCGGTATTGCCGACCATGGGGGGACAAACGGCATTAAATCTAGCGATCGACTGTGATGCGGCGGGTGTGTGGGAGAAATATGGAGTGAAGATTATCGGGGTGGATATTAAGGCGATTGAGACGACGGAGGATCGGGAGAAATTCCGTTTGAAAATGTTGGAAATCGGGGTTGGTGTCTGCAAAGGCCGGACCGCTCGTTCTTTCTTGGAAGGAAAAGAAATAGCCCAAGAAACAGGTTTTCCATTAGTGATTCGTCCATCCTTTACCTTAGGGGGTACAGGGGGTGGATTTGTAAATGATCCAAAGGATTTCGATGCGGCCTTGAACAAAGGATTGCATGCTTCGCCTACACATGAGGTGTTGGTGGAACAATCGATCATGGGTTGGAAGGAATATGAGTTGGAATTATTGCGGGATAATTTGGGCAATGTGATTATCATTTGTTCGATTGAGAATTTTGACCCGATGGGCATTCATACGGGGGATTCGATCACGGTGGCGCCGGCGATGACCTTGCCAGATACGATTTATCAACGCATGCGCGATATGGCCATTCAGATGATGAATGCGATTGGGAAGTTTGCGGGAGGCTGTAATGTACAGTTTTCGCTGAATCCTGAAACGGATGAAATCATTGCGATTGAGATTAATCCACGGGTTTCGCGTTCTTCGGCCTTAGCATCGAAGGCGACGGGCTATCCGATTGCCAAAATCGCCGCAAAAATGGCGATTGGCTATAATTTAGATGAATTAACGAATGCGATTACAGGAACGACCTCGGCCTATTTTGAGCCAGCTTTGGACTATGTAATTGTGAAAGTTCCTCGCTGGAATTTTGATAAATTCAAAGGGGCCGATCGTACCTTGGGTCTTCAAATGAAATCGGTGGGAGAAACGATGGGAATCGGTCGGAATTTCCAAGAAGCCCTGCAAAAAGCGTGTCAATCCTTGGAAATCAAGCGAAATGGCATGGGCGCAGATGGGAAGGAATTGCGCGATCAGGATGCGATTATGCATTCTTTGGCGAATCCTTCTTGGAATCGTTTGTTCCATATTTACGATGCCTTTAAAATGGGGATATCGTTTAAGACGATTCAGCAGGCTACGAAGATTGATAAATGGTTCTTGAATCAAATCGAGGATCTCGTGCGGGTAGAAAAGGAAATGGAGAAATATTCGCTTTCGAACATTCCAAAAGATTTGTTGGAAGAGGCCAAGCATAAAGGTTTCGCAGATCGTCAGATTGCGCATACCTTACGCTGCTTAGAATCCGAAGTATACGATAAACGAAATGCAGAGGGCATTAAGCGGATTTACAAATGTGTGGATACCTGTGCCGCGGAATTTGAGGCGAAGACGCCGTATTATTATTCGACCTTCGGTCAAGTGGGTGCTGAATTTTTGGATAATGAATCCGTAGTGACGCCAAAGAAAAAAGTCGTAGTCTTAGGTTCAGGACCGAATAGGATTGGGCAGGGGATTGAGTTTGACTATTCTTGTGTGCACGGGGTTTTGGCGGCGAAAGAAGCAGGCTATGAGACGATTATGATTAACTCGAATCCGGAGACGGTTTCAACGGATTTCGACATCGCCGATAAATTATATTTTGAGCCTGTATTCTGGGAGCATGTGTACGATATTATTCAGCATGAAAAACCGGAGGGGGTGATTGTCCAATTGGGCGGGCAAACGGCATTAAAATTAGCCGAAAAACTTTCGAAATACGGCATTAAGATTTTAGGTACCTCGTATGAGGCTTTGGATTTGGCGGAAGATCGGGGGGCGTTTTCGAGTTTATTGAAGGATTTAGGGATTCCGTATCCGAAGTTTGGGGTTTGTGAAGATGCGGACAATGCGGTGTCTTTGGGCCGTGAATTGGGCTATCCCTTATTGGTTCGTCCTTCCTATGTGTTAGGAGGCCAATCGATGAAGATTGTGATTAATGAGCAGGAATTAGAACAACATGTGGTCGATATCTTGCGCGATATTCCTGGAAATAAAATCCTGTTGGATCACTTCCTTGAAAATGCGATTGAGGCAGAGGCAGATGCGATTTGCGATGGGGAGGATGTGTATATCATTGGGATGATGGAGCATATTGAGCCGGCGGGAATTCACTCGGGGGATTCGCATTCCGTGTTGCCTCCGTTTGATTTATCTGAAAATGTGATGAAGCAAATTGAGGACCATACACGGAAAATTGCGGTGGCCTTGAAGACCAAAGGATTATTGAACATTCAATTTGCGGTGAAGAATGAGGTGGTGTATATCATTGAGGCGAATCCTCGGGCATCGCGGACAGTTCCATTTATTTGCAAGGCCTATCAAGAGCCATATGTGAATTATGCGACGAAGGTGATGTTGGGCGATAAAAAAGTAAAAGACTTTAATTTCCAACCCGTGAAAAAGGGTTTTGCGATTAAGATTCCAGTATTCTCGTTTTCTAAATTCCCGAATGTAAATATGGAATTAGGGCCCGAGATGAAGTCGACGGGTGAGGCGATTTACTTTATAGATAATTTGCAAGATGATTTCTTCCGTAAAGTATACGGGGAACGAAATTTATATTTGAGTCGTTAATAGGCTATGCTTAAATTATTGGCTTTTGGTTTGGTGTTTTATTATGTGATTTGGCCTTTGATCCGTTTTATGTTCAAAGGCTATATTATCACGCAGGTGCATCGTTTTAATTCCGAGCAAGCCTATCGACAAAAACAGGCTCAGCAGAAAAAAGAAGGAACGATCGATGTGGATTATGTGCCGCCAAAAAATTCGTCGAAAAGCTCAAAACCCAAAGCAGACGACGGAGATTACGTACCTTACGAGGAAATTAAGGATTAAGTAAATTGTCTATTACCCTCGGAAAATCGCGATGTTCCAAAACCTGACCCTTACGCGCTACATCCTCCGCTGTGTCGCCAGGTTCCACGGCAAAGGAGCTCTGAAAAATAATCGCCCCTTCATCATAGTGCTCATTCACATAATGAATCGTGATCCCAGATTCCTTTTCACCCGCGGCCACTACGGCTTCATGAACAAAATGGCCATACATGCCTTTTCCTCCGAATTTTGGCAATAAGGCCGGATGTAAATTGATGATTCGGTTCGGATAGGCTTGGACAAATTCCGCGGGAATCAGCCACAGAAACCCCGCCAAAATAATAAAATCTGTTTGCAAGGATTGAATCTTACCTAAAACGGATCCGTTTTTGTATTCCTCCCGGGAAAAAATACTGCAAGGAACACCTAAGCGCTCCGCCCGCGCAATGACCCCCGCCTCGGGATTATTGCAAAAAATATGGCTGATTTGCACCTGGGTAGAATCTTGAAAATGGGCGATGATTTTTTCGGCGTTCGAGCCGGATCCGGAGGCGAAAATGACTAAATTTTTCAAGCGAAGGGATTATTTTTAACAAATTTAGGCTTAAATCAGGAACCTTTTTGGTTTTTGGCGAGTTTTAATTCTTTTCTCATAAATTTAGGGCATGAAAATCGGGATCATTTGTTACCCAACCTACGGGGGAAGCGGCGTTGTAGCAACTGAATTAGGAAAGGCACTCGCCTCCGCGGGCCACCAAGTCCATTTTATTACCTATACGCAGCCACCAAGACTCGATTTTTTCAACGAGAACATCTTTTTCCACGAAGTAAGTGTCGCCTCATACCCGCTCTTCGAATACTTGCCCTATGAATCTGCCCTCGCCAGTAAAATGGTGGATGTGACGATCAACGAGCAATTGGACCTCATCCACGTGCATTACGCCATTCCGCATGCCTCAGCTGCCTATTTGGCGAAACAAATATTAAAATACAAAGGCATTCACGTGCCTGTCATCACAACTTTGCACGGAACCGACATTACCCTCGTAGGTCGCGACCCGTCCTTCGAACCCGTCGTTACCTTTTCGATCAATGAATCCGATGGGGTTACCGCCGTTTCCGAAAGCCTCAAAAATGACACCTACGCAGAATTTGAAATCCTGAGTAACATCGAGGTGATTCCGAATTTCATCGATTTGGAACGCTTTAAAAAACAGCCCAAAGAACATTTTAAATTAGCCATCTGCCCGAACGGCGAAAAATTACTCATGCACACCTCCAATTTCCGGAAGGTAAAACGCATCGAAGACATCATTCGGGTCTTTGCCAAGGTTCAAAAACAGATTCCATCTAAACTTTTACTAGTTGGCGACGGTCCCGAAAGAACCGGCATCGAGGCTCTATGTCGCGATTTAGGCGTGTACCATGACGTTCGCTTTTTGGGTAAATTAGATACGATCGAGGAGGCACTTTCCCTCGCCGATGTATTCCTACTAACTTCCGAAAAAGAGAGTTTCGGCCTAGCCGCCTTAGAAGCGATGGCCTGCGAGGTTCCCGTAATTTCTTCGGATGCTGGGGGAATTCCAGAGGTGAACATTCATGGCGAAACAGGATTTGTGAGCCAAGTGGGCGATATCGATGATATGGTCAAAAATGCCGTGGCGATTCTTTCTGACCCGATCCTCCATAAAAAAATGAAAAAAAATGCGCTGGAACGGGCGCAAGAATTTGACATTAAAAAGATTTTACCCCTATACGAAAAGTATTACGAGAAAATCGTGGGGCAAAGTTGGCGCTTCCCTAATCCCAAACTCCTCGACGGCGATACTGAATTAGACGAGTAATCGGCTCACTTCGCTTGTATCCGTCGTTTCGGCCAACAATTCCGCCATCGTTTTTTTAGACATCGGATGTGTTTTTTCAGCTGCTATTTCAACCAAAGGGATTAACACAAATTTTCGATTCGCGATCTCCGGATGGGGAACTTGCAAATGCGCCGATGAATGAATCTGATCCTCAAAAAACAAAATATCCAAATCGATAACCCTTGGACCCCAGCGTTCTTCGCGAATCCGCCCCAACGATTTTTCAATTTCGAGTAAGATCGACATGACGTTCCCAGGCATCCTTTCCGTAGACAGAAGGATAACTTGGTTCAAAAAATCAGGTTGCGGGATGGGTCCCCAGGCAGCGGTTTGGTAAATACTTGATTTTTTGGTGATGGGCCCAACTTTTTTTTCAATTTCCGCATAGACATTTTTAAAAATTTCACGGGTATTTCCTAGATTGCCACCCAAAGAGATAAAAACGCTATTTGCCATAATTTTTAATTTCAAACAAACTTACGAAATTCCCTTTTATGCCTAAACAATATACGGTCGATGATTTAAAACCAGGCGTTTTATTAATTTCAGAACCTTTTTTAGGCGATTCCTCTTTTCATCGTAGCGTGGTTTTAGTCTGTGAACATTCCAACTCACATTCCTTTGGTCTCATCCTCAATCAAAAACAGGAGATTGTATTTGATTCCATGGTAGACGAACAAATCCTCGAAAATGTCCCACTCTTTTCCGGTGGTCCGGTCGATCCAAGCATCATGCAATTTTTGCATAAACGGCCCGACCTCATTCCCGATGGCATCGAAATCGCCCCAGGTATTTTTTGGTCGGGAAGTTTCGAAAAAGCCATCGAATGCGTCGTAGGGGGAGATATTTCGTTTCAAGAAATCAAATTCTTTATCGGTTATTCCGGCTGGGGGGCGGGCCAACTCGCCAGCGAAATCAAATCCAATGCCTGGTTTATCCATCCCGCCGCCGAACATTATGTCTTCGACGAAGCCCCTGAAAAATTATGGCGAAAAGTGCTCTATGACAAAGGCGGTGATTTTCGAGTATTATCTACCTATCCGGAAGACCCGAATTTAAATTAACTAATCCTAGCCCAGTTGGTCGTATCTTTTTTCTGCTGCATCACCTGCTCCCGAATCATTTTGTTTTTATCCAAATTCAAATTCGGATCCTCCTCCAAAATCGCTACTGCCGTTTCCCGCGCCACTTTTAAGATTTCCCCATCTTTGGCCAAATCCGCGATCATGAGATCGATCGCACCACTTTGTCGGGTTCCTCCGATATCCCCCGGGCCGCGCAATTGCAAATCCACCTCCGCGATTTCAAAGCCATTATTCGTGCGAACCATCGTCTCGATCCGCTTTTTCGTATCCGCCGAAATTTTATAATCGGTCATCAGTAGGCAGTAACTTTGTTCGGCACCCCGACCGACCCGTCCGCGCAACTGATGTAATTGTGCCAAACCAAATCGCTCCGCACTCTCAATAATCATCACACTCGCATTTGGAACATTGACCCCCACCTCAATCACCGTTGTGGCGACCATGATTTTGGTTTCATTTTTGACAAAGCGCGCCATCTCAAAATCCTTATCCGCCGGCTTCATTTTACCATGTAATATGCCCAAAGGAATCTCCGGAAATGCCCGAGAAATACTCTCAAAACCATCCATCAAATCTTTGAAATCCAGTTTTTCTGATTCCTCGATGAGCGGGTACACGATGTAAACTTGGCGACCTTTTTGAATCTCGTTTTGAATAAATCCAAATACCTGAAGTCGGTGCGAATCATAGCGATGAATCGTTTGAATAGCCTTCCGACCGGCTGGCAACTCGTCAATCACCGATACATCCAAATCCCCATACAAGGTCATCGCTAAGGTCCGTGGAATCGGCGTGGCGGTCATGACCATGACATGTGGGTGAATGGATTTATTTTTGTCCCATAATTTGGCTCGTTGGGCCACCCCAAATCGATGCTGTTCATCGATGATGCATAATCCCAGATTTTTGAACTGGACCACATCCTCAAAAATCGCATGGGTTCCCACTAAAATATGTAATGTTCCGTCCAATAAGCCTTCGTGAATACCCACCCGATCTTTTTTCTTCACAGAGCCAGTTAATTTGGCGATGGAAATTCCGAGTAAATCGGCGAATTTCTTGAGGCCTTGAAAATGCTGGTCGGCGAGGATTTCAGTGGGGGCCAACAAACATGCCTGCGTCCCATTATCAATCGCAAGCAACATCGAAATAAAGGCAACGATCGTCTTCCCTGAACCTACATCTCCCTGAAGAAGACGGTTCATTTGTTTTCCAGAGCGCATATCTTCGAAAATTTCTCGGATAACTTTTTTCTGGGCATTCGTCAGCGCGAATGGCAAATGGTCTTGGTAAAAGGTCGTTAAAAGCGCCGCAGAGGAAAACACCTGGCCTGGAAAAGCAGATTTTCGGACGAGATTTTGCTTAATGAGGCGTAATTGGTTGTAAAAAAGTTCCTCGAATTTGAGTCGTCGGCGTGCTTGGTGCAACCAAGCCTCCGACTGCGGCAAATGAATATGATACAGCGCTTCTTGCTTGGAAATGAGTTTAAAGTTTTGTCGAATTTCCTCCGGAAGCGTTTCTCGGATGTAGGGAAATGCGATTTCCAATAAACTTTTTTGCAAGCCAGCGATGACCTTGCTGTCGATGTATTTTTTTCGAAGTTTTTCGGTGAGCGGGTAAATCGGCTGGAAAAATTTCTCCGATTGTGCCGCACTTTTATAGACCTCCATGTCGGGATGGGTCATTTGCAATTGCCCGTTAAAGCTTCCTGGCTTTCCGTAAAATAAGAAATCAACACCCGAGACGAGGGATTTTTCAACCCACTTAACGCCCTGGAACCAGACTAATTCGATGCATCCCGTTTCGTCGCAGCATTCGGCGACCAGTCGTTCGCGTTTTCCACTGCCGATTTTTTCCTTGTAACGAATCCGACCCACAAACTGGGCATTTTCCATCTGATCATGGATTTGACCGATGGGATGGATTAATGTGCGATCCTCATATCGAAAAGGGAAATATTGAATTAAGTCACCGAAGCTGAATAAACCGAGTTCCGATTGCAATAAAGTCAAGCGCGCGGGTGTCACGCCACGCAATTTGGCTAAGTCGGTTTCGAAAAAATGGCTCAGGGACATGAGGTAAAAATTTTGTGAATTTAGGTATATTTACAAAACATTGCTCAAAATAGATTCATCTTCCATGAAAGGTATTTTTTTCGGCTTGCTTTTGCTTCCTTTTTTTAGCGTATCGCAACAAAGCGAATGCTGGGTCGCAGCCGATCAAAAATTGGTTTTTTTACTGCCAGACCTAACTAAACCCCATGTTCTTCCCACGCCCCTTTATATGCCCGTGACGGGTTCTGCCAATACGGAAATCAAATGGTCTTGGTCGCCCAGTGCAGGCTTAGTTGATCCCCTTATGAAAACCGCGAATGCCAATATTTTACGGCCTATGTTTGACCTAAAAAAATTAGGGGATTTAAACGGGATCGCCACGCAAAACGTATATACGATTTCTGGATATTTGCCTCGTTTAAATTTACAATGTTCCGCCTCTGTGAATGTCTATATTTTGCCAAAAATTCATCCCTATGAGGCCTTTACGCCGAATGGCGATGATTACAATATACGCTGGTACATCGATAACATTACGGCCTATCCCGAAGCAGAAATAATCATTTATGACCGCTGGGGGGCGATTGTCTATGAGAATTATAGCAATTATGAGGAAAAGCCTTTTTGGGGCAAAATGAATGGAAAGGAATTGCCTACGGGCCCGTACATGTACCGCATTAAGCCACATCCGGAATATCCGGATGTCGTGGGAACGCTGACAATTATTCGCTAATGAAAGGTTTTTTAGATCAAGATATTGCCAAGGAAGGTTTTGTACTCAGTCAGTTTGAGGACTTATTGAATTGGGCACGGGCGAGTTCCTTGTGGCCGATGAGTTTTGGGCTGGCTTGTTGCGCCATCGAAATGATGCAAGCTTTTGCCTCAGGCTATGATTTAGATCGATTTGGTGTTTTTCCTCGGCCTTCCCCGCGGCAGTCGGACGTGATGATTGTGGCCGGAACCGTGACGTTTAAAATGGCGGATCGGATTCGTCGGCTCTATGAACAAATGCCTGAACCCCGCTATGTGATTTCAATGGGTTCTTGCGCGAATTGCGGCGGACCGTATTGGGAGCATGGCTATCATGTCGTAAAAGGGGTCGATCGCATTATCCCCGTAGATGTCTATGTGCCGGGTTGTCCTCCGCGGCCTGAGGCGCTGCTGGGCGGCATATTAAAATTGCAAGAAAAAATCAATCAAGAAACCCGCGTGGTGCCCCAAATTATTTTGGATGCGATCGCCCAACCTGCATAAGTATGGAAACCCAAGCACTCGGAGAATTTATACAGGCACAAATTGGAGTTGAGGTGAGTTTTGAGGAATCCGCCGATCGGCTTCTTATTCCCGCCGACGATATCGCCCGGGTCTGTGATTTGCTTTATCGAAGTCCGAGCACCTATTTTGATTCTTTGTCATGCCTGACGGCCGTCGACAATGGCCCCGATAAAGGTACTTTGGACCTTATTTATACCTTATATTCCATTCCTTTTCATCGGACCTTGCATGTGCGGGTGGCCTTGCCACGTTTGAAAGAAAATGGGAGCTTGCCTGAAATTCCAACGGTTTCTACGATTTGGAAAACGGCTGATTGGCATGAGCGTGAAGCCTTCGATTTAGTGGGTGTTCATTTTGTGGGACATCCGGATTTGACGCGGATTTTAATGCCCTCGGATTGGGAGGGACATCCTTTGCGCAAGGATTACGTGGAGCCTGAAAAATACCATGGCATCCAAGTGAAATTTTAATCCATGAAAATAGCGGGATTTACCTTCATTCGGAATGCAATCAAAAACGATTATTCGATCGTGGAGGCCATTACCTCTATTTTACCGATTTGTGATGAATTCGTGGTGGCCGTCGGGAAATCAGAAGACGACACCTTAGGCCTAATCAAATCCATTCCGTCGAATAAAATTCGGATTATTGAAACGGTTTGGGACGATACCAAACGGGAGGGAGGGCAGACCTTCGCCTTGGAAACCGACAAAGCTTATCAAGCCATTTCGCCCGACGTGGATTGGGCATTTTACATACAAGGGGATGAATGCGTACATGAGGATGATTTGCCCGTGATTAGGCAATCGATGGAGCAGTATGCTGCCGATGAGGCGGTAGAAGGTTTGCTCTTTCATTATCGCCATTTTTATGGATCTTATGCCTATGTGGCCGTTTCGCGCCGCTGGTATCGAAGGGAAATTAGGGTGATCAAAAGGCATCCGCAAGTGCATTCTTACAAGGATGCACAGGGTTTTCGAAAAAATGGGAAAAAGCTCCGAGTGAAATTAATCCCGGCCCATATCTTTCATTACGGATGGGTCAAACCACCAAAAGGCCTCAATAATAAAGTCCGCAATTTTACGCAGTTTTACCATGACGATGCGTGGCTAGCTGAACATGTACCTGCCGATTATGAATTTGATTATGGCAATGCGGAACGGCTGACGAAATTCGAGGGAACACATCCTGCCGTAGCGATTCCACGGATTCAGGCACAGGATTGGCCCTTTGAGTTTGATCCCAAGGTCCTTCGTTCTCGGATGAGTCTTCGCAGGAAAATACTACAAAAAATCGCAGATCTGACTGGCTGGCACATCGGTGAATATAAAAACTACCGACTCCTCTAATGGCTGATATTCAATTTTTTTTGGCCAAAAACGCACCCGAAAATCCGTATTTTTCGATGCTGATTCCGAGTTGGAATAATTTACCCTATCTCCAACTCTGCGTCGAGAGCATTCGAAAACATTCAGTGGTTCCCTTTGAACTGATCGTCCATTTGAACGAGGCGAAAGATGGTTCGATGGAGTGGGTGGAAGCGCAAAGCGATATCGCCTATAGTTTTAGCGAGGAAAATGTTGGTGTTTGCCATGCGATGAATGCAATGCGGACTTTGGCACGGGCGGATTATTTGTTGTATTTAAATGATGACATGGTTGTGTTGCCAGATTGGGACATTCTTTTACAAAAGGAAATCGAGCTGGTGGGTACTAAACATTTCTTTTTTTCCTCCACGATGATCGAACCTCGGGCGCAAAGTTCCTGTTCGATTGAGGCGGATTTTGGTCGGACGGCGGAGACCTTGCAAATGGAAAAACTCCTCTCGGAATACCAACAAATCCCTTTTCATGATTGGCAAGGCGCCACTTGGCCCCCGAATGTGGTTCATAAGGACCTTTGGGATGCCGCGGGGGGCTATTCGGTGGAATTTAGTCCGGGGATGTATTCTGACCCCGACTTTTCGATGAAATTATGGCAGGCTGGGGTTCGTTTATTCAAAGGTTTGGGTAATAGTCGGGTGTATCATTTCGGCTCCATTTCGGTCAAGCGCGTCAAACAAAACAAAGGATATTTTCAATTTATTCGCAAATGGGGAATGACTTCCTCCACACTTTCTCGGTATTATTTGCGGCGTGGTGAGCGATTTGACGGACCTTTGGCCGAGGCGAAAGTGCCATTGCTTGTGCATGTGAAAAATGCGTATTATCGATATAGCCTTTTATGGCGTGCCAATCAATAAATCCCAAATAAGAGTTTAAAGGGGTATACAAAATTCCCAAAGGTTGATTTTCCCTTGTAGGCGAGCATCGTATTTCGGTGTTGGAAAACGAGCACAACTCGTTCGATTCGATCGAGTAAGCTTGCACCCGAAAAATGCTGGTGTAAGCGTTGGAAAATCGTTTTTTCGTTCGAGCTTGGACAGCGTTTAGCCAGGATTTTTAGGCGTTCGCAGATGCGGTGATTTCGTTCTTGCCTGCTTTGGTAATTCTTTTTTGATTTTGTCAAATCGGCACCGATTGCATTTGTTTCATGTTGGCGATATAGCACGAGTGAAATCGGAAGATAGTTAATGCCCTGGTGGCATGTCGCCGCAAATCCGAGCAAATAATCATGGGTTACCCAATTCGAAAAGGGCAGGGCCGTGGTTAAAATCTCCCGCTTGAACAACATGCTGTGGCCAGGCGCCCAGGCTCCAAAGGTATACATCAGAGGCGAATTATAAGCGATTTGCTTTTTGATTTGAGACATTTTTTGCCCCATTTTTTCTCCCTGAGCATTGATTAATTCAGAATCGGAATAGACCAAGGAGGCTTGTCCCAAGGCATCAAAAAGCTTCGAAATTTTGGAGGAAATCCAAATATCATCTTGGTCTGACAGGGCGATTAAATCGCCGGTGGCGGCATGAATTCCTTTTTCGAAGGTGGCGATGTAGCCTTGATTGGCGCTTTGTTGGATGATTTTTATTCGAGGATCCTTCGCTTGATAGGCCTCTAATAAAGCCCAGGTATCGTCGGTGGATGCATCATCTACGCATACAATTTCGAGTGAAGGATAGTCCTGCGCGAGGAGGCTATCCAGCTGCGGGCGAAGGTATTTTTCGCCATTGTAGCTGGCCATGACGATCGAAATTAAGGGCTTCATTCGGGGTTAGTTCTGAAAATTATCGTAATTTGGCTCAAATTTCGAAAGAATAAAACTTGAAAACATATTTTCGTTTATTATCCTACGCCGTTTCGATCCGTAAATATGTATTTCCATATTTTGGGTTCTCGTTATTGGCTTCCCTATTCGGAATTTTAAATTTCACTTTGTTGATTCCTTTATTGAATGTCCTATTCAATCAAGCCGGGGAATCAAACATACATGTATATCGAAATTTGCCCGATTTTTCCTTTAGCCCAGGGTATTTTTCGTTTTTGTTCAACCATTATTTTTATGGTAGTTTAGAAAATTATGGCCGTTTAGGTGCTTTGAAATATGCCTGTGCGGCGATTATGGTATCCGTATTTTTGGCCAATATTTTTCGATATTTTTCACAACGCGTCCTCAAAACCGTAGAAGCGGATATGATTGCCTCGTTAAGGCAGGCGGTGTTCCAGCGGGCTATTCGCCTGGACTTGAGTTATTTTACCGAACAAAAGAAGGGGAATTTAATGTCCCGCCTGACCACGGATGTCCAAGAGGTAGAAAATAGTATTGGTCGGGCCTTCACGGCGACCTTCAAAGAGATATTTTCGTTGATCATGTTTTTCGTGTTTTTGGCGAGCATGTCGGTGAAACTGACTTTATTTTCTTTGTTGATCTTGCCTCTATCGGGCGGTGTCATCGCGACCATCACGCGGCGTTTGCGCCGGGCGGCGGGAGAAGTCCAGCAGCATTTAAGCGGGCTAATCAGTTTATTGGATGAGACGTTTGGTGCCATGCGGGTGGTGAAGGCCTTTCGTGCGGAGCGATTGATGGATGATCGCTTTCAAGAGGGGAATTCCAAATATCGACATGCCTTGTTGCGCATGGTGTTCCGACAAGAACTTACCTCTCCTGTTTCTGAAAGTTTAGGAGTCATGGTCGTGACGGGAATTTTATTGTACGGGGGGGGTTTGGTCATTGCGGGCGAAGGAGAATTGAGTGCATCCACGTTTATCGCATTTATTGCCACATTTTCCCAGGTCATGCGGCCTGCGAAAGCCATCGCCGATGCCTTCAGTGGAATTCAGCGGGGCATCGCTTCGGCAGATCGAATCATCGAAATTTTGGATATAGATTCGGAGATTCAGGTGCAGGAACCGGTGAGGACGCTAAGCCAATTTCAGGATAAAATCGTCTTTGATTCGGTCGGGTTTGATTATATCGCGGGAAGAAGCGTATTAAATAAGATCAGTTTTGAAATTCCTAAAGGCCAAACCATTGCCCTCGTCGGGCCTTCCGGGGGCGGGAAATCGACGCTCGCAGATTTATTGCCTCGCTTTTATGACGTGAAGGAAGGCGCTATTCGCGTGGACGGGATTGACATTAAACACATTCCCTTAGATGATTTGCGGGGTCTTATGGGGATTGTGACGCAGGAATCAGTTTTATTTAATGATACGATTTTAAATAACATTGCGTTTGGAACGGATGCGACGCTCGAACAAGTCATCGAGGCTGCCAAAATCGCGAATGCCCATGAATTTATTGAAAAGTCCGCCGATGGATATCAGACCGTGATTGGCGATCGAGGCTCCAAATTATCGGGAGGGCAGCGCCAACGACTTTCCATCGCCCGTGCCGTTTTGCGCAATCCTCCCATTTTAATTCTGGATGAAGCGACAAGTGCGCTGGACAATGAATCTGAGAAATTGGTTCAGGCGGCCCTGGGGAATTTGATGAAAAATCGTACGGTCTTAGTGATTGCCCATCGCTTGAGCACGATTCAGCATGCGGATAAGATTTTGGTGATCCAACAAGGTCATATTGTCGAATCCGGAACTCATCATGAATTAATCGGTATTTCGGGCGGTGTTTATGCAAAATTGACGCAGGCAAGCTAGTTGGTTTAGCCCCATTTTTCCAAATTTTATTAGCTATTCAGATTTTTAAAGGGTATTTTTGCATCAAAATTTATATCATAGTTCACAAAATTTATGCCATCATCATTATTAGCCCAACGTATTCAAGCATTAGAGGAGTCATCTACTTTGGGGATGACCAAAAAAGCGCGGGAATTAGCCGCACAAGGACATAAAGTTATTAGTTTATCCGTAGGTGAGCCAGATTTTAAAACGCCGGCTCATATTTGTGAAGCAGCGAAAAAAGCTATTGATGATGGATTTCATGGCTATTCGCCTGTGGCAGGTTATCCGGATTTACGGATGGCAATTGCCAATAAATTAAAGCGTGATAATAAGTTGGAGTGGGGTTCGGAAAACATTGTCGTTTCCACTGGGGCGAAACATTCCTTAGCCAATGCGATTGCAGCCTTAATTAATCCAGGAGATGAGGTCATTATCTTTTCGCCCTATTGGGTGTCCTATTCGGAGATGGTGAAATTGGCCGAGGGCGTTTCAGTCATCGTTCAAGGTGCTTTTGAAAATAATTTTAAGGTAACGTCGGAACAGTTTGAGGCGGCGATAACGCCAAAAACAAAAATGGTGATGTTTGCGTCGCCTAATAACCCAACCGGTTCCGTATATACCGAAAGTGAATTACGTGACATCGCGAATGTGGTCGCACGTCATGAGAATATTTTTGTGCTTGCGGATGAAATTTATGAATACATCAATTTCACGCAAGGCGGTCATTTCTCCATCGGTTCGATTCCTGAAATTAAGGAACGTGTGATTACGGTAAACGGGGTGGCGAAAGGCCATGCGATGACAGGTTGGCGGATTGGTTTCATCGCAGCGGCCAAATGGATCGCGGATGGAATTGAGAAATTACAAGGTCAGGTGACTTCAGGAACGAATTCAATCGCACAAAAAGCTGCTGTTGCGGCTTTTAATGGATCTTTAGATCATGCGTATGAGATGAAGGCGGCATATGATCGTCGGCGCAAATTAGTAGTCGGAAAATTACGTGAAATTCCAGGTTTCAAAGTCAATATGCCGGATGGTGCGTTTTATGCATTCCCTGATATTTCCTATTATTTTGGGAAGTCGGATGGCAAAACGACAATTAAGGATTCAGATGATTTCTGTACGTGGTTGTTGACGGAGGCTTTAGTCGCCACGGTAGCCGGATCGGGTTTCGGAGCGCCCAATTGTATGCGTATTTCTACGGCAGCGGCGGATGAGCAATTGGAAGAGGCTTGCGAACGAATCAAAACGGCAGTTGCCAAATTAAACTAGTATTCAAATCTTCGTGATAAAAAAATCAGGGTCTAGCCCTGATTTTTTTTTATATTTACCCCCATGGAAATTTTCGCAGTCCTCATTTTTGTCCTCGGATATCTCGCGATTGCCCTGGAACATCCGATTAAAATCAACAAAACGGCGACTGCGCTGGTGACGGGAGTTTTGGTGTGGTTGGTTTTCGCCTGGGTCCGTCAGCCGGAAGATTTGGGATTATTGGGCCATCATTTAGCCAGCACATCTGAAATTTTATTCTTTTTACTGGGGGCCATGACCTTGGTGGAATTGGTGGATGCGCACCAAGGATTCCGTTTTGTGAGTCAGTGGATTCAGACGAAAAACCCGGTTCAAATGCTTTGGGTAGTCGCTTTTATCACCTTTTTTTTGTCGGCCGTATTGGATAATTTAACCACGGCGATTGTCATGGTGACCTTATTGCGGAAACTGATTTCAGAAAAGGAAACACGCAAATATTTTGTAGGCATTGTGGTCATTGCAGCGAATGCGGGGGGTGCTTGGTCTCCGATCGGCGATGTAACCACGACGATGTTGTGGATAGGAGGTCAAATTTCCGCGTTGGGCATTATGAAAATTTTATTTTTCCCTTCGTTGATTTCGTTGCTAGTTCCCGTGGCCATTGCCTCGATTTGGGTAAAGAACATGGCGCTGGGACAACCGGAGGTTTTAGGTACAATGAGCGTCAAAGAGGAAAAGGAAGGTCAGATTATGTTAGTGGCGGGCGCCGCGAGTTTAATTGGGGTGCCTATTTTCAAAACGCTGACGCATTTGCCTCCGTATATGGGTATTTTATTGGCGCTAGGAATTGTGTGGATGCTTTCCGAATTTTTACATGCAGATAAGGATGAGGAGGATAAAAAGGCCTTGACGGTGGGACATGCCTTGAGTAAAATTGATACGTCGAGTGTCTTGTTTTTCCTTGGTATTTTATTGGCGATTGGTGGATTGGAATCCCTGGGGTATTTGGAGGCTTTAGCCAATACGCTGGGTGAATGGGTTGGGAACCAATATGTAATTATTAGTTTGATAGGCCTTGCCTCTTCCGTGGTGGATAATGTGCCTTTGGTGGCAGCCACGATGGGGATGTATTCTCTGACCGACTTCCCCATGGATCATACGATGTGGGAATTCTTAGCCTTTTGCGCAGGAACGGGGGGAAGTATTTTGATTATCGGATCCGCGGCGGGTGTGGCGGTGATGGGAATGGAAAAGATTGAGTTTGGTTGGTATGCCAAAAAAATAGGATTCTTAGCCCTTATCGGCTATCTCGCTGGAGCGGGGACCTATATGCTTTTCGTTTAAAAAGAATAATTCAAATGAGCCGCGTAATAATTATTGCCCACCTGTGGGCTAAATCGCCATGCGGTATTTCGGAAAATCGCTGGTTTGATTTTGGGGTATAGCCAAGATGCTAATTCGGCTGAACCCATGCCGATGGCCGCGCCCATAAGGACATCTGTGGCCCAATGTTCATTGTTGGCCATCCGCAAAAAGGCCGTCGATCCCGCCAAGGTATACCCTGCGATGGCGATGATGGGATAGTCTTCTCCGTATTCTTTAGCTAAAATAGTGGCGCCAAAAAAGGCGGTTGCCGAATGCCCAGATGGGAAACTGTGTTCAATGCCATTGGGCCGATATTCGTTGATCGCATATTTTAATCCTTGCACGGCTACGACATACATGCCTGTTCCTAGGACGAAAATTCCCAAGCGATTTCCTCGATTGGATTCATTTCCTTCGAATCCAGCCACATGCAAGCCGATGTTCACCAAGGTAGGGCTATATTGCAAATAATCATCGGCTGATGTGGAAAAGCTCGAAAAAGAATTTTGATAGATTTTCGTTTGTGCGTCTTTGGATGAGGAATTGTATAAAAAGGCACTGGCCATCGCGAGGCTTGCAGGCGTTTTCCAATTGATTTTGGTCGATTTTCGTTGACCCAATACCATCATTGGCAGGCACAACAGCATGCATATCCAGCTTATTTTCATTCCTTTTCTTTTAATAGGGTTTGAATTGTTTTGTCAAATTCTTGGGTCCAATCGGCATAATAAGCGCCCGTACTCGGTCCTGAAAAACCGGTATGAATTTCCCGAACGATGCCTTTTTTGTCGATGATGAAGGTCGTCGGGTAGCCATTAATTTTATGTAACATGGGCAATACCTTCACAATCGTTTCCTCTTGCGTATCACCCGCGAATAAAATCGGGTAATCGATTCCCACTCGCTTGATGAAACTTTCTATTTTCGGTTTAGCTACGCTCAGGTCCGACGAGGCCTCAAAGGCCAATCCTATCACCTCCACGCCTTTTTCCTTATTTTTTCGATAATAGGGCGCTAAGAACCGCGATTCATCGATGCAATTTGGGCACCATGAACCCATGAGTTCAATCACCACCACTTTGTTTTTGAATTGTTCATCCGTTAAACTGATTTCTTCGCCACGGGTGTTTGGCAATCGGAAATTTATCCGATCAAATCCCGGTTTTAAATAAGTTAATTTTTTCAGGTCGGGCAACGCGGCCTTTGGATCCCATTCAGCCTTCAGATTTCGTTTGCCCGTAAGACCAGAATAAAAAGTTCCTGTCAGTGTTTTTCCTTGGATTCTGGCGCGTACCTGCATGAGGTAACTTCCGTCGAAATTGCTCAGAAACAAACTATCTCCACTAATATTTCCCTGTAAATAGCGGTAATCGCCACTCGTTTTCAAAAATGTCCCGGTGACTTGATTTCCTTTTTGCGTAAAAACGCCAACCCCCGGACTGTGATTGGTTTCATCGCTCCAGAAATCCGCCATCCATTTTCCTTGCACATTGACCTTCGCGGGAAGGAGTTTTGTAAAGCGTTCCGCTGATCCAGCTGTTGCCTGAAAGGGCATGCGATAGGCCGGAATACCATTTCGTTTTTTGACCAAATACCCAATTAATTGGTTCACTTTCGTTAATTTTCCGATCAATTCGGATTCATACAAGTCAAAAGGAATGACCAAGGAATCCCCTCGGAAATAAGATTCACCTAAGGAAAAACGCTCTTCGCCATTGCGTAATTGAATTTGAAATCGATCCGCGGCACTGCCCGCTTTCACCTCAAAATTCATTGGAAGTGGCCCGCCTATGTGGATGATTTCTCCGCGCCAGATTCCTTGGGTGGGTCCGAGATTGGATTGCGCTTGTGTGGCAATTGCGCCAAGGAGGAATATCGAAATGTAAACCAGTTTGAACATGTTCATGAATTTTGCTGCGCAAAGATACACAATCCAATTTGTCACAAAAAATTCGTCGACGAAGCAAAAAATTAGTGCTTGGCCGAGTGATTATTTGTAATTTTGAATCTATGTCTGAATCCACGTACCATACCTCCGTTTTATTGCATGAATGCATGGATGGCTTGGCGATAGACCCGAGTGGGGTTTACGTCGATGTGACTTTCGGTGGCGGTGGACATTCCAAAGAAATTCTAAAGCATTTAGGTCCAGAAGGACGCTTATTTGCGTTTGATCAAGATCCAGATGCATGGAAAGAAGCGGAGAAAATTGAGGATGAACGCCTGACCTTGATTACGGCCAATTTTCGGTATTTGGAAAAGTATTTACGTCTGCACGGAATTAAACAAGTGGATGGAATTTTAGCGGATTTTGGGGTGTCGTCCTATCAATTGGACGCTGCTTCCCGAGGCTTTTCGACGCGTTTCGATGGGCCTTTGGATATGCGGATGGGACCTTCGGCCGCCATGGATGCCAAGGAAGTCCTGAACAGCTATTCTGCAGAGGCTTTGCAGAAAATTTTTGGCATGTATGGAGAGGTAAAAAATGCGCGAACGTTGTCTTTGGCAATCGTACAAGCACGTTCAAAAAAAGCCTTGGAAACGACTTCGGAATTTAAGGAAATTCTTTTTAAATTAGCTCCAAGGTCGCGTGAATTCAAATATTTTGCACAGGTATTTCAGGCGATTCGAATTGAGGTAAATCAGGAAATTGCGGTGATTGAGGAGTTTTTGGAACAAGTTCCTAAGGTATTAAAAACGAATGGCCGATTATGTGTCATTTCTTTTCATTCTTTGGAAGACCGACCGGTGAAAAATTTCATTCGTTCTGGAAATTGTGAGGGGAAGGAAGATAAAGATATGTTTGGGGTCGTTCATAAACCCATGGATGCCTTTACGCGAAAGCCGATTATTGCCTCCGAACAAGAGTTAACAACAAATCCTAGATCTAGAAGTGCGAAGCTACGCATCGCGATTAAAAAGTAAGTATGGCCAAAACAGTTCTAAATTCCGAGCCGACCGATAAACCCAAATCTGTTCCTAAGGAAGGATTAATGGATATGTTATTCAACATCGACCATTTAACCGGTGGAGAATTGCCAATTGAGTGGATTAAACGCATTTTATTCGCGGCCGTTTTGATCTTGATCTACATTTATTATTCGATGCTGGCGGATGGAAAAATTCACCAAATCGCCAAGACGAAAGCAGAATTAGAAGAAATTCGGGCCGATTATACGACTCAAAAAGCCGAGTTTATGAAAGTGGGAAAACAAAGTTATTTGGCCGAAGCCATGAAAAAATATCGCTTGGAAGTGAGTTTAACGCCACCAACGAAAGTAGTTTTGGAACCCAAAAAGGAAGAGGAAAATTAGTCGTATGGCCACGTCAACCCGTCAAAATATTCGTGCAATCATCACATTTCGATTTAATGTGTTTTTTGTCATTATGCTTTTGCTCTTTCTCTTGTTGGTGTATAACCTCTACAAGGTCGTGTTTATCCAAGGGCCTACCTTGCGTGCCGAAGCTGAATCCACGTACATTAAAGAACGTAGCGTCGATGCCACCCGAGGGAATATTTATTCGGATGATGGAAGTTTATTAGCTACTTCCTTACCCAAATACCGCCTGGGGATGGACCCTTCCGTCTTTAACCGGAATGCGACGACCGAAAAATTATTTAAGAATCATATTCATGCGCTCTGTGACCAGTTGGCCGCTTTTTTCAAAGATCGAAGTTCAGATGAATATTACGCGAAAATCCTTTCTGCCAAAAATTCTGGGCGAACCTATCTGTTATTGAACAATCGCCTGCTTGATTACCAGGAACGCAAGGCGGTACTGAATTTTTCGTTATTTAAGGAAGAAAAACGGAATCCAACGAAAACAGGAATCGTATTCGATAAAGTCAATGTACGCTATGCACCTTTCGGTCAAATGGCCTACCGGACGATTGGCTACTTGAAAGATAAAATCGGGGTAGGGCTGGAAGGCTCTTTCGATAAGGAATTACGGGGAACGCCGGGCAAGGGAATGTTTGAAAAAATGGATAAAAACACTTGGCGACCGATCGAGGGAGGCCAAGAATTAATTCCGACACCTGGCTATGATTTACAAACGACGATTGATGTCGATATTCAGGATATTGTCGAACTGGCTTTGATGAAGGCTTTGGCGGAGTTTAAGGGGAATTATGCGACGGCGATTGTAGTAGAAACGGCTACGGGGGAGATTAAGGCGATATCAAATATGACCAAAAACCCGAAATCACCTACCGGCTATTCAGAATATGCCAACCATGCGATTGAGGTATCTGAAAACGATCCGGGTTCCGTGTTTAAATTGCCTTCGATGATGGCGATGTTGGAGGAGGCAAATTTGCCTTTGACGGATTTGGTGACGACAGGGGGGAAATATACGGTCTTTAATCGGACCATGTCGGATTCCCATGATTATGGAACGATTACGGTGCAGGGGGTAATCGAGCATTCCTCGAACATCGGGACGATTAAATTAATGCAGCGCGTTTTTTCATCGAAGCAAGCTAAATTTTACGATTATTTGAAGAAATTCCATTTAATCGAACCCTTAGATTTTCAAATCAAGCCACGCTATGCCAAGCCCAAATTTCCGTTGCCACCTAAATGGGACGCTTTGCAATACATGTGGTCCTCGGTAGGGTATTCGTCGAATACCTCGCCGATGCATATTTTGAGTTTTTACAATGCCATTGCGAATAATGGTTATTGGATTCAACCCATCATTGTGAAAAAGGCCACGATTGGAAATCAAGTCGTGGTGGATTATTCGGAAAGCCAAAAAAGAGATGATAAGCCACTTTGCTCGCCGGAAACATTGAAGAAAATTAAAATCATGCTGGAGGGTGTCGTGGAACGCGGAACCGGAAATAACTTGAAAGGAACGCCCTATGGCATTGCTGGGAAGACGGGTACCGCTCAGCGACGTGTGAATGGGCAATACATTAAAGGAACGTATTATACATCTTTCATCGGGTATTTCCCAGTGGCAAAACCAAAATACACGATGTTGGTAGCCATGGATAAACCAGAAGGGAATTCGGAAGGCACCTATGCGCGTCAGGTGACAGCGCCTGTTTTCAAGGAAATTGCCGATCATATTTATTCACGTGATATGAAATTGCAACGTAAATTGGCCGGATATCTCCCCGATTCTTTAAATAATGCGCAATTATCCCACACGATTCATCCTATGGATCACGAGGTGTTATATGCGAATTTTCATTTGCCCAAGGTAGAGGAAGATGGGCGTTGGGTGCAATTTGGTATGGATAAAAAAGTTGTGCAAAACACCCCTATCTCCTTTCCGCCAAAAACAGTCCCGAATGTGGTGGGTATGAATTTGCGTGATGCGCTTTTTGCCTTGGAAAACCGAGGTTTGCGCGTCCGTGCGAATGGCTATGGGGCGGTGGTATCTCAGTCGATCCCAGCGGGTTCTGCGGTGAAAAAAAATCTGTTGTTACAAATCCAGTTGAAATAACATGAGATCTCTATCAAACTTATTTCAAGGGGTTTCAACAGCCAGCCAAACAGGCGCTGATCAGGAAATCACCCAACTCTGTTTTGATTCCCGAAAAGCCCAATCAGGCTCTTTATTTTTTGCGATTCCAGGCACGCAAGTGGATGGGCATCAATTCCTCGATCAGGTGTATGCGCAAGGATGTACCGCATGGGTGGTCCAACAGCTTCCGGCCAGCATCCCCGCCGATGTTACCTGTATTCAAGTCTCTGATTCGAATGAGGCATTGGCTGATATTTCGTGTGTGTTTTACGGGCATCCGTCGAAATCGTTGCAATTAATCGGGATTACGGGGACCAATGGAAAAACGACGAGCGTGACCTTGTTGTTCGAATTATTTAAGTCGCTGGGGCATCGCTGTGGCTTGATTTCGACGGTCGTCAATAAAATCCAAGATCGAATTATTCCCTCGACGCATACGACGCCGGATGCGATGCATTTGAATGCGTTGTTGGCCGATATGCTGGTCGCTGGCTGTACCCACGTTTTTATGGAAGTAAGTTCACACGCGGTGGTACAGAAACGAATACACGGACTTCATTTTCGAGGGGCCATTTTTTCTAATATTACGCGAGATCATTTGGATTTCCATGAGACCTTTGACGAATATATCAAAGCCAAAAAAGGATTTTTTGATGCGCTTCAGCCGGGTTCATTTGCCTTGACGAATGTGGACGATAAGCGCGGAACCGTCATGTTGCAAAATACCCAGGCTAAAAAATACAGCTACGGATTGTTGAATGCCGCGGATTTTAAGGCTAAAATCATTAGCAATGGGATCGGCGGATTGCAATTGGAAATTGAAGGAAAAGGCATGCATGCACAATTGATTGGGACCTTTAATGCCTATAATTTATTGGCCATTTATGCGACAGCCATGTTGTTAGGCGAGCATCAAGAAGAGGTATTGATTCAAATGTCGGCGCTTAAAACGGCACCGGGGCGCTTTGACCAATTGGCCGGTCCACATGGAAAAATGGGAATTGTCGATTATGCACATACGCCAGATGCCTTAGAAAATGTGTTAAAAACCATTCAAGCAATTCGCTCGAAAAATCAGCGGATTATTACGGTGGTGGGTTGTGGAGGAAATCGAGATGCGGGGAAGCGTCCCATCATGGCGGAACTCGCCGCCCGGTATAGTGACGTGGTGGTTCTGACTTCGGATAATCCTCGGTTCGAAGATCCCGAGGAAATATTAAACCAAATGGAGGCTGGAATTCCAGCAGCTTCGAGTGGTAAAGTAGTTCGAATTTCCGACCGAAAAACAGCCATTTTTACGGCTATTCAGGAAAAAGCAATGCCGGGGGATATTATTTTGGTGGCGGGAAAGGGCCATGAAACCTACCAAGATATTCAAGGGATTAAATCCGATTTTGATGACAAAAAAGTCATTTCAGATGCCTTCGCGGGCTAATTTGTACATGCCCGTAAAATTTTGCAAATTTGTGTTTTCAATCTGTTAACCCGACATAAACCAAAGGCTCAATGTTTTATTACCTCTTTGAATACTTAGATAAGCATTTAAATGTGCCAGGGGCGGGGGTTTTTCAGTACATCACATTTCGTGCCTTTGCGGCGACGATTACATCCTTAGGGATCGCGGCGATTTGGGGTAAATCGGTCATTTATCGCTTGCAAAAATTACAAATCGGTGAAGAGATTCGGGATTTAGGTTTGGAGGGTCAGATGGCGAAAAAGGGTACTCCTACGATGGGAGGTTTCATCATTTTGCTTTCATTATTAATTCCCACGCTATTATTCGCCAAAATTACCAACGTATATATTGTGCTTTTATTGACTTCAGCGGTTTGGTTGGGCGCCGTGGGATTTGCGGATGATTACATCAAAGTATTTAAGAAAAATAAGGAAGGTTTATCGGGGAAGTTTAAGATAGTTGGACAAATCGGTCTGGGATTAATCGTCGGGCTTACGATGTATTTTAATCAGCACATCAAAGTCCGCATGTACGATAAAGTGACGATGCTGGCAGATGGGACGCAAGTTCAAAGTTATACGGATACCAAATCACTGTTGACCACCGTGCCTTTTTTAAAGGATAATCAGTTTGATTATAATATGTTATTGCCGAGTTTCATTCCAGATCATTACGTCTGGATTGTGTATGTGTTGGTTGTCATTTTTATCATCACGGCGGTTTCAAACGGGGCAAATATTACGGATGGGATTGATGGTTTGGCGGCGGGTACTTCGGTGATTATTGGATTGACCTTGGCGGTCTTGGCCTATGTGTCGGGGAATAAAGTGTTTTCGCAGTATTTGAATGTGATGTTTATCCCGAATTCAGGGGAGTTGGCCATATTTTGTGCGGCTTTTGTGGGGGCTTGTATTGGGTTTTTGTGGTACAATGCTTATCCGGCACAGGTGTTTATGGGGGATACGGGAAGTTTGATGTTGGGTGGGGTGATCGCGACCTTGGCGATTGTGATTCGCAAGGAGATGTTGATTCCCGTGTTGTGTGGGATTTTCTTGATTGAAAATATGTCGGTCATTATCCAAGTGGCCTATTTTAAATACACCAAACGAAAGTATGGCGAGGGCCGGCGCGTATTTCTCATGTCGCCTTTGCATCATCATTTTCAAAAGAAGAATTACCATGAGGCCAAAATCGTGATACGCTTTTTGATTGTGGGTATAATTTTGGCGGTAATTTCATTAGTCACTTTAAAATTGCGTTAATCGCTTCATTCGTTTTGAGTCAAATTCGCCTATTTCCTAGAACCACGTCTTTTCAAGAAATTATTCCTTTGCCGGCTTCCAAATCGGAAAGTAATCGGGCTTTGATTATTCATGCCTTGGCGGGGGGGACAGAGGGGCAATTGACCAATTTAGCTGAAGCGCGGGACACGCAAACCATGATTCGTTTATTGGCTGATCGCCAAAATCCAGAAGCGGACGTGTTGGATGCCGGGACGACCATGCGTTTTTTGACCGCCTATTATTCGGTTACGGGCCACATGAAACGGATGACGGGTACGCCTCGGATGTGCGAACGGCCGATAGGGATTTTGGTCGATGCCTTGCGTCAGTTGGGGGCCAATATCGAATATGAAAATAAAGAAGGCTATCCACCATTGCAATTAAAGGGTTTTCAGTATGCGGGAAACCGACATATATCCATTCGTGGGGATGTGAGTTCGCAGTTTATTTCGGCGATTTTGATGCTTGGGCCTTTGTTGCCCGAAGGAATTTGCCTGCAGATTACGGGTACCCTGGGCTCGAAACCCTATGTGGAAATGACACTAGCTCAAATGGCTCATTTTGGGATTCAGGCGCAGGTGGATTGGTCCAAAGGTCAAATTGATATTCCTGCACAAACGTATCAAGCGACGAGTTTTGCGGTGGAATCGGATTGGTCAGGAGCGAGTTATTGGTATTCGATGGTGGCTTTGTCACCGTTTGAAGATACACAATTGGAATTGTTGGGCTTAAAAGAAAATTCTTTACAAGGGGATTCGGCGATTCAGGATATCATGTTGCCATTAGGTGTGAAAAGTACATATACGGGTCGCGGGTTTTTGTTGACCAAAGTCAAGTCGGAGGCCACATTGGCTTGGGATTTTAGTCAATGTCCGGATTTGGCACAGACGATTTGTGTGGTGGCGGCGGCGAAAAATATCAAACTTCAATTGACCGGTATCGAATCCTTAAAGGTGAAGGAAACGGATCGGGTGCTGGCCTTGCAGCAGGAAGTGGCCAAATTAGGCGCCCAAATTAGCGAACGAGAGGCGAATCATTTATACGAATTACGGCCAAATTTCAGTGCCTGTGATGCCGTTCCTAGGATAGCCACCTATGATGACCATCGGATGGCGATGGCCTTTGCGCCATTGGGATTATTGACTGAGATGGTGATCGAGGAACCGGGAGTGGTAGCAAAATCCTATCCGAGTTTTTGGTCGCATATCGATAAAATTCTGACATCAGCTTCTTGATTTTTTCAAAAAAATTCTAGGGATGGGCATGGGACTTGGTCGGATCTTTTTGTAGATTCGTTGGTACATTTTATCCCAAGCTATGAAAAAACTACTTCTATTATTGTGCCTGAGTCCTTTGTTCTTACAGGCACAAAAAACCATTATTCATTGTGGAAAATTAATTGATGTGAAGGCGCTTTCGGTGCTGAATAACATGTCCATTATTGTCGAGGGCAAGAAAATTGTAGCGGTTCAATCCGGTTATGTGGATGGGACGAAGGGAGATCAAATCATTAATTTAAAGAATAAAACTGTCATGCCGGGATTGATCGACATGCACGTGCATTTAGAAAGTGAAACGAATCCAAATGCGTATTTGGATCGCTTCACAAAGAATCCTGGGGATGTGGCCTACCAAGCCCTGGTGAATGCAAAGAAAAATTTGATGGCGGGATTTACGACGGTGCGGGATTTGGGAGGAACGCATGTGGTGATTAGTTTACGTAATGCGATCAATAAAGGTTCTGTGGATGGGCCGCGTATTTTTACAGCGGGGGTTTCCATTGGGACAACCGGTGGCCATGCAGATGATTCGAATGGACTAAATGAGACATTTAAAAAAGATTTAGGCCCTGCAGACGGGGTGATTAATGGAGTGGAAGATGCGGCCAAAGCCGTGCGTCAGCGCTACAAAGAAGGTTCCGATTTAATCAAAATTACGGCGACCGGCGGGGTTTTGAGTTATGCCAAAGACGGGATGGGTGCACAATTTACGGTGGAGGAAGTGAAGGCCATCGTGCAAACAGCGAAGGATTATGGATTTAAGGTGGCGGCACATGCCCATGGAGCTGAAGGCATGAAGCGAGCTGTATTAGGTGGGGTGAGTTCGATTGAGCATGGGACTTATATGACGCCGGAGGTGATGGATTTAATGAAGGAGCGGGGGACGTATTTTGTGCCAACGGTCATCGCGGGTCGCTCCGTAGCCGATTCCGCCTTAATTCCGAATTATTACCCTGACATGGTGAAGAAAAAGGCTTTGGAAATTGGACCGATTATCCAATCGACGTTTGGAAAGGCCTATAAAGCAGGGGTTAAAATTGCATTTGGGACGGATGCAGGAGTTTTTGGCCATGGAAAAAATGCACGGGAGTTTGAATTAATGCATGAAGCGGGAATGCCTGCATTAGAAGCGATTCGAAGTGCGACGGTGCATGCAGCGGATTTATTGGGACAGTCGGATAAATTAGGTACGATTGAACCTGGAAAGGCAGCAGATATTATTGCCGTAGAGGGAAATCCAGCGGAAACGATTCAGTCGATGAGCAAAGTGAAATTTGTGATGCGTGACGGTACCGTCTATAAAAACAATTAACGCAAGGCCGGAATTCGAGCTTTCAAGCTTTCAAAGGCACCAAAAAAGAGGCCTGAAAAAAGAAATTGACTTAGCAAAGAATTTTTCAAGAAAGGCAATCCGGCGGCGTAGCATGCCAAAAGACCTTGCACATTTTTAGGATATGCGATTTCGCTGGCTACCCAGACAGCAAGGTTAGAGAGGATAAAAAATCCAAATGCGGAGATAAGGTTGGTGCCAATAAACTTGGTTGGGTTCATGGCGTTTTTCGCATTTGAACTTCCTAATAAACTGATTAAAGCAAAAATACCCATGTGAACGCCGTCAAAACCTAGGGAAAATGTAGGGAAATATTGGGTATATAAAATATTATTCAACAAAAGGTTTGAAAACCAAACCGCTAGGATAGTCCAAGAAATAGCCTGTAGGCGATTGGAAAAATAAGTGCCAGCAAAAAGAGCCATGGAGGCCATCGGAGAAAAATTCGCCCAGGCCGGTCCAGCCAGAATAAAAAAGCGACTTGCGATGGCGAGTGCTAAAAATCCGATTAATATGCCTGTTCTTTTTGTCATGGTCGTTGATGGGCTAAGTCAATAATCTTAGTCTTGAATGCGAAATAATTTCCAAAGGTAAAACAAAAGCCGTAATTTTACCCATTCTAATTCAATTTATGTATCGCGCTTTACCTAAAATAGGATTGCTGGGCGGAGGCCAACTGGGAAGGATGCTTTTACAAGCAGCGATCGATCTTGATTTTGAAATCGCCTGCCTCGATCCAGATGCAGAAGCACCTTGTCATTCGCTCACGCACAACTTTGTACATGGAAGTTTTCAAGATTTTGATACGGTTATGGCTTTTGGTCAAGATCAGGATGTCATTAGTATTGAAATCGAGCATGTCAACATCGAGGCGCTTGAAGCCTTAGAAAAGCAAGGAAAAAAAGTATTTCCCCAACCACATTTATTGCGCATGATTCAGGATAAACGCTTGCAAAAGCAGTATTTCAAGGATCATGGATTCCCAACAGCTGATTTTATTTTAATTGATTCCGCAGAAGAAATTGCCCAACATCTTGATTTTTTACCCGCCTTCCACAAATTAGGGAAAGGGGGATATGATGGACGCGGGGTACAATCCATCAAATCCGCCGCCGATATTTCCTTGGGTTTTAAAGAACTGGGTTTATTGGAAAAAGCCGTTCCATTTGTGAATGAATTAGCGGTCATCGTGGCCCGTAATGAAATGGGAGAGGTTACAGCTTTCCCAACGGTGGAAATGGTATTTCATCCTACGCAAAACCTGGTGGAGTTTTTAATTTCTCCAGCAGATATTTCAGCTTCGATTGAAGAAAAAGCTGTTTCATTAGCCAAACGATTGATCGAATCCCTTGGTTTGGTTGGCATTTTAGCTGTTGAATTATTTTTAACGGCGGATGGCGAGGTGTTAATTAATGAAATTGCGCCGAGACCGCATAATTCGGGTCACCATACGATTCGGGCGAATGCGACGTCTCAATATGAACAACATTTACGGGCGATTTCGGGATTGCCTTTGGGCGATACACGGACAACTTGTTTTTCTGGGATGTTGAATCTCCTAGGAGAGGCAGGATACACAGGACCTGTAAAATATGAGGGACTTTCGGAATCCTTGGCGATACCAGGAGTCTACCCGTTTTTATATGGAAAAAAAATCACGAAACCCTTTCGAAAAATGGGGCATGTGACGATATTAGGAGATTCCCGGGAGGAGGTAGAACAAAAAGCAGCTCAAGTAAAAAACCTAATCCGCGTGATTAGTTAAACACATACGAATATGATTGGAATTATCATGGGTAGTAGTTCAGATTTGCCTGTCATGCAAGATGCCATTCAGGTCTGTAAAGATTTTGGGATTCCCTTTGAAGTGGATATTGTGTCTGCGCATCGGACACCCGTAAAAATGTTGCAATACGCACAAACGGCGAAATCACGGGGAGTCCAAGTGATTATTGCGGGGGCGGGTGGTGCCGCACATTTACCAGGTATGGTGGCTTCGGCGACGATTTTGCCGGTGATCGGTGTACCGGTGAAATCCTCAAATTCGATCGATGGATGGGATTCGGTTTTGTCTATTTTACAAATGCCAAATGGCGTTCCGGTGGCAACTGTCGCCCTAAATGCCTCCAAAAATGCCGGTTTACTAGCCGTTCAAATCCTAGCTGTTTCGGACGAAAAATTGTCGAATCAATTAGTGGATTATAAAAAAGAATTAGAAGACAAAGTGGCTGAAATGAGCCAAAATACACAAAATAAGCTGTAATCATTCATGAAAATTCCCTTTTTGAAAGAAAGCTCAAGTGCTAATCTTCCGATCATTACCTTGCTGATTTTATTGGCAACCCTCGCGGGCCTCGTATTGGTTGGCTATGAACATTTCATGGGTCCCAAAACAGAGGAATTAGTGAAAGCCGAAAAATTGGAATTGGAGGAAGATGAAGTACTCATGGAGCAACCCGTTTCCATTATCACCGATTCTTCCACAAATACGACGACTCCGGATTCTGTGGCGCTAAAAGATTCAGCCCAAAAAGCCGAATTAGCCCTCGAAGCCCAGAAACAGGAAGCAGAAGCGCAAAAAATCCCAGAAGAGGAAAAGACGCCTGAGCCAGAGGGGAAAGCCCATAGTTATGTAGTGGAAAAGGGCGAAACGTTTAACGGGGTGGCAAACCGATTTGGATTGACGGTGGACCAATTAAAGGCCATGAATCCAGGCGTATCCTCTGATGTGAAGGTGGGTGTCACCCGATTGAAAGTGAAAATCAAGGCCATTCATACGGTAGGACCCGGAGATGTCCTACGCGTCGTAGCCGAAAAATACAAGGTGTCTAAAAAATCCATTATGGACGTGAATCATAAAAAGGAAGATATCACCTTGCGCGGGGAGCAATTGATCATTCCGCTCAAATAAAGCCCCTATGGCTCGATTTTTATTCATTACCCTTGTCTTTAGTAGTCATTTTTTTCCAGTGATTTCACAAGGTGAGCTCGACTCTGCGCGTATCATTTGTGGCCCACAGAATTACAAACAGATTTCTTTCGAAGAGGTTTTGTGGATTTTCCGGAATAAAAGTCGACAATCCACGGATGCGAAGCCTCTTGAATTTCAAATTGATAAATTAGATGCCGATGGGAAGGCCCGAAAAATCTATGTTTTGGATACGATTCAATTGGCCAGGGAATCGCGATATGCCAATAGTTTATTGGGATATGATTTAAACCAAAACTGGAAATCACTTGTAGCCTCAGAGGTCCAACAATTCCGCCTGCTCAAAGATAGTTTATTAAGCCTTTTTCATCCCAAAGGATATCGGGTGCGCTACCTCCAACAAGAACGCGATTTAGCCAAACAACTCCGATTCGTTGCCGCAGGACGATCCAAAACGGCCATTTCATTGCATAATTTTGACCTAGCCGCTGATGTGGGTATTTACCGAAAACGCCGCTATTTGAGGAGGGGAATTCTCTATACTCATATGGGTGACCTGGCAAAATCCATCGGTATGTTTTGGGGGGGGGATTTTGCAGGTTTTCCGGATCCAGGACACGTGCAAGGCTTGAAAAATGGGGCAGAGCTAATTCGGAAATATCCAGAAATAGGCTTTGAATATACCCGATTTATGCCGGTATATCGGCAAAATTTAGATGAAGCCGAGTCTTTAGAAAAGCAGGAGAATTTTCAAGATACCCAAGAGTTGTTAGTAGAATTAGGCCGTTTGCAGGTGAATAAGCCTTGTGCTTGCCAATATGCGATGAGTATTCCTACGCCGATTGTTTGGGACGCACCTATATTCGCAAATGTTGCTGCGGGATGGGTATATGTCGAAGGCTATTTTTACCAGTTAGGAACCTGGCAATATGCCCTTAAAAAGTAAATGAATAGCCGCGAAGAAAATCTGCGATATCCATTTTCTTTTTTCCTTCCATTTGCCAGGTCAATATTTCGATGTATCCATCGGCACAACCCACACGCAAATACGTTTTTTGATCCGTGTCCCATATTCCAATACCCAAATCTGGAATGATTTCAGGATGAAAACGAACGGACGAAATCTTGCAATGTTTGCCCTGAAAAACCGTATGAGCACCCGGAAAAGGATTCATGCCTCGGATGAGGTTGACGATCCTTTTTCCGTCCATGGACCAATGGACCAGGCCTGTTTCCTTTGTTAATTTCGGGGCATTGCGTAATTCGCCGGTTTCCACTTGGGCCTGGGGATGAATGGCTCCATCGATAATCGCTTGGGTAGTTTTAACGACTAATTTGGCCCCTTTTTTCATTAATCGCTCATATAAGTCGCCAGTCGTATCGGTCTCGGAAATGGGTTCTTTTTCTTGGAACAGGAGGTCGCCGGTGTCGATTTCATGTTGGAGAAAAAAGGTGGTAACGCCTGTTTCTTGTTCTCCATTGATGATCGCCCAGTGGATCGGGGCGGCGCCTCGGTAATTGGGCAACAAAGAAGCGTGCAAATTGAAAGTACCCAAACGTGGCATGTTCCAAACTTGTTCGGGCAACATACGGAAGGCCACAATGATTTGTAAATCAGCTTTATATAATCGCAATTCCTCTAGAAATGCGGGATCTTTAAGTTTAACGGGTTGTAAAACAGGAAGTCCGCAGGTTTCGGCAAAGATTTTAACGGGGGAAGGCTGAAGGTGTTGGCCACGTCCCGCGGGTTTATCGGGGGCGGTAACGACCGCCACTACGTCCATCTTCGCATCGACTAGCGCCTGTAAACTTTCTACTGCAAATTCAGGTGTACCAAAAAAGATGATGCGCATGGGAAAACCATTAATTGTTCAAAATGGCTAGATTTAAATAGATTTGGGAATCTACTCGCTTTTTAATTACCTTTGTGAAGTAAAAAAATGAGATACGTGTTGATAAACAAACATTTATTCTAGGCAGGAATCCGAAGCAAAACTACAAATAAAATAAGTAGAACGGTCGGAAGCCGTTCTATTTTGTTTTTTAGTGCAATTTAAAGGGTAACAATTATGGCAAAGTTTCAGTATTACACAGCAGAGGCGGTAGAAAAATTAAAGGCAGAATTACATCACTTGAAATTTCAAGGACGTCAGGACATGGCCAAGCAAATTGCGGAGGCCCGGGACAAAGGGGATTTAAGCGAAAATGCAGAATATGATGCGGCGAAAGATGCCCAAGGCCTTTTGGAATTAAAGATTTCAAAATTAGAAGAAGTCGTGGCAAATGCCCGAGTGTTGGACGAATCCACCATCGATACCTCCAAAGTTTCTATCTATTCCATTGTTCAAATTAAAAATACCAAAAACGCCATGGTGGTGACGTATACCATTGTTTCCGAAGAGGAAGCCGATTTGCGGGCGGGTAAAATTTCGGCAACTTCGCCATTTGGGAAAGGTTTGTTAGGGAAGAAAGTCGGCGATTTAGCAGAAATTCAAGCCCCGGCTGGTCAATTGGAATTTGAGATTATGTCGATTACGCGCTAATCGATTTCTACGATAGCTTGAAAAAATCCTGACCATTCGGTTGGGATTTTTTGTATTTTAGCCTTTATGAACGTGTCCTTTGGCCAACCACTTTTTTTATGGGGAATTGCAACCATCCTTTGGCCACTTTTTCTGCACTTCTACCATCGAAAACAACGCTCCCCCATTCCTTTTCCAGATCTTCGCTTTCTGAAAACCATGGATTTGCGGGGGAAGGGATTTCGGTCGGTCCAACGGCGGGTCTTGTTATTGCTGCGCATGCTTGCTTTGATTTTCTTTTTCTTGGGCATGAGCGAACCTTCTTTGGATGTAGTCAATCCATTACATTCCCAATCCCCCATTATTTTTGTCGATAACCATGTGGGCCTGATTCAAGGCCGTCGTCCCGAATTTTTGACAGAAGGAAAAAAAATAGGCCTTAAAAATTCTTCGATTTATTTAGTTAGCCATGAAAGAGAGGAACCTAATTTCCCCGCAGACCAATGGAGCCAAATCCCCTCAGCTAAAAATAGCACCCAATCCCTGGTAAAAACCCTCCCCAAAGCGCGTCCCATCCTGTGGGCATCTGATTTTTTGATTAGCCAAGGATTGCCCAAAATTCCCCAAGGGCTTCAGGTGCAATTTCGCCGAATTGGGAGTCCAGAAACAGATAATTTACTCGTAGATAGTCTTTGGTTTAGCGAAACATTTATTCAAAAAAACCGGGCATTTAATCTATATGTTCGGGTAAAAAATACGGGTACGGTGAAGGCAGAAAACCGACATATGGCTTTTCAAATGGGCGATTTTACCTTGAATTCCGGTCCGATAAACCTCGTACCCCAGGGGCTTGTCGATCTTACCTTTCCTGTCAACCTTTCCCAAGATGAGGTACAAGCAAAATTGATTTCTAATGACCCCTGTGAGTTCGATAATACCTTTTATTTTATACTAAGACCTTCAAAAAGGCGGCAGGTTTTTCGAATGAGTGCGTTGGCGAATACGGATTTGATTGCGCCAGTATTTCAAAAAGATGATCAATTTCTGTATAAACAAATTCATCCGAACACGTTTTTGTTGGCACAAAGCCGGATGAGTGGTTTGGCCATCGTCGATGGCTTTGAGGGCTGGTCGGAGGAGGCCTGGAAACGTTTGTCTTTGTGGGTAAGGCAAGGGAATGGGCTGGTCCTGATACCCCAAAACCAGCAAGAAAAATCGATGGTTTTTCGGTTGAATCAATTATTTGCTGGTCAGAATGCGTCCTTTCGACAAGTGAATTCGGGGGCTGAATGGCCCATTCGAAAACCGGAGAAGAGCCTTCGTTTCTTTCAGGGGATTGTACAAAAAAAATCATTTTCGGAGGCTTGGGAGATGTTTTCGTCGAAGGCTTTGTTGGCCTGGCAAGGCGGAACTAATTTATTGGAATTTGGAAACAAAGGGCCTTTTTTGAGTCAATTTTCGCTAGGGAATGGGCGTGTTTTTGTTTTTTCATCGGCGATGGAACAGGACTTTGTCCGGCATGGCTTATTTCTACCTGTTTTTCAGGAAATGGCTTTGGCGGCGGTTCAAGAAACTGCTGCATTTGAGCGTTGGGAAAAATCGGGATTTCAGATGTCCGGACCGGCACCCATGGGGGATGAAGTGCTCATTTTTCAAAAAGAACAAGAATGGATTCCCGAACAGCATTGGTCTGGATTACAGTGGAGATGCGAGTGGCCAAAAACCATCGGGGCAAATTTCCCTGGATTTTATCGGGTGAAATTGGCGGGTAAACCCGTAGGGACGATCGCGGTCAATTACCCGAAATCAGCTAGTGAACGAGCGACTTTTTCGGAAGATCAGCTAAGAACTCAATTCCCCAATGCCTCTTTTTCAGGAGATTGGAATTTAGAAACAGGATTTTGGGATGGAGAAAATGCCTTGACGCGTGCGTGTTTTTTGCTGGCTTTCTTGTGCCTGCTGGCTGAAATGATCCTTCTTTTACGCAGGCCTTCTTGATGGGCTACATGTTGTGAAAGGGAAATCGTTTCCTGGAATGGATATTCAATTCATGCGCTTTGCAAGATACATTAGACCCTGCGAGGTTTTAGAGTAGTACAATCAAGGACTTTAGCCACGCGGACCAAAAATTGCGGAACCGACACGAACCAACGTGGACCCCAATTCTGCAGCAACTAGGTAATCACCCGACATGCCCATCGAAATTTCTTCCCAGCGCACGAATCCCGTTTCTACTCCCACCTGATTATCCTTTAAAAAATCAAATAGCGATTTAAGGGATTGAAATTCCTTTTTGATTTGCGCAACGTTTTCGGTAAAACTCGCCATACCCATCAATCCTACAATTCGTATATGGTTAAGCGTACTAAAAATGGGATCTTCAAGGAGTTGAATGACTTCATCTTGGCTGAGTCCGAATTTGCTTTCTTCTTGAGCGATGTAGATTTGAAGGAGACAGGGGATGATTCGTTGGTTTTTTTTGGCTTGTTGGTTTATCTCGACCAATAATTTCATTGAATCCACGGAGTGAATGAGGTGGACGAAAGGGGCGATGTATTTGACTTTGTTGGTTTGCAGATGACCGATTTGATGCCATTGGATATTGGAGGGCAATAAGGCTTGCTTTTCGACCATTTCCTGTACGCGGTTTTCTCCAAAATCCACCAGGCCTGTGGCGTAGGTTTCTTGTAATTCAGCGATGCTGCGTGTTTTGGTGACGACGACTAATCGGGCGGAGGTGGAGGCTAACTCTTGCTGAATCCGTTGGATTTCTTGGGCAATGGACATAATCTTTTGATTTGAAAGTAAAATTAATTTATTATTTTTGATTCTGTTAGTAAACCATATGGATTCCAATCAGATTCGATCACGAGAAAAAAAACAAGAGCGCCTTATCGGGGTATTGCTTTTGTTGGTTTTTGTATTGGGTGGTTTATTGTTGCTTGAAAAATTCAGTCCCGGTTTCTCGGTTTGGGGTTCTCGTCAGGAGGCTTTTGTGGAAAATGCGCAGGAGCGATTGGATTCGATTTCGGAGCAATTGCAAGTCCGCATGGTTCAAATCAAAAAATTAGGGGGTCGGGTAAATGAATTAGAGGTGGCGCGTGAGCAAATTTTGGGTGATCAAAAGGCTTTGGCTGAAAACCCGGAAATGGCACAAAAGGAAATCGAAAAGAAATTAGCTTATTATTTGCGGTTGATTAGCCAAAAGGATGTGGAGATCCGAAAATTGCGGAAGGAAAATGTGGTGTTGATTGCGCGGAATGATTCTTTGAGTCGGGAGGCGAAATTATTACAAGATGGTTTAAGTAATGTTCAAAAAGCGTTGCGGGATTCGAGTTTGACTTTTGGGGTGAAAGAAAAGGAATTGAGTGAGCGTTCTAGGATTTTGGAGGTTCGGAATCGGGAATTGGTCGAAAAGGTGAATGTGGCGGCCGCGCTACGTGCAGAGGGGGTGAATGTGTATGCGATTTCGTCGCGGGGCAAGGAGACGGGTATTCAGAATCAGAAGGCGAAACGCTTAGAAAAAATTCGGGTGATTTTCCATTTGCAGGAAAATTCGCTGGCGGCTAAAGAAATTAAAACGATTTATTTGCGGATTATAGAACCGACGGGCAATATTGTTTCGGATTATTCCTTGGGTTCGGGTTCTTTTGAATTCAAGGGGAAAGATTTGGCCTATACGGCGAAACAACGGATTTTTTATGAGAACAATCACCAATCGGTGGAGTTCATTTACGCCCGGGCCAATGCCTATAAAGAGGGTAGGCATGAGATAGAATTGTATGCAGAAGGGTTCTTAATCGGCCTTGGTTCTTTCGAGGTACGTTAATTTTCAGATTATTTCTTGTTTATCCTTTTGATTATTAAGTATTTTCCCTACTTTTGCAGTCCAAATTTTTTTTAGATTTTTTAAACAACAATTTTTTATGGAATTAAAAAACTATGAGACGGTGTTCATTTTAACTCCCGTTTTGTCTGAGCAACAGACAAAGGACGCCGTTGAAAAATTCAAGCAATTGTTGGTGGATAACGGTGCAAAAATCGTTCATGAAGATGCGTGGGGACTACGTAAGTTGGCCTACCCGATTCAAAACAAGCACACCGGATATTACCAAATTTTTGAATTTTTATCGGATCCGCAATTAATCGCCAAATTAGAGCTTGAATACAAGCGTGATGAGCGAGTTATTCGTTTCTTGACGACTGCTTTAGATAAGCATGCCGTTTTGTACAATGAGAAAAAGAGAAAAGGTTTAGTAGGTAGAAAACCAGAAAAAACAGAAGCATAATATGAC
>CANFVE010000018.1 GCA_947450365.1 Cytophagaceae bacterium
AGTGTCAGCAGCAGCAGTATCAGCAGCAGCAGTATCAACTGGTGCAGCAGCAGCAGTATCAACAGCTACTGAATCAGCAGCAGCTTCAGTTTTTTTCTCACCACAAGATGCTAAAGTTACCATACCAGCAACGAAAGCTAAAGCGAATACTTTTTTCATTTTTGTAATATTTTAAGGTTTGAGCTACAAAACTACTTGATTAAATGATAACAACAAATTTTTTTAAGAAAATTTTAAGTTTTTTTTAAGTATTGCCTAATTTTTTCTAAAATATGTGCTTAAATGCCTCTTTGGCCATCTAAGAAATTGAAATTCTTAAGTAATCCTTAAGTTGATGCGTGATTTAAGTCCTAAATTATTTAATTAAGTCCTTAAATCGGTCGTAAAAACCGCTGCTTTTAAAGGTGAATGTTTTGTGCAAAACAAAGTTTGACACAAAACTAAATCCCATCCCTGTCAGGGTTGTGCTGATCTGGGTTATGTTTACTTTTTTGTAGGAATAGGGGATTTGGAAAAAATAATCTGTGGTAATGGTTTGTAAAAAACGGTAGGGAAGAATGCTGAAAAACCAGGTAACAAATCCTGAAAATGTGGCGACAATGAGAAATTTGATCATTTCTCGGTTGGTTTGTTGGGATTTCCGAGCATCAAATGCGAATAATTTGGTTAAAATAAATCCAACAACTAAGGAAATAAAATACGCGGGAAGAATTGAAGATTCATACGGAATTTTAAACCAGTCTTTGATTAAGCCACCAGAAACCAATTGAACAATAGCCCCAGCCCCAGCAATAAAAAAATAAGCTAGTAAATCTTTCTGATTAAATAGGTTTGATTTTTTTGTCAAGGGCTTACATTAAAAAATGCTTTTTACGAGACTAGGATATACGCCTAGCACTAATGTAGCTAACGTGGTGACCCATAAGGTAATTTTAAACAACGTTGGCACCTCAATTTTTTCGATATCACCTTCCTTGAAATAGGCTGCGATAATTCCTTTGAAATAATAATACACGCCGATGGCAGACATCAAAATAGCCAAGATGATCGGGTAGGTCATATTCCGATTAAAGGTGTCTGAAAACACAAAAAACTTGCCCCAAAATCCGCCAGTTAACGGAATTCCCGCTAGGGATAATAAAGATATCGTGAAGCAGAATGCTAATCCCGGATTATTTTTGGCTAATCCTTCGAATGATTGAAAATTCTCTGGTTTTTCTTTCCGACCCGTTTGATAATCAGACACTAAAATGAATACGGCAAATGAGGTAGCTGTCGCTAAAATATAAGCTAAGGAATAATACAAAATAGTCGAAGTACTGCTAATTTGATGAGCACTTACGGTCATCAACATATAACCCGCATGCGAAATACTCGAATAGGCTAACATACGCTTGACGCTTTGCTGATACACCGCTGTCACATTTCCGACGATAAGCGTTAACATGCTGATGAAATAGATCGTCATGACCCAAGTTGAGTAAATGCCCCCAAACACATCTCCCACAATATGATATAAGGCGGCAAATCCAGCGGTTTTTACGACTGTGGACATAAACATCGTGAAAATGCTCGGAGCTCCATCATAGACATCAGCCGTCCAAAAATGGAATGGGGCGGCGGAGACTTTAAATAATAAGCCAACCGTCATTAATAATACGCCGATGTACAAAAAGTTTGGCGTCGACTCAGGTGCGGTTGAAGCTATAATCGTTCCGATATTTGAGATGTAAAATGAACGTGTTGCGCCATAGACTAAGGTAATTCCAAACAATAATATGCCTGTGGCAAAGGCGCCCATTAAGAAATATTTTAATGAGGCTTCATTGGCTCGTAAACTACGTTTATCGGAACCGGTTAACACATACATGGCCACTGAAAGTATTTCCAATCCCACAAATAACATAATCATGTGATCAAAAGAAACCATCATAATGGCTCCCACTACGGAAAATAACATCAATGCATAGTATTCCGCGGGATGCGTATGTTCATCGTCATTCCCGAACCCTCTTGAAAATGCAACGACTAAAAATGCAGCTAACTGGATTAACAAACTGAAATTAATGGAGGTATTCGTCGTACGAAACATATGACCAAACCACAATAATTCTTGGTTCCAATCCGCAGCTGTTAGGGCCATGCCTACCAATAAAAAAACCAAAGTTAAGGATTGAAGCACTTTTCTTGAGAACCAAAATCCCAAGAACAAACTACTAATTCCGAAAAGCGATAAAGCAATGATAGCCGTCATATAGATGCGTTGCTGTTATATTTAATTTATTTTACGAGTTGGGCTAATTGAACCACACTCGCCTCACTAAAATTCAAAACCACATTTGGGAAAATACCACCCAATATCACCAAGGCGCATAAGGGAATTAAAACCCATTTTTCAGCAGCACTTAGGTCTTCAAAATCTTTTGTGATTCTAGATACATTGCCAAACATCGATTTTTGAATCAAACGTAAGGTATACACCGCACCCAAAATAATGGTGATTCCAGCGATTATTCCCAAGGTCATTTGGTGATCAAATACACTTTTTAATAATAAAAACTCCCCAATAAATCCATTGGTCAATGGCAAGGCCACCGATCCTAAACTCAAAATCACAAAACAAACGCTAAGGACATAAGAGGCTTGGGTAATGCCGCCCAATTGGGCTAATTCCCGTGATTTAGTCCGTCTTTCAATCAGGTCAATCACAAAAAACAATCCCACCACATTAATTCCATGGGAAAGCATTTGGTACAAAGCACCTTGAATACCTTCCACGCTTTGGGTTAACATCCCTGCAGAAATCAGGCCAACGTGGGCAAAAGAAGAATAGGCTAAAAGTCGTTTCGCATCTTTTTGTTGGATCGCAATAATCGAACCATATATTACACCCACAATCGATAAAATCATAGCCGTGGAACCCCATGTAGCCATTCCCAAAGGAAACATAGGTAAAACCAACCGAATTACTCCATAGGTTCCCATTTTCAACATGATCCCGGATAACAACATCGTCCCTTGCGTAGGGGAAGTTGTATAGGTATCTGGCTGCCAGGTATGAAAGGGGAATATCGGCATTTTAATTGCGAAGGCGATGAAAAAAGCTAGGAATAAATAGCCTTGATGTTGGGCCGTAAGCCCATGTGCAGTCTGATACAAAACCTCCATATCTGCCGAATGAATCTGGCCTGGGGTGCGTAAATACACATAAATTAGCCCAATCAATAAAAATAGGGAGCCGAATAAGGTATATACGAAAAACTTAAACGAAATCGCTTGTCGGTTTTCGCCCCCATAGATGGATGCCAAAAAGTAAATAGGCAATAATGAAGCCTCGAAAAAGAAATAAAACAAAAAGGCGTCTTTGGCCAAAAATGCGCCCATTAAGGCGGTTTGCATCGTCAAGATTAAGCCTTGGTATTGAGCGTTATTGGCTTTGTCAGTTCTCGCGGTCGTAGCAATAATAAAAGGGACCAAAAGTGCACAAAGGCCAATTAAAATTCCACTGATTCCATCGGCCAATAAGGAAAAGGAAATCCCCACTTCCGGAATCCAATCATGCAGATAGCTTTGTGGACTAGCGGACTCAGCCATTTGGCTTAAGACATATCCAGCAGCGACTAATTCAATCAGCGATGCCGCGAAAGACCAAATAAATGCCTTTGCTGGCTTAAGGATCAATAAAATAAGCCCGACCACCAATGGGAAAAATAGGATAAAAAGTAAATTCATGCCTTTTTCGTCAAATAAAATTTATAAGATCCAGGATTTTAATCCCAAAAACAAAATGATGGAAATGGAAATGACCATCAAAAAAACATAATAACCAACATTGCCCGTTTGCGCCTTCCTAATTTCAGTGGACGCATATTGAACACCTTTTCCAATTCCTTCTACGAATAAATCGATGACCAAGAAATCAATGACCTGGGCAAAGAAATTCGACATTAGCGCAATCGGTTTTACAAATAATACATCATACAATTCATCAATGTAAAACTTATGATACACCACTTTTTGAATACCTGAAATCGCTGCATCTTCCGATGGAACCGATTTCTTCACACCAAATATGTAAATAGCTAAAAATGCCGGCAAAAATGCGGCCATTAAGGGAGCCCCCATTTCCAAACTCAAAAAGGAAACCTCACCCAAGCCTTCTGATTCAGGCAATAATGGGGCTAACCAAGTAGCTAAAAATTCATGACCTCCCGCAAAATGGGGCAAATTAATCAGTCCGCCACCGACCGAAAACACAGCTAATACCATCAAAGGTATCGTCATCGACAAAGGAGATTCATGTAGATGATGCGCCTGTTTTTCAGTTCCCCTAAACTCTCCCCAAAAAGTGAGAATAAAGACACGGAACATATAAAAGGACGTCAATGCCGAACCCAATATCGCCAAGCCCCACATCCATGGGTCGTGGTGATATAAATGCGCTAAAATTTCATCTTTCGAGAAGAAACCCGCAAAAGGCGGAATGCCGGCAATCGCAATGGTTCCTAATAAAAAGGTCACATAGGTAATCGGCATTTTATTCTTTAGTCCCCCCATCATCCGAATGTCCTGCTCATCGGACATTGCATGAATCACTGAACCTGCACCTAAGAATAACAAAGCTTTAAAGAACGCATGCGTCATCACATGGAAAAAGGAAGCCGAATAAGCCGAAGCCCCCAAACCCATAAACATATAGCCTAATTGGGATACCGTAGAATAGGCCAATACCTTCTTAATATCATTTTGAAATAAGCCAATCGCCGCACCCAATAAGGCCGTGGCCAATCCAATCCAACCCACAAAATGCAAGACCTCCGGACTTAATTCAAAAAGGACATTCGCCCGAATAACCATATATATACCGGCTGTGACCATCGTCGCCGCATGGATCAAGGCCGAAACGGGAGTAGGTCCTGCCATCGCATCGGGTAACCAGGTAAATAGGGGAATTTGAGCGGATTTACCCATAGCCCCAACAAACAAACAAAAGGCAATTAAACCCACATTGTCCGGAACATCCCCCGCTTGAATCGCTGAAAAAATATCCGCATAATTTGTATTCCCGAAATGCTGAATCAATAAAAAGATACCGGCCAAAAAGCCTAAATCCCCAATCCGGTTCATAATAAACGCCTTACGCGCCGCATCCCCATAGCTGTTCTTTTGATTCCAAAAACCAATCAATAAATAAGAACAAAGTCCTACGCCTTCCCAACCAATAAATAAAACCGTGAAATTGGCCCCTAAAACCAAAATGAGCATAAAAAACACGAATAAATTCAAAAAGGCAAAAAACTTACCCAATCCCTTGTCATGCGCCATATAACCCATCGAATACAAGTGTATTAAGGTCCCCACGCCCGTAATGACAAGCAACATCATAATCGACAAGGCGTCGATTTGAAAAGCCAAGGGAATCGATAAATCCCCCACCTTAATCCACTCACTCAAGGTTAAAATTTGAGTCGTTCCATCAAAATTTAAAAACAATTGCATGGACAATATAAAAGCAACCAACGGAGGAATCGTCCCAATAATGCCAGCCAAGGACTTTGAAATACGAGGAAAACCTAAGCCATTAATTGCAAATCCCAACAAGGGCAACAGAGGTATTAAATAGATGAATGACATAAATTAATTTTTTAACTTATTGAGGATCCCGATATCGATGCTTTGAATGTTTCGATATATCATCACAATGATCGCAAGGCCCACCGCTACTTCAGCCGCGGCAACCGCCATAATGAAAAAGACAAAAATTTGGCCAGATGGGTCCGAATAATACGATGAAAATGCAGCCAACAATAAATTCACAGCATTTAACATCAACTCAATCGCCATAAACACAATAATGGCATTTCTTCTCGTTAACACCCCCAAGATCCCAATACAAAACAAAGCCGAGCTTAAGATGACGTAATGAGTTAACGGGATAGTCCGAATTATTTCAGGTATTGATTGCATGGTTGATATCATTAGGCAATTATGCGAGGCAAAAATACGAATTAAACTTAAATATTCGTCATCAAAATCCGCCTAGCGTTGAAATCCTTGTAATTTAATTTCGGTTAATTTTCGTTTGGTATCCATCGCAAAATCTCCCTTCATCATCCAATCATAATAAGAAGGATCTGATTTTAACACCTCCAAGACCGGTCGGCCCGAATGCTTTCCAAAATTAAAAACCGCCACTCTTTCTTTATTATACACCATGCGATTCGCATAATCGATCGAATTCGATACCGACAATTCATGCAATTTGTTCACATCATTCTGAATCGGAAAATATTCCTCGCCTTTCTCATCCTTCAAAGCCACGTGTTCATAATGCTTCACCTGCGCATTTAACACCTCCAAGGTAGCCAGCACATCCGCTTCCGCCCCATGCGCCCCAATCAAATCCTTACCACAATAAAACTTAAACGCCGCCGTCAAATTCCGGGGCTCCATCATATGAAAAATTCGCTGCGCATCGACCAATTTCCTGTTTTTCATATCGAAATCAATCTCATTGCGCAAAAACTCCTCCACCAACATCGGCACATCAAATCGATTCGAATTAAATCCCGCTAAATCACAACCCTCCAAAAATCCTGCCAATGATTTCGCGACCTGCTTAAACTGGGGCTCATCTTTCACATCCTCATCATAAATGCCATGAACCAAGGAAGCCTCCAAGGGAATAGGAATCCCCGGATTTAAGCGCTTCGTTTTCACCTCCACCGTTCCATCCACATGCGCTTTGGCAATCGCAATTTCAACGATGCGGTCCTTATTAACCATCACTCCCGTCGTTTCCAAATCAAAAAAGGCAAGTGGTTTCTTTAATTTTAACTGATGCTCCATAGCTCATTTTTTATACTAGCGACAAAGGTAGCTTATTATTACCTTTGTTCGATGAAATTTACCCCCAAAGCCTTATTTTTTGATTGGGATCATACCCTTTGGGACCATGACCGAAACGCAAAAGAAGTCATTTTCGACCTCCTGGACGAATTTAACCTTCCTCAAACGGTCCATAAATCAAAAGAGGATCTGTGGTCTATTTTTCACCTTGTCAATGATCAAATTTGGAGCGAATATCAACTCGGGCAAATTTCCCAACAAACCCTTCGCGAAACCCGCTTTCTTCGATTTTTTCAAAAAGTCAACTTTGAGGGTCCCGCGCAAGAATTTTCAGAACAATTTCTCTATCGGACGCCTCGGAAAACGCATGTTTTCGATGGCGTACACGAACTCATTCCGGAACTAGCCCAGCGCTTTCCCCTATTTATTTTGACCAATGGATTCGATGATATCCAACACGTGAAGGTCACCGGAACCGGACTTAGCCCCTATTTTCAATCCATCATCACCTCCGAGATGGCAGGTGCCAAAAAACCAGATGCCCAGTTTTTTACCTATGCCCTGGAATTGGCTGCCTGTGAAGCGCATGAAGTGCTTATGATCGGCGACCATCCTATTTTCGATATAGAAGGGGCAAAAAATGTAGGTATTCCGACGATCCATGTCGATTACCTTCAGAAATTTCCTGAATCATCCCCTCGGATTCAACATATTCAGGAACTTAAAAATTGCTTGATTTAATTATTCAAATAAAGACAATTGATTATCATTCGCCTTGCGGTCGAAAATCTTTTTGTCTCGAATGAATTTTTTATGGTCTTCCAGGAAGAAGATGAAATCTTCAATTTGTTGGTATAAGGGATTAAAATCATAGTGATTCAACTCATACGTTTCCACATACAGCTGTTTGAAATCCGTAATCACATAATCCAATCGCTCAATGCCGTACTTTTGAAGTCCTAATAAATAGAGGTTTTGATGATTTTTGACAAAGCGTCCGGGTTCGTAATAGGAGGTGCTTTTTAGATCAAAGGCAATGTGATCGCCCACACCATCGACATAGCCGTAAATTTGTGCGTTCTTGTGACGCGCCTCGACATAAAACTGGGTTTTATATTTTTCGGGAATGAGTTGGCGCGCCTGGTCGATGATTCCTTCTTCAAAAAGCTCTTCATTTTCGCCTAAAATGACGGCGCGTTCGAAATCCATGCCTTTTTGTTGGGCTTTGCTCGTCGGCTTCCGCACCCGATTAATCCGCTCTATCATCTCGATATCATCCACGATGATTTTCCCAAAGGAATCACGCGCCTGACTTTGATATAAGGAAAATGAATTTAAAAGCGTTGGATATAATCGGTATAACATGGGGGCAATTTATCCAATTTGAAGTCGGGATACAATTTCATTTCCGATTAAATGCGTTTCGGTAATTTCGGCCACATCTTCTATTTGGACATTTCCATAGAATACGCCTTCGGGATAAACGACCATCGCAGGACCTTTTCCACAAAAATCGAGGCAACCTGATTTTTGAATTCGAATCTTTTCGGCGCCTCCTTGTTTCGCCCATTCGGCGCGAAATGCGTCCACTAATTCCGAACCATGGCCCGAACCGCAACATTTTTTAGGAGCGTCTTTGTCGTTTGAGCAAATGAAAACGTGTTTTGAATAATGCATATTAATTTATTTCTAAAACGATGGGACAATGATCAGAATGTTTCACATTCTGCAAGATATAGGCATTTTGAATTCGGTTTTCCATGGCTTTTGTGGCCAAATGATAGTCGATGCGCCACCCTAAATTTTTAGCCCGTGCCCCTGCCCGGTAACTCCACCAGGAATATTGATGTGCCGTTTCCGGATTTTTATGCCGAAAGGTATCCACAAAACCACTTTGAATAAAATTCTCCATCCATTCGCGTTCTTCGGGCAAAAAACCGGAGCTATTGGCGTTTGATTTGGGATTATGAATGTCGATTGGTCGATGACAAATATTATAATCACCAGCGATGATTAAATGGGGGATTTGTTGGCTCAAAGCTTGGGCATAGGCTTGAAAATCGGCCAACCATTCCATTTTAAATTCTTGTCGTTCATCTCCACTCGAGCCAGAAGGCATATAGACACTCATAATGGAAAAATCTGGAAAATCCAGTCGCAAAACACGCCCTTCGAAATCATATTTTTCAATCCCACACCCCACCTCCACATGGGTAGGTTTTAGTTTGGAAAAAATCCCCACGCCGGAATATCCTTTTTTTTGTGCGGAATGCCAATGAATCTCATAGCCTAATTTAGCCAGTCCGCTGATATCTACTTGGTCTATATCCGCTTTTAATTCCTGCAAGCAAATGATATCTGGATTTTCGGTAGCGACCCATTCGACAAAGCCTTTTTGCATCGCCGCACGAATTCCATTGACGTTATAACTAATGATTTTCATAGCCTATGTGAAAACTTCCTCTTTAAAATACTGAATGACATGGGCCTTTAAAAGGATTTCCTGTTCCTTTAAACCCAAGGGTGGGACGTTTTGCACCAGGTTCCAATGCGGCCAACCCTCCGCATCCAAGCCTTCTAACTCGTAAATGCCACTAAAGCTCAACACCTTGCAGGTAGCAATGTGCATTAAATCTTGTTTTTGTTCTTTCGTAAAAAAGGCATGCCCTTTTCCTAATTCTTGGACGCCAATTAAAAATAAAACAGATTCCAAGTCGGCAGGCCGCTTGTTCATTTGTTTTTCAAGAAAATCTAAGATGATTTCCCACTCTTCCTTGACCAAGGCTGGTTCAAATTCCATTCGTAGGGATCAGATAAGTTAATGGAGGGGAATTTTGAATTTAGCTGATTCAAGAATCGCCTGTTCTCCTTGTGGATTATTGGCAATTAAAATTAATTCTCCTTCAATTTCATGTTCAGTAATCCGCGTGATATTCACCCGGCCCACTCCGTTTTGTACACCTTCTTTATTCGGTAAACTAGACTCGTAAAAGTTATTTTTGTCTTGATAATGATCCAGGTTTTTGATCAAATTTCCGATATTCCCAATCTCCCCATCCCCCGGAATAAAATAGGTTCCTGGGCCATTAACGTTATAAATTTTCAAATAAACAGATTCTAAATTATCTTCTTTGGTGGCTGTAATCGTGAGGGCTTTCGCTCCCGATTCAGATTTCAGTTGGGCATTAACTTCCTTCGATTGAATGCGGTGGTATTGATCACTGCCAAAAATAATTTTTCCAGAAAAGAAGCCTGTCTCGACCGGTTTATCACTAAATGATCGCTCATACGATAAAAGCATGACGAGGACTCCTAATCCCGTATACAGAAAATAAAGCGGATTTTTAATGTAGGCAATCACCAACGATCCGACTGGATTTCCAATCAACATCCGACTTATTCTTAACTTTAAAGAAGTCGATTTGTTCATGTGTTAACTTAATCTTTAGTGACAGAGTGAAATAAATTGTGGACAAAAGTAATAATAAGTTATCAGTTGTGTCAATGATTTATGTCATTATTCTTGTATTTTTATCCAAAGGTCGTGTATTTTCCTGACGCACTTAGTAATTTTGAAAACTGTTATTCAAATTATTAGTTAAGAATCGTAGCGATGATGGAAGTTAAACAATCCTTTGGACTGATTAAACCTATTGAAAGGCGTAAAATTCGTAAAATGAAATCATTTTCTATTCCAACATTGTTTAAAAGCAACTTAATCAGCCGGATTAAAGAGGCAAGGCGCTTACAGGATAAAATGAAGAAGGATTTTAAGCCGGCTGCGTTTGATTTTGGGCCTGTTGAGGTATTAATTTCCAGGCATTTTGGATTTTGCTATGGTGTGGAAAATGCCGTGGAAACGGCCTATCGGATCATCGATGAAAACCCTAGCAAACGAATTTTTTTACTTTCCGAAATGATTCATAATCCTGCAGTCAATGCAGATTTACTCGATCGAGGAGTTAAATTCATTCAAGATACAGCCGGCAATCAATTAATTGCTTGGTCAGATTTAAGCCCCCAAGATATTGTGATCGTTCCGGCGTTTGGTACGACCTTGGAAATCCAACAAATTTTAAATGACATTGGGATCGATTCCTATGCCTATGATACAACTTGTCCTTTTGTGGAAAAGGTATGGAACCGCGCAAATTCGATCGGCCAAAAAGATTATTCGGTAATTGTCCACGGAAAACCAAGCCATGAGGAAACGAAGGCTACCTTTTCACATTCTCAAGCCGTCACCCCGACGCTTATCATCAAGGATTTTGCTCAAGCTACGATTTTAGCTGATTTTATTACGTTTAAACGTCCAGAAGCTGAATTTTACGAAGTATTTGAGGGACAATTTTCGCCAGGGTTTAATCCGACCACGGATTTAAAACGGATTGGTGTCGTGAATCAAACGACGATGTTGGCCACGGATACCCAAGAAATTGTCGATTTTCTCCGCGAGGTTATTACGGAATATTATCACCTACGTCCGGAACAGATTAAAGACCATTTTGCCGATACTCGGGATACACTTTGCTACGCAACTCACGATAATCAGAGCGCTACGTACGGATTGTTGGCCGAGGAAGCGGATTTCGCCATCGTGGCAGGGGGGTATAATTCGTCGAACACCGCACACTTAGTCGATTTATGTGCTGAAAAATTACCAACCTATTTTATTAAATCAGCCGAGAAAATGATTTCGGAGGATTGTATTTTGCATTTTGACAATAAGTCGAAGGAAGAAATCTTTACCCATCATTTTCTTCCCCAAAAAGAAAAAACACGAGTTCTGTTAACCTGCGGGGCATCTTGTCCTGACGCCGTGGTGGAAGAAATTCTAAGAAAAACAGTATCCTTATTTCCTCAAGCCCAAGAGGTGGATGAGGTCATTGAAAGATGGATCGAAAATCAGGCACTATAATCGCTTAGAATTTTCTGAACGGCCGGTAGATATCCTTCCCCGAATAAATTCACATGCACCATCAAGGGATATAAATTGTATAACGGAATTCGTTCATGAAATCCCTTTTCTATCGGAAAAGACGCATGATATGCCTCGTAAAAGATTGGGTCAAATCCCCCAAACATCGTTGTACACGCGATTTCTGCCTCACGAAGGCCGTAATAACAAGAAGGGTCCACGAGCGCAATATAACCATCCGCATGAATCATCGCATTGCCTGACCATAAATCCCCATGCAATAAAGCAGAGCTTTCATTTGGAATTAAACCCGGTAATTTTTCGAATAGTGTTTGAAATTTTTCCTCCGTGGCAGCGTCTATTTTTCGGTTGTACGAAGCGATTTCGACTTGCTTTTTAAGTCGTTGCTCGATGAAAAATTGAACTCCATTCAGATTCCAATCATTCGTTTGTTTCGAAGCTCCTAAGAAATTCGTATAGGCTAATCCGTGGCCATTGACCGATGAATTTTTATGTAAATGGGCTAATTTCGTGCCGAAATCCTCCCAATAATCTGTACTTTTTTCGCCCGTTGGCAAACATTCCATCATCAAATATTCCTTTTCCTCAAGGGATCCCGCACCTATTACCTGAGGAACTCGTATGGCTTTGGTCGAATCAATCAAGGCCAAATTTTTCGCTTCTGCCTCAAATAAGCCTAAATGTTCGCCTTGGTTCCATTTAATAAAAAACTCCCCGGCTTTTAATTTTACGCGGACGGCCAGATTAAAATTACCCCCATAGAAAAATTGAAAATCTTCCATGTTCGACACATCGCCTACGTGTTTTCGAAGGATGCTTTCAATAAACTGATATTGTTCTTGCGATTGCTGGGACATATGAAATAGAATCATCAAATCTACCCAAAATACCTCTTTTGAACAATTTTATTTCGTATTTTCAACCTTTCTATTCAAACAAATTGTCCCAGGAAAAACAAAAGATACTTGATTTATTAAGCGCTTATCATCACCGGTATTGGCGGAATGAAGGAGTCTTGGGGATTTTGAAATCTTTCCTTTATCTGCTGGTATTGGGTATTTTTTGTGCGATCTTAGAATATTTCGCCTGGTTTCCCTCGCTCATTCGGGCAGGCATCGCCTATGGGTATTTCCTATTTTCGGGGATTTTATTGATATGGAATGTTCGGAAAGCGGTGTGGGAATTAATTGTTCCGATTCGGGAAGCTAAATTTTTGGAGCTTGCGCATCAGGTGGGCCAACAACTTCCTGTTTCCCAACAAGACGAATTAGTCAATATCCTTCAATTAGCCAATCAAACCCAGCATTCAGCCCTGCTCGAAGCAGCTATTTCTCAAAAATTAGAAGAGATTAAACCCTATCCCTTTGATCAATTTGTTAATAAAAACGCGTTGAAAAGGTATTTCATCCTCTTCATTTCACTCAGCCTCTTTACCCTTTGTGTGAATCTTTGGAATCCTGCTATTTTTCAAAAACCGAGCACCCGAATTCTTCATTATGATTTTCAATATCCCAAAGAATTGCCTTTTTCATTCCAAATTCTAAATCCAAATCTTCATGCCATCGCCGGTGAAAATTTCGAATTGCGCATGCAATTAAAAGGACAGGATTTGCCTTCTGAGGCCTTTGTGATTTGGAAGGAAGAGAAAATTCCGATGGAAATAATGAAAGGGGGCTTTCGGGCTATTTTACCCATAGGTTCGCAAAATCAAATGTTCCAATTCGAAGCCGGTGCTTATTTCTCAGAACCTCAAACCATCGATGTTATCATGAGACCCGCCATTCTTCAGGTAGAAGCAGAACTTGTTTTTCCTGCCTATATACATCGAAGCACGGAAAAGATCCAACAATTAGCATCCCTCGGAATACCCGAAGGCACCAAAATTCGATGGCTTTTGAAAGCCGAAAATGAACAAGGCATGCTCGTTCAAACCAAGCTTGAAAAGCCCATATTACTTAGCAAATCCCTCATCGGCCGTGCATATCTATTTGAAAAAACGTTTGCTGCCCCGACAGACATCCAATTTGGGCTTACTCATCCGCGGCTTCTAACCCAATGGGCACCCAAACAGGTCATTAAAGTGATCCCGGATGCCAAACCGACCGTGGAAATTCAACCAACCTTAGATTCCCTTTATTATCGTTTTTTCGTCTTCAAAGGGACCGCCTCAGATGATTATGGCTTAGGTCAAATCCAACTCGTCATTCAGCACCGAGCATCTGAACAAAATAAATGGTCGGCCCCAAAAACGCAAGCCATTGCTTTTCCTAAGGGGAAAAACAGGGCCAGCTTCCTGCATATTTTTCGAATGGATTCCTTGGCGTTAAGGCCTGGAGCACAGATTTCCTATTTTATCCGAGTTGCAGACAATGATGGTTTGCATGGGCCTAAATGGACTAAAACGTCCCAGGTTATTTGGACGTATCCGGAGGAGGCGCGATTGAACCGACAAGTTAATTCTGAATTCAGCCTAATGGAAAAATCCCTTTCGAATGCCCTCGAAAAGGCTCAGGGCCTCAAAAAAGAATTGGATGAGGTCATGAAGCGTGCGCAACTGGGCAAGGAAATGAATGAAAAAACGTGGGACGAGATTAAGCAAAAAGAGGCTGCCTTGAAAAAACAATTGGCGGAATTGAAAGCCCTGCAGGATCGTTGGTTAGGCCAAACCTTCAGCTTTCAAAAACCCTCTGAATTGTGGCAACAAAAAATGGCTGATTTGCAAAAGATGTTAGAAGAGCTCAATCAAGATGACGCAGCGACAACGAGTCCTGAAACAGAAAGTTCATGGCAAAGATCGATCCAACAAAAACAGCAAACCGAGAAAAATCGAGCGTTAGAATTAAAACGATTGACCCAATTTTATAAGGATTTAAAAGCCGAAAAAATGTTGGAAGATGCCATTCAGGGCATTCAGGATATCGCTGAAAAGCAAGAGAAACAGAACCTTAACGCCCCCAAAGCCGATGAAGAGGAGCAAAAATTGCGGGAGGAATTTCGAAAACAAGAGGAGGCGCTTGATGCATTGAAAACTGAAAAACCTGAAACCAAGGAATCCTTGGATGCCTTGGAACCTTTGGAACAAGAAATCGAAAAGGATTTTGAAAAAATGCAAAATGGCAAGAAATCAGCCGACCAGAAAAAGACCGTTCAAGATCTTAAAAAATTAGCCAAAAGCCTCGAAGAACAGCGGACGCAATCGGAAAGCATGGAATTGGATTTGAATATGAACCAGCTTCGACTCGTGTTAGATGATTTATTGCAAATGTCCTTTGAACAGGAAAAACTGATGCATAGCCAATTGAGCAAATCCGCCTCCCAGCAACAAATCAGGCTTTCCGAAACCGCTCGAGTACTCGAGGACAGCTTGCTCAGTTTGGGGAAAAAATTACTACCACTTTCTTCCGTCATCACTAAAGAAACGACTCAGATGCGAAACCGGATGAACGATGCTGCTCGTTATATAAAAGAACGGAAATTTGATATGGCCGAAATGCGGCAGCAACAGGCGATGGCGGCCACGAATAATTTGGCCCTGTTGTTGTCTAATTTACTCCAACAATTGCAGCAACAACAGGCCCAATTAAACCCCGGTAAAAAGGGGAAAGCCAAACAAAAAATGAAGGGTTCTTGGGCAGGGCGCCAACAAAAACTCAATCAAAAAACTCGGGAAATGCAACAAGGGAAAGGGACTCCTTCAACCGAGGAAATGGTCAAAATGGCCCAGGAACAAGCGCAGATTCGACGGGAAATCAAAGAGGCCATGAAACAATTAGGAGCGAATCCGGGAGAAGGGGATTTGCAAGAAATGCTTAAAAAACTCATGGATGGGATGGATAAAAATGAGGAAGATTTGATCAATAAACGATTGAGTCAGGACTTACAAAAACGACAAAATTCCCTTATGCCGGAATTAATGCAGGCCGAAAAGGCATTGAAGGAACAGGGTGAAGATCCAAAACGGGAGTCGAAAAACGCGATGCAGAAATGGCGAGAAAATCCGCCGCCTAATTTGTTGCCTTATCTGAAAAAACAACAAGAAAATAACGCGCTTTTCCAAAAAGTGCCCGTGGATTTATGGCCTCTGTATCAGCAAAAGGTCCAAAAATACCTCGAACAATTCCAGCGCTAAACGGTTTTTTTCTGTTTATATAGCGGTACCGTACTACAAGGTTCACCAAAGAATAGGCTTTTGACGATAGGCTGAAATAAGGTGCTGATATGCACATATACATCCGTAGGGACGGATTCTTTCGAACAACCTTTGATGACAATCCGGCCATCGCGGTAAGGACTTAGGTCCAATTGATTTAAAACGGAGGAATACAGTGTTTTTTCTAAATCGGCTAGCGTTCCAAAAACGGTTGTTTTCGCATAAGGGGCTAATTGAATACTGATTAACATATAGGCCCATGTGGGAATAATCGCATCGGCGGAGCAGCCCACTGCTACATGTTTGGATTGGTATTGTGTCCAATCATGTTCCTGAACAAAAGCCCTAAAGTCCTTTTCCTTTAAGGCCAAACCCATGAATAGGCAAGGGGCCAGGTCGAAAAAAACACGTTCACCTGTAGGCCTGAGTTCTTCCAAATCGAGTTGGATTAAGCCGCTTTGGCCAACTTTATTGATGATTTCGTCCATGCTATTTTAGCTTCGGTTTTGTGCCTTGGAATTCCTTTAAGTAATTAGGTTCCAACGTAACAATGTTTTCAAATTCTTGGTTCATAAACGCCTCATAGGCCAAATCTCCCATGCATTTCGCCTCCGGATAGCTTATTTCCATATCAAAAGTTCCTTCAATGGCTGGATTTGCTTCCTTCCATTTGATTGCGCCATTTCCGAATAGTAAACTTGGCCGACACGTGAATTCCATCAATGATCGTTCATCCAAAATCATGGGCTGAGTTTCCATACGCATATGCAACGTATGCGCATCAAATACAGCCGTATACACTTCCATTCGCCGCGCATCGATCATCGGAATTAAATAGTCGAATGGATACCCTTTCCTTCCATTGGCCAAAATTTTCAAGGTGTCCAAGGCAATTAACGGTTTGTCCAAACCAAAGCAAAGGCCTTTGGCGGTTGATAAGCCGATCCGCAAACCTGTGTAGGAACCGGGTCCCAGGGAGATGGCTATGGCGTCTAATTCCTGGTAAGAAATTCCTTGAGAATCGAATAAAGCGTTGATTAATAGGGTTAATTGTTTTGCATGCGCACCCTCTTCCATGCTTTGACGCGTGTCTAGTAAAATCCCGGAGCGGTGTAAGGCCACGGAACAAAGGGCTGTCGACGTTTCAATGCTTAAAATCAGGCTCATGTTAATTTTTTGTCGTTAAAATGGCTTTGAATTTTTGAGGGCTCTCTAGCAGTTTAATGCTTTCTAAAATGCTGGGATCTTTACTAAAAGACCATTCATTCATTCCTTTTTGCAGATAATAATGTAAAATGATTTCCTGTTCGATCAGCGAAACGATTTCTTTTTTATGGGCAATCAATTCTTTTTGGGAGGAAGAAGTCCATTCAGGTTTTAGTTGTTGAAGACTTGTTTCCAATTGGGCATAGGCCGGATCTTTTTTTGCTAGTTCCAAACTTTGTTTGATTTGCTTCTCGATGGGACTTTCGTAATTGATTTTTTGTTGGGCCAACCAGGATTGGAACCCTGCATAGTCTTGATCTGAGAATGTAAAGGATTCTGGATTCGCGATGCTTGGATTTTTGCTTTTATAAAAACTAGCAAAAAGAAAAATCGCATGTTGTTTCAAAAGAGCCTGCGTAAAGGATGAGTAGGAATCTTTATTCATCCAAATATCGGGTTGAATTCCTCCACCGTCGTTGACCTTGCGACCGTGTTTGGTTTTAAAGGTTTTGATGGTCGAATCTTGGTAGGCTTGGGCGACGCCGTCGGCATTTTTATGTTGGTAGTCGATGGCCTGAATGCAGCGGCCGCTTGGAATGTAATATTTCGCCGTTGTAATTTTCATTTTAGTTCGATACGGGAGGTCGCGGGTTACTTGAACCAAGCCTTTTCCATAACTTTTTTGACCGATTAACACGGCACGATCATAATCTTGCATCACACCCGCAACGATTTCGGCGGCGGAGGCGGAATGGTTATTGATTAAAATTACAAGGGGCAATTGGTCATCCAGCGTCGTATTTAAGGCTGTGTAGGTTTTATTCCATTCCTCTACTTTGCCTCGGGTTTCGACGATTTTGGTGTCTTTTGCCAAAAATAAATTACATATATCCACTGCTTGGGTTAATAATCCTCCGGGATTATTTCGCAGATCGAGGATTAATTGTTTCATCCCCTTTTGTTTCAAATCGAGCAGGGAGGATTTTAATTCTTTGGCCGCGGAGGCATTAAATTCTTCCAGGGAAACATAGCCGATGCCTGGTCGGATAATGCCCGCATATACCACATTTTTGATTTGAACTGTTTCGCGATTGAGGCGAATTTGGGTGTTTTGGGTTTTCCCAACTTGAAGGACATCGAGCGTCAAGGCCGTTCCAGCTTGACCTTTAATGAGTTTGCCGGGTTCGCTTTCATCTTTATCGGCCAGCGAAACCCCATTCACCGCCAAAATTTCATCCCCGATTCCCAAGCCTGCCTTTAACGCGGGGCTGTCCTCATCGATGAATGCGATGATAAATCGATGGTTAATCTGCGTTAACATGATGCCGATTCCCTGGTATTTTCCCGTAGTCATCGTCATGAAATCCTCGAGCTCATCCTCTGGATAATAGACGGTATAGGGGTCAAAACTTTTTAAAAGCGCATCGATGGAAGTTTGAACAGCTTCATTTGGATTTACTTCATCCACATAAAATTTATTCAATTCCTTGAATACGGAGGCATAAATATCCAGGTTTTTGGCAATGTCAAAAAGGCGTTCACCCGGACCCCGAAAGGCGAATGTGAAAAACAGGAGGCAGGCAAGACAGGCGCTTAAAGTCCAAATCCGCCACTTAGGCTTTCGTATCATCAATGGTTTTCGCGGGTTTGGAAAAAACGTGTAAAATATGTTGCATCTTTTTTTGGATTAAGTCGAATTCCTCAATCGCAGAACCAATATAAACAAATCCAATAATATCTGGCAATTTTTCAAACCCTTCCCCTTGATAATGCGGTTTGTTGAGGCGATAGGCCTCTCGAATCCGGCGCTTAATTAAATTACGGTCGACGGCTTTTTTAAACTTTCGCTTGGGAACAGAAATCAGGATTTGAGGCTGAGTCAATGGATCCGGAATCTCCCGATACAAAACTCGAAAAGGATAGACAAATCGTTGAGATACGATTGGACTATCCTTTTGAAATAAAGAATCAATACTTTTTATGTGCGTTAAACGCTCGGATTTTGGGAAAGTGAATTTCACGGCAAGAATACTTTACGTAAGCAACAGCGAGCCAGAAATCAGCCTTTCGTTAACCTAAGGCTTATTTTCCTCTCTTTTCGTCAGAAACTGAAAGCTTGTGACGGCCTTTTGCACGACGCGCTAACAATACACGACGGCCATTCGCCGTAGACATACGCTCACGAAATCCGTGCTTATTCTTTCTTTTACGTACCGAGGGTTGGAAAGTTCTTTTCATTTCATTTAATTGTTAAATTCCCAATAGAATCGAATTGGGTTTGCAAAGGTACGGAAAAATATATTTTATTCAAGTAAAGCAATAAAAAAAATAATGCGTTGATTTTCTATCTTTGTTTTTTAATCCGAATTATTGAAAGTTTCCATACTCACGGTATCGTACCAATCAGCTGCTACGCTTCGACAAACCATCGAAAGTGTGCTTGCGCAGGATTTTACTTCGATCGAGTATTGGGTAATCGATGGGGGAAGCACGGACGGTTCACTTGAAATTTTACAATCCTTTGGTCATCGGATTCACTTTATTTCTGAGCCAGATCGAGGAATTTATGATGCCATGAATAAGGGCCTTGGGCGCTTGACCGGGGATATTATCGGAATGATTGGGGCCGACGATTTTTATCCGTCCAATGATGTGATTTCTTCTGTTGCGCAGTCATTTATGCAACATAACGTGGATGTGGTGTATGGAGATAAACAATATGTAAATCCAGAAGACCCCCATACAATTGTCCGCTATTGGAAGGCAGGCGCCTATAAGGTTTCAAATTGGTTATATGGCTGGATGCCTCCTCATTTATCTTTTTATATACGCAAATCCGCTGCAGACAAAAATGGTCCATATTTGACTCAGTTTACTTGTTCGGCCGATTATGAATGGATGCTTCGAGCCTTGTATAAACATAAAATGAGCGCGATGTATTTACCTAAAGTCCTAATGACCATGCGGAATGGCGGCACGAGTACCGCTTCCTGGAGGCATCGTTTGGTGGCAAATCAGGAGGATCGGATGGCTTGGGCGGTCAATGACCTGAAGCCATTTTGGTTTACCCTGACCCTAAAACCTTTGCGAAAAATAAGTCAATTATTTAAAAAGAACCTATGAGAATCGTATTATTAACACAGGATGATCCTTTCTTTTTGCCGCGTGCGATTCAAAAATTGCATGATGAAATGCCAAAGGATGTGGAATGGGTAGGGACGGTTCTTTTTGAGGTGTCGCCTTTTGGGAAGCGAGAATCGTTTTATGACAAAATGAAAAAGACGTGGTCGGTGTTTGGCTTCGAATTTTTTATCTATTTTTCCATGAAGTTTATTTTAGCGAAATTAAAACCAGGTTATTCGGTTAAGTCGGTGCTTGAAAAAGCAAACATCCCCCTCATTCCCTTGGATGGCCCGGTGAATTCGAAAGATAATTTGGCTATTTTGCGAAATCTGAAGGCGGATTTATTCATTTCCATCGGTGGGAATCAGATTTTCAAAAAGGATCTTTTAAGCATTCCTACGCGGGGTACGATTAATCTGCATACGGCTTTATTACCGAAATATCGGGGCTTGATGCCGTCTTTTTGGGTCCTAAAAAATCAGGAAAAATATACGGGGGTTTCTGTCTTTTTTGTCGATGAGGGGATTGATTCGGGGCCTATTGTGGTGCAAAAAAAGGTTGAAATTGGCTCGAGAACGCAAGAAGAATTGATTGAATATACCAAAGACCTTGGGATGGATTGTATCCTAGAGGCAGTTAGGCTCATTCGTGATCAGTCCTATACGTTAATTGATAATCCGGCCGAGGAAATGACATATTTTACGTTTCCCACGCGGCAAGATGTGCTTGAGTTTAAACGCAATGGCGCTAAATTTTTTACTTGGTTGTAGATGACGATTTTATCTTTTGATATTGAAGAGTGGTTTCATCTGTTGGATCATCCCAGCACGAGGACGGAGGCGGATTGGGCGAAATTTCCGGCGCGAATTCATGAAAATGTGGATCGTATTTTGGAAATGTTGGCCCGTCAGAATCAATCAGCTACGTTTTTCTGTTTAGGTTGGGTCGCTCGAAAATACCCGGAAATTATTCGACAAATTGCGGACGCGGGCTTTGAAATTGCGACGCACTCGGATGTGCATCAGTTGGCCTACCAACAAACCCGCCCTCAATTCAAGGAAGATCTCATTCGTTCCATTCAATCGTTGGAAGATATTACAGGCAAAAAAATCCGGGCCTATCGGGCGCCAGGTTTCTCCTTGATGGAGGCTAATAAATGGGTGTTTGAGGAATTAATTGCGCAAGGGATTGACATCGACTGTTCAATTTTTCCAGCGGCGAGGGCACATGGAGGATTTGCGAATTTTGGGGAACAGGAACCTTGTTGGGTCGAGGTCAACGGCCTTCGCATCAAAGAATTCCCCATCAATGTAGCCAACATCGCCGGCATGCCCCTCGTTTTTTCCGGCGGAGGGTATTTTCGCTTATTTCCTGATGCGCTATTGAAGGCGCTTTGGGATCGACAATCCTATGTGATGACCTATTTTCACCCTCGGGATTTTGATGGGGGCCAACCGATGATTGAGGATTTGAGCTTAGTTCGAAAATTTAAATCCTATTATGGCTTGTCCAAAGCCATGGGGAAATTGGAACGATTGATGCAAGGTCGCCAATTTATCGATTTATCCAGCGCAGAAAAACAGGTTGATTGGGATCGCGCGCGTGTGGTCAGGCTATAAAAAAAGCCCTCATTGCTGAAGGCTTTTTTCCGGAAAGAGCATGAAAATCATTAAACTTTGATTTCTACATCCACGCCTGAAGGTAATTCTAATTTCATTAAAGCATCCACAGTTTTTGCAGAAGAAGAGAAAATGTCAATTAGACGCTTGTACGTACATAATTGAAATTGCTCACGCGCTTTCTTGTTCACGTGTGGTGAACGTAAAACGGTGAATTTCTCGATTTTTGTTGGCAATGGAATCGGACCTGAAACTACAGCGCCCGTCGCTTTAACAGCTTTTACGATTTTTTCAGCTGATTTGTCGACCAAGGTATGGTCAAACGATTTCAACTTAATGCGAATTTTTTGATTCATATTGTTTGGTTCATTAAGTGGATGGCGATCGAAAGAACCATTAACTCCGATCGACATGTAATTCGTAGGGCAAAGGTAAGCGAAATATTGCTGAATGCCAATAGCTTAGCCGAAATTTCAAAATTTTTGACGGGCCTCAGCCTTTTTTAGCGCCAATTCAAAGCGCTTAATTTCAGCCGAAAAATAGGTTTGGTTTAGCTTTTGAAGCGTATTCATGGCTTCTTTGGCGTATTCCAATTCCCCCATCTCGAGTGCTTGTAAGGCATAGATCGGATAATAGGCAGCCTGATTTGGGTTCCAGCGCAGCGCAAGTAAAGCCGCACCGTAGGCCTCCTTTTTAGGCATTAGGACCATCGCTTTTTTCAAAACCGGGACAGAAAATGGATATTTGATTAGGGCATCTTTCGCTTCCTTGCCCAAGCGAAGACTTGGATTTGCTTGATTCGCAAGCGTTTCTTGATGCCAAAATTCAATTACCTGGCTAATTTTGCTTTTTTTAGGCTCATTCGCTTGGTCCGCCAAAAGTGCCATTTTTTCCAATGCCTGCAGCGGCTTTTGGTGGGAGTAATCTTGGTAAGATTGGACGAATTCGATTTCAGGGAAAAAATGCACCAAGGTAGTGTCCTTGGCCCATTTCTCGATCGGCAGAAAAGCTTGTTTTTCCTTAAAATAGGTAACCGAATTAAATAAGAGCGCTAAATCACGTAAGTCGAGATGTGGCTTAAAATCGGCCTGCAAGGGTTCGACAGCAACATTTTTTTTATTCAAAATAGCCAGGGCTACCAAATTAGCTTTTAGGGCAAGATCCTTGTTTTTCACCTCAATTACAGGAATTTTATTATGGCGGAGGCTTAAGGCATAATTGCCCTTATGAAACGAGGAATTCGGATCGAGTTCGTATGCCTTTTGATAATAGTTTCGTGCGGAATCGGCTTGGTTTAATTGGCTAAATGAATAGGCGATTTGGCTGGCTAGATCAGCTTTTGGGCCAATTTGCTTATAGGCAGACTGCAATTCAAATAGGGCTTCAAAAAACAAGTTTGATTTTCGATAGAGTTCGCTCAAGGCGATACTGCTTTCCTGGGATGGATATTTAGTTTGGCTTGTTTTTAGGTAATAGGCGAGGGCTTCCTTGTTTTCTTGGGCCAAGGCTAAGCTCGCTAAACTCAGGTTGCTTTTTGTATTTAATTTGCTATGCTGAAGGGCTTTTTTATACGAAACCTCTGCCAGGAAATTATCTTTGCTGAGGCTGAACATGTCAGCATCTAGATTGTATTTTCCGGCCAAGGCTAGGTGATATACACTTCCATTCATGGCAAAAATAGTCGCCAAGCCCAAAATAAAAACCCCAACATGAATCAAATGCATGGATAAATGAATGGGTTTATGGATGACTTTATGAATGGCCAGATTTTGAAGAAGCAAAGGTTTGAAATTAGTCAAAACAAATAATGGGAAAAGCCCGAGCATAATGATTTGACATATTAGATTCCAGATTTCGAATGCTCGGATGGCGGGATCATTGGCTGTCCATTGACATAAAAGGAGACCAAAGAGACCTAGAAAAGTCAAACCGATGGAAAAGAAGGGGATTTGTTCGGAACGTTTGATTTGTTGGAATGCAAAAAGAGAAATCCCAAACACGTTGATAATAAAACTTGGCAAATACCAATCGAAATCACCTTTCCAAAGGAGGTGGTCCAGACTGAAATAGAGATTAAAGGCCCAAAAAATAGCCAATAAACTCATTCGTTTGTAGGTATCCTTTTGGGTAGCCGCATGCGCGATTTGAATAAATCCTTCTAAGATGGCGTTTGAGCTGAGAATCGTGACTAAAAAAAGTCCGATAAAGGCGATCCAGGCTAGCTGGTTGGCTTGGAGGACCAAGGCTTCGTTCATAGCAAAATCTTGGAGTTGAAATACTTGAATGCCAAACCATAGGAAAACACCTGATATGAGCATGGGCCAGGAAATGGCACTGAGGCGTTTGAAGGAAACCAACAGCATGAGGAGGCTAATGATGATTCCAATGATACAAATAAGGTAGGGCAGCAGGCATAGGGGGCTAAAATCGAAACCAAATGATTGTTGGATCATGAGTGGTGCCAGCAGCTCGTTGGCCGCAGTGGGAACTAGTTCACTTTGTTCTTTGAGAATTAAAATTCCGGGTAGGGGATAAAAAAATGAAACTAGGCAGCTAATTCCCAGCCATGCGGCTGAACCTAACATAATTTTGGAAAGATGGGGTGCTTGGGTGCTCAAGTGCTTGTTCGTAAAAATTTCAAAAAAATGATTTTTAAATTTCAGCATAAACTTTAATTCATTCAAAGAATTCGGCTGATTTTGTCAATAAATAGCAAAAAAATCCAAACTTCAGTTTTGCTAATTGGATTTTACACACTAATTTTGCGTTCCGAATGTAAACAGCATTCGTCGTACCTAATAAATTAAAATTTCAAATGGCAAACGCAGTAAATAAAGGGAAAGTTGCGCAAGTAATTGGACCCGTAGTCGATGTGAGCTTCGAAGGCGAAGGATCACATTTACCAGCGATCTTGAACGCACTTTCTGTCACTAAATCGAATGGTCAAGGACTTATTTTAGAAGTTCAACAACATTTAGGGGAAGATCGTGTTCGTACGATTGCGATGGAAGGAACGGAAGGGCTTCAAAGAGGTCAAGAAGTAATCGATTTAGGAACCGCGATGACCATGCCTACGGGTGAGGGAATCAAAGGTCGTTTATTTAATGTGGTAGGGGAGGCGATTGATGGGATTCCTCAGCCGAAGTCCGATAAGGGCTTACCGATTCACCGGGCTGCGCCTAAGTTTGATGAATTAGCGACGACAACGGAGGTTTTGTTTACTGGAATTAAGGTAATTGATTTATTAGCTCCTTACGTTAAAGGGGGTAAAATTGGGCTTTTCGGTGGTGCCGGTGTAGGTAAAACCGTTTTGATCATGGAATTGATTAATAATATTGCGAAAGCTTACGAAGGTCTTTCTGTATTTGCAGGGGTTGGAGAACGTACGCGTGAAGGAAATGACTTATTGCGTGAGATGATTGAGTCTGGCGTAATTAAATATGGTGAAGCATTTAAACATGCGATGGAAGAGGGGCAATGGGATTTATCTAAAGTAGATCAATCTGAATTATCTAAGTCTCAAGCGACATTGGTGTTTGGTCAAATGAATGAACCTCCGGGAGCACGTGCGCGTGTGGCTTTGTCAGGTTTGACGGTTGCGGAGCACTTCCGGGATGGGGATGGCGAAGGACAAGGACGCGACATTTTGTTCTTTATCGATAATATCTTCCGTTTTACGCAAGCGGGTTCTGAGGTTTCGGCCCTATTGGGTCGTATGCCATCGGCGGTAGGTTACCAACCGACCCTTGCCACCGAAATGGGTGCCATGCAAGAGCGTATTACGTCGACAAAACGTGGTTCGATTACCTCCGTGCAAGCGGTTTATGTACCTGCCGATGACTTAACGGATCCGGCACCGGCTACGACCTTTGCTCACTTAGATGCGACAACGGTATTATCTCGTAAAATTGCTGAATTAGGAATTTATCCTGCGGTAGATCCATTGGATTCATCGTCTCGTATTCTTTCTGCGGAAGTATTAGGTGAGTCACACTACAATACAGCGCAACGTGTGAAAGAAATTTTACAACGGTACAAAGAATTACAAGATATCATCGCAATCCTTGGATTGGATGAATTATCAGAAGAAGATAAGTTGGTTGTATCTCGCGCGCGTCGTGTTCAACGGTTCTTATCTCAACCTTTCTTCGTGGCTGAACAATTTACTGGCTTGAAAGGCGTTTTAGTAGATATCAATGATACCATCAAAGGCTTTAACGCTATTATTGACGGTGGATATGATCACCTTCCTGAAGCGGCCTTCAACTTAGTGGGTACCATCGAAGATGCCGTAGTTAAAGGAGAGAAATTGCTTGCTGAAGCGTCTAAATAAGGAGTATATGTTTTTAGAAATAATTACACCTGATCGTAAGGTCTTTGCTGGAGAAGCTTCGGTGGTTACATTGCCTGGGGTGGATGGTTCTTTTCAAATTTTGAATGATCATGCTGCCTTGGTAAGCACTTTGCAAAAAGGTGACCTTGTGGCGGACAAACAAACCTTTCAAATTGAAGGTGGCGTTGTGGAAGTGCTGAACAATAAGGTGTTAATCTTAGCTGAGGGCGTAGCATAAGGAATGAAAAAATTGGTAATATTGTTCTCGGGCTTGTTTTTTTTGAGCGCATGCTCTGAAAAGACGCAATTAACTGGTTCTTTGATGTCATTAATCAAAGAAAATCAGTTGCCCTTATCAAAAATCCAATTTTATAATGACAATGCGCTTTTCTTGGAACGCGAATTAAATGCATCTGAGGCGAATATTAAATCCGGTAAGGTGGTGATTGAAAATGGAAAGTCGATTAATCGAGTGACCTTAGCCCAACAAACGCCTGGCCTTTTCATCAAAGAACTAAATAACCAATTATTAATTTCCTTTGAAGCTGGAGCCGGCGAAGAAAAAAGTCTACATTTCGCGCCTATTTTAGGTGAAAAAGGAGAATATTATTATCAATTGGTGGACGAGGCAGGGAATGCAACCTTTTCTCGCTTAAATTATGACGGGAATAAATACTTGCTTTATGACAAGAAAAAGGTTCGTTTACAAATCATGAAATCATCCTTTTCAGGGTTGAAAGTGAATAGCAAACGGATGAAGGGGAATCGAGTCCAATAAAACAGAAATTTACATTTTAAAATAGGATGCTTGCATCCTATTTTTTTTTGACCCAAATTTACGATGGTATGATGAGCATACTATTGACGAAATGAAAGCAGAAAAGACAGTAGATTTTCATATTAAAACGAGTTGGTACGCGATTAGTCGTATGTACAATACGTATGCGGCGCAGTTTGATATGACGATGGCGATCGGTTTTGTATTGCTTCATATAGACAAGGAGGGAACCTCGGCGACGAAGATTGCGCCAGCCTTAGGATTAGAGGCGAGGAGTTTAACGCGGATGTTAAAAACGTTGGAGGATAAAAAATGGATTCGTCGGGAGGCGAACTATCAAGATAAGCGGATTGTTAAAATCTTTCTGACGGATTTAGGGAAGAAAAAGCGGGATCAAGCGAGGCAAGGAGTGCTTTTGTTCAATGAACTTGTCTATGAACGGGTAGGTCCAGAAAAGCTAGGGGTGTTGTTTGAAGTGTTGGAATCGGTAAATGAATTGTTGGCTCAAGATACCGGACATATTTTAGATCAATTGAATACAGACGCTTAAAATGGCAATTTGATTAAAAAAATTGGCCTTTTTAATTAAAATATTATTAAAAAAGGATAGTATTTACATATTTGATTTCTATTTTTGCAACGTTGTAAAAATTAAGAATTCACTAAAATCATAATTTAATTTTACCATGAAAAAACTACTTTTGGTATTTGCATTAATGCCATTCTTCTTCTCATGTGCGAGCAAGAAAAAATTGGCAGATTTACAATCTAGATTAACAGAATTACAAACCAGTAGCGATCAAGCTGTAGCTAAGGCGAAAGCAGATTTAGCTGATTGCAATTCCCTAACAGCAAGTCTTCAAGGGGAAATCAAAAAAAGAGATGCTGATCTAGAAGCTAAAAATGGCCAATTGAAGTCATTGCAAGAGCAATTGGATTACATGAAAAGAACAAATACCAATTTATTGGATCGTTTGTCTGATTTATCTGTTATTAATAAGTCAGGTGCTGAAAGTATCCGCAAGTCATTAGAGGCCTTGAACGACCAAGGTAAATACATCAAGGATTTGAATTCATCAATCCAACGTAAGGATTCGATTAATTTATCTTTAGTGATGAATTTGAAGCGTTCATTAGCTGATATCAATGATGAAGATGTAACGGTAGAAGTGAAAAAGGGGGTCGTGTATATCTCGATTTCAGACAAGTTGATGTTTGCTTCAGGTAGTGCCAATGTCAACGCGAAAGCGGAAGCTGTTTTGGCGAAAGTAGCTAAAGTGGTCAATGATCACAAGGATTTAGATATTTTGGTAGAAGGTCATACAGATGCTGTACCTATTTCTACGGATTGTATCAAAGACAACTGGGATTTAAGTGCTAAACGTGCAACGTCTGTTGTTCGTTTGTTACAAACTAAATTTGCCGTTGATCCTGAGCGCATGACTGCGGGTGGTCGTGGCGAGTTTGAACCACAATCAGAAAACAACAGCCGTTCAGGTCGTAAGATGAACCGTCGTACGGAAATCATCGTGACACCTAAATTGGATCAGTTCTTCAACTTATTAGCTCCTGCTTCAGGAAAATAAGAAAAGACATCCATCGATAAATGAAAAGGGCCTCCATATGGAGGCCCTTTTTATGTAAAGCAAATAGAGATTATCCGAAACTTTGTCGAACCAATTCTAATTTACGACGCGATATGGGCAAAGAGTTCCCTAAGCTAGTGGGTACTTCTACGCATTCACGTGCTTTGAAGGCAGGTATATTATCTTTATTAATTAAATAAGATTTATGTATTCGGATAAACGAATGCAGGCGAAACTGCGCTTCGAATTTTTTTAGGGTTTTAGCGATGACAATTTGTTTTTTATTCGCTAAGAATACGATGCTATAATTTCCTCTTCCTTCGATGTAAACGATGTCTTGAATGGGGCAATGATCTAAACCGGTTAGTTTAATTTCTGATTTCATAGGATTGTTTCAGGGTAATTTGAAACAAACCTAAAAAAATGTGCTATTTTATTTTAAAATGAATTATTTAACGGCGACATATTTATTAAGTGGTCAATATGGGGTAAAAAAATAAGGACAAACCATGCGATGATGATTTGTCCTTTTCTGTAGCGGGGGCCAGACTCGAACTGACGACCTTTGGGTTATGAGCCCAACGAGCTACCAACTGCTCCACCCCGCGATCTAATTGGGAGTGCAAATATGCAGGGTTTTTTCGGGAAAAACAAGTATCTTTGTTAAAAATTATGGATCATCAACACAAGGCCGGTTTTATAAGTATAATAGGAAAACCCAATGTAGGCAAAAGTACGTTGATGAATGCGCTTGTAGGTGAACGCCTTTCCATTGTTAGTTCCAAAGCTCAAACAACCCGCCATAGAATCCTTGGAATGCTGAATGGCATCCAGGATGGAACAGAATATCAAATTGTTTATTCGGATACGCCGGGGGTTTTATTGCCTAAGTATGAATTGCACAAATCCATGATGCAATTTGTTCGAAATTCGTTGGAAGACGCGGATGTTGTTTTATATGTGACGGATGTGTTTGATAGCTATGAGGATTTGGAATTTTTGACGAGTTGGAAGGATCAAACGGATACGCCGATTCTGGTTTTGGTGAATAAAATCGACTTAGTCGATTCTGAGCGTTTGCAGGAATGTTTGAATTATTGGCAAGGTATTTTCCCCGGAAAAACAGTTTTGCCTATTTCTGCGCAAGAAGGAGTTCATCTGGAGGAGATTTTTACGCATGTGGTGAATCAATTGCCGGTGCATCCACCATTTTTTGATAAAGATGAACTGACGGATAAGCCAGAGCGTTTTTTTGCCGCGGAGATGATTCGGGAGAAAATTTTTCTGAATTACAAAAAAGAAATTCCGTATTCCTGTGAGGTGGTGGTAACTGCCTTTAAAGAGGAGGAAAAGATCATTCGGATATCGTCTGAAATTTATGTGGAACGTGTTTCTCAGCGGGCCATTTTGATTGGTCATAAGGGAGAGAGTATTAAAAAAGTAGGAATTCAGGCCCGTGCTGAATTGGAGAAGTTTTTTGGTAAACAAGTATTTTTAGAGCAATTTGTGAAGGTGGAGCCAGATTGGCGCGGGAAAGCTGATAAATTGCGTTCATTCGGGTATACACTCGATTAATTTCAAAAGAAATGTCAAATATTATTGCAATTGTAGGTCGGCCCAATGTGGGGAAGTCAACCCTGTTCAATCGCTTGATTGAACAAAAGAAGGCCATTATGGACAATGTTTCCGGGGTCACTCGGGATCGCCATTATGGATATGGCCAATGGACAGGCAAATTTTTTACCGTGATTGATACCGGTGGTTACGTGCACGGCTCAGAGGATATTTTCGAAGGAGCCATTCGCGAACAGGTGGAATTGGCCATTGAAGAGGCCGCTGTGTTATTGTTTGTTGTCGATTGCCAAACAGGTCTAACAGATTTGGATAAGGATTTTGCCAAAGTACTTCGTAAGTCCAAAAAACCCGTTCTATTAATCGCAAATAAGGCTGATACGCATGAAAAGGCATTTGCCGCAGCTGAATTTTATGAACTAGGTTTAGGTGATCCTTTTGCGATTGCGGCAGAAAGTGGTAGCGGAACAGGCGATATGCTCGACGAAATGGTTTCTCATTTCAAAGAAGAGGGTATCGAAAATCCTGAGGCTGGAGTTCCCCGTGTGGCGATTTTAGGTCGGCCGAATGTAGGTAAATCATCCTTCTTGAATGCCTTGCTAGGCCGTGACCGCTCAATCGTTACAGATATGGCAGGAACTACCCGGGATGCGATTCAAAACCGATATACCTTATATGGGAAAGATTTTATTATTACTGATACGGCAGGAATTCGTCGGAAGGCGCGCATCGATGATAATATCGAATATTATTCTGTTTTGCGTTCGATTAAGGCTTTGGAGGAATGTGACATTGCGATTATTTTAATCGATGCGACAACCATCGATCCTTTAACGGGTTTAGAGGCGCAGGATATGAATATCATTAGTATGGCGGATAAGGCCAAAAAAGGAATTGTCCTGATGGTGAATAAGTGGGATTTGGTGGCGAAGGATACGAATACGGCGGTCAAATTAGAAAATGCGATTAAAGAGCGTTTGGCACCGATCAATTATATGCCGGTGATTTTTACGTCGGTCATGGAGAAGAAGCGTATTTTCCAGGTATTGGAGAAGATGTTGGAAGTATATGAAAACCGCTCACAAAAGATCTCCACGTCTAAATTAAATGACGTCATGTTAGAGGTAATTCAAAGTTACCCGCCTCCCGCTTGGAAAGGGAAGTACATTAAAATCAAATATTGTACGCAGGTTTCTACGCCATATCCGACCTTTATTTTCTTCTGTAATTTGCCTCAATACATCAAAGAAAGTTATGAGCGTTATTTAGAAAATCAAATGCGAAAGGCTTTCAAATTAGACGGAACACCTATTTCTTTATTTTTCAGAAAGAAATAAAGCATCGATTTGGGCAATTGGGAGTTTTCCTAATTGCCCTTTTCCTCCTACACCGAATAGCATATCCTTTACTTGAATGATGTTGTGAAAATGACTTTCAGGTAAGTCTTTCCATTTTTTTAATCCCTCATGATAGGCCGCGCTTCTGCTAGGGCCTGATACGATCCAATAGGGTCGACTATATATGATTTTTTCGATGTAAAAACTCGGGGTATTTGATATAGCTTTCCAAGTGTTACCATCATCTGTCGATTCCATTATGGGGAAATTGTTCTCGTTTATCCGCAAATAATTTCCACCGCCAGCCCATACATGATGTTTATTTTTCGCCGCAATGCTGAAAAACCCGCTACTGGAGTCGGTACAACAAACCTCTGCTTGTATCTTCCATGTCTGTCCTTGATCCCTTGATTTATATATCCGTGATTTTTGTGAACCGCCTGTGACTAAATAATTTTCGTGAGTATTGGGCACGTGAATTAAACTTGAGCCACTGGCTGCAAAGGATGCTTCTCTCGGCAATAGGGGAGGAAAGCTAGGGTTTGATATTTGAACAAGTTCTTGCCCATTTGAGATTAATCGGAATAAAGAAAATTTTCCTTCTTTGGGATCTGAAACCAAGAGCCCATCTTTTGTTTTCGTATTCCATATAATCGCATCAAAAAAATACCCAGGCTCATTCGTTTCATAGAGGATTTCCCATGTATTTCCTCCATTTGTTGTTTTATAGAGTTTTGCGGCATATTCTTTGGATAATCCAGCGCTCATGAGGATAACTTCTTTTTCATTTACTATAATGAGGTCTCTGAAATCTAATTTTTCGGCTGTTGGAATTTGTTGGATAGCCCATGACTTTCCGTAGTCTGCGGAATGAATGACCGTTCCTTTGGTTCCTCCAATCCAAATATGGTTATGTAAGGCTTTAATTGCGCGGAAGGAAGCTTGGCTTTCGATCCCCAAGGAAGTCCATTGGGCATGACTTACCAATGAAATAAATAAGAGGATGGGCATTAATCTTTTCATGACGTCATTTTTGCATAAAAAAAGCCACCGTTTCGGGTGGCTTTTCAAATAGTACCTTGTTACTTATTTGTTCACAATCACTTTGCTGATGAATGATTTATCACCGCTTCCTTTGATTTGAACGATGTAAATGCCGTTTCCTAGGCCGTTTACATTTAATTCATTAGCTAATTCTGTACTTCCTAATTTGCCGCTATATACCGGGCGGCCAACCATGTCGTATAAAGTTACATCTGCGTTAGTCCAATCTTCTAATGTTTGGATACTCACCTTAGATCCTGTGATTGGATTGGGATAAATCGCAACACCTTTGAATTCTGGATCAACTCCATATGAATAACGAACGGCGTCCGTGAAACATGTTAATGAAGTTCCGTCGATGGTGTAGTTGTATTTACGACGTGCTGTATAGTCTCCTGCAGAAATTACTTTAGCAACAGCTACTTTAGAATTTAATAAACTAGTACCATACTTCCATTCAAAATCTCCAGCTGTTCCCGAACCATCTGTGGCAGGGAAGTTTAATGCTTTTAAGTTATAAACACCTTCTTTTGCGATCGATGCAGAACCTAAACCTGGGTTTGGTTGGTTTACCACTTTAACTGAGTTTGACACTGCGGAGATACACCCATTGGCATCTTTGGCAGTTGCTGAATATGTACCGCTTGTCTTTAAATCTGCTAATACTTTACCTTGGTAGGTCGTGTTCCAAATCACATCGTTCACCGAAGTGGCTGTAATCGACACGGCATTGATAACACCTGCGTCTGATTTAGTACAGAAAATGGTTGCCGAATTGGCAGCGATTACGGGTGCTGCTGGCAATGGAAGTACTTTTACTTCAGTAGCAGCTGATGTTAAGGAGTAACAACCGTTATCATCTTTAACACGAACCGTGTATAAACCTGCTTTATCGATGTTAATGCTTGCGGTCGTAGCAGATGTACTCCATTCGTATATAGTTCCACCTGTTGCATTTTTAGATGACTCTAAGGTTGCTGCGATAGGCGTTCCTAAACAGAATCCTAATTTTGTTTTAGCGGTGATCGTTGGTGTCGCTGGGCGATCATAATTCACAACGGCCACTTCAGAAGATAGTTCAGAAGGGCAATTGGCATTGGAGATATAGCCAACTTGAATTTTAACGTTTTTATTTAAAGTGATGCTTGAGCCCGCTCCTAACGTAGCATCCGCCACTCCATTTACATACCATGTATAAGAAGCAGGTTTTGTAACGCCTAAATACCCAACATTTTGAGTCAATGAAGCTTCATTCACAGAAAGGGAAGTAGTACCTTCTAAGCAATAAGAAGTGTTTCCTGCGATGCTTGGCTTAGGCAAGTCGACAATACTGATTGTAATAGGATTGGAATCTTGAACACCTCCACAAGCCGCATCTGCCGTAATCCGAAGACGATAAGTTCCTGGAACGCTTGCTTGCATCGTATTTGTATTTGGGAATGGAGCAACGGCTACAGAACCGATTTGTCCTAAACCATCTTTTAACCATTGGAAACCAAATTTATCCAAGTATGCACTTGGAATATCCCATGTCAAAGTATTGTATGTATCCTTGCAAATCTCTTGTACAGTTCCTGTACCATTTGTTTTTCCAGTACCCGTTATATTTAAGGCACGATCTAAGCGATACAAATTTTTGATGTTAAATTCCAACGTTTTTTGAGATTTCAAACCGACAATTACATCAGCAGTATTTTCGTTTGTAACCGAAGGGTAATTACATTGAGCAGCATATGTTCCACTTGTAAACCGCGGGTCAGAAAATTCTACACGCAAATCATTTGAATTTGTTACTTCCTCTGTTCCATTTGGCAAGGTCCATGTGATTGATTGCTTACATCCATAAGCAGTTAACACAATACTTCCACTCGTGGGATTAGCTACAGTTGTACACACGCGTTGGGAAGAAACAATATCAGTTGGTTGATACGAAGGACGAACCATATAAACTGTTACCTTCGCCGAAGAAGGGCTAACGACAAGTGTTGTCGTATCCTTGCAGTTTACGGTGTAAACTAATGGTGAATGATTTTCAGGTTGATTCGGATCAGAAGGACCACCTAATGGAACTGTATATGCTGTTACCGGATTGTTTCCCGCACCTGAACCTGTTTGAAATGCGCCAGCCCATATATTTTGTGTGGAAATCGATTTGGTAGAAAAAGTCCATACATAGGTGGACGTTGTTGGACATCCTGAAGCTTCAAATTTCACAGACTTGCCAGTGTAGCCATGAATTTCTGCAGCGGTTGATCCATTAATTAATGGCGTTTGCGCGAAAATAGTAAAGCCCAAAGAAACTAGGCAGACTGTCAGGGTGAATTTTAAAAATGTATTCATTTTTTGGAAATAATTTGAGTAGATATGCAGAGAAATCAATGCTTAATTTTTCAAACCACAAGTTAAATATTTTTTTTCTAAATAAAGAAGAAATTTATCAATTGGTCATCTTTTTAGTCATATTTTACAAAACGCTAATATTTGACTGTTATTATATAAGATCTGTAAATAATGTTTATTTTTGAGGTTCTATTTTCATCCTAATTAATTATCGCGTACATGGAAGATGCCAAACCCAAATCTTTGAATTTTTTAGAAGAAATTGTCCAAGAAAATCTTGCATCTGGACTATATCCTCAGGGGATCTTCACGCGTTTCCCTCCGGAACCCAATGGCTACTTACATATTGGGCATGCCAAAAGTATTTGCCTGAATTTTGGTCTTGCTCAAAAATTCGGAGGAAAAACGAATTTGCGTTTTGATGATACGAATCCGATGACCGAAGAAACGGAATATGTGGAATCGATTAAAAAAGATGTCTCTTGGCTTGGTTTTACGTGGGCCAACGAATTATATGCCTCGAATTATTTCGAACAATTATATGAATACGCACTTGAACTTATCAAAAAATCCTTAGCCTATGTAGATGATTCTACCGCGGAGGAAATTGCCGCCCAAAAAGGGACGCCTACGAGTCCGGGTACCGAAAGTCCTTTTCGCAATCGTTCCGTAGAAGAAAACGTGGCTTTATTTCAAGCCATGCGTGCCGGAAAATATCCTGATGGCGCTAAGGTTCTTCGAGCTAAAATCGATATGGCCCATCCAAACATGCACATGCGCGATCCCCTGATGTACCGGATTCGCCACGTCGCACATCACCGTACCGGAAATGCTTGGTGCATTTATCCCATGTATGATTTCGCCCATGGGCAAAGTGATTCCATGGAAGGAATTACGCATTCTATTTGTACGCTTGAGTTTGATGTGCACCGACCTTTGTACGATTGGTTCATCGACAAACTCGATATTTTCGCTTCCCATCAATTTGAATTTGCCCGTTTGAATTTATCACATACGGTGATGAGTAAGCGGAAGTTATTGCAATTGGTCAACGAGAAAATCGTCCATGGCTGGGACGACCCACGCATGCCTACGATCTCGGGATTACGTCGGCGGGGTTTTACCGCTGCTTCCATTCGTAATTTTTGCGAGCGGATCGGGGTGGCGAAACGGGATAATTTAATCGATTTAAGTTTATTAGAATTTTGCATTCGGGAGGATTTGAACAAAAGTGCAGATCGTGTCATGGCGGTCTTGGATCCTATCAAATTAGTGATTACGAATTATCCAGATGGACAAGTTGAGGATTTGTCCATCGAAAATAACCCTGAAGATCCAGCATCTGGAAAACGAATTGTTCCTTTTTCAAAAGAACTTTATATCGAGCGCGAAGATTTCATGGTGGATCCGCCGAAGAAGTTTTTCCGCTTGGGTCCAGGACTCTTGGTCCGTCTAAAAGGGGCTTTCATTATCCAATGCGACCATTTTGAATTGAATCCTGATGGTTCTGTGAAGGAAATTCATGCGCAATATTTGCCGAATAGTAAATCCGGACAAGATACTTCAGGGATTCATGTGAAGGGAACGATTCATTGGGTGTCCATTCCGCATGCAGTCGAGGCAGAGGTACGTTTGTTTGACCGCTTGTTGATCGTCGAGGATGCCTCTGAATTAGGGGATGACTTTTTGAAGTTCATCAATCCAGAATCTTTGCAAGTATTAGATAAGGTCTATGTGGAACCGAGTTTGCGCGAGGCACATGTAGGCGAAGCGGTTCAATTTATCCGGAAAGGCTATTATTGCCTGGATGCTGATTCGACTTCGGAGCGACTCGTGTTTAATCGGACCGTAACCTTAAAGGATACTTGGGCTAAAGAACAGAATAAGTAATTATTTTTTTACGAAGAGCGAATCGACGAAGGCGGTTTTATTGAAAACCTGAAGGTCGGAGACTTTTTCTCCTACGCCAATGTATTTCACCGGAATTTTGAATTGGTCCGAAATACCAATCACGACGCCACCTTTGGCCGTACCATCTAATTTCGTGATGGCTAAGGAAGTTACTTCCGTGGCTTTGGTGAATTCTTGGGCTTGAATGAAGGCATTTTGACCGGTAGAACCGTCGAGAACCAACATCACCTCATGTGGCGCCTCCGGAATGAATTTTTGAATCACCCGTTTAATCTTCGTTAATTCAGTCATCAAATTCACCTTCGTGTGCAAACGACCCGCCGTATCAATAATCACGATGTCGGCCTTCATTTCCACCGCCTGTTTCACCGCATCAAAAGCCACCGCCGCAGGATCCGTGTTCATGCCATGGTCGATGACGGGTATACCCACACGCTCACCCCATAATTTCAATTGATCCACTGCCGCCGCCCGAAAGGTATCGGCGGCACCTAGCACAACTTTTAGGCCATTCTGATGGAATTGGGAAGCTAATTTTCCAATGGTCGTCGTTTTGCCAACTCCATTCACACCCACCACCATAATCACGTAGGGTTTCTGTTTCGGTTCGGCAAAGGCATTTTCAAGACTGCTGGATTGATTTTCTTCCAACAAGGCCGCGACCTCTTCTCGTAACACTTGATCCAATTCTTCTGTAGAAACGAATTTATCCCGCTCGACACGCCGTTCGATTCGTTCAATGATTTTCAAGGTTGTGGCCACCCCGACGTCCGAACTTAAAAGAACTTCCTCTAACTCATCCAGTACATCATCATCTACTTTGGATTTTCCCAATACCGCACGACTGACCTTGGAAAGTAAACCTTCCTTGGTTTTCTCTAGCCCCTTATCGAGCGCCTCGAGTTCCTCCTGCGCTTGGATTTGTGGTTTTTTCTTGAAAAAATCGAATAATGCCATTGGTTGATATAAAAAAAGTCCCTTCCGAAAAAAGGGACTTCAGTATTCGCGCAAAAAATGAAACGAATTGAAAATTAGTTTTTCAATGCAGCACTCACTTCATCTTGAAGAATAATTTCTTCTTTGAATGTGTAAGCTCCTGTTGTTGGATTTTTTACCGCTTTAATGATTTTAGCGTATTTTACGCCTCCTTCTTTCTTCAGTGTTGCAACTACCTTCTTTGCCATGTTTTCTTGGTATTAAACCTATTTAATTTCTTTGTGTAACGTAACTTTCTTCAATACTGGGTTGTATTTTTTCAACTCAATACGAGCCGTCGTGTTCTTCCGATTTTTCGTCGTGATGTAACGAGACATGCCTGGTACGCCAGACTCTTTGTGCTCTGTGCATTCCAAAATTACTTGAATGCGATTTCCTTTCTTTGCCATAATTGAAATTCATTAGACGTCTCTTCTCGAAACGGAATGCAAAGGTAGAAGAAATATTTTTTTCACCAAAGCCTTTGCTTAAAATATCTTTGAAATAAAATCCAAGAACTTGATTTTTCTTTGAAAAAGATCTTTTTGAGTTTTTTTTAAGCAATGTTTTCCGCATTTTTGTTTGATGGAATCCACTCAGTATCAATTTTTCCCGGAAAATTTCGCGCTTTCAGATCCGAATAAATATGCTCTGGATCAATTGAAGTCTGAGGAGATGTTGATTTCCATCGGGCCCCAGCACCCGTCCACGCATGGTGTTTTGCGTCTTGAAGTGATATCCGATGGGGAATGGGTCGTGGATGTGGTGCCACATTTGGGTTATTTACATCGGTGTTTCGAAAAACATGCGGAGGCCTTGCCTTTTAATCAAATCATCCCCTATGTGGATCGTTTGGATTATTTGGCGGCGATGAATTCCGAACATGCGTATGTGATGGGGGTAGAAAAGATGTTGGGCCTTACGGGGAAACTACCCAAACGAATCGAATACATTCGGGTTTTGGTGGCGGAATTAAACCGCTTGGCCTCGCATTTTGTGGCGATTGGAACCTATGGTTTGGACATTGGGGCGTATACGCCTTTTTTGTGGTTGATGCGTGACCGGGAGCATATTCAGCGCATGCTCGAATGGATTTCTGGTGCGCGGATGCTCTATAATTATGTTTGGGTCGGTGGTTTGTTTTATGATTTGCCCCTAGGTTTTGAGGAAAAGGTAACGGAATTTATCCCATTGGTGAAGAAAACCTTGGCCGAGGTGATGACCTTAGTTGAGGACAATGCGATATTTATTAAGCGTACGGCAAATGTGGGGGTATTGCCCTTGAATTTGGCGATTAATTATGGGTGCACGGGTCCTGTGTTGCGGGGTTCAGGTTTGGCCTTTGATTTACGGAAAGTGGATGCTTATTCGGTGTATCCGGAATTGGATTTTGATGTGCCGGTAGGTGAGGGGAAAATGGGTACAACGGGGGATTGTTGGGATCGAAACCATGTGCGTTTGCAGGAATGTTTGGAGTCGATTAAGTTGATCGAGCAATGTGTGGCCCAATTGACCAGCGATCACAAACGCGACCGCAATTTTAATCCGCAGGAATTTGTGCCGAAGAAAATTCGTCCTGCCGCGATGGATGTGTATGTGCGTGCGGAGAATCCAAAGGGGGAATTGGGATTTTTTATTCGTTCGGATGGGCATTCGGATATTCCGACACGCATGAAAGTAAGAGCTTGTTCGTTTCACCATTTGTCGGTCATTCCGGCTTTGGCGAAGGGCGCATATTTGGCAGATTTAATTGCCATCATTGGTTCAATGGACTTGGTGATGGGCGAAGTAGATAGATAAACGATGATTCAAGAATTTTTACCTGCCTTAGAGGCCGAAATTGCGGAACAGGATTTAGGAAGATCCCCGGTGGAATTATATGAGCCGATTCGCTATTTGATGCAATTGGGCGGAAAACGAATACGCCCTGTGCTTTGTTTGTTAGCCTATTCACTCTTCAAGGATTCCTGGAGAAAGGCCGTTGCGCCAGCCTTGGGCATCGAGATTTTTCACAATTTCACGCTGATGCATGATGATATCATGGATAAGGCGCCCTTGCGGAGGGGCAAGCAAACAGTGCATGAAAAGTGGAATGATAATATTGCGATTTTATCGGGCGATGTGATGTTAGTGAATGCCTATCAATACCTGAATAAAACGGAAAATTTGAGTTTGGCAGAATACCAATACTTATGTCAGCGATTTAATCGCACCGCGGCGGAGGTGTGTGAGGGCCAACAAATGGACATGAATTTCGAAAATCGCTCGCAGGTTCAAATTTCCGAATATATTGAAATGATACGTTTGAAAACCTCGGTTTTAATCGGGCTTTCCTTAGAAATGGGAGCTATATTAGCACAAACGAGTCGTGAAATTTCGGATGCCTTGTATCGAATAGGGGAATTGATAGGCTTAGGTTTTCAATTGAAGGATGACCTATTAGACGTGTACGGCGACCCGGAAAAATTTGGGAAGCAAGCAGGGGGTGATATTTTGTCCAATAAGAAAACGTTTTTGTTGATTCGTGCCTTGGAACAGGCGCAAGGGCAGGTTCAAACAGACTTACAAGGGTGGTTAGCCGCTGAAAATTTTGATCCACAAGAGAAAGTCCAAGCAGTTACAGCCATTTATAATGCCTTAGGAATTAAGAAAGAAACCGAAAAGGAAATCAATCAGTATTTTGATCAGGCATTTTTAGCGATGGAGTCATTGCCTTTGGAAGCGGGCAAAAAAGAAGACTTGTTGAAATTCATGCGTGGGTTGGTTGATCGCGAAGTTTAATGTAGTTTTGTGGGTATTTTAATGGCTTCGTCGAGAAGCTTTTTGTTTTATGTGGGAATCTATTTCGATTTGTTGGGTGATTATGGGGGTGACGGCTTTGGTTTCCATGGCGGCGTGGCAACGGGATTCCTGGATGGCAGCCATGATGATGTCTCCCAGCCGAATTGCTAGACACGGCGAATATTGGCGGTTTTTAAGCTCCGGATTTATTCATGCCGATTTTACGCATTTGTTTTTCAATCTGTTTTCCTTTTATTTTTTCGGAAGCCAATTGGAATATATTTTTTCCGTTATTTTCCCAGGGTATGGTCCTTGGGTGTTCCTAGTATTCTATTTATTGGGAATCATTGTGGCGGATTTGCCGACCTTTTTTAAGCAAAAGGATAATCACTATTTTAATTCTTTGGGCGCTTCAGGGGCGGTTTCGGCGACAATTTTTGCGGGGATTATGTTTTTCCCAACAGAGAAAATTTACCTCTTCGGTATCGTCGGAATTCCTGGAATCATCTATGCCGGTTTGTTTACCTGGTATTCCATTGAAATGGAGCGGAGAGGTCGGGATTTTGTCAATCATTCCGCGCATTTATACGGTGGATTATTTGGGGTAGTTTTTGTGACCTTAACATATCCCCAAGTTTGGATTTCTTTTGTGCAACAAATTAAGGCGATGATATGGTAGTGGGGAAGAAGAAAATTGCCATTTTAGGCTCTACGGGGTCCATTGGGACGCAAGCACTCGAGGTAATATCTGCCCATTCGGAGGATTTTCAGGTGCTCGTTTTAACGGCACAGTCCAATGCTGATTTATTGATTTCCCAAGCACGTGCATTTTTGCCCAGCCATGTGGTGATTGGAGATGAGGCAAAATTTATCCAAGTTAAACAAGCCCTTCAGGATTTACCTATTGAAGTCCTGGCCGGTTCAAAAAGTTTAGAAGACGTGGTGGTCATGGAGGAGGTGGATGTCGTTTTAACTGCACTTGTCGGATATGCGGGTTTATTGCCCACCGTGAAGGCGATTCGAGCGAAGAAAACGATTGCGCTAGCGAATAAAGAAACCTTGGTCGTTGCCGGCGCCCTCATTATGCCTTTAGCAAAGGAAATGGGAGTTTCGATTTTGCCTGTGGATTCTGAGCATTCGGCGATTTTCCAATGCCTGATGGGCGAATCACATAACCCGATTGAGAAAATTATTTTAACTGCTTCCGGGGGGCCATTTCGAGGGTTTAGTCGGGAACAATTACGCTGCGTGACTCGTGCGCAGGCACTGAAACATCCGAATTGGACGATGGGCGCGAAGATTACGATCGATTCGGCGAGTTTAATGAATAAAGGCCTTGAGGTGATTGAAGCTGCTTGGCTGTTTGGTCTTGAACAACATCAGATTGAGGTCATTGTACATCCCCAATCGATTATACATAGTTTGGTGCAATTTGAAGATGGATCGATGAAGGCGCAAATGGGTCTTCCGGACATGAAATTACCGATTCAATTTGCCCTTGGCTACCCGAATCGCATGCGCTCGGATTTTCCTCGATTTGATTTTCGGGATTTTGGCCAACTGACTTTTGAACAACCCGATATCTCCACCTTTCGGAATTTAGGATTAGCATTTGATGCCCTTTCAAAGGGAGGAAATATGGCTTGTATATTAAACGCGGCCAATGAAATAGCCGTAGATGCCTTTTTAAAGGATCAAATCGGATTTTTGGAGATGTCGGATTTAGTCGAAGATTCGATGGCGAAGGGAACTTTTTTAGCCCAACCAAGCTTAGAGGATTATATTGAAACAGATAAATTAACCCGAGTAAATGCCCAAAATTGGGTAAAAACGTATAATAAAAGATAATATGGAAGGTTTGATTATGGCAGGGCAGTTGATTTTAGGACTGTCAATTTTAGTGACATTGCACGAATTTGGACACTTCATCACCGCTAAATGGTTTAAGATGCGTGTGGAAAAATTTTATCTGTTTTTTGATTTTTTATTCCCAGTACCTACGGTTCTAAATTTTGCATTGTTCAAAAAGAAGGTGGGTGATACGGAATATGGTTTAGGTTGGTTTCCTTTGGGTGGATACGTATCCATTGCGGGGATGATCGACGAAACGCAAGATGCGGCGACTTTGGCCAAAGAACCTGAACCTTGGGAATTTAGAGCAAAACCGGCCTATCAACGCCTAATTGTGATGCTGGGGGGGGTTATTGTGAATGTGATTACTGGGGTGGTGATTTTTATTTGTTTGACTTATTCGAATGGAAATAATTTCATTTCCAAAGAGGAATTGAACAAAAATGGTATCGTTGCGCTAGAATTGGCCAAACAAATAGGCTTACAAACCGGCGATCGGATCATTAAGGTCAATGGGGCCGATTATCATTCCTTATCTGATTTACGCGCTTCGGATGTTTTATTGGGCGAAAATTCGTCTTATACGGTGTTGCGTGGAGGCCAACAAATCGAAATTAAAATCCCTTCCAATTTCATCGAAAAATTAAGTGACAAAAAAGCTGGTTTCATAGAGCCTATTGCTGCCTTTAAAGTAGCCGAAGTAGCGACGCCAAATCCGCCAAGTGCTTTTGATAAGTTATTAGGTAAAAAATCAGAAGAAATGTTGCCTGCTTTTGCGGCTGGTTTGCGCGTGGGAGATCAAATCACTTCGGTAAATGAGACGCCAATTCATTTTTACCATGAAATGAAGGAAATCGTGCAAAAGGAGGCGGGACGTTCGATTCGTGTGGCGATTTTGCGAGGTGGTCAGGCGGATACATTGGAAATGGTTGTTGCTAAATCTGGTCAAATCGGATTTTTTCCTGAATTATTAATCAAGGTTTCGCATCAAGATTATTCGCTTGGGGAATCGATGGGGATCGGGACCTCACGCGCTTTTTCGGTGATTACGGATAATATTCGTGGTTTTAAGAAAATTGCCTCGGGGGACGTTTCGGCCTCGAAAGCGCTTAGCGGCCCGATCGGTATCGCTCAGATGTTTGGAGGTGTATGGGATTGGACGCGTTTTTGGATGTTGACAGGTTTGTTATCCATGGCCCTAGCCTTTATGAATATTTTGCCGATTCCCGCCTTGGATGGAGGTCACGCGGTGTTCTTGATTTATGAAATGATCACAGGAAAACCGGCATCGGATAAGGTGTTGGAGCGGGCCCAACAAGTGGGGATGTTAATCCTACTTGCCCTCATGGCATATACCTTTGGAAATGATATTTTTAAAGCCTTTTTCTAATTTTGAAAAACCTGCTTATACTGATTTTTCTGGGGCTATTTCATTCGAGTTTTTCGAAGGAGGTTCATCCATTTCATACGAGTGTAACGGAATTGGTTTTTAATGAAAAAGAGGGTCTTTGGGAAGTTAGTATTCGGCTTTTTCAGGATGATTTGGAACAAGGCTTAAGTCAGTTTAAAGGCAAACGATTTCAATTTCAACCCGGGCAAGGGGCAGAAGAACTCATTCAAGAATTTATCAAAAAGCAATTTGGTTTTATGGTCAACCAAGTCATGCAAACGCCCTATCGGTTTTTGGGTTGGGAACCTCAGCAAGATGTAATTTGGGTATATGTAGAAATTCCGACCCAACAATCGTTGAGTGGTGTTTTTTTGAAGAACAGTTTGTTGGTCGAAACCTTTCCAGATCAAACGAATTTAGTCCATGTGTCACGCAAAGGAGACAAGAAATCCTATCTCTTTCAAAAGGGGAAGGAAGTGCAACAACTAAATTAAAAAACTGCCAAAAGGTCATGTGGCATAAAAATTGTAGACTAGCGTCGATCTCTTCAAAAATCGAAGAGATAATTATATAAAAAAGTTGGTATGAATAACCCAAATGATCTTTTTAAGCATTTGAATCTGTCGGATATCTCGGATTTTGAGAACATCGAATTAATTCCCATCGGGTCAGAAGGCTTGGGTCAGGATGACAAAATGAGTGTTTTGTCAGATGAGCTGCCCATTTTACCTATTCGGAATATCGTTTTATTTCCTGGGATGGTGATTCCGATTACGGTGAGTCGCCAAAAATCGGTTCGTTTGGTTAAAAAAGCATATAAAGGCGATCGGACCCTGGGGGTATTAGTGCAGGCAAATCATTCAAAAGAGGAACCCACGGAGGAGGATTTATACAAAATCGGTACGGTGGGGCACATCGTGAAAATGTTTGTGTTGCCAGGTGGAAATACCACCATTATCGTACAGGGCCGCAAGCGGTTTGAAGTAAAGGAATATGTGAAAAAGGAGCCGAATTTGATTGCCAAAGTGCAATACATCGAGGATACTTTTCCTAAAAAATTAAATAAAGAAAATAAGGCACTGATTTCGACCTTGAAGGAATCGGCCATGAAGATTTTGAATTTGAATCCGGAGATTCCTCGGGAAGCGCAGATTGCCTTGGATAATATCGAATCCTCGGCATTTTTGATTCACTTTTTGTCCTCGAATATTAATGCCGACTTAAAAGATAAGCAGGAATTATTAGAGACCTTGGATGGGATCGAACAGGCGACGCATTTGTTGGAATACATGTTAAAAGACATCCAACATTTAGAGCTGAAACGCGAAATACAAAGTAAGGCCTCGAGTGATATCGATCAGCAGCAGAGGGATTATTACATACGCCAACAAATCAAGGTTCTTCAAGAAGAACTCGGTGTCGAAAGCCCAGAACAGGAATTAGATGGTTTACGGGCAAAGGGTGCGAAGAAAAAGTGGTCGAAGGAGGTGAATGATTTTTTCCAAAAGGAATTATCTAAGTTGCAACGTACGAATTCGATGTCGCCGGAATATCCGATGCTGATGAATTTTGTGGAATTACTTACCGACTTGCCTTGGTCTGAATATACGAAGGACAATTTCGATTTGATAAAGGCCAAAAAAGTTTTGGATGCGGATCATTTTGGGTTGGAAAAGGTGAAGGAGCGGATTATTGAATATTTGGCGGTGTTGAAAATGAAGGGGGATATGAAGGCGCCCATTTTGTGTTTATATGGTCCTCCGGGAGTTGGGAAGACGTCTTTGGGTCGTTCGATTGCTAAGGCTTTAGGCCGAAAATATGTGCGGATGGCCTTGGGAGGCTTGCATGATGAATCGGAGATTCGGGGTCACCGAAAAACGTATATTGGTGCGATGCCGGGAAAAATCATTCAAAACATTAAAAAAGCGGGATCTTCGAATCCTGTATTTATCCTGGATGAAATAGATAAAGTGGGAGCGGATCATCGAGGGGATCCTTCGTCGGCCTTGTTGGAGGTATTAGATCCGGAGCAAAACAATAGCTTTTTGGATAATTATTTGGAATGTGAATTTGATTTGTCTCGCGTGATGTTTGTGGCCACGGCCAATAATCTGGATACCATTCACCCAGCTTTGCGGGATCGGATGGAGATTATCGAAGTGAGTGGATATACGATGGAGGAAAAGGTGCAGATTGCGAAAAAGCATTTATTGCCCAAGCAGAAATCAGAGCATGGTTTAGACAAAGTATCGGTTAATTTATCCGATGCAGCGATTCAGAAAATTGTGGAAGGATATACGCGGGAATCGGGTGTTCGGAAATTGGAGCAGGAGATTGGTCGGGTCGTTCGAAAAGTAACGAAATCCATTGCGATTGGCGAGGCCTATCCAGCCAAAATTCAGCCAGCGGATGTAGTTCGGATGTTGGGCCAAGAGGTGTTCGACAAGGATTCGTACGAAAGCAATGAGTATGCGGGTGTGGTGACTGGATTAGCTTGGACGCCCGTGGGAGGAGATATCTTATTTATTGAGACCTTGTTGAGCCGAGGAAAAGGCATATTAACCCTTTCGGGCCAATTGGGTGATGTGATGAAGGAATCAGCCATGGCGGCATTGAGTTTTTTAAAGGCACACTCGGATGCGTTTGGCATTGATTATCGGATTTTTGATCAATATAATTTGCATATTCACGTGCCCGCGGGGGCGGTGCCGAAAGATGGACCATCGGCGGGCATTACGATGTTGACGGCCATCGCATCGGCGTTAACGCAGCGCCAGGTAAAGGCGAAATTAGCCATGACAGGGGAGATTACCTTGCGTGGAAAAGTGCTGCCGGTCGGGGGGATTAAGGAAAAGATTTTAGCTGCGAAACGCGCGGGGATTAAAGAAATTATCATGTGTGCGAAAAATCGCAAAGATGTGGAGGAAATCGAAGCACACTATATTTCGGATTTGAAATTTAACTATGTGGAGAATGCCTTGGAGGTGTTGGACATTGCCCTTTTGAATGAAAAGGTTCCGAATCCCTTGAATTTTGTGTTTCAGGAGGAGGCTAAACCGATTTCATCCGCGGCCGAATAGGCGATTTCGCCGGATTCTAAACCATATTGAATAACTTTCGTGGCTTCTGTCCTAGAAAGGGGGCGCAAGCAATCCACGAGGTCTTGTAATTTCATCGGACCATTTTTCAGGTATTGGAGGATGAGTTTTCGTTCTTGTTCATTTCCTTCAGGAAAGGATTTGCCCGTTTTATCGTGTTTTTTTTGGATGCAAATGTCGCATATGCCACAGGTTTGTGCCAGTGTTTCACCAAAATAGGCGACGATTTTGACGGTTCGGCACACTTGGTTTTGACGTACATAGGATTCGATGGCGTCTATTTTCGTCCGACTACGTTCCTTTTTCTGTACATATGAATTCCAAAGGATCGGTAAATTTTCTAAGTTTGCCCTCGGGCTTAATAAGGTTAATTTCGCTAAGCCATTTTGTTTTTCGTACTCGATAATCTCGAATTTTTCAAGTAGCAAAAGTGTCCGTTCTATATCCGCCAAAGGGGATTTAAATAACTGACTTATACTTGCTTCTGAAATCGTCACGAATTGGGTATATAAATTTCCTCCATATTGACGCAGAAGGAATTTGATGATGCTTTCGAATTTTTCGTTTCGAATCTGAAAGTCATATAATTCAGTGGCGGAGACTTTAATTTTAATTTTGGACGGATTTTGCATGGACTCACTCATCAGCAGGAGCCCCTCGCTTTCTAGGGTTTTGAGTGCATAAAAGGTTTCGGATGCGGGCAATTGAAAGCGCCGACACATTTCTTGCCAATCAAAATCATACGAAGTCATTTCCCCGCTGCCTTCCGCGATTTGTAAATAATTACTGAGTGCTTGATATGTTTTTTTTAGGGTCTCGGTCGTAGGAAAGGACTTTTCCCAGTGGCTATGTAACTCGAGCAAATCGTTTTCTTGGGCAATGATAACCGCAAAGGCTTTTTTCTCATCTCGGCCCGCCCGTCCCGCTTCTTGATAATAGGCCTCCAAGGAATCTGGGAGATCCATGTGAACGACCAGGCGGACATCAGGTTTATCGATTCCCATTCCAAATGCATTCGTCGCCACCATGCACTGGAATTTATTTTGAATCCAATCATCCTGTTTCGATTTCCGTACATCTGGCGTCATTCCTGCATGGTAAAAACTGGCCGAAATACCTTGTTCGGATAGAATTTGGGCGATTTCTTGAGTTTTCCTACGGTTCCGCGCATATACGATGCAGGATCCTCCAACTTTCTGAATCATATGAACCAGTTTTTGCTCTTTTAAATCATCCCAAAGAATGGAATAGGACAGATTCGCTCTACTAAAACTTTTTTGGAAGATCTGCGGATTTTTGAGGGCTAATTTTTCCAAAATGTCATGTTTAACTGGCGGTGTGGCGGAGGCAGTTAAGGCGAGGCAGGTGACGGAAGGAAATAGGTCTTTAAATTCTTTGATCGCAAGGTAGGAGGGTCTAAAGTCGTAGCCCCATTGAGAAATACAATGAGCTTCGTCGATTGCGATCAGGTTGATATTCATCTGTTTGGCACGGGCCAAAAAAAGATCCGTTTTCAATCGCTCAGGGGAAATATACAGAAATTTGGTTTCGCCATAGATGCAATTGTCGAGGAGAATGTCGATTTGTCGGGCCGACATCCCCGAATAGATCGCCACAGCTGGGATTCCACGCTTCTTTAATTGATCTACTTGATCCTGCATGAGGGCAATCAATGGAGATATGACGATGCAAATTCCATCTTTCGCCAGGGCAGGAACTTGAAAACAAATGGACTTTCCCCCGCCAGTTGGCAATAAAGCCAAGGTGTCTTTTTGGTCGAGCACAGCCTGAATAATCTCTTCTTGAAGAGGTCTAAAGGCCATGTGTCCCCAATATTTTTGCAATATTTCCTGCAGATGGTTCATCGGTCATTCAAATCTACCAAAAAAAAGGCGTTCTGGAAACCTCATTCGGCATGAGGATTGTCTGAAAAATTACTATTTTTATGGCCTAAAATAGGCATCATGTTAACAGAAAGGGATTTAATCCAATTAGAAAAGCGGGGAATAAAGCCGGAGGAAATTTATCAACAAGTTGATTATTTTAAATCAGGTTTTCCTTGGATGCAATTGGATCGTTCGGCGACCATTGGAGATGGCGTGATTCGTTTAACTGAGGATGAACTTTCGCAATATGAGGCATCCTTCAATCAGCAAAAATCAGGCTTATCGATTGTGAAGCTTGTGCCGGCGTCGGGTGCGGCGACACGGATGTTTAAATCGTTGTTTGAGCATTTGTCGGAGGGGAAGGCCAATAAAGAATCCTCGGTATTTTTTGAGCGCTTATCGGAATTTGCGTTTACGCAAGAATTAAAGGCAATATTGCCGGCGGAGGCTAGTGACGAGGAGGTGTTGAAGGGCTTATTGACGACATCAGGTTTGGAATATGGGAACTTACCCAAGGGCCTTTTGGCCTTTCATCGCTATGCGGATCAGGTGCGCACGCCTTTGGAGGAGCATTTGGTGGAGGCGGCGGAATATGCGTCGGATGGCCAACAGGCCCGCTTACATTTTACGGTTTCACCGGAACATCGGGGGCGTTTTGAGGAATTGGTTGCGAAGGTTGTGCCTCCCTTGGAGGAGCAATATGGTATTTCATTTCATATTAGTTTTTCGGAGCAAAAGCCGGCCACAGATACGGTGGCGGTGGAGCCGGATAATTCATTATTTCGGGAGGCTGATGGGAGTTTATTGTTTCGTCCGGCGGGCCACGGGGCTTTGTTGGAGAATTTGAACGACCTTCGCGCGGACATCATATTCATCAAAAACATTGATAATGTGGTTCCGGATGCCTTAAAGCCAAGTACCATTGTGTACAAGAAGGCTTTAGGCGGATTATTGATTTGGATTTTAGGGGAAATTAAGCGCTGGCATGCATTCTTGGGTGAAAATGCTGTGCCTCAGGATACGATGGATGCCGCGGAGAAATTTATGAAGGGCTTTTTGGGTTTTGTGCCTGCTCCGGACTTTGCCAATTTGAATAATCAGGAAAAGGTGAATTTTTTACGCGCGATTTTGGCACGGCCTACCCGGATTTGTGGGGTGGTGAAAAATACGGGGGAGCCGGGTGGAGGGCCGTTTTGGTGTCAGGATGAGCTGGGAAATAGTACCTTGCAACTCGTTGAATCGGCGCAAGTGGACTTAAAAAATGAGCAACAAAAATCGATTTTCACAGGATCTACGCATTTTAATCCGGTCGATTTGGTGTGTGCGACGAAGGATTTGGAGGGGAATTCGTATGATTTATTGGCCTTTCGGGATATGTCGACGGGTTTCATAACTGATAAGACAAAAGATGGGCGGGCATTGAAGGCGCAGGAATTACCGGGTTTATGGAATGGGGCGATGGCCAAATGGAATACGGTATTTGTGGAGGTTCCGTTGGAGACATTTAATCCGGTTAAATCGGTGACGGATTTGTTGAGACCTGCGCATCAAAACTAGGAATAGTTTTGCTTTTGGTAAAAATCAATTAATTTTGGCGTCCCAAGAACGCGGTTTTTGGGTAAGTATATAAATGCTTGATTACAAAAACCTTGCTTGGACTCCTGGCAAGGTTTTTTTTATCAGTAAAAAAGGGTTTGATAGGCCTTTTGAGGGTATATTTGTTGGAAATTTTTACGATTAAACCTAGAAATTATGGCATTAGAGCAGACATGGCGTTGGTTTGGACCCAATGATCCTGTGAAATTATCAGATGTACGTCAGGCGGGAGCGACTGGGATTGTGAATGCCTTGCATCAAGTTCCGAATGGGACGGTGTGGGAATTAGATCAAATATTGGAGCGTAAAAAAATCATTGAGGCGGCGGGTTTGACGTGGTCGGTGATTGAGAGTATTCCGATTCATGAGTCCATTAAAACGAAGACGGGCGATTATCGGATGTACATAGACCGCTATAAGCAATCGATTCGCAACGTGGCCAAAGCGGGTTTGGATACTGTGTGTTATAATTTCATGCCCATTTTGGATTGGACGCGGACGGATTTGGATTTCCAGTTTCCGGATGGGAGTACGGGATTGCGCTTTGATGCGGCGGAATTTGCGGCCTTTGAATTATTTATTTTGAAGCGTCCGGGGGCGGATGCGCATTATACGACGGAGCAAATCGACCGTGCGAAGCGTTGGTTTGATCAATCGAGTCCAAGTCAGCGGGAGAAGTTGGTTCGCAATGTGATCGCAGGATTGCCGGGAAGTGAGGAGAGTTTTACCTTGGTTTCGTTTCAACAGGCTTTGGATACCTACAAAGAGGTAGGAGATGCGGAATTGCGGACGCATTTATATGAATTTATTCGGGAGATTGCGCCGGTGGCAGAGGAAGAAGGGGTGAATTTATCGATTCATCCGGATGATCCTCCGTATCCGATTTTGGGATTGCCGCGGGTGGTGAGTACGGAGTCGGATGCAGAACAATTGTTGGCCGCCTATGAAAGTTCGGTGAATGGTCTTTGTTTTTGCACGGGCAGTTACGGCGTTCGGGCAGATAATGATTTGGTGGGAATGGTGGAGCGTTTGGGGCATCGGATCAACTTTATTCATTTGCGAGCAACGCGCCGGGATGAGTTTGGAAATTTTCATGAAGCGGATCATTTGGATGGGGATGTGGATATGTTTGGGGTGATGAAGGGCTTGGTTCAGGAACAGAAGAAACGGATTGAGGAGGGGCGAAATGATTATCGATTGCCGTTCCGACCAGATCATGGACATCGGATGTTGGACGACTTGCAAGAGGGCAAAAAAACGAATCCGGGCTATACGGCCATTGGTCGTTTGCGGGGTTTGGCGGAGTTGAGGGGTTTGGAAATGGGAATCACGGGATTTTTGAAATAATTTTCTGATTTCTTGTTTTGATTTGTATTTTGATTTGTTAACTTTGCACCCCCGTTAGTGTGGCTTGTCCGCATTGGGATTAAATGAATTTATAATTAAACAGGTAATTACGCTAAAATGCCAACTATTCAGCAACTAGTGCGCAAGGGACGTGAGCAAATGACTTGGAAGTCTAAGTCACCTGCTTTGGATTCTTGTCCACAAAGAAGAGGGGTTTGTACTCGTGTATACACGACGACTCCTAAAAAACCAAATTCAGCGATGCGTAAAGTAGCACGTGTTCGTTTGACAAACCAAAAAGAGGTGAATGCTTACATTCCAGGTGAGGGTCACAATTTGCAAGAGCACTCGATCGTATTGATTCGTGGGGGTCGTGTAAAGGACTTACCAGGTGTTCGTTATCACATTATTCGTGGAGCCTTGGATACGGCCGGAGTTTCGGGTCGTTTGCAGTCTCGTTCGAAGTATGGTGCGAAGCGTCCAAAACCAGGACAAGTGGCAGCGCCAACAAAAGGTAAAAAGAAATAATTTTTGAACAAAGATCCAGTATGCCAGAAAAAGGCAGAAGGTTGGGTCGAACTTAAAAAACAGAAAACATGAGAAAGGCGAAACCAAAAAAGCGCTACGTATTGCCAGATCCTAAATTTAAGGATGTATTAGTAACTAAGTTTGTGAACAACTTAATGTATGACGGAAAGAAATCAACAGCATTTACTATTTTTTATGATGCATTGGATAAGGTTGAGGATCGTACAAAAGAGAATGGATTAGAAACTTGGAAAAAAGCATTGAATAATGTGATGCCATCGGTTGAGGTGAAAAGTCGCCGTGTGGGAGGAGCAAACTTTCAGGTACCAACAGAAGTGCGAGCTGAACGTAAAGTTTCATTGGGAATGAAGTGGTTAATTTTATATGCACGTAAGCGTGGTGATAAGACGATGATGGATCGTTTAGCGAACGAGATCATTGCTGCATCAAAAGGGGAGGGAGCTGCTGTGAAGAAGAAAGATGATACGCACAGAATGGCGGAGGCGAACAAAGCGTTCTCTCACTTCCGTTTCTAAATTAGAACAGATAGGAAGGCTGCTCGGAAACGGGCAGCCTTTTTTTTTGCCTACGGGGTTCTATTTAATCGAGGGGATTAATGGGTTATTTGTGAAATTTTCTAAAATTTGATTAGCTTTGATTCATTCAGCAGACGGATATGATTTCTAAAAAAGCAAAATACGCGTTAAAGGCGTTAAAAGTATTGGCTCAGGCGTATGAAAAGGGGCCTTTATTGATTTCACACATAGCGGAATCGGAAAATATACCTAAGAAATTTTTAGAGGCGATTTTATTGGAGTTGCGGAATCATGGGATTTTGCAAAGCCAGAAGGGAAAAGGGGGTGGCTATTATTTGCGCATTCCGCCAGCGGAGGTGACTTTTGCGAAGATTATTCGGATTGTGGATGGGCCGATTGCACCGGCTTTGTGTGTGTCTTTGCATTTTTATGGCAAATGCGATGATTGTGCGGATGAGGAGACGTGCCGGTTGCGGACGGTATTGGCTAAATGGCGGGATGCCAATTTATCTGTGTTGGAGAAAACGACCTTGGAGGAGCTGATATAATGTAATTGTTATGAAATACAAAAAAGAGCCTGGTGATTTGCCGGGCTCTTTTCATTTATTCGTAGAGGTGATCTAGATTTTTCATTTTGAAATCATCTGGGTCAAGTTCGAGGAATTCTTCCCAGAATGGATTTTCGGGAACTGCGGCTTTGCAGATGATGGGTGTTTTTTTGATGGGGTGGATGAAGTATAAGCGTCTAGCGTGCAGGTTTATGCTTGCATCAGGGTTGGGTCGGTCGTAGCCATACTTGATGTCGCCGCGGATGGGACAGCCGAGGGAGGCTAATTGGACGCGAATTTGGTGGGGTCGTCCGGTAATCGGTTCTACTTCGATGAGGTAGTGGAGATTTATTTTACCGAGTAATTTATAGTTGAGTTCAGCTTTTTGGGCTTTTCCTTCTGGGTAATCGTAGGCGGTGGTGGTGTTTGTTGCCTCGTTTTTAAGGAGCCAGTGGGAAAGTTTGCCTTTGATGGGGTCGGGTTTACGTCGGGTGACGGCCCAATATGTTTTTTGGATGTCGCGTTTGCGGAACATTTCGCTCATGCGCTCGAGTGCTTTGGAGGTTCGGGCAAAGATGACGAGTCCGCTGACGGGGCGATCCAGGCGATGCACGGGGTGTAAAAATACGGCACCGGGTTTTTGGTACTTTTCTTTGATGTAGTCCTTGAGGACGTCGGTGAGTGTTTGGTCGCCGGTGCTATCGCCTTGCACGAGAATTCCTGCTCGTTTGTTCACGATAAGGAGGTGATTGTCTTCGTAAATGATGTGATAGTCTTTCAAGGTACACGATTTTTTATGGGGCAAAGGTAGGATTATTTTGCGAAATCCGGGTCATTTCAAAATTTCTTAAAAAAACCTTTGAAAAGATGTGCTTGATTTTCAGGGTATTAGGTTGGAATAGGCTAAAAGATTTGATAACATATTTG
>CANFVE010000019.1 GCA_947450365.1 Cytophagaceae bacterium
AGACGACACGGTCGATAGGCTACAGATGTAAAGACAGTAATGTCAAAGTCGAGTAGTACTAATTACCCGAAAGCTTACCTTTTTTAAAACTTTTACTTTTTAATTTATCTCACAATATGGAAAAAGGCTTATAACCTTGCAAGATTTATGGAGCCGATAGGACGGGTGTTCACCTCTTCCCATCTCGAACAGAGAAGTTAAGCCCCGCACCGCTGATGATACTGGGATCAAACCCGGGAAAGTAAGTAAGCTCCAAATTATTAACAAATGAACCGCTCCATCATACGAGCGGTTTTTTTTTGACCAAAAATAACATAGGCCGAAGTCCGAAGGCATAAGGCAGGAGTCATTAGGCCGAAGTCGATAGGCATTAGGCCAGAGAATAGTCCGGAGGCAAAAGTACGGAGGCAATAGGCCTATTATCCCTCGGACTATTTTTTCTCAGAATACATTATGACTTTAGCCTCCGGACTTCGGCCTTATGACTTCGGCCTCCGGACTCCCCCCTCTTCGGCCTCAGGACCCACCCCGCCTCCGGCTAGCTAAAAAAAGATATAAATCGACGCATGCTGCGTCTCAAACTTTGGCAAACCTAAAGGATTGCCAAATGACCTGCCTTTGGCCTTATAACTCCGGACTTATGACTTCGGCCTCCGGACTAATACCTCCCGCCTCCGAACTTTCCCACTCTTTTTACTATATTTGCCCCATGACAATTCTCTACATCATTCTTGCTATTATTGCCGGTGCTGGGGCAAGCTACCTCCTACTCCAAGGTAAAATAAACCTCCTTACGAGCCAATTGGCACAATTAAGCAGTATTCAAGCCAAAGCTGATGCGCTTGATCTCGAGAATAAAACGATGTTTGGAAAACTATCCCAACTCGAAGGACAAAACGAAACCCTCAAAGCCACCGTCGACAGCAAAAAAGGCGACGAAGAAAAAATGCGCAAAATGCTCATCGATATTAGCAACGAATCCGTCCTCAAACAAGGTAAAATGCTGAGTGAACAACAACAAGTGAAACTCAACGACGTCCTTAATCCACTCAAAGAAAAAATCAAAGAGTTCGAAGACAAAGTAAACAACGGGCAAAAATCCAACTTCGAACAAAATACCGCCCTCCTCGAACAAATCAAAAACCTAACCCAACTCAATCAAACCGTCACCCAAAAAACCGAAGACCTCACCAACGCCCTCAAAGGATCCAACAAATCCCAAGGAAACTGGGGAGAAATGATTCTTGAACGGGTTTTGGAAAGCTCAGGCCTCAAAAAAGGCATGGAATACGAAACCCAATTCGTTACCCAAAACAACATCAACGAAACCATAAGACCCGACGCCGTCATCTTTTTACCCGACCAAAAAAACATCATCATCGACTCCAAAGTTTCTTTAGTCGCCTACGAACGTTATACCAGCGCCTCAGAAGGTAGCCAAGAAAAAGACCAAGCCCTAAAAGACCACATCGAATCACTCAAAAACCACATTAAATTACTTTCCGCCAAAGATTACCACACAGGATTAAACCTCAATAGCCCCGATTTTACCCTCCTATTCATCCCCATTGAATCAGGTTTTGTAGCCACCGTGAGTCAAGATACTAGCCTATTTAATTTCGCCTGGGATCGGAAAATTGTTTTAGTCTCTCCTTCTACCCTTTTGGCAACCCTACGAACCATCGCCTCCGTTTGGAAAACCGAATATCAAACGCGAAATGCGATTGAAATCGCCCGGCAAGCCGGCGAAATGCTGGACAAATTCTCCGCATTTACCCATGATTTGGAAGATGTAGGAAAACACATTAAACGCGCAGAAGATGCACATAATAACGCATTGAATAAACTCAGCACGGGAAAAGGAAATCTAGTTGGCCGCGCAGATAAACTAGCCAAACTTGGCGTCAAATCAAGCAAAAAAATCAACCCGAACCTCATTCAGGACCACGAACCCGAAGACGAATCAATAGACGAATAGGCAACCCGCTTTGTCAATCCGCACGCTTGGTCAATCCTTACAGGTTTGACCAAGCTATAAACCCAATAAAACAATAAAAAAAACCTTTGTCAAACCCTACTAAGGTTTAACAAAGGTTTCGAAATGCCACCTCCTGATTAAAATTACGCCTTCTTCAAAAACTCCGTTCGCAACACCATCACCGACTTCTCCACTTTTCCTTCTACCTCATCCGCATCCTCCGTCAAACGAATATTCTTCACCATTGTACCTCGCTTAATGACGCTCGAGGATCCTCGAACTTTCAAATCCTTGATCACCGTCACCGAATCGCCATCCTTTAGCACAGCCCCATTACTGTCACGTACAATTAATTCTTCATTCTCATCCATTTGATCTAATATTTTTTGGTTAATAGGTACGGTATTATTTATCCCAACCCCGTTTGTTATTTCTAAATCCTAATAATCGTTGCGCCAAATCCGGCCGCTTCAAATGCGTCAAACGATTCCGAATCCAATCCTTATACTCCGCTTTGTACCAGAAAAAATACTTATTCTGATTTTGCTTCTCCTCCTTCGTCTTCGCCGTTTTAATAGGCTGCAAGGTATAAGGATGAACCCCTGAATAATAAATCACCTCCGCCACCGTCATCGGCGTAGGCGTAAAATCTTGCACCTGCTCTAAATGGAAGCCCAAATCCTTTGTTTCCGCGGCTAAATTGGCCATATCCTCCTCCTCACATCCCGGATGCGACGATATAAAATAAGGTACCAAGGGTTGTTTTAAACCAAATTTGGCCGAAATCTCATCATACTTCTTCTTAAAGGCATGAAAATATTTAAACGATGGCTTGCGCATGACCTTCAAGGTAGCATCCGACGTATGCTCTGGCGCAACTTTTAAACGACCCGACACATGCCGCGTAATCAATTGTTCCATGTACTCATCATGGTTCCCATCTTGATTGTTCTTATTAAAATCATCCACCAATAAATCATATCGAACCCCTGATCCCACAAATGCCTTTTTAATCGCAGGCAAAGCATCCACCTTCCGATAAATATCCGTCAAAGGTTTATGCGAAGTATCCAAATTATTGCAAATCACCGGATGAATGCAACTCGGACTTACACAACGTGCACAAATCGTTTCATCCTTCCCCTTCATCTTATACATATTTGCCGATGGGCCGCCCAAATCCGAAATATAGCCCTTAAAATCAGGCTGTTTCGTAATTTGTTCCACCTCCTTCATAATCGACTTCTCACTCCGAGACGCAATAAACTTACCTTGATGTGCCGAAATCGTACAAAAACTACAGCCCCCAAAACATCCTCGATGCATATTCACCGAAAACTTAATCATTTCAAAAGCTGGAATCGGACCACGCTTCCGATATTTCGGATGCGGCAATCGCGTATAAGGCAAATCAAAGGATTTGTCCATTTCCACTTCCTCCATCGTCTTAAATGGCGGATTAATGACTAAAAGCTCCTCACCTACTTGTTGGGTAATCCGATTCGCTTGCCATTTATTTGACTCCACCTCCACGATTTTAAAGTTGGACGCATATTTGATTTTATCTTGCAAACAAACCTCATGACTTGCCAATTCCACCGTTTCCCAGGATTCCATGGCAGGTAAGGATTCCGAAGCGGATTGCAAAAAGGCTACCTGAGGAATGTGAGTCAAATCTTTTAACGAACGACCTTCCTTCACCCCTCGCATAATCTCACGCAAGGGTTGTTCACCCATACCATAGACCAACATATCCGCCCTTGAATCCACCAAAACCGACGGAAACAAACGATCTGCCCAATAATCATAATGTGTCACCCGACGCAAAGAAGCCTCAATCCCACCTATCAAAACCGGGACTTCCGGAAATAATTCTTTTAAAATCTTAGTATATACCGTCGTGGCATAATCGGGCCGAAAACCTGCTTCCCCACCTGGCGTGTAAGAATCGTTCGAACGCAAACGCTTGTTGGCCGTATAATGATTCACCATAGAATCCATACAGCCCGCTGTTACTCCAAAAAAATATTTGGGTTTGCCTAATTTTTTAAAATCTCGTAAATCGTCTTTCCAATTTGGCTGCGCCACAATCCCCACCTTCAATCCTTCGCTTTCCATGATCCGACCAATCACAGCAGTCCCAAAAGCAGGATGATCCACATAGGCATCTCCTGAAATTAGAATCACATCTAGTTCATCCCAGCCACGCTTTTCTACTTCCTTTTTCGTTAAGGGCAACCAGTCTGTTATCGGTCTTTCTTCCATCCCGCAAATTTAATCGAAAAACGGGGCTTTACCTATTTCGCTAGTTTAGCTTTTAAATAATTCGCAGTAGCATTAAAAACCTTTAAGTTATTCGAAAATTTCATCCAATGATGTGTGTCATCGACGATAACCATCGTTTCAATGGATACCTTTTTCTTTAATAAACGATTTACCATATCAATGCTTTGACTAAATGGCACATTTCGGTCATCATCCGCATGAATTAACAATGCAGGAGATGTCCATGTAGCAACTGAAGAAACCGGAGAAGCCCGATAAGATAAACTTGCCGCCCACTCTGCATCCGGTGCTTTGTGCAAATCATCCACTGGCTCCTCAGCCTTGATTTGATTCGCCCAATCATGAACCCCATGAATATCCACCCCTGCAGCAAATAACTTAGAATCACGCGCTAATCCCAAAGCGGTCAAATAACCTCCGTAAGATCCACCATATAAACCGATTTTCTTTGCATCAACAAATGATTGTTGGGCCAACCACTCCCCTGCCGCCTTAATATCCAAATACTCCGATGCGCCCAAAGGACCCGCTGCCTTCGGATGCTGAAACTCATAGCCATATCCGATGCCCAAGCGATAATTTATCGACAAAACAACAAATCCCAAATTCGCCAAATATTGATTCACCGCATAGGCATTCGAATAATAATCCGAATAATGCCATCCTAATAACATCTGACGCGGCGGACCACCATGAATAAATATAATTGCAGGCTTCTTCTGCGTTCCATTCGAATTATCAAATATCTGACCATGTAATGACAAACCATCCAAAGACTTAATAATCACTTGCTTAGGCTCCACCAATGAGGTGGATGGAAACTCTTTGGGTACCAAATCTGCCGTCAAGGATTTCACAGCCCCATTTCCATCACGTAACATAATTTGAGGAGCCTTTTTTGCGCTTGAACCGATAAAAACCAAGCCCGCATAATTATCGACCGAAATAGCTGTCCATTCATTCCCAGTCCCGGGACTTAGGACCTTCATATCCGCCTTATCAACAGAAACACGCGCAATATGCCGACGATCTTTATCCAATGCATCCGGACCCGTATTTGCATCAAATAATAAATATTTTCCATCATGTCCTAAACTCACATGCTCCACCATAAAATCCCCAGGTGTCAATAAAAGCGCATTCCCACCCCCAGCAGGTACGGAATATAAATGTGGCCACCCATCCTGATAAGAAGTAAACGTTATCCGATCATTTTGAGCCCAAAATAAATTAGCACCCCCATGCGTAGTAGGGATTGAACCCCTATAGGTTTTGGGGGCTGACCATATCAATTTAGATGGCTCACCTGCCAATCCTACCGTACGAATATTCCACTCAACTCGTTTCCGCAAGGTAAGCGAGTCTACCGCACCTCCTTTCGCAGGAGTTCGAATAAAGGCAATGCTTTTCCCATCTGGAGACCAACGAGGACTAGAATCTTTTGAAAATGAAGGATCCAAAAAAGATACCTGCGTGGTTCCAATGGCATGCCACCCAATAAATGAATGATCACCCCGATCCGCCACAAAGGCTACTTTTGATCCATCTGGCGACCAATTTAATTGGCTTACTTTTCCACGAGTTTTTAACACAGCCACTGGAATTTCATAAAAACCATCCTCCGCATTTGTATCTAATTTAGAAACCCAAGGCTGACCATCCTTAATAAACATCACCACATCACTTTTGGGCGAAAGTCTTGGCTCATCTCCCTCTGAAATTAAACGAACAGGCCCCCCAGTAAAGGCAATTTGCAATACTTGTACACCTGTTGGAATCGTTTTTCCAATTGGATTTACCGGTTTTAAATCATCAAAATTTGACCCATGATCTCCTCCTCGAGAAAACACAACCCATTTTCCATTATTAGTAATCGAAATGGATGTAATTTCTTGTCCATCATCCTCAGTAAAAGCAGTTAACATTCTAGGAGTATATGTTGGTCCTTCTGCCACATATATATTACGAATCCCTTTTTCATCCATCGCCCAAGCAATCTTATCACCTATGCGAGCGCTCACCAATTCCGTGGGGAAAGGTGCCGATTTAATCGATTCTAATGTAAAATTTTGACTAAATGAAAATGAGATAGAACACAATATCAGCAAAAGAGTGCTGAACGAACGATTATAGAACATGTATTATTTTATTAAGTGGATATTAAAATTTGAACTAAATTTATAGAAAATTAGGGAATATTAAGCTTAATTTTAAATTCTGGTACATATTTAATGGATTTATCAATCATTTTTGTCAATTATAGGAGTGAAAACTACTTGTATTCTTGTATAAAGAGCATTTTTCAATATTGCCAAAAACGATCATTTGAAATAATTGTCGTCGACAATTACCCAATTCCCGGCGCAAATCAATCCATTTTAACTGAATTCCCTGAAACCCAATGGTTGATTCAATCCTCCAATTCCGGATTCTCCATTGCCAACAATCGAGGCTTAGCCGCCGCAAAAGGCAAATATGTCCTTTTCTTAAATGCCGATACACGGGCTTTCGATCAATCCATCGAAAAAGCCATCGATCATTTAGAAAATCAACCCCACATCGCCGCACTTGGCGCCTACCAAGTTCATGAGGATTTAAGCCGCCACCCTTTTTATTGGTCACAAAACCAATTACGTAAAGACCTCTACATTATTCCGAGTAAAGCTGTTTTTCAAAAAATTTTATTCTCACTTCTTCCGAAAGAGAATTTTCAAATGACTGAAGAAACCAATAATCTCGTTGGTTTTTTCATGCTCATGAAAAAAGAAACTGCCTTACGAGTAGGAGGCTGGGATGAAGACTTTTTCTTATATGCGGAGGATGTAGAATTTTCGAACCGATTATCTAAAATCGGAAAATTGTGTTATTTCGAGGATATACAAATGATTCACCTAGTAGGAAATAATCCATTCCGCAGAACCAAAATATCGTTTGTCAATCGATTTTCTGTCCAAATTCAACTTTCAAATTTACTTTGGATCCGAAAAAGTTATGGCCCTATCGCCTATTTGATCATCATGCTAAACTATGCCATGGTGCTCCCGGGCTATTGGATGTGGAAAATCATCAACAATATCGCCAAAGGAAAAGCTATCCTCTTTAACACCGAAAATCAATTTCTTTTCACTCGAAAACTTATTGTACTTTTCTCATATCTTCCCAAAATACTGATTTTAAGGCCCTATTTATTTCAAATAAAACCTGAGGAAAATATCGATTTATTGGAAAAATAATGAGAAAAATCATGATAGTACTCCCATGATTATTTGCTAAATTCGATCGATTTTACGCCATAGAACCTATTTTACCTTGCATACCAGCGAATTCATTTATCAGGTGATTAAAAACCAAGCCCTAGAAACTGAGCTTCGGTGGATTGATCAAAAATCCACATCGGATCTTAAAGGACTTTCCTTAGCCTTTGTGATGTGTCCTCGTTTTATCAGCAAGTCGGTTATATCTCACTCGGATTCTATTTTTCCGGGTTGGAGTTTTCAATCCTGGAGTCTCGACAGATTAGTGCGTGTCTATTTTTTATCCTTGATGGCAGAAAAATCGGATGACGAACTGGCTTATATTCATCAAATGAATTTGTTGTTTGATACCGCGGAAATGAACGAGGCGGTTGCCCTTTACAGCGCCATGCCCGTGTTAGCCTATGGCGAACAATGGGTATTGAGAGCTACGGATGCGGTTCGGTCTAACATCGGGCCAGTATTTGATGCCATCGCCTTTGGAAATCCATATCCGGCGATTCATTTTTCAGAATTGGCTTGGAATCAATTAGTCTTAAAATGTATTTTTAACGACAAACCCATTCACCTTATATTTGGATTAATGGAACGCAACAATGCGCCTTTGGTACAAACATTATCTGATTTTGCACATGAGCGCTGGGCAGCTGGCCGAAGGGTTCCCTCCCAAGTTTGGCGCCTTTCTTCCCCTTTCCTGACCGAAAGCCTGCTAACAGACATCGACTATTTATTAAGCCATGAAGATCCTAAAGACATCCTAGCAGGAACCTTAGTCTTACAAGAATCGGATTTTCCTGGCACCCAAGCATTAAAAGAAAAATATGGAATCAAAGCAAGCGCCCAAACCTCCTGGGCGCCGCTTGAAACCGCTGAACCCATTTATTAAGCCTAAGCGATATGTGTCAGAACCCACACCAACAAAACCTAAATCCTTCGCATTTCGAAGGTTCTGAAGAAGAAAAAATCACCGCATCCGAGGTGGAACACGGTTTCTTACCCCACATTCAGGGAATGAAATTTTTTGACCCTCACATGCACATGTCCTCCCGTACGACGGATGACTACCAAGCCCTAGCCGATGCAGGCGTGGTAGCCTTGATTGAACCTGCGTTTTGGTTGGGCCAACCCCGCACAGGCTTGGCCTCTTTTCAGGATTATTTCGCCAGTTTGGTCGGTTGGGAACGCTTCCGCAGTTCACAATTTGGCATCAAACATTATTGTACCATCGGATTAAATTCCCGGGAGGCGAATCATGAAGCATTGGCCGAACAAGTGATGGAAATTTTACCTTTATTTTTACAAAAAGAGGGTGTCGTAGGAGTTGGCGAAATCGGTTTCGACGATCAAACCGCTGCCGAAGAAAAATATTATAGAGCCCAATTAGAGCTAGCCAAAGAGATGGGATTACCTGTCCAAGTTCACACGCCGCATCGCGATAAGAAAAAAGGAACCGAACGCAGCATGGCGATTGCATTAGAACATGGCTTGGCACCGAACATGGTCATCATTGACCACAACAACGAAGAAACCTGCAAATCCGTCCTCGATCAAGGATTTTATGCCGCATTCACCATTTATCCATTTACCAAAATGGGAAATGAGCGCATGGTGGAAATCGTCAAACAATATGGCCCTACTCGCATTATGGTGAATTCAGCCGCAGACTGGGGAATCTCAGATCCATTGGCTCTTCCGAAAACGGCTGCCTTAATGAAAATCAAAGGTATCGATGAAGAAACGATTCGCCAGGTAACCTACCAAAACGCCTTAGATGCCTTCGCCCAAAGTGGTCAAATCCAAGAAAGTGATTTTATCCATGGCTTAGAAATAGACCAATCGCTGAAATTTAATGGCAATACCGTTTTACGTGGAGGTCAAGCACCACGAATCAATAAAAATTCCTTGATCATCCGCTAATGTCGAAAGTACGAGCCTTTCTTGAACTCATGCGGCCGGCCAATGTGGTCACTGCTTTTACCGATGTGGCGGCAGGGATGGCGATTGTGGGTTATGTTTTTGGAAAGGAGTTAAACCAAGTAATCCCTCTCTTAACGCTTGGGTGCAGTTCCATGGCCTTGTATGCAGGCGGGGTGGTTTTTAACGATATTTTTGATCACGAATTAGATCGGGTGGAGCGGCCAGAAAGAGCCCTTCCCAGTGGTCGAATTAAACGCCAAGAAGCTATTTTCGGAGGAATTGCATTATTGGCTTTCGGGATTTTTCTTGCTTTTTGGCAAAGTCGATTGAGTGGTTATTTATCGATTCTAATTACGATTTTAGCCTTATTTTATGATGCAAAGGGGAAGCATATGCGGGTATTTGGGCCAATTAATATGGGTTTATGTCGGGCGGTCAACTTAGGTTTGGGCATGAGTATGTACGGCATAGGTTTCTTAGAACATGGCGCAATGATGCTCATTCCACTGATTTACATTGCTGCAATCACGTTGGTGTCACGCGGAGAAGTTCATGGTAGTCATTCAAGCCCCCTTTGGTTTGCCTCCATTTTATTTTTAATTGTCCATGCCTCACAGATTAGGGCAGCTAATGTATCGGGCCATTTAGCCATTGGATTACCCTTTATTCTCGTACACGCCTATTTGGTATTAAGTAAATTAAGCATCGCCATTCGGGATCCTAAGGGCCCTAATATTGGAAAAACCGTTAAAATGGGGGTATTAACCTTAATCCTAATGAACTCCGCTTGGGTAAGTCTTAGTGGACAATGGGAAATGGCCATTCTAGTTCTTTTTCTGCTTCCTATTTCGATTCAATTAGGTAAAAAGTTTGCCGTTACTTAAATTTGACGCATGCAACCGTTACAACAATATTTCCAAGTGCCTTTTAGGTACGAAGTTTTCTTCACTCAAAACCTATTTGACCCCTCTAATGAGATGCTTGGGGACTTTATTCGGCATTTTGGAAATCCAGCATTTAAAAAAAGAATTTTATTTGTCATCGACAAAGGTGTTGCCGATGCACATCCTTCCTTGACCACCCATATCATCCAGTATTTTTCAGACGGAAAAATAGCTGATCTTTCTCCCGAAATTTTGGTTTTACCGGGGGGTGAAATTTGCAAAAACGACCCAAGATTTTACGAAGAAGTCGTTCGTGCGATTGACGAACATCGGATTGACCGTCATTCGTTTGTTGCCGCCATTGGAGGTGGCGCATTTTTAGATATGTCGGGCTATGCCGCCGCCATTTCCCACCGCGGCGTTAAATTCATCCGAATTCCTACAACAGTTTTATCCCAAAACGATTCAGGGGTAGGCGTCAAAAACGGCGTTAATTACCTCGGAAAAAAGAATTTCTTAGGCACCTTCGCTCCTGCCGTGGCCGTATTTAATGACATGCATTTTTTACGAACATTAGGGGATCGTGATTGGCGATCAGGCATTGCCGAGGCCATTAAAGTGGCTCTAATTAAGGATTTGGCATTTTTTGAATGGCTTGAGCAACATGCGGATGATATGAACGCACGCAATGAGCCCGTCATGATGGAGCAAATTTACCGCTGTGCTGAATTACACATGCAACATATTTCTTCGGGCGATCCTTTCGAATTAGGTTCGGCCCGGCCATTGGATTTCGGTCATTGGGCAGCACATAAATTGGAATACCTCAGTAACTTTGAAATTCGACATGGAGAAGCCGTGGCCATCGGAATCGCATTAGACAGCGTATATTCCCATTTAAAAGGACAAATTTCAAAGGAAGATTTAGATCGAATTCTACAAGTAATTCGCCAGTTGGGATTTGATTTGTTCCATCCAGCCTTGGCCGAAAATGATAAAATTAATTTGCACAAAGGCTTACAAGAATTTCAAGAGCATTTAGGAGGTCATTTAACAATTACCTTGTTGGTAGCCCTCGGAAAAGGTCAAGAAGTGCATGAAATGGATTTTGACATGATCAAAAAATCGGTCGACTATTTAGCCGAATTAGCCTAATATGAAAACAAACCTAGGCCATTTGAGCTATTGCAGCAATATCCACCCAGGAGAAATTTGGGCCCAACATTTTGCTGAATTACAAAAAAATGTCCCCATGGTTAAAGCCCAAGTTTCGCCCAATCAATCCATGGGATTAGGTTTACGCATCGCAAACCAAGCGAGCATCGACCTACAAGATCCAAAGGAATTCAATTCCCTCAAAACCTGGTTGGCACAAGAAAACCTATATGTTTTTACCTTAAACGGCTTCCCCTTCGGTGGATTTCATGACACCATTGTCAAAGACCAGGTACATGCGCCGGATTGGACCAGCCAAGAACGTTACGACTACACCCTTCGTCTCGCCCATATTTTAGCCCATTTATTACCCGAAACTGAGCAGGAAGGTAGCATTTCCACCTCCCCTATTTCCTATAAATATTGGTGGGACAGCCCCGCGAAACTTGACGATGCGACAAAAAAAGGCACATTAGCGCTCTTAGCGTTGGTTTTAGCCTTGGCGGAGTTGGAAAAATCAACGGGCAAATGGATTCACATTGACATCGAACCCGAACCGGATGGAATTTTAGAAAACCACCGAGAATTTGTGGATTGGTATGAAAACGTATATGTACCCTTGGGAACTGAGTTTTTGAAGGAACGAGGAATGGAAGGTCAAGAAGCTTTGTTGCGCCGACATGTCCAATTATGCTTCGATATTTGCCATTATGGCGTTAGTTTCGACAAACCCGCAGCTTGCATTCAAGAATTAGTCGACAAACAGATACCCGTCGGAAAAATTCAAATCTCCTCAGCCCTTCGCGTCGATTTACGGGAAGATCCCATCACTCACATCGAAGCACTTCGAAAATACCACGAACCCGTTTATTTGCACCAAGTGAAAGCCTTAGGCAAAGACGGAACATATATACAATACCGTGATTTGGATGAGGCCATTGCTGATTTCAAACCCGATCGGGATGATGAATGGCGGGTGCATTTTCATGTGCCTTTGTTTTTGGAAAATTATGGATTGTTGGGTTCGACCCAACAAGAAATTCGGGAAACCATCACCATCCAACTGGCGCAAGCATTTACCCGACATTTGGAAATCGAAACCTATACTTGGGGTGTTCTTCCGGCTGAATTTCAGGTGCCCATGGACCAGTCGATCAGTCGCGAAATACAATTCATCCAAGGACTTTTAAAAAATTAATGATGCAAAAAACAGTTGTCATCGATATCGTAGGTCTCTCCGAAAGTGTCATTTCAGAATATACCCCCTTTTTAAAATCCTACATTGCCAAAAACTACATTAGCAAAATAAAACCCGTACTTCCGGCGGTTACAACTACCTCCCAAAGTGTCTATGTCACAGGAAAATATCCGAAGGACCATGGAATTGTAGGAAATGGATGGTATGATTCAACCGATGCTGAAGTTAAATTTTGGAAACAATCGAATCATTTAGTCGGCGCCGAAAAAGTATGGGATGAAGCCAAAAAAAGAAACCCAGCCTTCACATGTGCGAAGATGTTTTGGTGGTATAACATGTATTCTTCCGCGGATTATTCCGTCACGCCCCGCCCTCAATATCACCAAGATGGCGTCAAAGCGCCTGATTGTTATTCCTACCCAGCAGAACTTAGAGACGAGTTGCAGGCCAAATTAGGCACCTTTCCCTTGTTTAGTTTTTGGGGCCCGAACGCCAATATCAAATCCTCGAAATGGATTGCAGATGCTTCCATGCATGTGGATGCGCTATATGACCCGACCTTGCAATTAATCTATCTTCCCCATCTAGATTATTGTTTGCAAAAATTCGGAGTTGATTTTTCAAAAATCAAAAAAGAACTCGTGGAAATCGATGCGCTGATAGAAGAATTAGTTAGCTATTTCGAAGCAAAAGGAGCCAAAATTATTTTACTTTCCGAATACGGCATCAATAATGTAAATGAGCCTATTCATGTAAACAGGGTATTGCGGCGCCATGGTTATCTAGCTATTCGGGAAGAACGTGGATTGGAATTATTAGATGCTGGAGCCAGCGCGGCATTTGCTGTTTCGGATCATCAAATATCCCATATTTATGTAAAAAATAAGGCTCAAATTCCTGAAATAAAAGAACTCTTATCCGCGATTCCAGGCGTGGCCAAGGTGCTAGATGAAAAAGGAAAAAAGGCCAATCATATTGATCATCCGCGGGCAGGTGATTTAATTCTGATTGCGGATACGGATAAATGGTTTACGTATTATTATTGGTTAGACGATGCGAAGGCACCCGATTTCGCACGCTGTGTTGAAATCTTCAAAAAACCGGGCTACGATCCGGTGGAAATGTTCATGGACCCGAGTAATCCGTTGATCAAACTAAAGGCCGGGTATAAGCTGGCCCGTAAACTCAGCGGTTTCAGGTATTTGATGAATGTGATACCTTTGGACGCGACATTAATTAAAGGATCCCACGGAAGTCCGGATTGTGCTAAGGAATTTTACCCGGTTTTCATCTCAAAAAACAAGGAAGTGGACGAGATTGCGCCCAATGACGTGTACAATTTAATTTTGGATAGCATTTTCTCCTGATTTTTTTATAGATTTCCGACCTAAAAAAAATAATGCACATGAAAAAATTTATCGCAAGTTTAGCCGTAGTCGTAGCGATGTTAGGCTATTCCAATGAAGTATCCGCTCAGGACTTCAACCCACAAATGATGGTTCAACGTCAAATGGAACGTATGAGTACCGAATTAACATTAAGCAAGGACCAAGAGAAAAAAATGGAACCGCTTTTATTAGCTCGGATGGAAAAAATGATGGCTTTTCGGGAAGCAGGCATGGAGCGTGACGCGATGCAAGCAGAAATGAAAAAAATCAATGACGCTCAATTAGAGCAGTTAAAGGCCATTTTAACGCCAGAACAATTAGAAAAATACAAAACAATGCAAAGCCAAATGCGTCAAGGCGGCGGCGGTCCAAGAAACTAATATGAACAAACGTACACTCCTCTTCATTTGCTTTTTGGCAAATTCCCTTTTCGCTCAGTCGGTTCCGAAAGTAAACGGTATTCCCTTGGGCATGGTATCTTATACCTACCGATTTAGCTTTCAAAAAGACATGCCTAAAACCTTGGATTCATTGAAATCCTTGCAAATTTTAGATATGGAATTTTCAAGTCTTTTCGGCAAAAAAGCGCAGGAAATTCGCCAATTATTAGATGAAAGAGGAATGTATTGTTCTTCTTTTGGAGTTAGTTATCAAGAAGCCCTTAGCAAACCCCAGGAAGTAGCGTCAAATGCAAAAGCCCTCGGAGCTAAATTTGTTCGGGTAGCCTGGATTCCACATGATAAACCGATGGATCTTGCTTTAGCCGATAAAACCATCGCAGATTTCACAACCATCGGGAAAGTATTTAAAGATCAATATGGTTTAGAATTCTGCTACCATAATCATGGATTTGAATTTACCCCTTACCAAGATGGTACTTATTTCGATTACATCGCAAAAAATACGGATCCCAACTATGTGAATTTCGAAATGGATATTTTATGGACCTTTTTCCCAGGCATGGATCCAGCCAAAATCTTATTGCAATATCCGAAACGATTTAAATTGATGCACGTCAAAGATTTACGTAAAGGGGTAGCAGGTAATTTTTCAGGGCAAACGTCCCCAGAAAATGATGTAGCCTTAGGAACGGGACAATTAAACCTGCCTGCCATCATCAAAGCCGCCAAAAAGGCCAAGATACAACATTATTACATCGAGGATGAAAGTTCAAGCCATGCGGTACAGGTGCCTCAATCCATTCGATATTTGGAGCAATTTCGTTAATGCCAAATAGCCCACAATCAGATGAACAGCTTTTTGCCGCCTTTAAAAAGGGGGACAAGCGGGCATTTGAAAAAATCTACCAAAGCTATTTTTCAGCCTTGGTTTTTTATGGCTTTAAGGTATGTCCAGATAAATTGCTCGTGGAAAATGCCATTCAAGACCTCTTTGTCGAACTATGGCGCCGAAGGGAATTCATTTCGGAAGTAGCTAATCTTAAATTTTATTTGATCAAATCCCTGCGAAATCAATTGATTCGCAACCAGCGACATAATCCATTCGATCGCTCTGAAGATATTGATGATTTTTTGGACTATTTAGGCAGCTTGTCGGAGGAACAGTCGATTATGAATCGAGAAGCGGATTTGGCTCGCCAACAAAAAATCCAAACCGCCCTTGAAAAATTATCACCCCGTCAAAAAGAAGTCATTCATCTTCGTTTTTACCAGAATTTATCCTTAGATGAAATTGCTGAATTATTGCAATTACCCAAACAAGTGATCAAGAATCTACTATCAAAATCCTATGCGGTCCTACGCATTTACCTAAAGTCCATCGGAAGCCTCGTCTTAGCTATCCTATTGGCCTAAGGTTCTAAAATTTAAATAATTACATTTTTTTAAAATATATTTTCATTTCAATGGTTACTTTTTAACCAAAACCATCCCTTTTATTTAATTGGCATAAACCAAGCATGGAAAAATTTACTGATTTACAAGACTTTCTATCAAATGATTCCTTTATCCGCTGGGTATTGCATGAGGAGGCATCTGTATTTTGGGAGTCCTTTGTTGCGAATCATCCAGATAAAAAAGCGTTGTTTGAGGAGGCTCGACTCATCGCACATCGTTTACAGGAAGCTGAATCCAATCAGGATATACATGTAGATTCAAATAAAATCTGGAATCGAATCCAATCTGAAATATCCGAAATCAAAAAAGAGTCTCATTGGATGTCTTGGACCATAAAAATTGCCGCGGTGTTGGCGGTAGTCGGGGCCTTGGGCGTATGGATTTATCAATCAAAAACCGAGCAAAAAAAAATAACTTATTCAGAACTCGTTCAATCCTTTGAAACACCTAACCCACTTATTGAGGTTCAAAATAATTCAGTAGAACCCAAATGGGTTTATTTAGAAGATGGTAGCAAGATTTCGTTAAAACAACATAGCAAAATCTCCTATCCCAAACATTTCGCCAAAGAGAAAAGAACTGTTTTCCTAAGTGGTGAGGCTTTTTTTGAGATTGCTAAAAATCCAAAGAAGCCATTTTTCGTCTATGCGAACGAAGTAATCACGAAAGTATTAGGAACAAGCTTTACGATTCGGGCATTTGATAAGGATGAAAACGTAACCGTTTCGGTAAAAACAGGACGCGTAAACGTATTTAATCAGCGCAGAATTAATGTAAGCGATCCGGAAACGAATGGAATAATCTTGGTGCCGAATCAGCAAGCTGTTTTTAATCGGGAATCCGCCTCTCTGATTAAGGCTTTAATAGCCATTCCGATGCCGATTATCTCATTAGAATCAAAGGAAATCGTCCAGCGTTTCGACGAAGTTCCTGTCAGCCAAGTACTTAATTCCCTAGCCCGTAATTATGGAATTAAAATATTGTTTAATGAGGATATCTTATCCAAATGCATTATTACAACAAGCTTAAAAAATGAACCTATATATGATAAACTGGATTTGATATGCCAATTGATCGGCGGGAGCTATAAAGTTGTCGACGCGCAAATCATCATCGAATCCAATGGATGCCAATAAAACCTCTAAACCTATTTTACCTATGAAAAATTAATACTCCCTAAAACACATGTAAAGGCCTTTCGAGGCGACCTATTTAACCTTATAAAACAAAATATGATGTCAAAAACTTTATCAAAACAACAGATTTTCAAAATTATGAGAGTCACCATTACACAGCTCCTAATGACCGTATTGGTCGTGAGCATGGCCTATGCGCATCCGACGAAGGCCCAAGACATGCTACAAGAACGGGTTAATCTCAACCTGAAAAACGGAAGTATGAAGGGGGTCATTCAAAGTATCGAGAAGCAAGTGGATGTCACTTTTTCGTATCAAAAAGGCGTAATTGCCCAAGATGAGAAAATCAACCTTAGCTTATCCAATGAAACCTTGGAAAATGTGATGAAAAAGGTCTTTTCACCCAGAAACATCAAATATCAGTTTCAGAAAAACAATCAAATTATCCTCGAAAAAGGAAAATTAGGTGAAACGGAAAGCGCAAATGCAGAGCTTGCTCCACCAACGTCGTCAGAAATTTTAGTTGCCGATCGTTCGATTTCCGGAAAAGTTGTCGATGAAAAAGGCGAACCGATTCCAGGTGTTAACGTGCGTTTAAAAAATACAACGAAAGGTGTCGCAACAAATGACAAAGGAGCATTTACAATTTCCTTGCCTGAAAAGGGTAATTCAACCTTGGTATTTTCTTTTGTCGGATTTAATTCTCAAGAAATCATAGTGGGTAATCAAACAAACCTAACGGTTAAAATGGTACCAAGCGAAGAGACATTAAATGAGGTTGTTGTCATAGGTTACGGATCAGTGAAGAAAAAGGATTTGACAGGTGCTGTGGGAACAATCAGCGCGAAAGAAATTACGCGTGGTAATCCAACTAACGCAACGCAAGCGCTTCAAGGACAAGTTCCAGGGGTGGTTGTGACGAAAATGAGTAATAAACCAGGCCAATTATGGTCCATTGCCATTCGTGGAGAAAATACAATTACCGCTAACCCAAATGCGGATGGAGCCGTTAACCAAACGCTCGTGAGTAGTACGCCTCAAAACATGAATACGGAGCCATTGGTCGTGATTGACGGGGTAATCGGCGGGAAATTACAAGATATTAATCCGGCGGATATTCAAACAATTGATATCTTAAAAGACGCTTCTTCTACTGCCATTTATGGATCTAGAGGAGCGAATGGAGTTGTGATTATTACTTCTAAAAGAGGTACCACGGGTAAACCAAGAGTAACCTTTGATTCTTATGTAGGGGTTAAATCGCCGGACCATTTACCTAAAATGCAAAATGCGCAGGAATATTATAAATCTTCTTTAACGGATGCGGCCTTAAATGGAGCTGTCGTGAGTGCGTCGATGTTTAATGTAAATGAAATGAACATCATTAATAGTGGAAAAACGACGGATATTGTAGGATTATTAACCAAACCAGGAATTAATACAGGTGCGAATTTGGCAGTTTCTGGGGGTGTAGGTGGAACGAATTATCGTTTTTCTGCCGGGTATATCCAAGAAGATGGTATGATGCCTTTGACGAACTTTAAAAAATATAGTTTAAATGCGGCCGTTGATTCGAAAATAGCTAGTTTCTTGAAAGTAGGTGCAACGATCTATTCGAATTACACGACGAACCCAACGGGTTCTTTTGAGGTACCTAGAACTGCTTACCGTGAGCGGCCTACGAGTACAATTTACTATGCAGATTTAGTTGATCCCGTTGTGGGTGGAGATGCATCCATCGGAAATATCGATGGGTATGCAGTGAGAATGGGACGTAATAGTGCGGTGAACCCTTTATTAGAGGCCTCAAGCTTAAGCAATTATACGTGGACTCGAAATGTTTCTAGCCAAATGGGAAATGTATATGCCGAATTTGAATTATACAAAGGCCTAACATTTAAAACATCGATTTCTGCTTCCTACCAAATGGCGAAACAAGATGAATATCGCGGTAAATATTCGAAGGCAGTTAACGTATCTGGAAATACGAGAGCATCGGTAGAAAACGACTTTTTCCTTTCCTACACGTTTGACAACCAATTGACCTATAACCTAGAAAAAGGAAAAAGTAAGATCAATGTAACGGCCTTGCAAAGTGCATTCAAAACAACTACGGAGATGAATGCGATTGCTGCCACAGGATTACCGTATGTTTCGTATTGGTACAATTTAGCCTCTGGAACAGCTGCTCCGGTGATTTATAGTGCATTTAGCCAACGGACCTTAGAGTCTTATATGGGTCGAATGAACTATACCTATGACGGAAAATACATCGTTACGTTGACCGCGCGTTCAGACGGTGCTTCTCAATTGGCCGAAGGTCATAAATGGGCATTTTTCCCATCAGGAGCATTTGCTTGGCGATTAGGAGAAGAAAGTTTCATTAAAAACTTAAACTTTTTTAATGATTTAAAACTTCGTGCCAGTTTTGGCCAGGTGGGTAACTCCATCGTGTCACCTTATGCGACGGCAGCCACGTTATTAAATACGAATTATGGTTATGGCCAGAACCCAGGGATTGGATTTGCGCCAAATAATTTACCGAACCAAGATTTGAGTTGGGAACGAAGTGAAGAATTAAACCTTGGTTTAAATGCTGCATTTTTGAAGAATCGGATTTCCCTGACCGCGGAGTGGTACAATCGTTCCACGAAGGATTTGATCATGAAACAAGCGATTCCAACTTCGACGGGTTTTAATACAATCATCGCGAACGTAGGACGTGTATCGAATAAAGGTGTTGAGATTCAGTTAAATACAACAAATATTTCGACAAAGAATTTCATTTGGACATCTGCTTTAACCTTTGCTAAAAACATCAATCGTTTAGAAGAATTACCTAATGGCGCGATGTATGGATGGAGCGGAAGTACAAACCCTGAAAACATATTAGCCGTTGGATATCCACTAAAGAGCTTTTTATATTACAAAGCCAATGGAATCTTTCAGTTAGGTGATGCAGAAGAGGCGAAAAAATATTCGTCATATCCAGGCGCGGTTCGCATCGTTGATCAAAATAATGATGGTAAAATTTCTTCAGGTGTGGTTGGTCAAGACGACCGCGTTATCCTTGGAAGTCAATTACCAAACTTCACGATGGGTCTTACCAATCGCGTAAGTTACAAAAACTTTGATTTAGCAGTCATGATGTATTACCGCGATGGCACCATGTATAAAAATGGTTTCTTGAGTAATTATGTGTCTGATCCAGGAGGTGGAGGCCGCTTATCATTAAACTATTGGACAAAAGAAAATCCATCCAATGACATGTGGGGAATGGGCGTTCCTAGTACAACAGGACGGGATGCCATTTATTTCCAAGATGCAAGTTTCTTACGTATTAGCGATATTACCTTAGGATATACCTTGCCAAGAAAAGTTCTTGACAAAATGGGAATCGATAACATGCGGATGTATTTACAATCCATCAACCCAGCTTATTTCACCAAATTCAGCGGAGGTGACCCAGAATACAATGGGGCTGCTTATCAAGATGATTTCCCATCATCTACGCTCACATTTGGTTTTAATGTAGGCTTCTAATCTTTTGGCAATCAATAAATGTTATCAATCATGAATACATATAAAAACTTAAAACGTGCGACGCTATTCTGCTTAGTCATTCTGAGCACAGTTACTTTCAGTTGCAACAAAGAATTCTTGGACGAATACAATCCGGCCAACCGTACGACGGATAATTACTACAACACCGCTATCGGTTTCGAGGGCTTGGTGAATTCCTGTTACCCGCTCCTACGCGATATGACGCAACGTCGTAAATTAACGCACAATGGTACCGACCTTTTTGTGGAAAATGGTTATGCAGGTCCTTTTTACAACTTAGCCAATCAAATTGGTTCAGAAAGAGATGTGTATGACAATCGATTCAATTCGACAAACGCAGAACTTCAAACGTATTGGGATTTGATTTACAAGGAAATTAACCGTTGTAACGCTGCCATCACCCGCAAAGACAAGGTTGTAGGCATGGACGCAGCGAAATTAGCCGACATGGTCGCACAAGCTAAATTCCTTCGGGCTCTTTCTTATTTTTGGGCGGTTCAACAATGGGGCGATATTCCAATGCCTTTAAATGAATCTTTAAGCGGAAGCTTAGAAGCTAAAAAAGCAAGCTCTAAAGACGTTTATACCCAAATTATTTCGGATTTGAATGACTGTATCGCTGTTTTACCAGCCACGCAAGCAGATCAAGGTCGGGCAACCAAAGGTGCCGCACAATTTTTATTGGCAAAAGTTTATTTAACTCGCGGATGGAATTTCAACAATGCCTTAGGTGGTTCAGATGCTGATTTCACCAAAGCTTTAGCTTTATGTGATGAATTGATTGCTTCTAATTTATATCCTTTGGAAGCCAATTGGAATACACTTTGGCCTACGCACAATAAAAATGTAAACAATGAAACAGCGACCTTAGCAAGTTCTGTGTTAGCCGCTAATGCAAGCAAGGAGGTTATCTTCTCGATTCAATACGCCAATCCATTGTATTACAAAGGAGATGGAAACTTCGATGCCGCAACGGGTATCCAAGGAAATAACATGCATAGCCAATTTGGTGGAGGACCTTCAGGGTTAGCTCAAGTAGCTACGGGACCTATTTACGGAAGACAAGTAAATTCACATATCCCTACCTGGGCTGCTTATCGCTTATTTGACCCTAAAATGGATGTGCGCTACGAAGGAACTTATAACAGTGTTTCCTATGCGACCACCGCAGGTTCTGTAAGTTTGGCAAAAAACACCTATGCACAAAATGTCACAGTGAATTTTGCCAAAGGCGATACCACTGGCTATATCCGGGCATGGAATGATCCTGTCCTTAAGGATAGCGATAAAGGGGTGAACGTAAAAGGCGGAACGAAGAAATACAATGTAACGAGCCATAATGAAATGGAAGGCTATGCTCCGATCAATGCTACGACCGGGGTAACTGACAATATGTTTTGGGGTAAACCTATGTTCTGGAAATTCTTCCAACCGGCAGTTCCATACGCGGATGGTTGGTCTACGTTAAACGACCCTCTCTTCCGTTCAGCTGATTTATATCTTATGGCAGCCGAGGCAATCGTCAAGGGGGCGACAGGATCCAAATTAGGTACAGCGGATGTTTATTACAATGTGGTGTTAGATCGTGCCTTAGGTTCCAACAAAGGAAAATCACCTTCTCGTGCAGCAAAGGCAAACGATCCAAATGATGATCCTAAAAATGTGGTTTCTTATCGCGCAACACCGGCTAACATCACAATCGATATGATTTTAGATGAATCAGGTCGTGAATTTTTGGGTGAATCTTATCGTTGGAATGATTTAAAAAGAACGAAAACCCTCATTTCTCGTAACCTTCTTTATAACCCTTGGACGAAGTACGGAATTGGTGGAAGTTCTCAAATCAAGGATTTTCATTATTTGAGACCAATTCCTCAAGGCATGTTGGACGTAACAACTCCAAAAATTGATCAAAATCCGGGATATTAATCTCTGAATTCCCAAACGGGGGTGAACGTCCGTTCACCCCCGTTTTTTACAAAACCTATTTTGAAAAAAATCATTTTCCTACTCCTGCTATCCCCTAGCCTTTGGGGACAATCGTGGATCGATTCACTCGATTTGCATGGAAGGGAAATATATATGCCTGCCAATAAATATAAATGGGATTGGGGACAAGGCACCTTTTTGAATTCCCTCATCCACCTATATCAACAAAAACCATCCGCCGAAAAAGAACGCTACCTCACCTACATTCGCACCGCGATGGATGTAAGTTATGATGTTGCCAACGGCAAACACCCCAACGCACTCGCCTCCGGTCATGCCATGGCTTTTTTAGCCCGAGTTAGCGGAGAGAAAAAATACCGTCTCAAAGCAGACGAATTATACCAAGATTACCTGAAAACGCCAAGAACCTCCAATGGTGGTGTTTCCCATCGTGTAGAAACCGAGGAACTTTGGGACGATACGGTCTACATGCTCAGCATGTATATGCTCGAAATGTATCGCCTAACGAAAGAAGAAAAATACATCGACGAACTCGCCTTTCAAGTCAAAGCACATAGTGAAAAATTAGCCTATTGGCGTACCGGTCTCTGGGTACATGGTTGGGATTCGGATAGTTTAGATTATGACGATAAATGCAGTATTATCGGTTGGGCCGATCCAGTCACCCGAAAAAGCAAAGAATACTGGGGTCGTGCCAACGGCTGGATTGCCATGGCCATGGTCGACATCATCGAAACCCTACCTCCTTCCCATCCACAACGCCAACTCTTCATCAACGAACTTAATAACCTTGTCCGACTCCTTCCTGTCCTTCAACATAAAGAAACCGGACATTGGTTCCAGTTATTAGATGTGACGGATAACCCCGCAAACTTCCTCGAAAGCTCATGCACCGCTATGTTCGGATATGCCATGAGCAAAGGAATACGCTTAGGCATCTTACCTCGGGTACCGTTCCAAGCATCTGCCGACCTCGCCTACCAAGGCATCAAAAAATACAGTTTAGCAAAAGTCGACGGTGGAGCCTATTTAACCCCAAAAAACGTAAGCGGGGGAACCTGCATCGGAAGTAGATCTTATTATTTTAATCGGCCACAGGTGACTGGAACTGGTTTTGGAATTGCCTCATTCATACTGTTTGGGCTTGAATATGAAAAGAAATGAATCGACGTAATTTTACCAAAATAGGAACAACATTCATTGGTCTAAGTCCATTTAGCGGTTTTGCCTGGGCTGAAAAACCTCAAAAACCGAACTGGCTCATTAAGCTCATTCACTTGAATGACAGCTACATCAAGCCCAGCCTACAAAACCAAATTCAAGATAAAAACCACCCATTTTATGGGGCTATTCTTAATGGAGAAGAAATTCCAGATGCCGTTGCCACGAGCGGCGTACTCGCCATGTGGGCCATCGGAATCGCTAGTCCGGAATCCGACTATTACCAATCAACCAATTTACTGAATCAGTTCGAGAGTGGAGCTCAGTTTTTATTGAAAGCCCAACATAGGGATGGGACGATCGATTTATTGAGCTCCAACTTTCATTCACCCCCTGACACCGCCTTCAGCGTCGAAAAAATAGCCCGGGCGTATACCCTCTTAGCTACGGTTCCGAAGGCTGAAAAGGCCCTCATTCCAACCAAAACGTATTTATTGCGCGCAGGCGAAGCCTTGGTCATCGGTGGAATTCACACGCCAAACCACCGCTGGGTCGTTACCGCCGCACTCCTTCAAATCCATGCCCTTTTCCCAGATAAACGCTATGTGGCGCGGGCAGAGGAATGGTTGCTGGAGCACATCGACATCGACCCCGACGGACAATATACCGAAAAAAGTGCCGGGGGTTATACTGCCATCGTCAACCGTGTCCTCATCGACGTTGCCCTTGGCCTCAATAAACCCGAAATCCTAGATGCCGTTCGGAAAAATCTGAACATGACCATGTATTACACGCATCCTAACGGAGAAGTGGTCACCGAAGCATCCAACCGGCAAGACAAAGGAACCATCAATTTCCTACAAGGATATTATTATTCCTATCGGAAATTAGCCATTCGTGATGCAAATCCACAATTCGCCGCCATGTGCCGGCTCATTGAAGAAACGGCCAAAGACCGAATTTCGGATAATTTATCCGCCTACCTCTTAGAACAAGATCTTTGGAAGGAATTGCCTACTTCGGGTAAACTACCCACGGAATATGTCAAAGCATTTCCCTATTCTGGCGTTGTTCGGATTCGAAAAGGGAATTGGGATGCAACTCTATTGTCAAATAACCCGGGATTTTTAACCTTTCAAAAAGGGAAAGCAGTCCTTCAAGGCATGCGGATCGCGGCCTCGTTTTTTGGGAAAGGCCAGTTTCAAAGTACCTCCATCACACAGCAAGGTAATTCATGGGTGTTGACAAATGCCCTCGAAGGACCTTATTACCAACCCTACCCGAAAGATAAAATTGACCCGAATGGAAACTTGAGCAACATGCCCAGAACCCAACGGACCAAAAGCGAAATCCAATATTTGCGCTATACGACAAGCGTCACGCCCCAAGAAAATGGCATTCAAGTGGATTTTGTCATCGAAGGAACCGACGGCGTTCCTGTCAGCCTCGAATTAATTTTTAGACCCGGAGGAATTCTATCAGGCATCATCCCGATGCCCGGACGAGATAAATCCTTTTTGTTCGATTCCAAAATAGCCCAATACACGATGGGTGAAGATAGTATCCACATAAGTCCTGGTTTGCAACAACATAAAGGCATTGTTCTTCGGGGCGCATTACTGCCAATGGATGCCCCCACCGTCTATTTGACCGGGTTTACCCCATTCAAACATTCGATTAAAATTTATTAATTTAGCCTACATTTAAACCTATTGACATGAAATCAAGACGCGATTTTATCAAAAACTCAGCGCTTAGCTTGAGCAGTTTAGCCTTATTAGAATCCATGCCGATCGAAAGTTTAGGCGCTTACCGAAAAACGGTAGCTCCAAGTGACCGATTGAACATTGGGCTTATCGGCGTTAAAAATCAAGGATATAATAATTTACGCGCATTTTTAAAGGTTAAAGACGTACATGTTTTGGGTTTATGTGATGTGGACGATGAGCAGTTGGACCGGCGCCAACAAGACGTCGTCAAATTAGGTGAATCCAAACCAACCCTCTACAAAGATTATCGCAAAATGCTCGAAAACAAGGACATTGACGCGATTTTGGTCGCTTCACCCGACCATTGGCATTGTTTACAATTATGTGATTCTCTATCCGCTGGTAAACATGTCTATGTGGAAAAACCAGTTGCCAATTCCATCGGTGAAGCCAAAACCATGATCAAAGCCACCGAAGCCTCCGGAAAAATCGTGCAGGTGAACCAGTGGCAAAGATCCCAGCAGCATTTCAAAGATGCCATCGCCTTCGTCCATTCCGGAAAATTAGGTACCATTATCAACACCAAAACCTGGATGTACCGAGGTACCGATCCCCTTCCCATCGTGGCCAATAGTCCCGTGCCAGCCGGCGTAGATTATGCCATGTGGTTAGGTCCAGCCATGAAACGCGATTTCAATAAAAATCGATTTCATTATGAATTTAGATGGTTTTGGGATTATGCAGGGGGATTAATGTGCGACTGGGGCGTGCATTTAATGGACATTATGCTGTGGGGCATGGGTGCAAACGAACCTAAATCCGTCAGCGCTACAGGTGGGAAACGCATCTTCCCAGATGATGCGCGCGAAACACCGGATTATCTGAATGTCACCTATGATTTTGGGAATTTTTCCAATACCTGGGAACATTACATGGGCACTGGCGCGGGCCAATATGGCCGTGGACACGGCATCGCGTTCATAGGCACGAAAGGAACCTTGGTCGTCAACCGCTCTGGCTGGGAAGTCATCGCCGAAAATGGCCGCATGGAATCTGTTCCGTTAGCCCTTAAAAGCGACGTAGGTCTAGATCTTCATGCACAAAACTTCGTAGACGTGATCAAAAGCGGGAAAAAAGAGGATTTAGCCTGCCCAATTTACGCGGGGGCTCGAGTGGCAATTAATGCACATATGGGCAATATGGCCCATCGGACCGGTGAAAAAATTCATTGGAACGCGGAAAAAGGAGTGTTTGCACAGAAAGCGGCGAACAAGCTCATTAAACCTACCTACCACAACGGCTTCGTATATCCCAAATTTTAATCCATGCGTGCACATATCCTAATTATCCTTTTCACCTGTCTTTTTACACAGATGGGCCTGGCTCAGTCCATTGATAAACCTGAAGAATTAGTCAATGTACTCATGGGCACGGATTCCAATAAAGATTTTTCGAATGGGAATACCTATCCGGCCATTGCCTTGCCTTGGGGCATGAATTTTTGGTCGCCTCAAACGGGATCAAATGCAAATGGTTGGCAATATCAATACAATTCTACCAAAATCCGTGGCTTCAAGCAAACACACCAACCCTCCCCTTGGATTGGAGATTATGGACAATTTGCCTTATTCCCTTCTACCGGAAAACTGATTTTCAATGAAGAAAAACGGGCCTCCCAATTTTCTCACAAAGCCGAAATTGCGAAACCTTATTTTTACCAAGTCTATTTGTCGGACCACGACGTCCTTACCAAAATCACCCCCACGGACCGCGCCGCGCTATTTTCCTTTCAATTCCCCAAGGCAGATAGTTCCTGGATTCTGATTGATGCATACGACCGGGGTTCCTATGTAAAAATCATTCCGGAACAACGAAAAATCATCGGCTACACCACCCGCAACCGAGGCGGCGTTCCTGCGAATTTCAAAAACTATTTTGTCGTTTATTTCGATAAAGACTTCAAATTTTCAGCCATCAGCCAAGATTCCCTACGCAACAAAGGCCTCGAAATCAGCGGATTTCATGCACAAGCGGCTGTCGGTTTTAAAACAAAAAAAGGCGATATCGTGCATGCGCGCGTGGCCTCTTCGTTCATTTCATTTGAACAGGCCGAACTAAATCTGAGTCGGGAAATCGGCAACCAAAGCTTTGACCAAATCCAAACCAAGGCACAAGCTGTTTGGCATAAAGAATTAAGTAAAATCAAAGTAGAAGGAGGTAGTTTGGACCAAATGAAAACCTTTTATTCATGCTATTATCGCATGATTTTGTTTCCAAGGAAGTTCTATGAATTTGATGCATCGAACCAAATGGTGCATTACAGCCCTTACAACGGCAATATCGAAAAGGGATATATGTTCACCGATACGGGATTTTGGGATACCTTTCGTTCCTTATTCCCATTTCTTACGATCGTATATCCAGAACTGAATGGTCAAATCCTCAAAGGCCTCGAAAACACTTACAAGGAAAGCGGTTGGCTTCCCGAATGGTCAAGTCCTGGCCATAAAAAAAGCATGATTGGGAGTAATTCGGCTTCGGTGATTGCGGATGGATTTTTAAAAGGGGCCAAAGGTTTTGATGCAAATGTGCTTTACGAAGGGATGTTGAAAAACTCAGACAACGAAAGTAAACTTGGCGCTACAGGCCGTGTGGGGGTCAAAGGCTATAATGAATTGGGCTATGTTCCGGGAAATGAATACGTGGGAAGTGCGGCAAGGACCTTAGAATATGCCTATGATGATTTTTGCGTGAGTGAAATGGCAAAGAAATTAGGTCGGCCCCAAGCGGAAATCGAACTTTTTCAAAAACGAGCTCAGAATTACAAAAACATCTTTGATCCGCATTTGAATTTAATGCGTCGGCGCAACCGTGATGGAAGTTTTCAGGCCAATTTCAATCCTTTTTCCTGGGGAAATGAATTTGTGGAGGGAAATAGCTGGCACTACTCCTGGTCCGTATTTCATGACTTCCGTGGATTGGCCAAGCTCATGGGCGGAAAAAAATCCTTCGAAATTATGCTCGATTCGGTCTTTAAATTACCTCCGACCGTCGAGTTTTCAGGCTACAACGGCATCATTCACGAAATGACCGAAATGCAAGTGATGAACATGGGCCAATATGCCCATGGAAATCAACCCATTCAGCACATGCTTTACCTCTATAATTATTGCGATGCACCATGGAAAACACAATATCATGTAAGAGAAGCCTTGGATAAATTGTACAAACCTACGCCCGATGGCTATTGCGGCGATGAAGATAATGGACAAACTTCCGCCTGGTATGTTTTAAGCGCCATGGGATTCTATTCGGTAACGCCTGGGACGCAGGAATATGTGCTTGGTTCGCCCTTATTTAAAAAAGTAACGATTGAATTACCCAACCAAAAGAAATTCATTCTACAAGCGCCTAGCAATTCACCAGAGCATGTGTACATTCAAGATTTGAAATGGAATGGAAAAACATGGAACAAAAATTATATTTTACACAAACAAATACAGGAAGGTGGTAGTTTTACGTTTACTATGTCAAACAAAGCCAATAAAAGTCGGGGAATCGGCGTGGCCGCAGAACCCTTTTCGATGACAAAAGCTCAATAAACGATGAAAAAAACAAGTTTATTTCTTTTTCTAATCAGTTCATTCGCGGGTATGGCCCAGGCTGATTTCGAGAAAAAATTACAGACCAAATTGATTTTAGCGGAAGATGGAAGTACAATCAACATCGAAGCTGGTACCTATTTCCTCACGAAGAGCCTTTCTCTAGAAGGCAAAAAAAACATCACCTTGCGAGGAAAGGGCATCGATAAAACCGTTTTAAGTTTTAAAAACCAAGTTCAAGGCGCCGAGGGAATCAAAATTGCGAATTGCGAAAACATTATCCTCGAAGACTTCACTTCGCAGGATTCTAAGGGCGATTTGATCAAAACCATGCAAGTGAAAGGCATGACCTTTCGACGCTTGAAGGCTGAATGGCTTGGTAAGCCTAAGGCGAGCAATGGTAGTTATGCTTTTTATCCAGTGCTTTGTGAACAAGTGATGATTGATAGTTGCATCGCCATCGGCGCATCCGATGCGGGCATTTACGTAGGTCAATCCAAGCACATCGTGGTGAAAAATTGTACCGCCTTTCAAAACGTAGCCGGCATTGAAATCGAAAACTCTTTGTATGCAGAAGTTTTCAATAACAGCGCGATAGGAAATACGGGAGGTATTTTGGTATTTGATTTACCTGGATTAATTCAGAAAAAAGGAGGCTTTGTTAAAGTGCATCATAATATCGTAAAAGATAATAATCTTTCGAATTTCGCGCCAAAAGGCAATATCGTAGGCAATGTACCCAAAGGAACGGGGATGATGGTGCTGGCGACAAGCCATGTGGACATTTACGAAAATCAGATTTTGAATCATGCGACCTTGGGCGTCGGGGTGATCAGTTATTTTATGACCGGATTGAAAAATAAGGATAAGGAATATGATCCATACCCGACTGACATTCAGATTCACAACAATACCTTCGAACGAAAAGATGCCCGAGTACCTATGGAAGGTCGTTTCGGTCAAATGTATCGCATCAAATTGAAATTTGGCACACAGGTCCCTCACATCATTTTTGACGGAATTTTAGATGAAACAAAAGTGGGGAAGGATGGAAAATACCTACCTGAATTTGCAATCTGCGTCCGTGAAAATAATGGCCAAAGTAGCGCCATCATCGATGCGGAACATGATTTCAAAAACATCATTTCCGGCTCAGATGCACTGAATTGCAATCCTGAATCCATTAAATCGATCCAATTTTAATGCAACGGATTCATCTTATTTTCGGGCTTTGGTGGGTCACCGGGATATTAATGTCCCTCACCGATTTTTCACATAAGGAACTCAATTATCCCGAAAAATTATCTGAATTCGGATTTTTTGAAGGACATATGAAGGATCAAATCCCGGCAGGTGATGTGGTTCCCTATGCCCTGAATTCTCCCTTATTTTCTGATTATGCATACAAATTACGATTCATTCGCCTGCCTAAAGGACTAAAAACGGCCTATAATCCAGATTCGGTTTTACAGTTCCCCGTGGGTACGGCCATCGTCAAAACCTTTTATTACAAAAATGACGAGCGGAATGAGAAAAAAGGTCGCCAACTCATGGAAACTCGCGTGCTGTTACACGAAGCGAAAGGATGGGTCGCCTTGCCTTATATTTGGAATAAAGAACAAACAGAGGCTACCTTGGAAGTAGCCGGTGGCACCCAAGTCGTCGCTTGGCGCGATCAGGAAGGAAATAAGAAATCCTTAGAATATTTTGTGCCAAACATGAACCAATGTAAAGGTTGCCACGAAAAATCAGGCAAAATGACGCCGATTGGGCCTTCGGCACGCCAACTGAACGGAGATTTCGATTACCACAGCAACTCAAAAGAAAATCAATTAAGCCATTGGAAAAACCTCGGCCTGATTGAAAACCTACCCGAAAATACGAGTGAAATTCCTAAAATCCCTGCATTCAACGACCCAAAGGCTAGTTTAGACCTTCGGGCTCGCGGTTATTTGGATATCAATTGTGCCCATTGCCACAACCCTTCCGGACCTGCTAGATCTTCCGGCTTATTTTTAACATGGGCCAACACCCACAAAAGCTCCTACGGATTTTTCAAAGCACCCATCGCCGCAGGAAGAGGATCAGGGAATTTAGCCTTCGATATCGTCCCAGGAAAATCACATGAGAGCATTTTGGCCTATCGCATGAACTCCGCAGATCTAGGCATCATGATGCCCGAATTAGGCCGAAAACTCATTCACAAAGAAGGCGTCGCCTTGATCAACGCATGGATTCAATCCATGGAAACCCATTAAGCATGAAAAAATTTGCCTATTTTTTATTTTTCTCCCTGCTCGCACTCAGTGGCTTTGCACAAAAAAATCTGCCTAATATCGTCTACATTTTAGCCGATGACCTCGGCTACGGGGACGTTTCCGCCTATAACCCCACAGGCCAAATCAAAACCCCATACATCGACAAACTTGCCAAACAAGGCATGCAATTTTTAGACGCCCATTCCGCCTCTGGCGTTTGTACGCCCACACGCTACGGAATTTTAACGGGTCGATATCCCTTTCGTAGCGCTTTGCCCGTGGGCGTTTTGCGCGGTTATTCGCGGGCATTGATTGAAAAAGACCAACAAACTGTTGCCTCCCTCCTCACCTCCGCAGGCTATGAAACAGGTGTCGTAGGTAAATGGCATTTGGGGCTCGACTGGACCTTATTGCCTGGAAATGAAGGGAAACTCCAACAAACCGATATTCGAAACGAATTAGATCCGGCCATCATCGATTATAGCAAAAAAACGAGCGCAGGACCGAACACGGTCGGATTTGGGTATTCCTACATTTTACCAGCTTCTTTAGACATGCCACCGTATGTGTATTTGGAAAACCAACAAGCGGAAGAATCACCCACCGGATATACAAAAGGCAATAAAGAAGACAAGGGCTACGCAGGTCCCTTTTGGCGCGAAGGAAAAATGGCACCTAGTTTTGACTTCCATGAAGTATTGCCTCGATTTACACAAAAAGCCGAAGCTTTTATCAGCAAACAAAACGCAAAAAAGCCCTTTTTCTTATACCTACCCCTCGCCGCACCCCATACACCTTGGATGCCAAAACCAGAATATAAGGCAAGTTCAGGGGCTGGGGAATATGGAGATTTTGTTCAACAAGTGGACGCCTCTGTGGGTGCCATCCTGAAAAAATTAGACCAGATGGGTTTCAGCAAAAACACCTTAGTTATTTTCACAAGCGACAATGGACCCTATTGGCGAACTGATTACATCGAACGCTTTCATCATCAATCCGCTGGAGAATTTAGAGGGATGAAAGGTGATGCCTTCGAAGGAGGCCATCGGATTCCCTTTCTCGCGCGCTGGCCTGGTACGATTCAATCAGCGAGCCAAAGTTCTGCGACCATTAGCCTAACAAGTTTAATGGCCACAGTGGCTGAAATCACAGGTAAAAAATCGACCGCCGAAGATAGTTATAGTATTTTACCGGTTTTACAAGGAAAGGCAAAACAGGTGGCGGACCAACCCGCCGTGATTGTTTCTTCCTCCACCGGCTATTTCACGATTCGAAAAGGCGATTGGAAATTAATCGAGGGCCTAGGTTCCGGTGGATTTACCGAACCGAAAGAAATCAAACAAAGCCAAGAAGGAGTGAATGGACAATTGTTTAATTTAGCATTGGATCCGAAAGAAACCCAGGATGTTTTCGCTACAAACCCGCAGAAAGTTGCCGAATTACGTGCCTTATTACAGGAAATTAAAAAGTACCCTAAAAAATAGGGCATTATTCGGGGCAATAGGGTTATTTGTTATCCTCCCGTTTGTGGGATGGGGGCAAACATTTCAACAAAGCATTCGAGGACGCATCACCGACAAACAAACCCTTCAAACGCTATCCGGCGTAAGCGTACATCTCGAACCCGGAAATCGTGTCGTCTATACAGACTCCCTCGGTCGATTCAATTTCCCAAAAACTCCCATTGGTCGCTATAAAATCCAATGTTCGTTGTTGGGTTATGCGCCTTTTGACATTCCCTTCCTGGAATTAACGAGCGGCAAGGAACTACTTCTTCCCATTGAAATGGAGGAAAAACCAAATTTCTTACAAGAGGTTCGGGTGATTTCCGAACGACCCAAAGACCAAGCGCGCAATGAATTAGCCCTTGTCAGCACGCGTCAATTTTCATTAACCGAGGCAAATCGATATGCCGGAGGCTTTCAAGACCCCGCCCGGATGTCCCTAAATTTCGCAGGCGTAACAAACGCTGGATCGGACCAAAACAATGAAATCATCATTCGAGGAAATTCACCCAAAGGTCTATTGTGGCGGATGGAAGGCATTGAAATCCCGAATCCAAATCATTTTGGTGATGGGCAGGGTTCCACGAGTGGGATTATATCGATGATTAATTCGACGAGTTTGGCAAACTCCGACTTCATGTCGGGCGCCTTCCCTGCCGAATATGGAAATGCTTCCTCGGGAGTATTTGACCTACGGTTTCGTCGGGGTAATAACGAAAAAAGAGAATATATGGCCCAATTATCCGTCGTGGGAATCGACTTAGCCGCTGAAGGACCCATGGGAAAACAAGGGGGCTCCTTTCGGGTGGGGGCGCGTTATTCGACACTCGAACTATTGTTGAAATCGGGTTTAGTGAACATTAACTCCGGAAGTTTCAAGCCCGCTTATCGGGATTTAAATTATACCTTCGACATCCCACTTAAAAAAGGAGGAACGATAAGTCTTTGGGGCCTCATGGGTGCCAATGATACCGAAGACGAAAAAGCAACCAGCAAAGATTATTCCAATGGCCTGATGGGCGCCTTCGGAATCAGCCATAAATTACCGATGAAAAAGGGGCATTTAAGCACAAACGTGGCTTTTACGCTGGAATCGACTCAAATCAGTAAAGATGAAATCATCGCCACGCTTTGGAAAAACACGCGTAATCAATCTTACCAATATCCCAATTGGCGCTTGAATTCTACCTATGTACATAAATTTTCAAGTAGCTTTTCGACGAAGATCGGAATGGTGCTAAGTCGGCTGGGATTCGACCTAACTGAAAACCGCTGGGACGGTAAAAAACTCGTCAATTACCTCCAAGAATCAGATGCCGCTTGGTATTCACAGGCCTATACGCAAGTCATCAAGAAATGGTCGTCCTCGTTCCAATCAACTTTTGGGATTCACGCGTATCAATTTAGTTTAAATGATGCGAGGGGATTCGAGCCGCGATTGGCCCTCTCCTATGAAAATGAACGGGGTGGCCGATTTGGATTCGGGATGGGTTGGCATTCCCGCCTCGAGCCTATTTCCACGTACATGTATAAAAAATACCTAGTGAATGGATTTTTTGTCCAACCCAATAAATCGATTTTACCTTCTCAGGCCTTGCATCAGGTAATTTCGTATGACCAACGGATTGGCGAACATACACGTTTAAAAATAGAAGCGTATTGGCAAAATATCCAACGAGTCCCCGTTGACACCCTGAAAACCGGTCTATTTTCCATGCTGAATTACAGTTCAGGCATTCCCACGCAGATCTTAGAAAATGCGGGCCAGGGAATAAATAAGGGAATCGAATTAACGTTGGAACGATTTTTTGCGGATAATTTTTACTATTTATTGACCGCCTCGATTTTTGATTCTAAATACCAAAACAAAGATTTGATTTGGCGAAATACCCAATTCAATAATATGTTCGCAGGCAATGCGTTACTCGGAAAGGATTTTAAACTGAACAAACAAAAATCCCTATCCCTGAACATCCGATACTTAATGCGCGGAGGGAATCGCTACACGCCAATTAATCTCACGGAGTCGATTAAAAAGAATACCACGGTGCTACAATCTGCCCACATCATGGAAGCGCAATACCCGAATTTTGACCGGATTGATTTTTCGATCGCCTACCGGATTAATCGAGAAGGACACGCCTGGTCCATTCGGGCCGACATTCAAAATATACTGAATACGAATAACGTCATTGAGGAACGTTATGATTCTTCGTTAAAAGGATTCTCCTATCGATATGCCTTACCGCTGATTCCTATTTTCAGTTCTCGACTCGATTTTTAATCAGCTATTTGGCCAAGACAATATTAACAATGCGCTTCGGTACCACAATCACTTTCGCCGGTGCGACACCATCCAATATTTTTTGTACCTGTGCATCGGCCAAAACACCCGCTTCGATTTCCAAAGGACTCGCTGTGCTTGAAAATGGCAATGTCAAACGTACCTTGCCATTAAAGGAAATCGGGTATTTAAATTCATCCTCAACTAAAAGTGCTGGATTGAATACCGGGAAGCTTGCATAGGAAATCGTTCCTGGCTCCTCACTTAAGGCTACCCATAATTCTTCCGATATATGCGGTGCATAAGGAGATAACATAATGACTAATTCACGCAGAATGGATTTTTTATGGCATTTTAATTGGCCTAATTCATTCACGCAAATCATCAAAGTAGACACCACCGTATTAAATGAATAGCGATCTAAATCCTCTTGAACTTTGCGAATCGCTGTGTGAAGGACGCGTAATTCATCCGCTGTGGCGGTTTGATCTACTAGGTGACATTTCTGGGTCGTTTCATCAAAAAACAAGCGCCAAACCTTCCGCAAGAAATTATGCGAACCCGAAATGGAATTCGTATTCCAAGGTTTAAATTGTTCCAAAGGCCCCAAAAACATCTCATAGACACGAAGCGTATCGGCACCATATTTGGCGATTAAATCGTCGGGATTAACAACGTTAAATTTCGATTTCGACATTTTCTCCACTTCCCAACCACAAACGTATTTCCCCTGCTCCAATATAAATTCTGCATCAGTCGGTACATCCTTCCGCGAGCGTTTAAATGCCTCGATATCCAAGACATCATTTTCGACAATGTTCACATCCACATGCAGCGCCACCACGTCATATTGGTTTTTCAAGCCATGAGAAACAAACGTCACCTTTTCTGAATTTTTTAGGCGATAGACGAAATTCGACCGACCTTGAATCATGCCTTGGTTAATCAACTTCTTCGCAAATTCCTCCTCCTTCACATAGCCTAAATCCTTTAAGAATTTATTCCAAAAACGACTATACAATAAATGGCCCGTCGCGTGCTCGGAACCACCAATGTATAAATCCACGGCTTGCCAATAGTCAATGGCCTCCTTGGACGCAAATTCGGACTTATTTTGCGCATCCATGTAGCGGTACCAGTACCAAGAAGAACCTGCCCAACCTGGCATCGTCGACCATTCATAATCGTATAATCCTTGGTATTTCCAATCGGCGCTTGCCCGACCCAATGGCGGTTCACCCGTTTCTGTGGGTAAATATTTATCGATTTTCGGAAGTTCAAAAGGCAATTCACTTTCCTGGATTAAATAAGGCAACAAGTCCCCCTTGGCATTCGGTTTGAAGTAGACGGGAACGGGTTCACCCCAATAGCGTTGACGCGAAAACACCGCATTCCGCATCCGGTACTGAATTTTACCTTTGCCGATTCCATGGTTTTCCATCCAAACGATCAGCGTTTGAGTCGCTTCTTTATAGCCCATTCCGTCAATCATGCCGGAATTGATATATTTCCCTTCCTTGGTCGCATCGGCTTGTTTGTCCATGTCTTTTTGCGCATCCAAAATCGGGATAATCGGCAAATCAAAATGCTTCGCAAAGTTCCAGTCACGTTGATCCCCCGAAGGAACACCCATCACCGCACCCGTTCCGTAACCTGCCAAGACATAATCGGCCAAAAACAAAGGCACGCGGGCTTGATTCACCGGATTTAAGACATAGGTTCCCGTGAAAACGCCGGACACTTGCTTTACTTCTGACATTCGGTCGAGCTCCGATCGAGACTTCGCCCACGTGACATACGCCTCAACGGCATCTTTTTGCTCGGGCGTGGTCAAGGAATCTACCCACTCATGTTCCGGGGCTAACACCATAAAGGAAACACCATAAATGGTATCCACCCGGGTGGTAAATACTTTTATTTTTTTATCTGTTATGTTTTCGATGTCGAATTCTACTTCAGCACCGACCGACTTACCGATCCAATTTCGTTGTTGTTCTTTCAACGAATCCGACCAATCCACTTCTTCCAATCCTCGCAATAAACGATCCGCATAGGCGGTAATCCGCATGGACCATTGACGCATTTTTTTCTGCTCCACAGGAAATCCCCCCCGCTCAGATAAACCATCTTTCACCTCGTCATTGGCCAACACAGTTCCCAAACCCGGGCACCAATTCACCACCGAATCATCCAAATAAGCCAAACGGAAATTCAATAAATAGGCATATTTCTCCTCTTCATTCATCGCATTCCAGCTTTCTGCCGAAATCCGCGCAACTTCCTCATCACAAACCGCCTTTAATCCGATTGAGCCTTTTTGGGCTAAAATACCTTCCAAGCTTTCGATGGATTCTGCACGATCAGTTTCTTGGTTGTACCAGGAATTAAACAATTGCATAAAAATCCACTGCGTCCACTGGTAATAGGAAGCATCCGATGTGCGCACCTCACGTGACCAATCGAATGAAAAACCCATGTTTTTCAATTGTTGGATATACCGCGTAATATTCTCCTCCGTGGTAATCGCCGGATGCTGACCCGTTTGAATGGCATATTGCTCTGCGGGTAAGCCAAAGGAATCAAAGCCCATCGGGTGCAATACCTCATGACCTTGCAGACGCTTGTAGCGCGCCATAATATCAGATGCAATGTAACCTAGCGGATGGCCCACATGTAATCCCGCCCCAGATGGGTAAGGAAACATATCTAAGACATAATATTTAGGTTTATTCGGATTTACCTGTGCCTGAAAGGTTTGATGCTCCGCCCAAAAGGCCTGCCATTGCTTTTCTATCTCGCTAAACTGATACTCTGAACGCATAATTTTTTATCTTTTTTCAAAAGGAAATGCAAATTAGGGCTTTTTTGTGAAAAAATATTTACTCTACTTTGTTGGTAGATTAAGTGAAGTCTATTAGTTTTGTAGGGAATTATAAAACCCTATGTCCACGAATTCAGAATTTTCCGAACCCAAAAGCAAATTTCCAAGTCTTTCGAAGGCTGTTCAAACCATTTGGAAGCGAGATCGTAGTATCACGGAGGTGATTATTCACGTTAGCAATGCCTTGGCCTTAATGATTGTGGGGCATTTGCTATTCAGTTATTTGACGGCTGAAAATGTGATTGCGGTCTTTAATTCGGTGAATTCAGAAATATTGTATTATGTATTGGGAGGATTCATCGCGCAGATGATTGACGGGGCATTAGGGATGGCCTATGGGGTTACGGCGACGACCTTTTTATTGTCCGTGGGCATTACGCCTGCAGCGGCTTCGGCATCCGTACATGCCTCGGAGGTATTTACCTCAGGGGTTTCGGGCTATATGCATTTGAAATTCGGGAATGTGAATTCTAAATTATTCAAAACCTTGGTCATCCCGGGTGTGATTGGCGCGATTTTAGGTGCTTATTTATTATCGAATTTAGAAGAATATGCAGGCTATATTAAACCTATCGTTTCTGTTTATACCTTATTTTTGGGAGCCATCATTATTCGTAAAGCCTTGCGGAAGCGTCAAGAAAAGAAAGCGTTGAAGCGAGTGGGCTGGTTAGCTTTATTTGGAGGTTATTTGGATTCCATTGGCGGGGGTGGTTGGGGGCCAATTGTTTCCTCAACGCTCATAGCCTCAGGACGCCATCCCAAATACACGATCGGCAGTGTAAACCTGACTGAATTTTTCGTTTCCCTTGCCTCTTCGGTTACCTTTTTCATGGTCATCGGCTTAGGCTATTGGCAAGTGATCGCTGGGTTAATATTAGGTGGCGTGGTAGCCGCACCCATTGCCGCGAAATTGGCCAATAAGTTACCTATCAAAGCCATGATGATCCTGGTAGGAATCGTGATTATCATTGTCAGTCTCCGACAAATCATCCTTGGCGCCCCCAAATTCTTTTAATCCACCACCCATTTCAGTTGAATCATTTTTCCTGAAATGCTTTGAAATTCAATAAAATAAAGCCCTTTGGCTATAGGACCCATTGGGATTTTTTGGATTACCGCGCGAGCTAAGGTACCAGATAAAAGACTTTGTCCAAATAAATTTCGGATCGTAAAGCTTCCTGCTTCATTGGCGAAAAGATTTACTTCCTGTTGGGCCGGATTCGGAAAAACTTGCAAGAGCTGGGAATCCAATTGGGTGATGACAGGCGACACGGTCCGATTTTCATACACATGCACCCCTCCCGTCGCTAATCCTAGCATGATATCAGGCCGACCATCTTGATTATAATCCGAAATACTCACGTGGCCCTTTAGCCCTACCCGATTCATCGAATTCCCTATTTTATCATCCCATAAAATTGTTTGGCTGTTCGTTTGTAAAACACCCACATGTGTCATCCCATCCCGATCCAACGCCACCACCTCCCATTGGCCATCCGCATTTAAATCCCCAAAAGCGAAGGATTGAATCGACCAAGTGGACAGGGCCGACAAACCCGCCCAATCAGATGTTTGCAACGTAAAATCGACAAAAGAATAGGCGCGCACCTTTCCGATTTTATCCAAAATTAATACATCCAACACACCATTTTGATCCCAATCGACCAACAGGGGACTTTCGCCTGCCGCCAAGACGGGAAGATCTATTTTGGAAAAAGTGGATTCAGATGCATTTATGAACCAGAGGCCTGGGCCAACAAAACTTTGAAAATGCACGACCAGTGAGGCCTGATTTTTACCCGCTAATGTCGCCACGTGCAATTGTACCTGAGTAGCCTGAACCTGCGCAGAAAATTGTTTAAAATCTGCCGTACGAAATAGAAGGGCAGGCTGCGTAGCCGAACCCACATTTTCATAGAAATAAATACTAGCTCGAACGCCTTGATTCCCCCGAATGCCTTGATTGCCAATCAATAAATCAAGATCCCCATCCCCATCTGCATCCCACCAAACCGGCGAGGCCCCTTCCCCCACATCGATCATGTCGGCTTGTAAAAAGGCATCCGATTTACGTGTCCAGCTCCCATTTTGAAAGGTAAAAACGGAGGCAGCATGTTGGAAATCTTGCAAATAGCCCGCGTTGTCGTAGGTGTTTGTTGACACAATAATTTCTTTTTTCCCATCCCCATCTAAGTCCATCGGATAGGCCGCAGCAAACGAAGCCACCTGAACCGGGTCTTTGCTCGGAAAATCATAATTCGCTTGCCCAAATTTCGCTTGGGCCTTCGTTCCCGAATTAGGCAAATAAACCAAATTCGAACATCCCACATGACCAAATAATACATCCGGAATGCCGGCTTTTTCATAATCCAACAAAGCCACACTATTTCCCACGTGCATCGTTTGAGATGTCGCATCCACCGCATCCAGCGCATCTACCGACAAACCCGGCGTTTTATTTTGGGTGAAAAGAATGTCCCGACAATCATTATGCAAAAAGCCACCCCAGTTTTGCTCAGATTTTTTAAAAAATAAACCCAAGGGCTTACCCATTTCCTTTGACATATTTTGATGCCACTCGATGTAATGGCCACCCGGTTCAAATGCCAAAATATCCACATCCCCATCGCCATCCACATCCCCGATGGCCGGAATATCCGAGGAGGCCACATATAAATTAATTTTCCCGGAAAATCCCTCACTAAATAATGGATTCGCAACCTCAGAAAACGCCAAAACACCCCCTTTGCTCATATTTTTAAACACCTTAATCCCCGAGGGTGCAGAACTAAATAAGTCTTTTTGGCCATCTCCGTCATAATCCGCACAAAGTGCCCAATTTTCAAGCAATGGGAAATTTTTGATGTATTCAGGCGCATAGACATAGGTCCCATTCGATTTTTGGAGAAAAACAGAAATCACCTGATTCGTCCGATCAAAGGTGAACAAATCATCGCGTCCATCGCCGTTCACATCAATCGTAGAAAATTGAGCCGAATTAAATCCGCCCGCCCATGGATTCGCCATGTCGCCCTTAGAATCCTTCACCGGTATGCTATTATTCCTCGTGAATTGTAGGCTTTGCGCCAAAATATTGGTGCTAAAAAAGAACAATAAAAGGAATAATAAATTTTTCATTCGATATTTGTGGACGCAATATGCACATAGGCTCATTAAAATTAAAACTAAGGTGACGAAATCAGTGCTTTTAGAAAAATTTTTAGCTTCGACTGGCGTATCTACGGATACGCGCAAAATAAGTTCCGGGGTCATTTTTTTCGCCCTCAAAGGTCCTAATTTTAATGCGAATGCGATGGCTCAACAAGCCATCGAACTCGGCGCCTCGCTTGCCGTAATCGACGACCCCGCCTTTGAAATCGAAGGTAAAACACATCTTGTTAGCGATTCACTTATCGCCCTACAAGATTTAGCCACCGAATATCGCAAAACCTTAAACATTCCAGTAATTGGTTTAACGGGTTCCAATGGAAAAACAACGACCAAGGAATTGATTTTTTCGGTTTTATCCCAACAATTTCATTGCTTCGCCACCTCAGGTAATTTGAATAACCATATCGGCGTTCCCTTGTCCATTTTATCGATTCAACCCACACATGAAATCGCGGTAATCGAAATGGGTGCAAATAAACAAGGAGATATCCGTGAATTGGTGAACATTGCCCAACCGAGCCATGGCCTTATCACAAACATCGGGAAAGCCCATTTAGAAGGTTTCGGAGGAATCGAAGGCGTCATCAAAGGCAAAGGAGAATTGTTTGATTTCATGAAAGCCATGGATAGGCCCATTTTCCTTCCCGCAGCTCAAAATATCGTTCATGAGATGGCCACCAAGCGTGGTATCACAGATGTTATCGTGGCGAATCAGGCTTTGCCCACGGAATTAATCGAAGCCAAACCCATCATTTCTTTTCGTTGTGCCAATGGCAGCGTCGTGAAATCACACCTCCCAGGAATATATAATTTTGAAAATATTCAGATGGCTTTGGCCATAGGTAAGTATTTTGGACTTAGCGACGAAAAATGCTTGGAGGGAATTCGTTCCTATGTGCCCACGAATCATCGTTCACAATTCATCAAAATAGGATCTAACCAAGTTTTGATGGATGCCTACAATGCAAATCCTTCTTCCATGTCCGCAGCCATTTCGCATTTTGCAGAAACGGAGAATTCGCCCAAAATTATTATCCTGGGCGACATGTTTGAATTAGGCAATGTTTCTGCAGAAGAACATGCGGCACTCGGGCAATTAATTGCTTCTTATGCTTTTGAAAAGGTATTATTAGTGGGCCAGCACATGCAGCATGCCCTCGTACATTTGCCAAAAGCCTTATTTTTCCCAGATAAATTCGGCCTACATACTTGGTTGCAAGATCATCCCATTCAAAACAGCTTCTTACTGGTCAAGGGCTCGCGAGGAATTCAGTTGGAAAGCGTCTTGCCATTCTTGAACCAATAGGTCAATCCGGCTAATTTCGACCATTAAATAATCTAATTTTGCACGTCTAAATTATTTGATTATTTTTGTACTTTAGAAAGAAAATCAATTCAAAAACAATACACAATGGCATCACAATCGGGTACCTATGTACCATTTAAAGTTAAAGACATTGCATTGGCCGACTGGGGTCGTAAAGAAATTCAATTAGCTGAAGCGGAAATGCCAGGTTTGATGGCCTTGCGTGCTGAATTTGGCGCAGCGCAACCCTTAAAAGGTGCGCGCATCGCAGGATGTCTTCACATGACCATCCAAACAGCTGTATTAATCGAAACATTAACTGCCTTAGGAGCAGACGTTACTTGGTCTTCTTGTAACATTTTCTCGACTCAAGATCACGCAGCAGCGGCTATCGCAGCGGCAGGAATTCCGGTGTATGCTTGGAAAGGCATGAACGAAGAGGAGTTCAATTGGTGTATCGAGCAAACCTTGTTTTTCGGAGAAGAAAAACAACCTTTAAATATGATTTTGGATGATGGGGGCGATTTGACCAACATGGTTTTTGATGAATATCCTGAATTAATTTCAGGCATCAAAGGTTTGTCCGAAGAAACGACGACAGGTGTTCACCGTCTATATGAGCGCATGAAGAATGGCACATTATTCTTGCCAGCGATCAACGTAAATGACTCGGTAACGAAGTCTAAATTTGATAATAAATACGGTTGTAAAGAATCATTGGTTGACGCGATTCGTCGGGCAACTGACTTAATGTTAGCCGGTAAAGTAGCCGTCGTAGCCGGTTACGGTGACGTAGGAAAAGGAAGTGCGGAATCATTGCGGGGTGCTGGTTGCCGCGTGTTGGTGACCGAGATCGATCCCATCTGTGCGCTTCAAGCAGCAATGGACGGTTTCGAGGTAGTTCCGATGGACGAAGCGGCCACGCGTGCGAACATCTTTGTAACAGCAACAGGAAACGTAAAAATCATTCGTGATCGTCACTTCAAAGCAATGAAGGATAAAGCAATCGTTTGTAACATCGGTCACTTCGATAACGAAATCGATATGGAGTGGTTGAACAGTAACTACGGTTCTACGAAAGACCAAATCAAACCACAAGTGGATATGTATACGATCGATGGCAAAAACGTAATCGTGTTGGCCGAAGGTCGTTTGGTGAATTTAGGTTGCGCGATGGGTCATCCATCCTTTGTGATGTCGAATTCATTCTGTAACCAAACTTTGGCTCAATTAGAGCTGTGGGCGAATTCAGCGAATTACGAAAACAAGGTCTATATCCTGCCTAAGCATTTGGATGAGAAGGTTGCTTTCTTGCATTTAGCGCATATCGGGGCGAAATTAGAAACCTTAGAAAAAGAGCAAGCGGAATACATCGGGGTACCACAAAATGGACCATTCAAGCCGGAGCATTATCGTTATTAGGATTTAATTGATCTATTCCAAAAGCTGCATTCCTCGAGTGCAGCTTTTTTTATCACAAGGAAACGAAAAGCGTTTCGAAGCCAAGAAAATTTAATAAAAAGCCGTATTTTTGGGCCAACATTTGAACGAACACGTATGAAATTTGGGGTTGTAGTATTTCCAGGATCCAATTGCGACGATGATACCGTCGGCGTCATCCAAAGTTTAGGCCACGAGGCCGTGAAATTATGGCATAAAGATACCGATTTGCAGAATTGCGAATTCATTATCATCCCAGGAGGCTTTTCCTATGGGGATTATTTACGCAGTGGAGCCATCGCTCGTTTCTCTCCGATTATGGATCATGTGATCGAACATGCTAAAAATGGCGGTTATTTGATGGGGATTTGCAATGGATTTCAAGTCCTCGTGGAAGCACATTTATTGCCTGGTGTTTTATTGCGCAACAATACACAGAAGTTTATTTCCAAAAATATCTTTTTGAAGGCGGCAACGAACAATTCCCTCTTGACCCATTCCTTAAATACCACTAAAGCCTACAAAGTCCCTATCGCACATGCAGAAGGACGTTATTTTACGGATGAAAAAACATTAGCTTCCTTGAAGGCTAATGATCAAATCCTATTCTATTATTGCGATGAAGATGGGCAAGTAACCGAAGAATCAAATCCGAACGGAAGTTTATTAAATATCGCAGGAATATGCAATGAAGGCAGAAATGTATTCGGCATGATGCCACACCCAGAGCGGGCAGCGGATCCAGATTTAGCTAATACAGATGGATTGGAGATTTTACGCCAATTGATCGAAAGTCCAAATTTGGTTTCTTAATACTGAGCGAAATCCATTCATAAAAAAACCCAGGCCTAGGCTTGGGTTTTTTCATTGGATGAATAGCGCTAGTTTCTATCGCAAGTCATTCACTTCCACCCCGGGAAATTGCTTCTTATCAAAGGTGAAATATTTGTCATCCAATCCCGCTTTCGGGCTTAATTGGGTAACCTTGAAATTTTGTTTTTTACCTGCCTTATTCACAATCGTCCATTCTTTGATGGAAAAATCCTTAGCCCCTATTTTAAGGCTAATCTTTTGCATTTGAGCGGTTTTTCCGAGTGGAATCATCTCGACCGTCGATATACCTCCTGCATCTGATACCACGCTCGTCTTATAGGCTTTCTTATCAAACGAATAAATCTTAGCGGGATTCAAATCACCTTCAGTCGGGTCAAAAGCCGCCATATTCACTTCATTGATTTCCTTAATATAGGTCGCCACTTCCTTTCCATTATTAAAAATCTCCTGACCCGCAGTTTTCAAGCGAAACTTGGTACCACGCACCGTGATGGAGCCCGACATAGCGCCTCCACCATCCGTTTGGTACGAAAAATTAGCCGAGAAGGCACCCATACTTTTGTATTTTTTTTGCATGCCATCAATTAAGGCCAAGGCTTTATTCGCCTGGGAAAAGGCCGACTGAACACCCAAAACACATAAAATAAGAAAGACTACTTTTTTCATAATGGCTTATAGATTTTTTAAAATTTCTTCTAATTCGGTTTCAGATTTAACCAAGACCTCACGGGCTTTGGAACCCCCAAAAGACCCTACGATTCCCACGGCTTCCAATTGGTCGATCAAGCGACCCGCACGATTATAGCCTAATTTCAATTTGCGTTGAATCAAGGACGTACTTCCCTGCTGATGCATCACGACCAAACGTGCCGCTTCATCGAAATACGAATCCCGACTACTCGCATCGAAATCCCCACGTTCCTGGCCACCCATTTCTTCCGATTCAGCTTCTGGTAATAAATAGGCGGAAGCATAGCCTTGTTGGTTCCCAATAAACTCACAAATCTCCTCCACCTCTGGCGTATCCACAAATGCACATTGTAAACGAATCACCTCGGATCCCATGGATAATAACATATCACCCATGCCGACTAATTGATCCGCTCCCCCCGCATCCAAAATCGTTCGAGAATCGATTTTGGACATCACTTTAAAGGACAAACGTGCAGGGAAATTCGCTTTAATTGTACCCGTAATAACGTTCACAGAAGGGCGTTGGGTCGCCACCACCAAGTGGATACCGATCGCACGAGCCAATTGGGCCAAACGGGCAATCGGATGTTCGACTTCCTTCCCGGCAGTCAGCATTAAATCCGCCAACTCATCAATCACCAACACAATGTAGGGCATGAAATCATGCTCATTCGGATTTAATCGACGATTAATAAACTTCTGGTTGTATTCCTTGATGTTGCGACAGCCCGCATCCTTCAACTTATCATAGCGCAAATCCATTTCCTTACACAAGGAATTCAAGGTCGCCACCACTTTCTTCGTATCCGTGATAATTGCCTCCGCTGAATCGGGCAAGCAAGCTAAGAAATGACGCTCCAATTTATTGAACAGCGACAATTCCACCTTCTTCGGATCCACTAAGACAAATTTCAAGGTCGCTGGGTGTTTCTTATAAATCAAGGAGGTCAATAACATGTTTAAGCCTACCGACTTCCCTTGTCCCGTCGCACCCGCCATCAATAAATGGGGCATTTTAGCTAAATCAGCCACAAAAATCTCATTTGAAATCGTTTTGCCTAAGGTGATTGGCAAATCGTAGGTTGATTTCTGGAATTTCTCCGAACCGATTACCGCACGCACCGGAACCATTTCCCGATTCTTATTGGCCACTTCGATCCCAATCGTTCCTTTACCAGGCATTTGGCCTATAATCCGAACCCCCATCGCAGCCAAAGAAAGTGATAAATCATCCTCTAAGGACGTGATTTTACTCACACGAACACCGGCTTTTGGCACAATTTCATAGAGGGTTACCGTAGGTCCGATCGTGGCTTCAATCTTCTGAATTCCAATTCCGTAATTCAATAAGGTCTCCACAATCTTTTCCTTATTCTCTTTCAACTCATCCATGGTCACCTGAGTTGTCTGATTTTTTTGATCGTATTCTTTTAACAGATCGATTGTTGGGTATTGGTATTTAGGTAAATCTGCCGTCGGGTCATACAAACCAAACTGCTCCACCAAATCGTTTGCCTTTATTTCCTGGCCCGCAAGCGTCGTATCCTCTTCCTCCTCCGGAATATCCGCATCCACGGCAACCTTATACGTAAAATCCAAATCCTCTAATGCTGGCAAAACTTCCGCTTCCATAGCCTCCACGGGCATTTCTGCCATTACCGGCTCCTCCTCAATCTCCTCTTCTTCCCCCTTTAATGGCGGAACAATCGGTCTAAATACCTCCAAATCCTCATTATCCTCATGAATGGCCGGTCCTTCATCGACAAATTCATCCTCTTCCATCCCGAGTGGATTCACACCAGGCACCGAGCTATCAGCGGGCCCAGAGGCATGGACTTTCGGAGCCTTTGGATTTAATTGATAAAACAGAACTAAGAAAACAAAACCAACGAATACAATCAAAAAGATGGATAAATAACCAATCAATTGATTCAATTTCTCATTCACAAAAAATCCTACACCACCGCCCAAGGAATGAGGCAAATCCATTTGATAGACCATAAAACCTGCCACCAAACTACCCCAAATCAAGAAAAACAAGACCTGCCATGACAAGCGATCCAGGGGATAAATCTCCCGTTTAAAACCTAATTTGAGCGCCGATAAATAAAATAAGGGAATCAACAAAAACGAAGACCATCCAAAGGTCCGAAACAAGAAAAAATGCGCAATCTTAGCCCCTAATAAGCCTGCTAAATTCTTCACTGGGATATCAGAGCCCTGAATCACATCCAAGGTACTCTGCTCCACCTCGCTTTGATCCGCCACACCCATAAAGAAATTCGACACAAAGGCCACCAATAGCAGCGTACCCACCCCAAACAAAAAAGCTGACAAAATGATGCGCAAGCGATACGGTAGCGCTCCTTTCACCCGTGCTTTTTTCTCCCCTCGATCAAAATTAATTTGAAGTGTATTAGATGTATGAACAATCTTTTTAGCCATGGATACTGCGTGTATTTACAACCTATAAATTTCGACTTTTTGATCCGATTTACAAAATGATTTTACAATCCATTTGCAACAACCGCTCGGTTAATGTCCTGAATCAAACCTGGCCCCTCATAGATGAAGCCTGTATAAATCTGAACCAAACTCGCTCCTGCCTGTAATTTCTCCACCGCATCCTCCGCGGAATGAATCCCACCTACCCCAACAATGGGAAATTGCCCCTTTGATTTTTCATGTAAATACCGAATCACCTCCGTCGATCTCGCCGTCAAAGGCTTCCCACTCAAACCACCCATCTCCGAACGAAGACTTTCAGGCGCCTGCAATCCTTCTCGCGATAACGTGGTATTGGTCGCAATGACACCGGCCAACTGAGTTTCCAATACAATCTCAATCACATCATCCAATTGCTCATTCGTTAAATCCGGTGCAATTTTCAACAAAATAGGCTTGGGCTTCGGCTTCGTCCCATTCAAAGCTTGCAAACGAACTAATAATTTTTTCAAGGGTTCTTTTTCCTGTAAAGCCCGCAAATTAGGGGTATTCGGCGAACTCACATTCACCACAAAATAATCTACCACCTCATACAAAGCCTCAAATCCCGCGCAATAATCTTCCTCCGCCTGCTCGTTCGGCGTCACCTTATTTTTTCCTAGATTACCTCCCACAATGACCTTGGACTGGCGGGCCAACAACCTTTTTTTCATCGCCTCCAATCCCTCATTATTAAATCCCATCCGATTAATTAAGGCTGCATCCGCTGGCAAACGAAATAATCGAGGCGTTGGATTTCCCTCCTGACCCTTGGGCGTCACCGTACCCACCTCGATAAACCCAAATCCCAAGGCAGCAAATTCATCGATTAATTTAGCATTCTTATCAAAACCAGCCGCCAGACCCACCGGATTCGGAAAATGAATACCAAAAACAGTTCGCGCCAAACGTGGATCCGAATAGCCATACATCCAGGAAATCACCGCCGACAACCCAGGAATTTTCATCACAAACCGCAAGCCTGATGCCACCACATCATGCGCCCGTTCTGGGGCCATTAAAAACAACAAAGGTTTGACGAAATACTGATAAAACATAAAAATAGAATTGGCTTTAAGGCCGTAAAAATACAAAATTTAGGTTGACTTATGGGAATAATTCAAGGATAAAATGCAGATTTTTCAGAGCCGAATGAAATTCCTGAGACAAGCCTTTGTCGTCTAAAAAAATCGACTAATTTTAAACATCCTTCGGGTAATCAAGCATTTAAAAATTATAAAGCCTATGTTAAGTCGTGTCGCCAACTCCATTTATTGGATGAATCGTTACATCGAGCGAGCAGATAATTATGCCCGCTTCATCTCGGTAAATTTCAATTTAGCTCTTGACCTTCCACCGAACGTACCGGAACAATGGGAACCCTTGATCGTAGCCACGGCCGACCACTATAATTTTTTCGAACATTACCCGGTGGCTAATCGGGAAAATGTTCTCTATTACATGACCTTTGATGTCAACAATCCCAATTCCATTTTATCCTGCCTCTATTCCGCCCGGGAGAATGCCCGCACGATTCGAGAAAGTATTTCCAAAGAAATGTGGGAATACGTCAATCAAATCTATTGGAAAGTCAAAGACCGCGTCGAAGGAAGTAAGCAATGGGAAATTTCCCGCTACCAAGGTTTTTTGGAGGAAATTAAATCCGGGAGCCAATTATTTTATGGCATCGTCGATTCCACCATCACACGAGGCGAAGGCTGGCATTTCGGTCAAATGGGAAAATTGCTCGAACGTGCTGATAAAACCACACGTTTCCTAGATGTAAAATATTTTACCCTGCTTCCGGACATCGATGCGATCGGATCCCCATTGGATCTTTTGCTCTGGTCAGCTGTGTTAAAATCAGTTTCCGCCTACAACATGTTCCGCCAACAATACAAAGTCATTAACCCCACCCACATCGTTGAATTCTTGATTCTCGACAAAAGCTTCCCGCGTTCGGTCGTGCATTGTTTGCAAGAAGCGGAATTGTCACTCTACGCGATTTCGGGTACGTCCTTTGACCATGGCTATTCAAATGTGGCTGAAAAAAAATTATCCAAACTCCTTTCAGAAGTTCAGTTCACCGAAATCGACGATATTTTATTAACAGGTTTGCATCAATTTTTAGATAATTTCCAAACGAGCAACAATGAAATCGGCCAGAAAATTTTCAATACCTATTTTGACCTAAAGCCAGTCACCTAACCAAGGCTCTCAAGAATTTATATTAATATTGCGCACAATTTTTATTTGATTTATGACTTTTTGCTTAGGTATCACCGTTAAAGAAGGACTTATTGCCATCGCAGATACCCGCATCACCGCGGGGAATGAGATGTATTCCAATAAAAAAATCTCCATCCACGAAATCAATAAGCATAGCCTCTTCATCATGACCGCAGGACTTCGTTCCGTCCGCGACAAAGCAGTGACCTATTTTAACCAGGCCGTTCTTGAGGAAGAAGAATCCTATGACTATATGTTTCAAGCCGCGACAGCCTTTGGGCAAATGCTTAAAAAAGTAGCGGCCGAAGACCGGGAAACGCTAGAAAAGGAAGGCTATCAATTTAATCTGCATGCCATCGTGGGCGGTCAAATGCCCAAAGATTCCGAACATAAATTGTTTTTAATTTTTCCAGAAGGCAATTGGATCGAAATCAATGACGGCCTAAAATATCAAATCATCGGGAATTCCAATTATGGAAAACCGCTTTTAAACCGAAATCTAAGTCACGAGACATCCTTGAAAGATGCCTTAAAAATGGGCTTTTTATCCTTTGATGCGACACAGGTCAGCACAAACGATGTGGATTATCCCATCGACGTAGTCGTATATGAAAAAGGAAGTTTTAAGGCCAAAGAAATTCGGCTTTACAAAGAAGACATGCAAACCATTTCCGACGAATGGAACATCGCACTTCGCAAATCCCTCGCCAGCATCGATGAGGATTGGATGAAAAATTTAATTTCATTTCCGAGCCAACCCACCGCATGATCGCGAAAATCAAACATCATTTAACGTACCAATATAGCGAACCCGTCTATTTGGAGCCGCATGTCTTGTATGTGCATCCCCGAAAAAGTTCCCTATTAACCGTTACCGAATTTTCCCTCCACATCCATCCCGAACCGGTTCAAATTTCAAAGAACTTAGATCCCGAAGGAAATATCCAAAACATCCTATTCTTTAAGGAACCCACGGACCATTTGTCCATCCAAGTACATGCACTCGTGGAAACCACTGAATTTAATCCTTTTGATTTTGTCTATTTTCCTTTCGAAAGTAAAACGCTTCCGATGGCTTACACGAATGCATACCAAAAAACACTTAGTCCTTATTTAGGTCTTGACGGGGTGAGTACCACGGTGGAACAGGTGGCCCGACAAATCGCCTCGCAAGTTAAATGGAGCACATCCCAATTTCTAAGCGCCTTAAATGAATTTATTTTCAAGAATTTCGCCTATGAAATCCGAGAAGAAGGCGCCCCAAATTCGCCCGAATTTACGCTGAGCAGCCGAAAAGGTACCTGTCGGGATTATGCCGTCTTATTCTCCGCGATGTGCCGGGCCATGGGCCTGGCGACCCGCTTTGTGAGCGGCTATTACACGGGCATCGCACCGGTGGATGTTCCGAATCAAACACATCATTTACATGCGTGGGTGGAGGTTTATTTGCCGGGGGGCGGTTGGCGTGGCTACGATCCTACCCAGCACGAAGTGGTAGCAGGAAATCATATTCCGCTAGCGGCATCCTGCCTGCCAGAAGAAATCACGCCCGTATTTGGCACCTATCGCGGGAGCGCAACGTCTCAATTAATCACAGATGTTCGGATTGATCGCGTATAATTAACCTACAAGCAATTGGGCTAATAGATAATCAGCCACCAAAATCGCAATACAAGAATTCGTTACCGCCGCCGTGCTCGATTTGCCGACTTCGTAGGCACCACCGCTCGTGTAAAAACCTTGAAAGGACGAAATCGTTACTACGATAAAGGCGAAAACAACTGATTTGATTAAGGCGAAAACCATGTAATCACCCTTGAAATTAAATTGCAATCCGTGAATGTATTCGTTTGGGGAAATCGCACCGGTCAACCAACCCGCCAAATAGCCCCCATAAATCGCTAAAAAACAAGCCAATGTCACGAGCATCGGAAAAGTAATCACCGCCGCCACAATTTTTGGTAATACTAAATACGAACGCGAATTAATCCCCATCACCTCGAGGGCATCGATTTGTTCGGTGATGCGCATGGTGCCTAATTGACTCGCGATATTGGAACCGATTTTTCCTGCTAACACCACACAAGTAATGGTGGGGCCCATCTCTAAAATGGTCGAATCACGCACAATCAAACTAATAATGTACGCCGGCACAAAGGGATTATCCATATTAGCCGCCGTTTGCACGCAAGTTACCGCTCCTAAAAATGTGCTCACAATCGAGACAATCAGGACTGAATTAATCCCTATGTCCACACATTCCTGCATGATTAAGGCCAAGTACACCCGAAATTTCTCCGGATTTGTAAAAAGCTTGCCTAGGAAGATTAAATATTTACCTAATATTGACATTTGGATTGTAAATTTACACCCTGTAAGCATCAAAGATAATGAACAAATCGGTCATAATTAGTGGAGGAAGCCAAGGAATTGGAAAAGCGCTCGTGAAAAAATTCCTTCATGAAGGTTTCAACGTATATACGTGCGGCAGATATGCGGATAAATTAACTGCCTTAGAACTCGAATTTTCGAACCCTGCATTGAAAACCTTTGTGGCTGATGTAAGTCAAAAAAATCAGGTATTGGATTTTGCCAACTGGATTTTA
>CANFVE010000020.1 GCA_947450365.1 Cytophagaceae bacterium
ATTTGCTCGCAAATTTACAATTCCTTTCTCGCTAATGAAAATTAGATGGAAAAATTCAGGCATTTTCCGTATTTTCACAGATTATTGTGCCCCTTTACATTTCCCTATTTTTCCATGAGATCTATCATTCGTCAACTGTTCCTTTTTCTCTGCATTTCCAGCTCGACTTATGCCCAATCGGACCTGTTTCCACATACCCAACAGCGGTGGGTTGATTCCGTCTTCGCATCCTTGTCGGCCGATGAGAAAATAGGCCAACTCCTCATGCCCCGTGGAAATTCCAATCCCACCTATGACACCACCCGCTTATTTTCCATCATTCGCGATTATCATGTTGGGGGATTTGTGCTTTTTGCGGGTTACCCTACGGTCCAAGCACGCCTTGTCAACGAAATGCAACGCCGATCCAAAGTCCCCATGTTCATTGGAATGGACCTCGAGTGGGGATTGAATATGCGCTTGGATTCGACGGTTCGCTTTCCGTACCAAATGACCCTCGGCGCCATGCAAGGAAACGATGCACTCATCGAGAAAATGGGTTTTCAGATCGCCCAACAGTGCAAGCGTCTAGGCATTCATATCAATTATGCCCCGGTCGTTGACGTCAATAATAACCCGAATAATCCCGTCATTAACTTCCGTTCTTTTGGTGAAAACCGTGATTTAGTCACTCAAAAAGCCCTCGCCTACATGCGCGGTTTGCAAAAAGGAGGCATCATCACATCCGCCAAACATTTCCCCGGACACGGCGATACAGGCACAGATTCCCATTATGATATTCCCGTGCTGGCGCACAGTCGGCAGCGATTGGATAGCTTGGAATTGTATCCATATAAACAGTTGATCGACAAAGGTTTACAAGGCGTGATGGTCGGGCATTTAAGTATTCCTTCCTTAGATACCACGGCGATGTTAGCTTCGACACTTTCGAAGCCGATTGTTACGGGTCTTTTGCGCGATGATTTAAAGTTCAAAGGCTTAGTTTTTACCGATGCGATGGACATGAAGGGCGCAACCAAAATGTTCCCAGAAGGTACCGCGAACGTGAAGGCGATTTTAGCTGGAAATGATATTTTAGAAACGTTTGTGGATGTGCCGGCAGCGTTTAATGCGATTAAGAAAGCCTTGGACAACAAAGAAATTACCCAGGATGAAATTGATTTTCGGGTGAAACGTATTTTGGCAGCGAAGGCTTGGGCGGGTTTGCATCAGTACAAGCCGATTGACATGAATAACTTGATCGCCGAATTAAATCCGGTACAGTCGGAGGTGTTAAAGAAGACCTTGGCGGAAAAGTCGCTCACCTTGTTGAAAAATCGCGAAAGTATATTGCCACTTCGTCGGCTCGATACGCTGAAAATTGCTTCTCTGGCGATTGGGAAGGCGAATTATGGGTCTGTGTTTCCTACGGAGTTCCAAAAAATGGCCAATAATTATGTCGAAATGCCAAATTATTACCTCGATGAAACGAGTGCCGATTCGACCATCACTCGGGTAGAAGCGGCGTTGGCGGAGGCAGATTTGGTTTTGGTGGGTCTTCATGGAATTTCGTATCGGCCGGCCAACAACTATGCGATTAAACCCGCCATTCAGGCCTTGGTTAAACGATTTACCACCCCCAAAACGGTGCTTAGTTTCTTTGCGAATCCATTTACGATGACGCAATTTGAGAATCTCCAACAGGCCGCGGCCTTGATTATGACCTATCAGGATGGGGTGGCTCAGCAAGAAGTTGCCGCCGAAATGATCTTTGGCGCCATCGCCGCTGAGGGAAAATTACCGGTGAGTGCTTCGAAGGAATATGCATTTGGGATGGGAATTAATACGCCCATTTTATCTCGTTTAAGGTACCAGATGTTGCCGGAGGCGGTTGGGATTTCAGGAAAATATTTGGAGCATCATGTGGATTCCTTAGCTCAAATGGCCATTCAAATCAAAGGAGCACCGGGCGTCGTGGTTTTAATTGCGAAGGAGGGGAAGGTGATTTACCACAAGGCTTTTGGGAATCAAGTGTATGAATCGTCGGAGCCTTTGAAGAAGACGGATATTTTCGATTTGGCATCGATTACGAAAATAAGTACCTCAGTCCCGGCATTGATGAAATGGCAGGATGAGGGAAAATTCACCTTGGGCACTACGATGGGTGAATTGATTCCGGACCTCGCGAATAGCAATAAGAAGAATTTGGCTTATCTGGATGTGTTGACGCATCAGGCGCGCTTACGGGCTTGGATTCCGTTTTGGCAGGATTACATTGATAGTACGGACATGATTGTGCATAGTAAGAAGTTTACGGAACAATATGCCAAAGATGAGTTGAAATACAGTTTTGTCGAAAAATACCTCACGAAATCCGCAGGGGAAGAGCGGGTTAAGAAGGCGATCGCTCAGCGAAAAGATTTGTGGGCCTCCTGTGTGGATTTGAAAAATGAAGTGACGCGCTGGAAGCCGAAAACACTTTCCTATGCACAATCCGACGAATATCCGATCGCCGTGGCGCCGAATTTGTATGCACACAAGACCATCGCAGCCCAGATTGTGGATGCGATTAAGACCTCGGCCTTGCGCGATAAAAAGGAATATGTGTATTCAGATTTGTCCTATTATTTATTGCCTCAAATCGCTCCGCGCATGACGGGCAAATCCTGGACGAATTACTTGTCTGAGACGTTTTATAAGCCTTTGGGGGCAACTACGCTGGTGTATCAGGCGGAGAAGCATTTCCCGATGGCACGGATTGTGCCGACGGAATATGACTCTTTATTCCGCAAAACCTTGATTCATGGCAAGGTACATGATGAAGGGGCGGCCTTACTGGATGGAATTTCTGGACATGCGGGCTTATTTGGGAATGCAAATGACTTGGCGAAATTGATGCAAATGTATTTGCAAAAGGGCTATTACGGGGGCCAGCAATATTTGTCGGAAGCGGTGGTGAAGCAATGGTCATCCTATCCCTTGTCAATCGAGGAAAATGCGCGTCGCGGGGTAGGATTTGATAAAGTGGATCGGAAAAAACCGGGTATTTCGGCGGCGGCGTCAGCGAGCTTGTCGAGTTTCGGGCATTCAGGTTTTACGGGAACCTATACATGGATTGATCCGGAACATGATTTGGTCTATGTGTTTTTATCGAATCGGGTGTATCCGACACGAAATAATAGTAAGATCAGCGATGCCAATATTCGCACGGGCATCAATGAGGTAATTTATCAGGCGATTAAAAAAGGAAATTAATGCATGTGTTAATCACAGGAGGGACGGGTTTAATCGGGCAGGCGCTGAGGCAAAAATTGCTGGCCGAAGGGCATCGCGTATCCATTTTATCGCGTTCTGGGGGTGATTATACTTGGGATGTTGCGAAGGCCTATTTTCAGCCGGAGGCATTTGAGGGGGTGGATGCCGTGGTGCATTTGGCGGGTGCGGGGATTGCAGATAAGCGCTGGACGGAGGCTCGGAAAAGGGAATTGATAGGTTCGCGGGTAGATTCTTCGGCTTTGTTGACTCATGCGTTAAAAACCATTCCCAACCGTGTGAAGGTCGTCGTTTCAGCCTCAGCGATTGGGTTTTATGGGGCGGATTCGGGCGAGGTACGCTGTGAGGAAACGAGTCCGGCGGGAGCAGATTTTTTGGCTGCATGTACACAGGCTTGGGAGGGGAGTATTTCGGGGGTGGAGGCCTTGGGTATCCGTTTGGTCAAATTTCGGATTGGCTTGGTATTATCTGCGAAGGGGGGAATATTTCCGGTGCTTTGTCGGCCGATTCGTTATTTAGTCGGGGCGGTATTAGGCCATGGAAAGCAGTGGCAGTCGTGGATACATGTGGATGATTTGGTGGGAATGTTTAGGCTGGGTTTGGCAGATGAAACCTTGAAAGGCGTATTTAATGCCGTTTCTCCGGGGGCTATTCGGCACCGGGAAATGACACAAAAAATCGCGAGAGCGATGCACAAACCCTTATTATTGCCACCGATTCCTAGGTTTTTATTGCGCTTGGCCTTGGGGGAGATGGCCTGTTTGGTATTGGGGGGAAATTTAGTTACGGCAGATAAGATACAAAAGGAAGGAAAATTTACGTTTACATATACGCGTTTAGAAGACGCATTAAAGGAATTGCTACATGGCTAAAAGTATTTTGATTTATTGTGGGTCGTCGAAAGGCCATGATTCGGTATATGAAGAGGAGGCGAAGAAATTGGTTCGTGCGCTGAAAAAATATGATTGCAAGATCATTTTTGGTGCGGGATCGGTGGGTTTGATGGGCGTATTAGCGGATGAATATTTGGCTTTGGGGGGTGATGTGATTGGGGTGATTCCGTCCTTTATGGAGCCTTGGGAGGTGAAGCATTTAGGTATTCAGACCTGTCATGTGACGCAGTCCATGCATGAGCGGAAGCAAATGATGGCTGAGATGGCGGATGCGGTGATCGCATTGCCGGGGGGATTTGGGACCTTGGATGAGTTGTTTGAGATGCTGACGTGGAAGCAATTGGATTTGCATCAGATGCCCGTGTCGATTTTGAATACGGCGAATTATTATCAGTATTTATTGAAGCATATGGATCATATGGTGCAAGAGGGATTTTTGAAGGATCGGAATTTAGCGGCTTTGCATGTGGAAAGTGATCCGGAGAAATTGGCGGATTGGTTGATCGCCTATGAGCCAGAAAAAATGGAAAAGAAGTGGATTTACAGAGGAAATAAAGAGGTGTAGGATGCGATTTTTGTTGTTCATATTGGTCGGTTTTACATGCTTTTCCCAAAAGCCATCGGAGAATTTAGGGACGGCGGTGAATAGCGAGTACATGGAATTAAATCCGGTAATGGCGCCGGATGGGAGGACTTTGTATTTTGGCCGAAAGAATCATCCGGCGAATCGCTTTGGGACGCAGGGTTCTGAGACGGTAAAGGGATCGCAGGATATTTGGTACGCGGAGTTTATTGGGGGGGCTTGGTCGACGGCCCGAAGAATGCCCGATGTCTTAAATCGTGACCAATACAACACCATTTTATCGATTTCGCCAGATGGACAGACGATGCTGGTGAAAGGCGCGTATGTGCAGGGAAATTATGAAACAAGGGGATTTTCCTTGTCAAAAAAGACGAAAGACGGCTGGTCCGTTCCGGAGAAAATCAATATTCCAGGCTATGAGCGTTTGAGCAAAGGGCTAAATGAATATGGGTATTTGAGTATGGATGGGAAGGTCTTGTTGCTGGCTTTTTCAGAGAAGAAGAATAGTGATCGGGATGATATTTACGCGAGTTTTTTAGTGGATGGGGCATGGTCGAAGCCCTTGGGATTGGGGAAAGATATTAATACGGAGTATTCGGAGACGACGCCTTATTTGGCGGCGGATGGAAGGACGATGTATTTTTCGTCGGACCGACCGGGCGGTCTCGGTTCCCAAGATATCTACATGACGAAGCGATTGGACGATACCTGGGGTTCGTGGCGCAAGCCGGTGAATGTGGGTCCACCGATTAATACGGAAGAATACGATGCTTACTATAGTTTGTCGGCCAAAGGCGATTATGCTTATTTTCTTTCAAGCAAAAACTCCCTGGGCAAAAAGGATATTTTCCGATTAGCCTTGGACAAAGAGGAAGTTCCTGAGGCGCCGGTTTTGGCGGCAGCGAAAGGCGATGCGGGAAAGAAGGATGAAAAGCCGGCCGTTTTGGTCGAGCAAAATGTAAAAACGAGTCCGATGATTGGGTCGAGTAAGACCTCGGATCCGGTGGTTTTATTGTCTGGCAAAGTGATGAATTCCGCTTCGAATTCGGTTCCGGAGGGGGCATCGGTGACCTATGAGGATTTGAAAACGGGCCAATTGTTAGGTACTGCCAAACCCGATCCGGTGTCGGGTGTTTATAAATTGGTCTTGCCATACGGGGTAAATTATGGGATTACGGCGAAGGCGAATGGCTTTTTGCCGAGTTCGATCAATTTGGATTTAAGCAAATTGAGTGGACGATATTTGGAATTGGATGAACGGGATTTGACGATGGCGCCGATTAAAAAGGGCTCGTCGATGACGGTGAATAATTTGTTTTTCGAGTTAGGCAAGGCGAATTTGACGCCAGAATCGGAGCCGGAATTGAAGCGTTTGGTACAGGTGATGACGGAGAATGGCTCGTTGACCATCGAGATTTCAGGCCATACGGATAATACGGGAACGGATGAGATTAATAATAAATTGTCTCAAGCGCGCGCGGATGCGGTGAAGAATTATTTATTAGCCGCTGGGATCAATGCCGCACGGATTCAAGCGAAAGGCTATGGCAGCTTTAAACCGAAGGCGACGAATGAAACGGAGGAGGGAAGACAGGCGAATCGTCGGGTGGAGTTTGCGATTTTGTAGCCCCCTCTTTTGTCATCAGGACTCCAAAGGGGGCTAAAATCGACTACTTAGAATAATCCGAAAACGAATCGTTCGCGGTTTTACTTCTGAGTTCGATTTTTGGATTGGTCAACCAAAAATCATCCAAATTTTCAATACTCCTATTTCCAATCGTGATCCTAATGAAGTTTTTCCCCGGAACTAAATCAGATGCGCTTACGAGAAAGCTGAGTTTGGCATGGTCTTTCCCAACGGGCGTGTTCACCACTAGGTCATTCAAGCCTCTGACTTTGAAAAAATACAATTTTGTCGAAGCGCTCAAGGCCGGAAAGTAAATATTCGTGTGTATTAACTTCCCATTTACATATACCTCTGGAAGGTCAAAGGGATTCAAGTGATGCGCTTCCATGGATGCCTGGGCAAAAGCCACATCAGTTTTAGGATCGTAATTAAACGTATACACTCGCGTCGTCAAACCGCCTTTTCCATCGCCTAAATGGGTCGTATCAGACTCAGCAGTTAATTTGATCGATGTGTATTGTGCCGAAACTTGCGTGCTAACTCCCGCAAGGAGAAGGGATAAAAGTAGAAGCAATTTTTTCATGGGATATTATGTTTTGGTTTTAAAAAAAAGGATAAAATTATGATCAATAAACTTATAAAAAACCTTTCAAATCTTAACATGCCATGGGGAAATTTAATCGCTTGTTTATCCGATGCAAGGGTATTGGGGCGAGCTAAATGCCATTTATTGGCAAAGTGGTTGTTTGGCGAAGAGGCTTTACAACTTCACTGTATCAATAAAATCAATGATCCAGCGGAAAGGCATGCTTGCGTATTTCCGAACGCGTAGAAAGCGTTTGCGGGGCCCGAGGACCGGGGTTTTGATGTAGAAGCAGGGGAATTGTTTGTAATACTCGTGGCCGTTGGCCATTAAAGTCTGCGCATAATAATCGAAAATGGAGGCCACATCGCTTTTTTCCTGGAAGGTATAGCGATTTTGGTATTTCGAAATTTCGGTGGGGTGTTCGGGTAAATAACCGGAAAAATGGAAAAAGATAAGCGGGAATGTATCGTTTACGAAATAGGGTTCGTTGTCATTCGTAATTTCGCGTTCATGGAGGTTCCAATAGGCCATGTTTAGGCCGAGGTGCCGACTTACAAAGACATCTTCGTAATAAATAGGCGCAAAATTCACCCATAATTGGTCTACGAACATCCCGTTTTTCAAGTCGATGAAGCAGTGGTCACGTAGACGATCTTTCCACCAGGCCAAAAACGAAGTGGTTGTCGCGGAACGTTTGGTTCCCAGAAATCCTAAATTATAAAGGCCTGTATTTAGGTGATCACGTTCTTGAGGCGTGGATTCGTCGGGCTGCGGACTTAAAATATGCGGCGTCAGAAATAAGCTATTTTTCTCGAGACCTTTTTCGATTTCGGTCAAGGGTTGAAAAACAATGATATCTGGGTCAAAATAATGGACGATGTCGGCCTCTGGGTATGTTTGGTACACAAAATCCAAGAAGAACGGTTTCACCGCCGTATTAAGTTCTGTGATGTTATATTTCGCACAAATTTCATCAAGGTCCTCTATGCCGATTGTATGCAACTCAATCAGGGGATAGGAAGGTAATCTATCCGAAGGGATCTCCGAGACGTCTAAGCGATCCACGAGACCTATGAGAAAGGTATAGTCCGGGTTATGCTTGAGCAGCGAATCACCGAGGGATTTGGCTTGTGCCAAATAATTTATGGAGCAAATGGTGAGCGCTATTTTTTGCATGCGAAAATGATCAGGCACAAAAGTACGAAAAGCCCAAGCTATTTTAAACTTCCGTAAATGATATTTTCGATTTTGGCGTTGAAGTCGCTGTGCGAATTAGGCGTGTGCTGGGTCATGATGAGCACGATTAATTTTTCTTTAGGATCGGCCCAATAGGTCGTTCCGTAATAGCCGCCCCAGGAAAAGGAGCCCTTGGTGCGCATGTTTAGGTTGGCCGATTTTTCGCCCGTGATGGAAAACCCGAGGCTGAAATTGTCATTGCCCATGAGCCCAGGTTCCAATTGAGGGCTGATCATGAGTTCGGCGGTTCTCCGACCGAGGATCTGTTTGCCATTGTATACACCACCATTTAGAATCATTTGAAGGAAAATGGCATAATCAAAGGCGGTGGCGGAAAGTCCTGCGCCACCTGAAAAGTAGGATTTAGGCATCCAAGGATAATTCGGGTTGATGCCCCGGAAAGTAGGAGCCCAGGGGATGATTTGTTTGTTTTTATCCTCGGTATAGACGGCTGGGAGGCGGCTAATTTTGTCCATCGGCACATTGAAATAGGTGTCTTTCATGCCCATGGGTTCGAAGATGTGCTCGTTCATGTAGGCCTCGAGGCTTTGGCCGGAGATGATTTCGACGAGGCAACCGAGTAAATCTGTATTTAATCCATAGGTAAATTTCTCGCCTGGTTGGTGTACCAAAGGCAATTTTCCCAGGACTTTCATTTTTTCCAACAGTTTATCTTTGGATTCCCCTAAACCCGACGGTATACCTGCTTTCGCATAAATAGCCTTCATTTTATCGGAGCCGATGCCTGAGTAATCAATGCCGGAGGTATGTGTGAGTAGATCGCGGAAGGTAATTTCTCGTTTGGAGGGGAGGGTGCTGTAGGAGGAATCGGCCATGTTGAAATTATTCAACACAGTGGGGGATTTAAATTCTGGGATAAATTGGTAGATGGGTTGGTCTAATTGTAATTTTCCCTGTTCAAACAATTGGAGAATAGCCAGGCTGGTAATCGCTTTGCTTTGGCTCATAATGCGAAAAATGGCATCGGCTTGCATGGGTTTTTTTGTGGCGGCATCGGCATATCCGTGGCCTTTGTAGTGGATGAGTTGGTTATCTTTCACGATCAGCGTCACAGCGCCTGTGAGCCAATTCTTCGCTACATAATTTTTCAAGAGGGTATCAATGGCCGCGAGGCGTTTGTCGTCTACTTTGGGATGCGCTTTTAGGACGGGAGAGAGGATCTGGGCGTCGGATGTACATACAACAAACGAAAGGATTAGAAAGGAAAGGAAACGGGTTTTCATCGGTTCAAAGGTTTTGGAAAGCAATGATACAAAATTTTCCGGAATGGGCTTGTTAATTAGCAAGTGCAAAAAACAAAAAAACCCTCAAGCGAGCTTGAAGGTTTTTCGTCGATTACGTACCTGGGATGGGAATCGAACCCATACGAGCGTTTCGGCTCACAGGATTTTAAGTCCTGCGTGTCTACCAGTTCCACCACCCAGGCGGCCCTGTAAAACTTAAAAGCACCGGAGGTGCTTTCGAGTTTTGAGCGAAAGACGGGGTTCGAACCCGCGACCTCGACCTTGGCAAGGTCGCGCTCTACCAGCTGAGCTACTTTCGCGTTTTGTGGATGCAAAAATAAGCGGTTCATGTCATTTATGCAAGAATAAAATCAAAATTTATGTGAAATATTCTCTAATTTTGTGTTTTGATAAAGACTTATGAGCATCACGAAGTTAGACGGAATAGACCATCAATTGTTGGAAATTCTCCAACAAAATGCCAAAATCACCAATGCCCAATTGTCCAAGGAAATAGGCCTTTCGCCAGCGCCGACCTTAGAACGTGTGAAGAAATTAGAGGCGTTGGGAATTATACAAAGCTATCATGCTCAGGTGAATAGAGACAAGGTGGGATTGGGTGTCACAACGTTTGTGACAGTCACTTTGACGGGCCATAAAAAACAAGTAACGGAGTCTTTTGTGAATCAAATCAATCAAATTCCCGAAGTGATCGAATGTCACCATGTGACAGGCGCGGGGGATTTTATGTTGAAAATTATTTCAAAGGATATTTCGACCTATCAGAAGTTGATGCTTGAAAAAATCAATGAAATCGAGGAAGTTTCCGCTACTTCCACCATGGTGATTCTTTCTACGTTTAAGGAAAGTAAGGTATTGCCGATTCCTTGATGCTTATAGCCGGTTCATAAATTGTGGAATCATGCGATTTTTCCATGCGGTAAATGTGCCGACTTTAATTTCTTTTCTTGCTTCGCCGACCATCCATAGATAAAAGCGCAAATTAAACACACTTGCAATCATAGGTCCTAGCATTTCTTCGCAGCGAATCAAATGTCTCAAATAGGCTTTGGTATATTGGCCATGTGTATCTTCGGCAAAAAACGGGTCGATTACTGAGAAATCTGATTTCCACTTTTCGTTTTTGATGTTTATGATACCTTCGGTGGTGAAAATCATCCCATTGCGTGCGTTGCGTGTGGGCATGACGCAGTCGAACATGTCGATTCCTAGGGCGATTCCTTCCAAAATATTGGCGGGAGTTCCTACCCCCATTAAATAGCGGGGTTTGTCTTTGGGGAGGATGTCGGTGACTTCGTCGGCCATTTGATACATGTCTTCGACGGGTTCCCCGACGGATAGTCCACCAATGGCGTTGCCAAAGGCATCTTTTGAAGCGATGTATTCGGCAGATATTTTTCGAAGATCAGAATAAACGCTTCCTTGGACGATGGGGAAGAGGGTTTGTTGGTAGCCATATTTAGGCTCGGTCTCGTTGAAACGGGTGATGCAGCGATCCAACCAGCGATGTGTCATGTCCATGGAATTCCGCGCATATTCGTAGGTACAAGGGTAGGGAGTACATTCGTCGAAGGCCATCATGATGTCTGCGCCGATGGTTCGTTGGATATCCATCACGGATTCTGGGCTGAAGAAATGCGTGGAGCCGTCGATGTGCGATTTAAATTTTACTCCTTCTTCTACGATTTTCCGGCCGGTACCGGCGAGGGAATAGACTTGATATCCGCCTGAATCGGTCAGGATGGGTTTTTCCCAGCCATTGAATTTATGTAAACCGCCGGCTGCTTCGATGATGTCGAGGCCGGGTCTGAGGTATAAATGATAGGTATTTCCCAAAATAATTTGGGCATTAATGGGCTTACTTAATTCGGAGATGTGAACTGCTTTGACGGTTCCAGCGGTCCCAACAGGCATGAAAATGGGGGTTTCGATGTCACCATGATCTGTGCGTAAGATACCGGCTCGCGCCTTCGAGTTTGGGTCAAATTGCTCTATTTCGAATTTCATGGGACAAAGGTACGAAAATTCATCTTTGTGAGATCAGTTCTCCTTTCCTTGTTCTCCTTTGCCAAACCTAGTTCTCCTTTGCCAAACCTGTAAGGATTGGCAAAGTTCGAAACCGCAGGCAAAGCCTGCGGTGAGTAGTCCATTGAGTTTTCTGTGAGAGGAGGCCTGGCTTGTTCCCCTTTGCCAAACCTAGTTCTACTTTGCCAAACCTGTAAGGATTGGCAAAGTTTGAAACCGCAGGCAAAGCCTGCGGTGAGTCTATCAAATTAGTTTTTTACGTGAAATGAAGCTTGGCTTGTTCTCCTTTGCCAAACCTGCAAGGATTGGCAAAGTTCGAAACCGCATGCGAAGCCTGCGGTGAGTAGTCCATTGAGTTTTCTGTGAGATGAGGCTTGGCCTGTCCTCCTTTGCCAATCCTCCAAGGTTTGGCAAAGTTCGCACGCCCCCATTACCAAACCTTGAGGTTTGGCATTGGGCGAAGCCTGCGGTAAGTATTATTCCACCTTCATTACCCCATTCATAATTCGCCAGTGGCCTGGAAAGGTACACAGGAATGGATAATTTCCAGGGACCGTTGGAGCCTTAAAGACCACCTTAAACCGACCGCCGGGTTCTACCAAGGGCGTATAGGCCAAAATCTCCGGCATCGACGGAATATAATTTTTCGCCACACCATCCGCTGCAGTAATCATTTTATCCGCCGCTAAACCAATTTTTTCTTCACTTTTTAGGCTACCCAACACCCAATTGTGCGGCATCGCATCCGTATTCTCAAAAATTAATTCCACCGTCGCACCTGCCGGAACCGTAAATTCCTTTTGATCATATTTCATCGCCTCCGGAATCGTTTTCAAAGTCCGCTTCACCACATTTCCCGCCGCCTTTAAAGCCGGAATCTCCAATTTCCATACATTCGCCAATCGATCCAAATACTCCATATCTCCCGGTCGAACCATCGTCGCCAAACTCGCCACATAGGCCTTCGCCTCATCCGATAATTTCGGATCACGCTTCCCATTCCACGTTCCTGCTACGCCTTTTAACGCCGCACCAAAGGCCGGACTCGCCGTCTCTTTCATGCTTTGTAAGCGTGAAACTGCCTCATTGCCTGACCAAACGATTCCACCCGCCCGGAACATTTTCTCCACAATCGCAATATTTAATCCCGGCGCCGTAGCTACATCCAAGGCCTTGCGATAGATATTATTTGAACGATTCGATTCACCCAAAACTGCCGCACGGTCCAATTGAACCTCCATCACATATTTGCCCGGAACCTCAGCAGTCCAACCAAAATTACCTACCCAAGGCCCATTGTTATTGCGTGTGACGGAAACCGTTTCACCCGGTGCCACTCCATCCACAAACGTATAGGAATCATAATCCATCCGTCGGCCCATGCCCTCAATTTTTATGGTTAATGGCAACGGTGTTCCCTTCGGAATCGCCACATCTCCCCGGTTTTTCACTCGAACCACAAAACCAGCCCCCTCACGCACCTTGAACATACCTCCCTTGATTTGGATTTCTTCCACCACCACATCAATTCCCGCCGTACTTCCCGTCACACTCGGATTTGATAATTCCTTACCCAAAGACTCAGCCACCACAGCCGCCTTTTTTTGTCCTTCGGCTTGAATAAAACTTGTTTGACGAGCCCCCGCATGCGCCATCGCATAGGCAGCATAGGCTTCTGGAAGCCAACGGTCCTTATTTTGTTGTTCCGCCGCCATCTTCGACGCCATGGCCGCTTCCACTGCCGGGGAATTTGGCATTTCAATGAACGCTAACACCGTATTTAATTGAACCAACGTGTCCTTATCGGCTAACATTTTCTTTGCCAATAACGTCGACGCCCATTCCGCCGTCCGCGGAGCTACCTGAACCGCCTGCTTCCGAACCACCGCACTTGGATGTCCTAAGGCTTGAATTAAACCAGCTTTCACCGATGGCATATCCAATGCTCCTAATCCCTCCAGCGTCCGTAAGGCATGAATCGCCCCAGGTGCTAAACCGATTTCATCTGTTTTGGCCGTTGCCAAAACCTTTAACAGCGCCGGAACAACATCCTTTTGGCCTCTTTCCACCAACAATCGTTGCGCCTGTAAACGCCAAAATAAATTCGAATGCTGAAGCGCCGCCACACATGCCCCAGGCGTATTCAATTGAACCGGCGTATAGGCCTGCGCACCATTCCAACCCACGCGATAAATCCGACCATGCGTAAAATCACGCAAATCATGATCATAGGCATTCCCTGCTCCATTCTTCCAACCCACCGGCGTCGGATTGTGCTGAATGATGAAACTATACCAATCCGCAATCCAAAGCGCTCCATCCGGTCCGACTTGCGAAAATACCGGTGAAACCCATTCGTCAGCTCCCGCCAAAAAGTTAAATGCCTCCTTGTCATTGTAATCTGAACCTGTTTTTATGGTGCGGTTTTGATGCACGACGTGACCCGTAGGCTCATTCACAAAGGCAATTTGATTCCAATACGATTTCGGGAATGCCCGCGCCGTATAAAAATTATGCCCTGCTGCAGCCGTATATCCGCCAAAAACATCTACTTGACGTACCTTTTTCGTAATCGTCTTCATGTCCTTATGCGTGTCGGTATTTTTGGATCCATTAAAACTAAATGGAGCCTGGTAGATGTTGCGATGCGGAATAGGCATGTACCAACCGTGCGCATTATTGGCCGTCGACCCAAACACATCCCCCGCCTCATTAAAATCAAAGCCCCAGGTATTATTCGACGTCGTCGTCATATGTTCCATTTTCGAACCATCGGGTTTGAAACGGAAAAATGCCTGTGCGAATTGCAAGGAATCCGCACCCACTTTTCCTTTGTATCCAGAATAACCCACACATCCCCATATCCAGTTGTCAAAGCCATAATGTAAATTCGACGGACCCGCATGCGTATCGCCCGTTCCAAAACCGGTAATAATCGCCTTTTTCTCATCGGCCACCCCATCTCCATTTGTGTCCTTCAAGAATAAAATATGGGGAGCTTGGGAAACAATGAGGCCGCCATTGGCGAACACCATGCCCGTTGGGATACTCAATCCATCCGCAAATCGTGTGAATTTATCCGCTTTCCCGTCGCCATTCGTGTCTTCGCAACGCAAAATGTAATCGCTTCCTCCCGTCTCTTTTCGCTCATTGGGATAATCCTTCGTGATCAAGACATACAATAATCCTTTTTCATCCCAGGCCATCGCGATCGGGTGCATGACATTCGGCTCCGCCGCAAATACCTGTAAATTAAAATCAACTGGGATTTGAATGTATTTTACGGATTCTTCGGGTGAGAGGGGTAGTTGTTGCAACTGTACCCCCGGCCGCTTCTCATAATTAGGCAATTTTACCTCGCGAAATGCCAAAGGCGCCAAGTTTAAATTCTCCAACAAGGCTCTTTTTTCCTCACCCACCGCATGTAAAATTCCTTGGGCCACTAATTGTTGGAATCCCTCCGTCTCCCATGTCCGCTCATCGTGCCCATAAGCCGTATAAAAGACATTTCCTTTGCCATATTTCCGAATCCACGTATAGGGTTCTGTCGCCGCACCTGGCTTATCTTTCGCCTGCTCTGGCCCCAAAATACGGGATTGAATAACCACATTATCCGCCTGCAATTTGCTATGCAAATAAGTCTCATCTACTGTTTTTATGCCTGGGAAACCCGCTAATACGGGATGATTGGGTTGATCGTTTTTGATCCGAATGGAATCCATTTGATGTCGCCAAAACTGTCCTCCAACCATTTTCACAAATTCCGGAGAATTCCGAAAACAAAAAGACGCACAATGCAATGCGACCAATCCATGACCCGAAGCTACATAATTCAATAAAGCCTTTTCCTGTACCGCCGGAATCGAATCATGATTCGCGAAAATGATTAATGCATCAAATTTATTTAAATAGCCCTCATTCAAATCCTTCAACGATTCGGTATACGTAACGTTCATGCCTTTCACCCCGATCGCCGACTGCAAAGCCGGATATCGATCAAAGGGCTTATGGTGCCCATTATCTCCTAAAAATAAAAGTTCTAAGCGCCGACCCGCAGGTTTTTGCGCCCATGCTGTTTGCATGGCCATAAACGCCCATACAAGAAAGAGTAATTTTTTCATCTTGGTTTAGAATTTTGGTATTTCAATTATTTTGCCGCCTTGAAGGGCTGATTCATGAGCTAATATGCCAACGGACGTCCAGTTCGCCGACTGTGGCGCATTCGGGAACGGATCCCTATCTGCCGCCAATGCCTGTAAAAACTCATTCACCAAATGCGGATGAGAACCCCCATGTCCGCCACCTTGGGTAAAGGAAAGGTGCGTATTTTCATCCTCGTCGTATACGCCTTTGGTCGTAAATCTTTGGATTTCTTCCGGTAAATAATGCGCAAAATCAGGCGTTGGAACCTTACTAGGTATCTCAGGCTCCGGTTTTTTGGCGGTATGCACAACTAATTCTTCGCCTTCCACCAAAGGCCACTCCACCGATTTTTTCGATCCATAAACCTCAAAACTTTCCCGATATTGTCTCGCCACATCGAACAATGATCGATACACCATCGCACTTAAATCCGAATCCCGGAATTTAATATGTGCCGATTCCACCGCGAATGGGGAATTATAATGCGAAATCAATTCCTCCCGGATCGTTCCCGACCCGAAACAAGACACATATTCCGCTTCTAAGCGCAATAAACCTGCCACAGGTCCTACGCAATGGGTCGCATAATGCATCGGCGGAAGGCCAGGCCAGTAATCAGGCCAGCCGTCCATATCTTGCTGATGGGACGCCTTCAAAAACTGAATTTTACCCAGTTCGCCTTTGTCGTATAATTCTTTGATGTATAAAAATTCACGGGAATACACGACGGTTTCCATCATCATGTACTTCTTACCCATTTTTTGGCTGGCTTCCACAATCGCCTTACACTCCTCGACCGACGTGGCCATCGGCACCGTACATGCCACATGTTTGCCAGCTAAAAGCGCCTTTAAAGTTTGTTCAGCATGTAAATGAATGGGCGAATTGATGTGAACGACATCGACTGCCGGATCCTGAATTAAGGCCTCAAAATCGCTGTATCGTTTTTCGATTCCATAGGCGTCACCGATGGAATTTAGTTTTTCTTCGTTGCGCTGGCATATCGCATACATATTGGCCAACGGGTGTTTCAAATAAATCGGAATAAATTCGGCACCAAATCCCAGGCCGACAATGGCAACATTATACTTCTTCATTCAGCTAATTAGGTTTAAATTTAATTTTCTAAGATAGTAATCCTATGTCATAGAAAAGAGAAAAAATGTGATTTTTTACTGAGCTGCCTCTTTTTTTACCAAAAAAGGATGCGCCAAGACCGTTAAAACAAGCAAAGCCGTACCCCAATAAAAGCCCGTGCTCATAATTTCCTTCGAACCGAAGATAAAAACAGCCAACAAAATCCCATATACCGGCTCCAGCGTAATCACCAAATTGATCGAAAACACCGAAAATACCTTATATAAATGAATCGTTTCCGTATAGGCATACACGGTACAAACCAGGGCTAATATCGAAATCCAAAGCCAATCTAAGCCGATGGGAATATAGCCCATCGTTCCCGACCAAGCCCCGATACTCCAAACCACTCCAGTCATCACGCCTGCCGAAATCATTTCGTAGGCGGTAATTAATTTGGGATCATGGCTATGGGTGAAATTCCCATTAATGACAGAAAAAAGGGCCCCAAAAAATCCAGCGCCGATGCCCATGAGGAGGCCGAGCCACTGGGCTTGTTGGACCGAAAAAATAACCACCAAGGCCACCACCACCAAAATCCCCAAGAAAATTTCAATCAAAGCCACTTTGGTTTTCTTCGCAATCGGCTCCAAAATCGAAGTCCAAAACGTCTGCGTAGACAATCCCGCCAAACACATCGCCACCGTAGAGACTTTGGCTGCTCCGAAAAACAACAACCAATGCAGGGAAATAAAAAAACCATTGATAATCCAGATCCACAAAACCCGCGAACTGACCTGCATCGATTTTTTACTCGCATATAGAATACCGACCAACGAAATCGCCGTCATCACACATCGAAAAAACACAATACTCAGCGCATTGGCCTGACTCGCATTCCCCAAAATGGCCGTGAATGCATACAAAATCACGATGAAGTGAATCTTGAAATAGTCGAGCAGGCGCGGCTTCTGAAGCATGATCTAACGCGGTAAGGTATAATAAAGTCCCACGCCAATGCCCCCAAACACGATGTTCGGCAACCAAACCGCCAATAAAGGAGGCATGCCACCCCCCTCCGCAATTCCCTTACTCATCATGAAAAACAAAATGTAGATAAAGGCCAAACTAAAGCCAAGTGCGATTTGAAAACCTACGCCTCCTCTGGATTTGCGGGCCGAAACCAAAAAGCCTATAATCGTTAGAATGATAATCGAAATCGGATTCGCAAAACGCAAGTATTTTTCAATCAAGAACACCTCAATCCCAACCGCGCCGCGTGACCGGACCAATTCAATGTGCCGTTCTAGCTCCGGAAGCGTAAAGGTTTCGTGCAATAAATGCTTGTTCTGGAAATCTTTGGGCAATAAATTCAAGGTCGTATCGATTTTTGTTCCAAACACAATGCCCGTTTTTCCCGGCATCATGGTCCGAATGCGGTAATCATGAATTGTCCATTTTTTTCGCGTGGTGTCCCAGGTGATGCGGTCGGACATCAACTTTTCCCGAATCTCATTATTGGCAATCCGCTCCAAACTAAAACGATATCCAGTATTTGTATTATTGTCATAACTTTCAATGTAGGCATATACCTCCGGTGCGATTTTGATATGCACATCGCGTTTGTCGAAAAAATAGGTGCCATTGATGTACTGATGCTCAAAAGGCACGCGGATTTTATTGGCGTTCGGGACGACCCAACCAATCATCAAGAAAGTCCCAAACGCAATAATCGACGAACCAATCAAATAGGGCCGCATCAATCGTGTAAAACTCACGCCCGAACTTAGGATAGCAATGATTTCGGTTTTGGCGGCCAAATTAGCCGTGAAAAAAACGGTGGCAATGAAAACCATCAAGGGCGAAATGTAATTGGCCCAGTAAGGAATGAAATTCAAATAATAGTCGAAAATAATCGCGCGCATCGGCGCCTCTTTGCGAATAAAATCATCGATTTTCTCCGTATAATCGATCACCATAACGATTAATACAATCAAAAAAACCGCAAAGACATAGGTCTTTAAGAATTTTTTTAAGATGTAATAATCTAGGATTTTCATCTATTTTTTAATTGAATCTTGATTATATGAAATCCCCGAAAACCCATGGATGAATAATACCCTGGCCGTTCTGAAATTAAATGGAACCATAATCAGGGAAAAAATAGTAATCGGTACCACATAGCCCATGGCCGGAGGATCATTGAGGACATTGAAGACAAAAATTCCACCAACCAGCATAATTCCCACCGTAAATGCATAGGAAATATACATTGCCCCATAAAAAAAGCCAGGTTCCACCTCATAGCGTAAATCACAGGAAGGACAATGCTCATGCATTTGCGCGAAATTAAACAGATTCCACCAATGGGATTTAAATAAGCGGCCTTCGTGGCATTGCGGACAACGCGCTTTTACGATGGCATTTAATTTCGATGGATCGGGCATTTTACGGGAATTTTGAAGGTCAAAGGTAAAGAAAATTAGAGGATTATTCGTAACAAAGGTCACGGTCCGCAGGCTTTTTGTATCTTTGTGGGAAACTTAAACTTATCAACCCATGTATTCAATAGTTATTAACGTGCACATCGTACTTTTTGTACTTGTGTTCATTTTGGGCCTTAATGTGATCATTCGTGCACAGCGCGGAAAATCATCCAACGCAGTTTTTACAGAGGCAGACCGCAAAGCGGGTTTGTTTTTTATGATCTCCTTGCACACGCAATTGTTGATCGGCCTTGTCCTATACTTCTTCCTTAGCCCTATCACCACCGGCGCTTTCGCAGATTTTGGTGCAGCCATGAAAGATCCCGCTACCCGTTTATTGGCGGTAGAACATATTTCTGTGAATATTATTGCCGTGGTGTTGGCTACGATTAATAATGCCAAAAACAAAAAGGCCATTGCTGACGTGGCGAAACACAAAAATGCGTTATTGTTTACCCTAGCTGCTTTGGTGTTAATTCTAAGCCGTATTCCTTGGAGTCGTTTATTCGCATAGGGAATGGGTCAAAAATGTGTTTTTTTAGATCGGGACGGGGTATTGAATGTGGACCGTGTCGATTATGTGTATCGATTGCAAGAGTTTATCATTCCGCCCGGCGTGCCTGAAGCGCTACAAGCCTTAAAGCAAGCGGGCTATTTATTGATTGTGATTACAAACCAAAGTGGCATCGCCAAAGGAATCTACGAACGAAAAGACGTGTATATGATTCATGAAGCGATCCAGCAAGGAACCGGCGTGGTGCTGGATGATTTATATTTTTGTCCCTACCACGAAAAATTTGATAGCCATTCGCTCACCCGCAAACCTGGTTCTTTATTGATCGAAAAAGCGGCTGCGAAATATGAGGTGGATTTGTCGGCCTCCTTTATGGTCGGCGATCACGAACGAGACATTATCGCTGGAACGCGCGCAGGTCTACGAACCATTCGCATCGCTCCGGCCGGAACAGAAACAAATGCGACGCATTTAGTGCCTGATTTACTAGCGGCGTCAACCCTAATTTTATCTGAATAAAGCCATGCAAAAAGTGTATTTAAGCGATGCCGGCCCCAAAGTCTCGCCGGCGATTTATGGATTTTGGCGCTGGGAAAAAGAGGCGTCCCAAATGGAACAAATCGTTCATTTATGCCTTGAATTAGGCATAAATACCTTTGATCATGCGGATCGCTATGGAGATTACACCTGCGAAAAAAGCTTCGGCGAAGTATTAGCCCATAGCTCCATCAAACGTTCTGACATCGTTTTATTTTCCAAATGCGGCGTCAGTCTGCCGAATCCCGCTCGTCCCGACATCCGCGTCGCCCATGTCAATACCTCTGCGGCGCATATTCAACAATCTGTGGAAAATTCATTAAAAAATCTGAAAACAGATTATTTAGATGTGTTTTTGTTGGATCAGTTAGATCCGCTTTCAGACCTAGAATCCACCGCCCTAACCCTGGAAAAATTAAAAAGTTCGGGGAAAGTAAAGAATATTGGTGTGTCGAATTTTTCGGTATATCAGCACCAATTGCTCGTGTCCTATTTGAATATTCCCGTGGTTTCGAATCACATCGATTTGAATTTATTGAATACCTCGTCGCTTGACAATGGAGCGCTGGATTACATCAAACAAAAATACATGCGACCCCTAGCGGTTTCCCCATTGGCGGGTGGCCGAATTGAAAACGGAACGGATGAATTGGCACTTCGAGTGCGGAAAAAATTGATCGAGATCGCGGAGAAATATGACAGTAATTTGGAATCCATTGCCGTGGCTTGGTTGGTGAAATTAGGCGCTTTGCCCCTAATCGGTACGCTCGAGGAAAAACGGATTCGGAATATTGTGAATTCCTTTTCGATCGAGTTGGATCATCAAGACTGGTATGAATTATACCATGCGACCCGGCCCAGTCCTTCGGTGCAAGATTAAACATAGGCAAAAGGGGAATGACGTTTTACATCCCAATGGCAAATGGTCAATCGGTTTTAAAAAAAAGGCCTTACATTTTCGTAAGGCCTTTTTTTATCTGCGACGCTTTCCGCGTGGAATCACTTTATTACTTCTTGGACCCCGCGGATTTTCGCGTTTTCTTGTCCGATTATTGATATAGCCCGTTCCCGAACGCATCCCCACCATTTCTAAGTCGATGGTTCGTTTGGCCAAATTCGTATCGCGAACTTTGACCTGAACCTTATCGCCAAAGGTAAATACTCTGCCATTGGATTTACCCACAATTCGGTAATTCTCCTTATCTAAATCATAAAAATCATCATTCAAATCCACCATGCGAACCAATCCCTCGCAGGAGGTTTCACCGATTTCCACAAACAAGCCAAATTCCGTCACACCCGTAATGATGCCATCAAACACCTGTGGTTCATGAAGGCTCATGTATTCCACTTGTTTGTATTTAATCGACGCACGTTCCGCTTCGGAGGCCAATTTTTCGCGGTCGGAGGAATGTTTACACTGAATTTCAATCGGACTACGGTCTTTGGATTCACCGCCATCGAGGTAATGCTGCAACAAGCGATGCGACATCACATCCGGATACCGACGAATCGGGCTCGTAAAGTGCGTATAAAACGGAAAGGCCAATCCAAAATGGCCCACCGCATCGGTGCTGTAGCGGGCTTTGGACATCGTCCGAACAGCCAAACTTTGCAACACATTTTCCTCCGCTTTGCCCTCAATGTTTTCCATTAAGGCATTAAAGGATTTACTCACTTGCTTCGGTTCCGTGGTCACCTGATAGCCGAATTTCTTCGCAAAGGACGAAAATACACGTAATTTTTCCGGATCCGGCGCCTCATGCACCCGGTACACCATCGTGTTTCTTGGATCCGTATGTTTCAAATTGTGGACGTATTCCGCTACCTTTTTATTGGCCAATAACATAAATTCCTCGATCAATTTATGCGCATCTTTTCGAATCCGAGGATATACCGCAATCGGTTTTCCCTCCGCATCCAATTCAAACCGAACTTCCACCGTTTCGAAATTCACCGATCCATGGCGGAATCGTTCTTCACGTAAAGTCTTCGCGATTCGATTTAAATCTTTAATCACCGGTTCAAAGGAATCAGTCGCCTCCCCTTCATGTTCGATAAGCACTTGGGCACCTTCATATGCGAAGCGGCGATCCGAATGAATTACCGTCCTGCCAAACCATTCCTTCACTAAAAGTCCTTTTGGATTCCATTCGAAAATCGCCGAAAATGTACATTTATCTTCATTCGGACGTAGGGAACACAGGCCGTTCGATAACTTCTCTGGCAACATCGGCACCACTCGATCCACCAAATAAACAGAAGTCGCCCGTTTATACGCTTCTTGATCTAAAATACTTCCGGGTTTCACGTAATGGGACACGTCGGCGATATGTACGCCAATTTCCGTGTTGCCATTTTTTAAAATTTGATAACTGATCGCATCATCGAAATCCTTCGCGTCGATCGGGTCGATGGTCAGTGTCAATACCTTTCGATAATCCTTCCGTTTTTTGATCTCCTCTTTGGGAATTGCCACCGGAATCGCTTCCGCAGCTAATTCAACCTCCTCTGGAAAATCATACGGAAGCCCAAATTCCGCTAAAATCGAATGCATTTCCGTTTCATTTTCCCCCGCTTTTCCTAAAACCTTGATCACACGGCCTTCTGCTTTTTTGCCCGGAGAGGCCCAGCGGGTTACTTCCACAATTACTTTATCTGCATGATTCGCCCCCATAACCTCCGTCCGCGGGATGTAAATGTCTTCGTAGATTTTTTTCGAATCAGGAATCAAAAAGGCATAATGAGGCGTGACTTGAATAACGCCCACGAGCTCTGGCGAGCGGTGTTCGATAATCTTGATAACCTCGCCCTCTGGCCGGTCATTTTTCTTTTTTTCAGAGGGTTTGCGTGCTTGTACAAGGACACGGTCCCCATCTTTGGCCTGCATTAAATCAGCCGATGCGACCCATATGTCCTTATCTCCTGAGTCTGTCACGACGAAGGCGAAGCGTGAATTTACGTGATCGACGCGCCCTTCGATTTGAAAGGATTCGCTGTCAAAGCGGTAATTGCCATCGGGTAAACGGAGCAGGCGGTTGGCCAGCGCGAGTTTATTGACGATGTCGGCATATATTTCTTTTGTTTTTCGGTCACGAATTGCAAAAGCTTTGTGAATCTGGTTAATGGAATAGGAACGGTAATCGTTCAATTCGAAAAATTCGAGTACTTCGGACTGGATATCGGCGAGAAACTTCTCGTGTTTTGGGTTTGTGCCCATAATTTATTTGTCATTAGCTTGCAAGGTACGAATAAGCAATAGCAATTCTTAATTCATAGCCCTTATCTTTGTAAAATGAATCGTTCACGCATTGCCCTCATTTTACTGATCCTCTTCGTGTTGAGCGGAGGGTATTTTTGGTTGAGTACGAGTCGGTCCACGGATAATACAACGTCCACCGCACCCACCATAGTTCCAAGCCCCGATTTTATGGCCGATTCCGCCTATGCCTACATCGCCAAACAGGTGGCCTTTGGACCCCGTATACCGAATTCAGCAGCACAAGTGGCCTGTCGGGATTGGTTGGCCGCCGAATTAAAACGCCATGGCTGGATCGTTTCTCTCCAAGCATTCAGCGCGAATCGCTATGATGGCCTAAAAATGAAGGGCTATAATATTGTGGCCCAATATAATCCTTCGGCCGCCAAACGCATTTTGCTGGCAGCCCATTGGGATGCGCGCTCGATTGCGGACAAAGATAGCGTTCAACAAAAGGAACCCATCGATGCGGCGAATGATGGCGCAAGTGGGGTTGGGGTCTTGCTTGAAATCGCAAGACAAATTACGGCAGCCACGTCGAAACCGAATGTCGGCATCGACATCGTTTTATTTGATTTAGAAGATCATGGTGAACCCCATGATTTTACGGGAAATTCGTCCCCGACGAGCTGGGCTCTGGGTTCTCAGCACTGGGCGGCGAACCTTATGCCTGCTGGTTATAAACCCTATTATGGCATTTTATTAGACATGGTGGGTGCCAAAGGTGCTCTTTTCCCTCATGAAGGCAGCTCGATGCAATATGCGCCTGGAATTGTGCGCTCGATTTGGGCGACCGCCTCGGATTTAGGCTATTCAAATTATTTTTTGGATGAAGACGCTTTCGGGATTTCCGATGACCATACGGCCGTGAATGAGGTGGCCAAAATTCAGATGATTGACATCATCGATTTACGGCCCATGAATGGCGGCTATGAATTTGGAAGCTATCACCATACCCATCAAGACAATTTACAAAACATCGACAAAGCCACACTGAAGGCAGTGGGCCAAACCCTTTTACAAGTTTTATATCGCGAATAATACATGGAATCAACTGACTTACAATTCGTTCATTTAAACGACACACATGTGGCTTTAGGAGCCAAAATGGTCCCTTTTGCTGGTTTTAATATGCCGGTTTTGTATACCAACCTCATCGAGGAGCATGTCTGTGTCCGAAATGCCGTCGGCGTTTTCGATGTCAGCCACATGGGTGAATTTTTTCTGAAGGGTGAAAAAGCGCTGGATTTGATTCAATATGTTTGTTCAAACGACGCATCTAAATTAACAGATGGGAAGGTGCAATATAGCTGCTTGCCAAACGACCAGGGGGGCATCGTGGACGATTTGTTAGTCTATCGGGTGAACGCTCAAGAATATATCTTGGTCGTAAATGCCTCCAACATCGAGAAAGATTGGAATTGGATTTCTTCACACAATACGTTTGGTGTCGAGATGACAAATCTTTCGGATGCCTATAGTTTATTTGCCGTTCAAGGTCCGAAAGCGGCAGGTGTTCTTCAAAAATTAACCTCGGTGGATTTGGCTTCCATGCCCTATTATACCTTTAAAATAGCTGCGATGGCTGGATTTGAGGACATCATTATTTCGAATACAGGCTATACGGGTGCAAGAGGATTTGAGATTTATGTAAAAAATGAACATGCGCTAGCGATGTGGCATGCGATTTTTGAGGCGGGTGCATCGGAGGGAATTAAGCCGGTAGGCTTGGGCGCTCGAGATACCTTGCGGACAGAAATGGGGTATTGTTTGTATGGGCACGACATTGATGATACGACATCGCCGATTGAGGCGGGATTAGGATGGATTACGTCCTTTAACAAAGATTTCATCATGAAAGATCATCACGCCAAAATCAAGGCAGAGGGTCCTTCGAAAAAATTAGTAGGTTTTGAAATGATTGACCGAGGAATTCCGCGTCAGCATTATCCGATTTTGGATGCGGCGGGGAATGTGATCGGCGAGGTGACTTCGGGGACTCAATCGCCGAATTTATCCAAAGGAATTGGAATGGGCTATGTGGCCGCGCGCGAATCGGCAGTTGGAACAGAGATTTATATTTCCATTCGGGAGAAAGCCTTGAAGGCTCAAATCGTAAAAATGCCCTTTATTTAAGATGCGGAAGATTGATGTTTGTTTGTCGCCGGATTTGCTTCACCTGTATGAATTAGCCGGGAAGGCGGTGGTGGCTGTGGATATTTTTCGGGCTACCTCGTGCATGGTGACGGCTTTTGCACATGGGGCATCTGAAATTGTTCCCGTGGAGCAGGTGGATTTATGTGTTTCTTACCGAGAAAGAGGTTATTTGGTTTCGGCCGAGCGGAATGGCATTACGCCGGAAGGTTTTGATTTTGACAATTCGCCTTTTTCGTATCAAGTAGACAAGGTCAGGGGCGCGAAGATATGTGTGACGACGACGAATGGGACGGTGGCGATTCGTCGGTCCGAGGCGGCCGCAGCCTTGTATGTGGGGGCATTTTTAAATATTTCTCGGGTCGTGGAGGCCTTAAAAGCTTGGAATGGCGATGCCCTGGTCGTGTGTGCGGGTTGGAAGGGAAAGCCTAATTTGGAGGACACGCTATTTGCGGGGGCGCTGATTGATCTGCTGACAGGGCAGTTTGACGTGGCAGATGATGCGGCATTGATGGCTTGGAAGAATTACAATGTGGCGGCGAAGGATTTATTGACCGCGGTGAAAAATAGTTCGCACGTGAACCGATTATTGGGTCTTGGCATCGAACGTGATATTGCTTTTTGTTTAGAATTTGATCGCTATTCGGTGCTTCCGACCTGGGATGGTCAGCGCCTAATAAACGCTAATCTTTGAATTTCCGCCTGAAAGACCGTATTTTTGTCCCTTATGATTCTGTATAGCACCCAACAAAAAAGTTCTGACGTTTCCTTTGAGGAGGCTATTTTCCGTGGCTTACCTCCGGATAATGGATTGTACATGCCTACGGAAATTCAACGCATGCCCGCTTCATTTTTCGAGCAAATGCATACGATGACCTTGCCTGAAATTGCGGAGGCGGTATGCCAAAATTTATTGGGTCACGATTTATCCCCTGATGACATTAAGTCGATTATTGCTGCTTCGATGACTTTTGAAGCACCTTTGTTCGACTTGGAACCTGGAGTGCAGGTATTGGAATTATTTCACGGACCTTCGATGGCCTTTAAGGATTTTGGTGCGCGATTTATGGCGGCCGTTATGTCGCATTATTTGCAGAAACATCAGCGCGAAATCCGCATTTTGGTGGCAACTTCCGGCGATACGGGAGGTGCTGTGGCCCAAGGTTTTTTTCAAACACCGGGGATTTCGGTGACGATTTTATATCCATCGGGAAAGGTGTCGGATATTCAAGAAAAGCAATTGACAACCCTCGGGGGGAATGTGCAGGCGCTGGAGATCGATGGGACCTTTGATGATTGCCAACGATTAGTGAAGCAGGCCTTTTTAGACGAAGAATTACGAGAAAAATTCAATTTAGCTTCCGCGAACTCAATTAATATTGCCCGATTGATTCCTCAGTCCTTTTATTATTTTGCAGCCTTTGCGGCACTACGCAAACAGGGAAATCGGAAACCTGTTGTTTTCGCGGTTCCTTCGGGGAATTTTGGAAATTTAAGCGCAGGTTTGATGGCCTATCAAATGGGTTTGCCGGTGCAGGCATTCGTAGCGGCTTGTAATGAGAATCATCCGGTACCGGATTATTTAGCGACAGGAGTATATGAACCGTCGCCGAGTGTTGAAACCATTTCCAATGCCATGGATGTAGGCAGTCCTTCTAATTTTGTGCGGATGCAGATTTTGGCGGGTCTTGAATGGTCAAAGGTCGCAAGTCTCGTGAAAGGATATGCCACGGATGACGAAAAAACGAAAGAAGTTATGGCCGACGTATTTGCGCGTACGGGATATATTATGTGTCCCCACACGGCAGTGGGTTATGACGGCTTAATGCAATATCAGGCGGAAAATGCTGGAGCGTATGTGGGTGTGGTATTATCAACGGCCCATTATGCGAAGTTTTTGCCAACAGTGGAGGCCGTGTTAGGCCAACGAGTTCCTGTTCCACAGCGTTTGGCCGAATTACTGGATTTACAAAAAAAATCCGTTCGTTTAGGAACGGATTTTGAGGGTTTTAAATCCTATTTATTGGCTTAAAATAAGCTTTTAAACTTCTCTTTTTCTTGGAAGATAACGATCGCGTTTAGGACGATTAAGGCTATTCCGATGCCTGGAGCTCCTAAAATACACACTTCAAAAAGGAATACATTCACTGAAATTGGTGCCAGCATTGTAATGGCTAATGCTCGTTTGGAAGGTAATAAAATCAAAATACCGCCAATGATTTCAATGGTTTTGATGACGGCCATATAACCCGTTGGGCCAAATAAATCAAAAAATGCTTTCTGATTTCCGGTCATAACAGGCATAGGAGCTAAAGGAAAAAAATAATTTATGCCGGCAAATAAGAATAAAAATGCGAGCAAAATGGTTGGAAGGTGTTTGATGTACTTCATGATGTTTTTTGTTAGAAATTTGGTTTTTTATTGTAATCGTTGCGAGATAAGTATTTTTCAATCAGTACGTATAGCAATATAAACAGGTACCGACTTCCCATCTCTTTAATTTTCAGATTTGATTCACCCGCTTTTCGGTTCCGCCATGAATTGGGTAAAACTTCATAGGAATATCCGCGTGTGATGGCTTTTAATGGGAGTTCAATCGTGAGATTAAAATGGGCTGACAAAAAAGGTTTTAGTCCTTCGATCGTGTGTTTTCGATAGAGTTTAAATGCGTTTGTCGCATCGTTGTATTTAATGCCGATGAGTACTCGAATGAGCCAATTCGCGATGCGGTTAATGAAGAATTTATGTCTTGGATAATCGTACACCTTGCCGCCTTTGATGAAGCGTGAACCAAATACACAATCAAGATTGTTCGCTACCATTAATCGATAAAAGGCAACTAAATCGGCTGGATCATCGGATAAGTCAGACATCATCACAGCGACACAATCGCCGGAGAAGCGTTCGAGTCCGTATCGAATGGCGTAACCAAAGCCATTGGGCCCTGCATTTGTATAGAAAACAAGGCTGGGGATTTGGGCTTGTAGTTTGGTAAGGATGTCGAGAGTTCGGTCTTTGGAATTGTCGTTGACCACGACGATTTCATGGTCTATTTGCTCTTGACTAAGTTTTTCGTAGAGACTGAGCAAAGTTTCTTCGATGGAACCTTCTTCATTGTACGCAGGAATAACGATACTTAATTTCATAATGCCTTCATGTAAATCCGTTCATCCAGATTCCCAAATCCATGTGAAATGACTTGAAAGGTAGGAAATCCGTTTTCCGTAAGCAAGATTTCGGGACTTTGCTGCTTCGGGTGCAGGTACATGTCGTCATTATGATGCTCTACTTGTATAAAATCGATGTGGGTAAAATCTTCGGCCGAAAGGCCTTTTAATACGCTAAATTCATGCCCTTCCGTGTCAATTTTCAGGATATTGATATTTTTGATGTTCGTATCTTTGATAAAATCGCTCAAATGAATCACGTCCACTAAATATTTTTTATGGACTAATTCATCCTTTTTAACGCCTAAAATTTTTGTTTTCCATTCGAGGTGTTTGGAATTATAATTTAGGTTTTCGAAGGTGGATGTTTCGTCGGTGACGGTTTCTTTTAATTCGAGTTGGCCGTTCTGTTGACTTACGCCTTTGTTGACCAGGTGTATCGACGGATTTCCTTGGTATTTGTCTTGTAGTTTTTGGAACAAAATCGGATTCGGTTCGAAGGCAAAAATGCGCGCATCTGGAAATAGGGAAAGAAAAAAATCGATGCTCTGGCCTTTGTTGGCGCCTATGTCCAAGATGGTTGGTTGGTGAATGCTAGTTCTTTTTCGGTAAAATGCACGCAGTTTTGGATAAAAGAAAATACGTTCGTGTATATCCAAGATGGCCTGAATGAATTTAATCCGGATGCCCATGCCTATGCCAAAATTGGTTTTAACATTCGCTCATCTTCCTTAAACCACGTATATACTTCCTCCAATAATTGGGGTACCGAAATTTCTGGTTTCCAACCACTTAAAGCTTCAATTTTAGAATTATCCGTCACGTAAATTGGAATATCGCCGGGTCTATTGTCGAAGGAACTCGAAATTTCGATGGAATTTCCCGTGATGTCTGTGCATAATTCGGTTAATTCTGCCAGCGAAACGGTGTTTTCTAGGCCGCCGCCAACATTGAATATCTGTCCTTTTTGAATGCTTAGATTACGTATTTGCCATTGGACTAAACGGAATAAATCACGGACATGGAGGACGTCTCGAGCTTGTTGGCCCGCCCCACCAAAACCGATATAACTCAATTTCCCTGGCCAAAAATGGCGCGCCATCCAAAGGACAATAACGCCTTGGTCAATTTTCCCCATTTGGTAAGGACCGCTGAGGACGCCGCAACGGTTAATCACCGCCGGAATGCCAAAATTATGAGCAAATTCTTGAATCAAATATTCCGAAGCTAATTTCGTCGCCCCATATAAGGAACGTAAACCGGGTAAAGGAAAATCTTCCGTCAGCCCTTTTTTAGAAAGGCCCGGGATCGATTGGATGTCTGATAAATTGAATCGATTGGGTGCAGGTTCCAGTTGGACTTCCGTCAAGCGATCATAAGGATAGACGCGGGAGGTTGACAAAAACACAAAAGCTGCCTGATGTTTTTTGGCAAAATAGAGCGTATTAATGGTCCCGTTTAGATTGGTATCAATTAAATTCTCCAATTCCCCCGGCACCGTACCGGCCAAAACGGATGGTTCTGCCGCGGCATCGATGACCACATCGACTTTTGGAATTCGGTCAAGGTCCGTTTTTATCCGAACATCGCCATGGACGAAAGTGATTCCCTTAGCTAGGATTTTTTGCAAATTAATCTCAGAACCCCGGCGGGATAAATTGTCCAGGCAATACACCTCCGCTTGCTCGTAAAATTCTTTGCAAAGAATGGCGAGGTTTGAACCTACGAATCCGCAACCACCGGTGATTAAAATTTTCATGCCTTGGCTGTTTCCATGTAACGCGTATAAATATCGACAAATACGTCCTCTAATGATTTTGTAATATCCCAGTTTGGATAATGGTCCTTCATTTTACGCAAATCACTGTAATAACATATATGATCTCCGATCCGATTTTCGTCCAAGTATTTGTATTTCATCGGCTTGCCACTAATCTTCGCGATCAGGTCAAAAGCCTCTAAAATCGAAACCGAATTATCTTTTCCTCCACCAATGTTATATACTTCTGCCACGCGTGGGGCTTTCAAAAACTCTTCGATAAATCGTGCCACATCATAGGAATGGATGTTGTCTCGCACTTGTTTTCCTTTATATCCAAAGACGGTGTATTCGCGCTCCTCGATGTTGCATTTGATCAAATAACTCAAAAATCCATGTAATTCTACTCCCGCATGATTAGGACCTGTCAGGCAACCACCCCGCAAGCAAGCCGTAGGCATATTGAAATAACGGCCATATTCTTGCACGGAAATATCCGCAGATACTTTTGACGCGCCAAAAAGCGAATGTTTGGATTGATCAATCGAAAAACTTTCCGCAATTCCCTCGGCATACGTTGCATCATCATAGTCGTATCGCGTCTCCAATTCCTTCATTTTGATGAAATTAGGCGCATCACCATAGACTTTATTGGTCGATAAATGAACGAAAGGAACGCTCGTATCGTAGCGACGTAGGGATTCTAATAAGTTGAAAGTCCCCACCGCATTTGTATCAAAATCTTCAAATGGAATGGAGGCAGCCCGGTCATGACTCGGTTGGGCCGCCGTATGCACAATCGCATCGGGTTTGATGGTGGGAATGATGTCTAAAATGGCCTGACGATCGCGGATGTCGATGCTATTGTGCAACTGATACGCGTCTCCATAGACTTTCAATCGGTCTTTATTCGAGGAATTATCGCCTTGCATGCCGAAAAATACGGCCCGTTGGTTGTTATCTATCCCATGAACCTCCCACCCTTTTTGTAGGAAATATTCACTTACCTCAGAACCTATAAGCCCCATCGAGCCTGTTACAATTAATTTTTTTGCCATGCGGATTACTAAACGTGTATAAGGGTGACAAATTTAAGGCTTATTTCTTGTTTTGCGAAATATCGAGAATACGCATTTGCAAGTTGCGCTGTCCTCGGAATTCATTTACTTCGATATGATAGACGAGCTCAATCGGCTTTTGTTGCTCAAAAGCCTCCAGCAAACCCTCATAAAAATCCTTTCGAATCCCAAATCCTACCGCCTCAAACATCGTGTGGTTTGGATGCAAACCGATCATCAATTTCAAATGCTCCTCCTTCATGATGAACGGAGCTTTCGTCAAGTAAAGCTGCCCACTGTGGAAATTTGGCAACATATTTCCAGGTCCATAGGGGGACAATCGAGTCAATAAATTATCATAAAAAGGAAGAGATATCGACTCCATGGGCAAGGAAACATCGATGGGCAAATCTGCCTTTATTTTTCCATCCGGAATGCCCGCTTGGACTAATTCCTCAAATCGGGCAATAAATGCCTCTAAATTTTCAGGTTTCAAATGCAAACCTGCCGCATGCGTATGGCCACCAAATTGCTCGAGTAAATCGGCACATCGTTCGAGCGCTTGGTGAATATCAAATCCTTTGACGGATCGCGCCGATCCAACAATTTGTCCATGGGATTCAGTCAAAATAATGGTAGGCCGAAAATAGACCTCTTGGATTTTACTAGCCACAATCCCGACGACACCTTTATGCCAACCGGCTTGAAATAACACCGTACTCTTCGCCTGTTGCAAAAAGGGATTTTCCGAAAACATGGCTAGGGCCTGTTGGACAATCTCCTTTTCTACCACCCGACGATCTAAATTCTGTTGAATCACACGTTCAGCCATCATTTGGGCCTCAGTTAAATCGCTGGCCAATAATAATTTTACCGCACCATGCGCATGGTCCATCCGACCCGCCGCATTGATAATGGGTGAAATCGAAAAGACAATATCAGAAATCTGAATGGGCGCTTTTTTGCTCGCTTTTTGCAATAAATAATCCAAGCCTGGACTCGGACTCGTGCCTAATTTTTGTAAACCCCAATAAGCCAATACCCGATTTTCATCCAAAATGGGCACCATATCCGCCGCGATCGAGCAGGCCAATAAATCCAAACGATCCCAAAGGGGCTCAAATTCCAAGTCATTCGCCTGCGCGAATGCACAGAGTAATTTAAAGCCTACGCCACAACCCGTCAATTCTTTGAAGGGATACGAACAATCCGTGCGTTTAGGATCTAGGACCGCCAAGGCGTTCGGCAATGTTTCTTCCGGCAAATGATGGTCGCATACGATAAAATCGATTCCTTGCTCATGGCACCAGGCCACTTTATCATGCGCCTTAATCCCACAATCCAAGGAAATAATCAAACTGTAACCATTGTCTGCTGCGAATTGAACGCCCGCTTGCGACACGCCATAGCCTTCCGTATAGCGATCCGGTATGTAATAATCACAATCCGCCCCTAACATTTCTGTAAGATAGCCATATACAAGTGCCACCGAAGTGGTTCCGTCTACGTCATAATCTCCATAAATCAGAATTTTTTCCCCGTTTTCGAGGGCGAGTCCCAATCGTTCCACGGCCACATCCATGTCCTTCATCAGAAAAGGATCATGCAATTTTTCGAGCGAAGGAAGCATGAAGGCCTTGGCCTGGTCAAATGTCTCAATTCCGCGTGAAACGAGCAATTGTAAAAAATAGGGGTTCTTGGTCACCTTCAACGCCTCCCCTAAGCCCTTTACTTTTTCAGCGGCGGGAATAGGTACGGGAATCCAGTTTTTTTTGGGTTGAATCATAGGTCAAAAATAGCCAAAAAAGGAGAGAAAAAAGGGCTCCTTTGAAAATGATCATGTACTTGATTTTTTAGGCTTGTAGGGCTTGTTGGAGATCCGCCCACAAATCATCCACATGCTCCAATCCGATCGATAAACGCAATAAATTGCCCGGTGTCGTACTTGCGGGGCCTTCGATCGACCGACGATGTTCCACCAAACTTTCCACCCCGCCTAAACTCGTGGCTTGGGTAAAAAGCGTGAGCGCATTGGCTACTTGACGCGCGCGCGTTTCGTCGCCTTGAATCTGAATGGAAATCATGGCACTTTGGCCCATCGGCATTTGCTTCATGGCGAGGGCATATTGCGGATGGGAGGGAAGTCCTGGATAATGCACGTGCGCGATTTGCGGGTGCTTTTCTAATTTTTGGGCTAAATCTAAGGCCGTTGCCGCCTGTTCACGCATACGAATCGGCAAGGTTTTCAGGCCTCGGGTCAGTAAATAACAGTCCAATGGATTTTGGGTGGCGCCCATCAAAATTTGCACGCGTAAGATTCGCTCGGCCCAAGCATCTTGTTCCTTGACCACAATTGCCCCGCCTAATACATCTGAATGTCCTCCGATGTATTTGGTCGTGGCATGCATGACTAAATCCGCGCCAAGGGCCAATGGATTTTGGAAAATGGGTGTCGCAATCGTGTTATCCACGCCCACACGGATGCCTCGTGCGTGCGCAAGGGCTGAAATGGCTTCAATATCCGACAGACTTAATAGGGGATTGGCTGGGGTTTCAACCCAAATGAGCCGTGTGTTTGGTTGGATCGCAGCTTCGATGGCCTCGAGGGAGCCCATGTCCACTTGACTTACCTCCAGGCCCCAGGGTCCCATGATTTCTTCGGCCAATTTATAGCTGGCATAATAGCCGACCTCCGGCATTAGGATGTGATCTCCTTTGGAAAGGCATTGAAAAACGGCTGAAACGGCGGCTAAACCGGAACTGAAGGCAAAGGCACGTGCACCGCCTTCCAAGGCTGCGAGGCCTTTTTCGAGGGCATCGCGGTTTGGATTGGAATTACGGGAATACATGTGTCCTTTGGGGTAGGATCCGTCGGCGGCACGTTCAAAGGTCGTGGTTAAAAATATGGGTGTCGCCACGGAATTCGCTGTTTCGTCCTGAACATGCGTCGCGTGTATGGCTAAGGTTTCTTTTTTCATTTTTTCTTCCGCAGCTCAAAGTTTTTACCTAGGTATAATCGGCGCACTTGTTCATCATCGGCCAATTCTTGCGGCGTACCGGCTTTTAGAATTTTCCCTTCGAAGAGTAAATAGGCGCGGTCGGTGATGGACAAGGTTTCATCCACGTTATGGTCGGTGATTAGAATTCCGATATTTCGGTATTTTAATTTGGCCACGATGCTTTGAATTTCCTCCACGGCGATGGGATCCACACCCGCAAAGGGTTCATCCAATAGAATAAATTTGGGATCTACGGCGAGGGCTCGGGCGATTTCGGTACGCCGACGTTCGCCTCCTGAAAGGACTTGTCCCAAGCTTTTTCGTACATGGGTGAGTGAAAATTCTTCGAGTAAACTTTCCGTTTTTTCTTTTTGTTCGGCCTTGCTGAGCTCGGTCATTTCGAGGACCGCGAGGATATTTTCTTCAACGGATAGGGTTCTAAACACACTTGCTTCTTGGGCTAAATAACCGATCCCGAGGCGTGCACGTTTGTACATGGGGAGGTTGGTGACATCGAGCTCATCCAAAAAAACCTTTCCCTCATTAGGCTTGACAAGGCCGGTGGCAATGTAAAAGGAAGTGGTTTTTCCCGCACCGTTGGGGCCTAATAGACCTACGATTTCACCTTGGGCCACTTGGTAAGAAATGTGGTCATTGACCAGTCGCTGGCCATATTTTTTGACAAGATTTTCGGTGCGTAGAATCATTGGGCACAAATCTACAAATATAAATTGGACTGATGTTAATGGAACTGGTATTTGAAACCTAAATTCATCCCCAAGGTATTTTTAACTCGCTGTCCTTGGTCATATCCGATTTGAGCTTGGAAGCTGAGTTTTTCGCCAATTTGCTTGCATAAAGACAGCGCGGCGGAGAATTGGGGGATGTACGAAACGTATTGGTTATACCAAGCGCTGCCTACGATATATCCGTGATAGGATTGGGAGGCGCGTATTTGCCAAGATAATTGGTTCGGCAAGGATCCCCGGATGCCCAGGTAAAAGGATTCATTGGCATTTCTGGAAAAATTAAATGAACCACCCTGTGCACTTTCGTTGTCAATGATGATGAGGGGCGTCCCGAGGCCTTTGCCCATGTAATTCCAACCGCCCCTTCCACCATTATTAAAATAACCTTCTAATTCATTTAAATGTCGATCGATTAGTCCCAATGTCCTTGCTATGCCCGAAATATATCTGCCCTGATTTGCTGTATATAAGTATTCAAAGGTGATGGCTTCGATGAATCCGCGTTTTTTGAGTTTGATGGAGATACCGGAAATGCCATCGTCGGCAGTAGTTAAATTAAACACTTTGCCTGTTTCATAGGGTGTTTGTTTGTAAACAAGGACTTCGCCCCAGGTGGGTTGCAATTTAAGGGCAAAATCGATTGATCCGAGGTGATTTCCGTATTGATTTCCGGCATCATCTGCTGAGGTGGCGGTATCAATGGCCACGATGCTACGGTCTTTTAATAACGTAACGACGTAGAAATAAGCATTTAGGCTGGAAGGAAAATAATCGCGATCGCCGCCCGTTTTGACTTTGGCCTCACCACCCCAGGAAACGTTATGGTTTAAACCGCCATACACGCTAAAAAGGGAATTAGGTTTTCCGATGCGGCCATACAGCGTTTTTTGATGAAGCATGGCGTTTAGGACCGGGCCTTGGTTGTCGAACCAGCCATGCGAATAGGTCATGTGGATTCCGAACCAATTTTTGAAAAAATTTAAATAATCCCGGGTCCCGATTTGGACTTTGGGCATGGGCAGCGCGTTTCCCGACCACGCATAAAACCCTCCAGAAAGCGTGGAATCGCCTAGGCCATAGATTTCTTTTTTACGACCGGCCCAAAGTTCCCACTTGCCCCTGCGACCACTGATAAATGCCTCTGAAAGAAAAAAATCAGATTTTTGACCAGCCCAGGCCACGGCTTCTACCCGGTAATTCCAATCGTATTTTTTGCTGAAATCATTGTTTTTTCCATGTCGTAAAATCCCAACGGCCCCGGGGTTTTCGAGGGGCATTGTTCCATATTGCAAACTACGCATCCAGAAGGGCGTCGTTCCGAGGTCAGAAGCCAATGCCTTGATTTCCACCGAGCTATGTAAGCTCGTGTCGCTCGGATTACCCAAGGTCAAAAACAGGCTAAGTAGGATGGATGCAAACATGAAAACTTATAGAACGTTAGGTAAAATAACGATTTTCAAGAAGTAAAATCAACACATCTTTATTTATCGGCGCTTTTTATTTCAACAATTTTCAGGGCCGAATTGGGATTAAAAAAAATAATTTCTATTTTTGCAGTCCCAATTGGGAGCCAATGGTGGATTAGCTCAGTTGGTAGAGCATCGGACTGAAAATCCGTGTGTCCCCGGTTCGAGTCCGGGATCTACCACCACTTTGGTTTTGAAAACCCTTCCTACGAAAGTTGGAGGGGTTTTTTGTTTTTTAAAAATCAGAAACAATATTTTCTCAATTGGATTCAGGGTTATTAAAACTCAACAAATTTCCTTAATTTGGTTTATTGATTAAAAAATTAATAAACCTATTCCTATGAACATGAGTCGTCGGGCGCTCCTAAAAGCGTCAGGAAGTGCCGCCGGAATGGCCCTCATTCCCGCTGCCGCCGAGGCCACCGCGCCTATCGCCAAGAAAAAAAACGTCGAATATTCGCTCAATATGAGTACCATCATGGGCCAAAAACTTGGTTTCATCAAAGAACTCGAAGTCGCCGCCCAAGCCGGATATAAACACTGTGAAATCTGGATTCCTACCCTAGAAACCTATTTAAAATCCGGAGGAACCCTCAAAGATGCCAAAAAACGCATCGACGACCTCGGACTCCACATCCAAAATGCCATTGGTTTCGCGCAATGGATCGTGGACGATGCCACCGTTCGAAATGCAGGCCTTGAGCAAATGAAACGGGAAATGGATATGTTGGCCCAACTCGCCTGCCCCCGCACCGCCGCACCTCCCATGGGCGCCACCAAAGAACCCGGCCTCGACCTGCGCAAAGCCGCCGAACGCTACCGCGCGATTCTCGATTTGGGGGTTTCCATGAACGTGATACCCCAACTCGAAATGTGGGGCCACTCCAAAAACCTCAATCGCGTCGCCGATGTCCTCTTCGTCGCCGCCGAAGCCGCCCACCCCGAAGCCAAACTTCTTCTCGATATTTTTCACATCTACAAAGGCGAATCCAGCCCAGATTCCCTCCACCTGGTCGGCGAAATGGCCATCGATATTTTTCATGTAAATGACTATACGACCAACCTAAAACCGACCCAAATCACAGACGCCGACCGCATCTACGCTGGCGACGGCGAAGCGCCTATCGCCAAAATCGTGGGTATGTTAAAGCCCTCGGACAAACCGGTGATTTTGTCTTTGGAATTATTTAATAAAACGCTGTACCAACAAGACGCCCTCCTCGTCGCCAAAACCGGTCTTACCAAATTAAAAGCCATTAGCCTGTAAAAATGAAAATTTTCAGAATTCTACCAGTCTTTACCATCGCTTGCCTACTTCTGTCAAGTTCATTCGGTTGGGCCCAAAAACCTCAAAAACTCAAACTTTGGTACGATAAACCCGCTCAATATTTCGAGGAAGCTCTCGTGCTCGGGAATGGCACCCAAGGCGCCACCGTCTTCGGCGGCACCGAAAGCGATAAAATCTTCCTAAACGACATCACCCTTTGGTCCGGCGAACCCATGGACCCTCGCATGAATCCCGAGGCCTATAAAAACCTCCCCGGTGTCCGCGCCGCGCTAAAAAATGAAAATTATAAGCTGACCGACTCCCTCATTCGGAAAATGCAAGGCAAATTCTCCGAATCCTATGCGCCCCTCGGAACCCTCTACCTCGATTTTAAATCCCAAAAAACCGACCAATACTACCGCGAATTAGACCTCGACCGCGCCATGGCCACCGTGAAATATGCCGTCGATGGCAATCAAATCCAACGCGAATATTTTGTCTCCAACCCCGATCGTGTCCTCGTCATCCACCTCACAAGCCAAAAACCCGGAGGCCTGAATTTCGCCGTCCGTTTTAATTCCTTATTGCGCTATAAAGCCAAATCCACGGCCCAACACCTTCATTTCCGCGGTTCCGCCCCCGTTCGTGCCGAACCAAACTACGTGCGCAAAAAAGGAAATCCTATCCTCTACCAAGATGACCGAGGAACCCGCTTCTCCACCGACGTTTTAATCCAATCCACCGACGGTAAAGTTTCCCAAACCGATTCTACACTCAGTCTTTCGAATGCCACCGAGGCCATTGTGCTAGTTTCCTTAGCCACGTCCTTCAACGGATTTGACAAAAACCCCGCCAAAGACGGCCTAAATGACGATGAAATCGCCGAAAAGCGTTTGCAACTGGCTTCTCGGAAAAGCATCGCGGAACTGAAAAGTCGGCACATGCAGGATTATCAGAAATTCTTTAATCGGGTCTCACTCCAACTTAACCAAACCGATGCCCCCGATCTACCCACCGACCAGCGGCTTCGTCGCTATGCCACCGGCGCCACGGATTCCTATTTGGAGACGCTCTATTTTCAATACGGACGCTATTTATTGATTTCCAGCTCCCGCACACCGGGCGTTCCAGCGAATTTGCAAGGGCTTTGGAATCCGCATATCCAACCGCCTTGGTCCAGCAATTATACCATGAACATTAATGCCGAGGAGAATTATTGGCTCGCTGAAAACACCAATCTCCCCGAAATGCACCAGTCCTTCCTTTCCTTTTTAGGGAATTTGGAAAAGACCGGCCGCATCACCGCGCAGACTTTTTATAACATGCCGGGCTGGGTATGTCATCATAATTCGGACATTTGGGCCATGACAAATCCCGTGGGGGATTTTGGGAATGGAGATCCGAGTTGGGCCAACTGGCCCATGGGCGCCGCCTGGGCCTCCGCGCATTTATGGGAACATTATTTGTTCAACCAAGACAAAAATTTCTTGCAATCGCAAGCCTATCCCATTATGAAAGGGGCCGCAGAATTTTGCCTCGCTTTCTTAATTCAAGACGCCAAAGGCAAACTTATTACCTCTCCTTCCACCTCGCCAGAAAACCGCTATGTGACACCAGCGGGATATAAAGGGGCTACTGCCTATGGTGGAACTGCCGACCTAGCCATGATTCGTGAATTATTTTTAGACATGATCGCCGCCGAAAAAATCTTGAAAAAAGATCCTGCATTCCAAGCGTCCTTGGAAAAGGCCTTAGCCGATTTATACCCTTATCAAGTGAGTGAGAACGGAAGCTTGCAAGAATGGTATTTCGACTGGCCGGACAAGGATCCTTTGCACCGCCACCAAAGTCATTTGTATGGCCTTTATCCAGGAACACACGTGACGCTCGACGAAACTCCAGCAGTCGCCGCGGCCTCGAAAAAGACCTTGGAAATTAAAGGGGATGAAACAACGGGCTGGTCGAAAGGCTGGCGGATCAACCTCTGGGCGCGCCTCAAAGACGGCGATCACGCCTATAAAATGTACCGCGAATTATTGCGTTACGTAGAACCTGATGGGGTAAAAATTAATTATCAACGTGGCGGTGGGACCTACCCAAATCTATTTGATGCACATCCTCCTTTCCAAATCGACGGAAATTTCGGTGGCGCAGCGGCCGTAGCCGAAATGCTCATTCAGTCGAATCCGACGCTCATCGAGCTTTTACCCGCCTGTCCAAAAGCTTGGAATTCCGGTTCGGTAAAAGGTCTGAAAACGCGTGGGGCCTTTGAAATCGATATGCAATGGGCGCAGGGAAAAGTAAAATCCGTTCGAATAAAATCGAACTCGAAAGCCTTTGCCCAAGTAAAAATCAATGGGACGAATAGGAAACTAAAAACGAATTCGTTGATTCAGTTTTAAAAAGCAAAAAAAAACACGGCCCCGATGAGGCCGTGTTTTTATGTTAATCCCGTTTCGGTCGAGGTTTCATTTTTAAGCTATCGGCCGGATACGTGGATTTTAACATGGCCATTTGGGCTTTGGCCCAATTAATCAAAACAGCCCGCTGCTCATCTGATAAATTCGCGTTGGCATGCAAACCTAAATAGGTATAGGAAGGCATCGGCATTTCTTTTTCTTCGGTTTGTTCGATCACCTCTTCTAATTTATGGTTTTGAACAGCGACCGGCATTTTCGTAAAAGTCGAGAAGTTCAAATGACGCTTTCCGTCATTGATGTGATTGTTTAACCAAAACCCAACGGGTTGGATATGGCTATACCAAGGATAGGTGGATTTATTTGTATGGCAATCATTACACGCATTTTGCAGAATCGTATTTACATCGGCAGGTATCGTATATTTTTTTGAAATATCGTATAATTGATCGTCAGAAAGATTTTTTTCTTGGGGTACAAATTGGATCACGATGAGTACACCGACTAGGCCTAAGATGATTTTTTTTAACATGATTTCTTGGGTTTACAGATTTATATTCGGGTAATTTAGTATTTTTCGTAACATATTCCATTCGTATGAAGCAATTTTATTTGCTCCTGCTATTTCCTGTATTGGCCACGTGTACCATGAAACAATCCCCAAAATCCTTTGGTGAAGATGTCGAATTTCTCCAAAAACATTTGCCAGATGCCATCGTGCTAGGCGCCAAAGGCTCAGATGCGCAGATTATCGTGGCGCCAAGTTTACAGGGTCGCGTGATGACAAGTACCGCCTCAGGAATGGACGGGTCGAGTTTCGGCTGGCTAAATTACGACCTAATCGCTTTAGGTAAACCTAGCCCGCACATGACGGCCTATGGCGGTGAAGAGCGTTTTTGGCTTGGACCCGAAGGAGGCCAATTTTCCATCTATTTCAAAAAAGACCAACCTTTTACCTTCGCGAATTGGCAAGTACCTAAGGAAATCGATACTGAAGCCTTTGACCTCGTTTCGTCGACACAGACGGAGGCCAAATTCAAAAAATCCATGCATTTCGAGAATTATTCGGGAGTGGCTTTGGATGTAATGGTCCAACGAAACATCCAGGTCTTATCTCATTCCCAAATGAATAAGCTTCTAGGCGTGGAGGTCCCCGCCGAACTAAAAACGGTCGGTTTCGAAACGCAAAATACGATCACAAATACAGGCGTGAAGGCTTGGGATAAAACCCATGGCATGTTGTCCATTTGGATCTTAAGCATGTTAAATGCCTCCGAAAAAACGATGGTAGTGGCACCCTATAAGGAAGGAGAGGGATTAGGGCCGGTCTATACGGATGATTATTTTGGCAAGGTTCCCGCAGATCGATTGCGGCACGAGAAGGGTTTGATATTCTTTAAAGCGGATGCCAAATTCCGAAGTAAAATTGGCATTTCACCCAAGCGCGCGATGCCTTTTATTTGTAGCTATGATGCCTCTGCGGGGGTCTTGACCATCGCGCAATTCGACATACCAGCCGGCAATCCTCCCTATGTAAATTCGAAATGGGAATTGCAAAAAGATCCTTTTTCGGGGGATTTGGTGAATTCGTATAATGATGGATTGAATGAAGGGAAACAATTGGGCAATTTTTATGAAATCGAAAGTTCTTCTCCCGCGGCGGCATTAGCGCCGGGACAATCGCTCAGTCATGCGCATCGCACCTTTCATTTGAAGGGATCGGCAGATCAATTGAATGTCGTTGCCCAAAAAATTCTCGGTATATCAGTCGATCAAATCCAATAAAATTCGAATCGCTTTGGCAAATTCCAAGGCATGCGGGCCATCTCCATGGAGACAAATCGTATCGATACGTAAGGGGATAATTTCTCCGCTGATGGCCTCAAATTCGCCTTTTTGCACCATGCGTTTTACCTGGTGTATTACCTCCTCTGTCTGATCTAAACACGCGTGGGCTTGGTTTCTCGGAACGAGAGATCCATCCGCTTGATAGGCCCGATCCCCAAAAACCTCATGAGCTGTTTTTAATCCCAGGGCTTCCGCGGCGGCTAAGGAATAGGAACCACTGAGACCGAGCAGCAGCATATTTGGGTCTTCATCAAATACCGCTTGGGCGATGGCCTTTGCGATGGCGGGGTCTTTCGCGGAGGCATTATATAAGGCGCCATGGGGTTTTACATGATGGATTTTTTCTCCTTGTACGGAGGCATGTTTGTCGAGGGCTTGAATTTGCACGCGGACGATTTTGTAAATTTCCTCAGGACTCATTTCCATCAGGGTTCTTCCAAAATTCACCCGATCTGGAAAGGAGGGATGTGCTCCGATGCGAACACCGAAATCCTTGCATAATTTCACGGTCGTTTCCATGGTGTGTTCGTCGCCGGCGTGGAAACCACAGGCGATGTTGGCCGATGAAATAAAGGGCATTAAGGCCGCGTCGTTGGGCATGCCTTCGCCCATGTCGCAATTGAGGTCAATTCGCATAGCTTCTTAATTTAAGCAAACTGGCGGATCGGATTTGTTGTAAATGATTTTGCTGGGCTTTCCATAAATTTTCCGCCGTGTCTTGGTCGCAAAGATTAAATTGAATGGGTTCTCCGGGTCTTTTTTGGGCCAATTTAGGCAAATCAGCTGAGATCACATGGGCGATCATGGGGTAGCCGCCGGTCAATTGGTGGTCGGCCATTAAAATGATCAATTTTCCCCAATGCGTAAGCTGTACAGTCCCAAAACTCGCCGCGGTGGACAATATATCTTCGTTCGTTCGGGTCTCAAGTGCTGGGTGGTCGAGTCGAAAACCCATGCGATTCGCTTCATGGGAAAGGAGATGAATTTGGCTAAAAAATTGTTGCTGTGCCCGCGAAGTCAATCGTTCCCAATCCCGACCGGGCACTACATGGATGAGGGGGCAGGGTGATTTTTCCCAGGCGATGTTTGCCGACCACGGTAAGATGCGTGCTTCTTGGATTGAAAAAGGACTTTCGGCCGTTGCCAAATAGGCGCGCGCACCTTTCACCGGTGCCTGAAAGCTTAAGATGGAGCCTTTGGGGGCCCAAATAGGTCGGTGAAGGGGGATGGACAGATCATTTAGTCGGGCTGTGAAATCCGCCCCACTTAGGCAAAAAAGGCGATCTGATTCCCATTCGATTTTCGCGGCCGGGAAGTGCATTTCCAAACAAGTTTGGTCCAAAGGACTTCCAAGTACTGCATTGGCCAGTGAACATGAAAAGCTATCCATGGGTTTTTCCGTGTGGGAATCGAGCAAGCCCGCTTGGAGGATTTGGTAGGGGATGATCATGATTCGGCGGCGTAAAATTGGACCGAATCTCCGGCGCGAAGGACAGGGATTCCGTGATGTATGAATGGAAAATCGGTGTGGCCGATGAGCTGCCAACCGCCCGGCGAATCTCCCGGGTAAACCCCCGTTTGATTCCCGGCGATGCCCACATGTCCGGCTTTAACGGCTTGCGGACTGGGCTTTCTGGGCAAGTGGATCCGAGAATCCACCTCCCCCAAATAGCCAAAACCTGGTAAAAACCCGAGCATAAATACGCGATAAAGGGGTTTGGTATGTAGGAAAATAAACTCAGCAAGTGAAAGCCCAGTTTGCGTAAGTGCCCAGGCTAAATCCGGCGCGACATCGAAATCGTAGCGAACGGGAATGCGGTGTATTTTCCCATCGGCCGGGGATGTGCTCTGCGGTTTGACGACTACCTGCTGCACATGCTGGATGACATCGGATAGGCAGCAATTGGACAAAACCAAAGCCTTTAAGTCCACATGAAAGCTAAGTGTTCGATAGGCGGGAACGAGGGATCGAATGAAGGGAATGGGGTGTTGGCTAAAATAGGCTTGAAAAAAATGCACCTGCTCATTAGCTTCCAGGAGCGATGCCTGTTGAAATTCGATCGAAAAAGCCGCGTCTCCTAAGGGAAATATGCGATATGGGAAGGCTGGCTCTGTCATGGGAAAAGGGACTCGATTTTTTCGTGGTTTAAATTAGGCTTATTTGTTCAAAAATTAATTTAAATTCGTAAAATGTATTGGACACGAATATTTTTCTTGCTTTGTTTTCCGCTTGCGTTGATCGCGCAAAGCAAAAAAATCACCGTTTGTCATGTCCCGGTTCCTAGTAAAAGGGGAATTATATTGGCTAAAAATACGCCATCTGTATCTTCTCCCAAAACCAATATCGCCGGCATGGTCCGAATTCCTGGGGGATTTTTTGGGATGGGATCGCATAGCAAAGAAGGTCGGGCGGATGAATATCCTGTGCATCAGGTTCAGGTCAAGGGTTTTTGGATGGATGAAACGGAGGTGACGAATGCACAATTTGCGGCATTTGTCAAGGCCACGGGCTATGTGACGACGGCTGAAAAGGCGATCGACTGGGAAGAGATGAAAAAACAGGTGCCCCTTGGAACGCCGAAACCGGCGGATTCACTTTTGGCGGCCAGTTCGCTGGTTTTTGTCCCGACGACCGGCCCTGTAAATCTAAATGACTATAGTCAATGGTGGCAATTCAAAGCCGGAGCTGATTGGCGGCATCCTTCAGGTCCGCAATCGAGTATTGAAGGAAAAGAAAATCATCCGGTCGTGCAGGTTTCTTGGGACGATGCGCAGGCCTATGCGCGCTGGGCGGGGAAGCGTTTGCCGACGGAGGCGGAATGGGAATGGGCCTCTCGCGGTGCTTTGAAAAATATGGAATTTCCTTGGGGGGCGGAGTCGGTGGATCAAGGTCCCATGAAGGCAAATACCTGGCAAGGCGATTTTCCGTATCGGGATGATGCCAAAGATGGCTTTCGCTTTACGACCGCACCGGCCAAAACCTATGAAGCCAATGGGTATGGGTTATATGATATGGCGGGGAATGTGTGGGAATGGTGTTCGGATAATTATCGGCATGATTACTATCGGCAGTTGAAAGGTCGCTTAAGTATTTCTCCCAAAGGTCCCAAAGACAGTTATGATCCCGACGAACCGGGCATCCCGAAAAAGGTGATGCGCGGAGGATCTTTTTTGTGCAATGATGCGTATTGCGCGAGTTATCGGGTCGCGGCGCGAATGAAATCCAGTCCGGATTCGGGATTACAGCACACGGGTTTTCGCTGTGTGAAAGATTAATTGATTTTTTTCAGGCTGACGGCGCAACCTCCTCCCCGTTGGAGCCGATAGGTCATGTTTGATACGCGTGTCACCAAGCGTTTTTCGATCATGTAGGCCTCTGGATTTTTTTCAAAATCTGCATTATCTGCATCTCGGTACACGATGGCTTCGTAGGTTTTGTCGGGGTCTAAGAAATCGAGCCCGAAGGAGATGTTTCGTGCATTTTCGTTGGTGATGGAACCAATGAACCAGGCGTCTTTCCCTTTGGCTTTTCGGGCGATGGTGATGTATTCGCCGGGTTCGGCGGAGATGATTTTGGTGTCGTCCCAATTGACCGGAACGTCCTTAATAAACTGAAAAGCATCCAAATGTTGCTCGTAATTTTCGGGCAGATCCGCGGCCATTTGCAAAGGGCTGTAAATGGTCACGTAGAGGGCCAATTGTTTCGCCAGGGTTGAGCGGACTTTTTGGGTTCGCGTCGTATCAAACTGATTTAGGGACATGTGAAAAAGGCCAGGCGTATAGTCCATAGGTCCACCGATGAGCCGGGTGAAGGGCAAAATGGTCGTGTGATTCGGGACGATTCCGAGGGTGGGGGCGTTGTTGAATTCAGAACCGCGGGCGGCTTCGGAGGCGAGCCAGTTGGGATAGGTCCGCTGCAAGCCCGTCGGGTGGGAGGATTCGTGAGAATCGACCATGAGTTTGTATTCGGAAGCTTTTTCGGCGACGCGCTGGTAGTGTTGGATCATCCATTGGGAATCATGGTGTTCGCCACGGGGGATAATACGGCCTACGTAACCTGTTTTGACGGTATTGATCCCTTTGGCAATCATATATGTATATGCGGCATCCATGCGGCGTTCGTAATTGGTGACGGAACCGGAGGTTTCGTGGTGCATGATGAGGCGGAGGCCTTTGGATTGAGCGTATTTGGAGAGGGAATCGATGTCGTAGTCGGGATAAGGACTGGTGAAATCGAAGACATTTTCTTTCCAATTGCCGAACCAGTCTTCCCAGCCTTGGTTCCATCCTTCGACGAGGACCCCGTCGAAGCCATGTTGGGCCGCAAAATCAATGTAGCGTTTTACGTTCGTGGTGTTTGCTCCGTGTTTTCCACCGGCCAGGGGCCAATTGGCCTTCCCGACATGCATTTCCCACCACATACCTACAAATTTTTGACCTTTAATCCAGGTAGAATCTTTGATTTTAGAGGGCTCGTTGAGGTTCAAAATCAGTTTGGAGGCGAGGATTTGCTCGGCTTTGTCGGCAATGATCAGGGTTCGCCAAGGCGTGGAAAAAGGGCTTTGTAAATAGGCTTTGTTGCCCACGGCGTCGGGGGTCAACTGGCTCGTGAGTGTATTTCCATTCACTTGCAAATGCATGACGGGGTAATTTAGCAAAGCTGCTTCGTGGACATTGATGTACAAACCTTCGGAAGATTTGAGCATGAGGGGGCTTTGGACGAAATTTTTCCCGATGGGGGAGGTAAGGGCGATGTCTTTTTCTTTGGCGGCGGCGGCGCTGGCGTCGATTTCGCTGAGTTTAGATTTGTTGTAGGTGTATTCGTTGGTATCATAATCCCCCGGAATCCAAAAGGCGGTGTGGTCACCGGTCATTTTGAAGGAGGAAAATTCGTTGTCGACGATGAAGTGATTTAGGTTATCCTGTTTCGGAAATGTATATCGAAAACCGATGCCGTCGTCGTAGATACGGAATTGGATTTGCAAGTTGATACCTGAATTTCCGGCGTCCTTAAGCTCTATCCTGAGGGCGGAGTATTGATTTCGGATGTCTTTTACTTCTCCGAGGAGGGGTGACCAGGTTTCGTCAAACGTGGAGGAATCGATGCGAATGACGGTGAATTTCCGGAGCTCGGCCAGTGGTTTTTTTAAGGTAAAACCGAGGGTCGAGGGGGCGATGGCCTCTTTGGATTTATGGAAAACTTGGTATTGGATCTGTTTTTCTGGGCTTTGGATGAGCTTGACTTCGATGAGCTTGTTTGGCGAGCTGAGGCTGGCAATTGTTTGGGCTTCAAGGGAGGCGGAAGCAAAACAAGCGATCAATAAACAGATAATTTGTTTTTTCATGCACAAAAATAGTTATTTTCGAATAATAAATAGGTTTAAAATTCAATACCTTCGTGCCATGCTAGATTCTATGATTGCTTATTTTGATACGATTCCGAGTTCCCA
>CANFVE010000021.1 GCA_947450365.1 Cytophagaceae bacterium
GTCATTGCGGTTTATTTTGTAATTTAATGGGTAAATTCGAGTGAACTTGATTATTTTTGATCAAACGAATTACAAAATTAGTTTTTTTATCCGAATTCTTAATTTCAATCCGTGGAATACGAAAAACAATATTATTCTATTTCTGAAGTTGCTGCGATTTTTAAGATCAATCCATCCAAATTGCGCTACTGGGAAACCCAATTTCCACATTTACTTCCCAAACGTCTTTCCACCGGTGCACGAAAATATACCCCTGTGGATATCGAAAAAATCCGAACCTTAGTGGATTTAATCGATACCAAAGGAATGACACTTGAAGGAGCAAAATTAGCATTAAATAGCCGGGGAAGCGAAAAAAATCCGCATCAAACGGTAATTAATCAACTACTTGATATTCGCAAAGGATTACAAGCGCTGAACGATGAAATAGCGTAATTTTCGACTAGATTGGCATGAAATTCAAATGCCATGGAAAGTCAGTCCGAAGAAAAAATATATCAAATCGCCCTTTCGATTCTTCCTCAAATTGGGGTCGTCAATGCACGCCGCTTAATGGCTCATTTGGGTTCTGCCCGGCAAATTTTTCATTCCTCTAATTCTACACTCCAACGAATACCTCACATCGGTCCCGTGTTATCTCAAGCCGTACATGCTTCAGGGATATTAAAGGATGCCGAAAAAATATGGCTAGCCTGTCAAAAAGAAGGCATTCAAGTGTTCTTTTATACGGACGCTGAGTTTCCAGAACGCTTAAAACAGATTTATGACGCGCCACTTGTCTTATATTGGCAAGGTTCCGTGGATTTAAATTCGGAGCAAATCTTGGCAGTCGTGGGAACGCGAAAGGCCACCGAATATGGGAAACAAGTTTGTAAGTCGATTGTAAGGGATGCTGCACCACATCAGGTTTTATTTGTTTCTGGGCTCGCTTATGGGATTGATATTTGTATGCATCAAAATTGCCACGAATACCAGGTACCTAATATCGCTGTGCTGGCGGGTGGATTTCAATGGATTTACCCGCCAAAGCACCGTAAATTCGTTGATAAAATACGCCAACACGGAGGAATTCTTTCCGAACATCCCTTGCATCAAAAACCGGATGCCCGCTTTTTCCCCTTAAGAAACCGCATTATTGCAGGAATGTCAGATGCTACGATTGTTGTCGAAGCTGCTGAAAGAGGTGGGGCATTAATTACAGCAGATTATGCGAATAATTATCATCGGGAAGTTTTTGCTGTTCCGGGTAATTTAGAAAAGATATTTTCTGAAGGCTGTAATTTGTTGATAAAGAAACACCAAGCATCCATTTTCACGAATTGGCAACACCTCTGTGAAGAATTAAATTGGAATTCGGGTGATTCCATTCATCGAAATAAACGGTTGAATTGGGATCGATTTACAGGCGAAGAATCCGCTTTGCTGGCTTTATTACATCAAAAAGGAGAGTTGCCCTTGGATGAATTGGCCTGGAAACTGCAAAAAACCATGAGTGAATTAGCTGTACTTGTCTTAAATCTAGAATTCCAAGGGATGATTAAATCGATGCCAGGACACAGATATTCATTAAAATAATTATTTGCGCCATTCGCTTGGATTACTTCTCCAATCTTGCAATGTAACTAATTGAGAATCTGATACGTAATTAAGTTTTACTGCCTCATCGATGAGTACATCGTAGTTACTTAATGAATAAAAAGGAATTCCCGCTGCTTTGAAATTTTGAACTGAAATTTCGAATCCATAGGTGAAAATGGCAACCATTCCCATCACTGTCGCACCTGATTGAACCAATGCTTCTGCCGCTTTGAGGGAACTGCCGCCAGTAGAGATTAAATCTTCGATGAGCACAACTTTTTGACCAGCCTCAATTTTACCCTCAATTTGATTTCCCATGCCGTGTTTTTTTGGTTCTGGGCGGACATAGCAAAAAGGTAAATCTAAAAAATCTGCCACAAGCGCTCCTTGGGCAATACCCGCTGTAGCCACTCCGGCAATAATATCGACATCACTAAAATAGGCCTTCACGGCAGCAGAAAGGTTGTTTTTAATATGTGTGCGGACTTCAGGAAAGGAAAGTGAGATTCGATTGTCGCAATAAATGGGAGAATTCCAGCCAGAAGCCCAAGTAAATGGTTGATCGGGGCGTAATTGTATCGCTTTGATGCTTAAAAGATGTTGGGCTACTTCCTGTTGTATTGTTAAATTCTCCATAAGTATTGTTTCAAGATATATCTGACAAATTTACTTTATTCAGATTATCTTTCATTATTTAATTCTAATTTTGCCAAAATTAATTGAGAATTTTCGCCGCATGATAATTTTTATAAACGATCGTCCCATTCGCATTACAAACCAAAAGAAAAAGGATCAATTGTCCCATCTGGAGGATTTTGATGTGATTATCGATGCTCGTTTAAATCCTGTTAAAATCAAGGAATTTAAGGGACATACCTGTTTATTAAATTTGACTTTGGATCATATGGCGAAGATTATTGAAGATCTTCACAAAAAGAATGTGACAGATTTTCATTCCTTGTACATTATCGTAGACAATAAAAAGGCATTTAAACAAAAGATTATTAGTCTTTATTCATTAGTTGAAGCAGCCGGAGGCCTAGTTCAGAATACAGAAGGGTATTTTTTGTGGATTTACCGACTTGGGAAGTGGGATTTACCCAAGGGCAAATTAGAAAAAAATGAATCCTTTAAATCGGCCGCTGTGCGCGAAGTAGAGGAGGAATGTAATGTTAAGGCCCATTTGCAAGCTAAATTATGTACCACCTACCATACCTATACGCACAAGAACCAACGTGTTTTAAAGCGGACAAAATGGTACATGATGACTACCAATCAAAAAGGAAAACTCATTGCACAAACGGAGGAAAATATCGAAAAGGTGGAATGGTTAACCAAAACGCAAATGGGTAAAAATGCCATAACCGATACCTATAGTTCCATCCGCTACGTGATTCAGCGGTTTTCCATGCTTCAAGTCCCTTTGAAGGCCTAAAATAATCCGATTAAATTTTTCTAAGCGTTCATTAAATACCCTCTAAGGCATAAGGTAAATACTGATCGATCGAACTACCATAGCGATGTAAATCTCGAATAATCGTAGAACTAATCGGAGCCAAATGCGGAGATGTAATTAAAAATACCGTTTCTAAGGCAGGATTAATGTGGCGATTCACTTGAGATATCGAATTTTCATACTCAAAATCGGTGGTGTTTCGTAAACCCCGAATGATAAATTTCGCCCCCACTTCTTTGGCGACATTTGCTGTTAAATCCTGGTAACTAACCACTCGGACGGGTTTTCCTTGAAAGGTATCTTCAATGCAACCTTTGATTTTCTCTAAGTCGAAATACCGAGCCTTACTTGAATTTTGTCCTATTCCGATGATAACTTCATCAAATAAGGCCAATGCCCGTAGGACAATATCCTCATGGCCTTTAGTAAATGGATCAAAAGATCCTGGGAAAAATGCAATTTTTGGGCTGTTCATGGGTGTAAGGAGATATGGTATTCCTGTAATTCGGCGAGCAATTTTTCATTGCTTGCCTCAGGTCCAGAAACCTGTATTTTTTTGGTATCCCAAGGGAAATCAAATGCCTCCCGAATGGAATGTAAATAAAAGGCTAACTCAATGCCCGATTGATACTCAAACACATTGTTTAGTTGCAAGGTATAATCCTTATAAAGCACGACAAAAGCCTGATTTTTAAACAATTGAATCGATAATTGGTAGGACTTTTGAGCATTATTTTTTTCAAGTAAAGTCCCCATGACGTGTTGATATTGGATCGAGGCTAAGGGGAATTGAATGGCCAGGTAATCCTTCCATTGACTGCTAACCAAAAATACCAATGAGGACTTTAAATAACCGATTGCCTGTTCATGTACCTCTTGACCCATCATAGCATGTTCTCCCAAGGCCTTCTCCAAAAATCCAATTCTGTACGTAGGAACATCATATTCTGAAGGCAGTAACAAAAACAAAGCATGGATAATTTCAGCCTGTATGTTTTTGATATGTGCTTTTTTAATTTGATTTTTTTCCCAAAAAAGCGATTCAGCTTTTGCTGAAGATCCCCAGGCTAAGAATGCTGATGTAGCATGTTGTTCATCCAACAAAACGATTCCCGCCTCACTTACTTGAATAGGTAAGGCATTCGAATGTTCGATGATATCATGTGGGGCCATGGGAATTATTAGTTACTCGATGCCCGAAATTGCAAAAAAAATATGGGAATGGAATCATAATTAAGTAATTTTGCGCCTTATTTAATCAAGATTACTATGTTGCAGGTATCCAATGTCTCCCTTCGTTTTGGGAAAAGAGTATTGTTTGAAGAAGTAAACATCAAGTTTACCGAGGGAAATTGTTATGGTTTAATTGGTGCCAATGGGGCGGGAAAGTCCACTTTTCTGAAAATATTATCAGGAGAACTAGAGTCTCAAACGGGCAGCGTGAGCATGAATCCCGGAGAACGGATGTCGATTTTAAAGCAAAATCACTTTGAATTTGAAGATACCCAAGTCCTCCAAACTGTCATCATGGGGAATAAGCGCCTGTATGACATCATGTTAGAAAAAGATGCCATCTACATGAAAGAGGATTTTACAGAGGAGGATGGAAATAAGGCGGCGGATTTAGAGGCAGAATTTGCCGAATTAAATGGATGGGAAGCCGAATCCGAAGCTGGATCGCTTTTGAGTGGGTTGGGGATTAAAGAGGATTTGCATTTTCAATTATTGAAGGATTTAAATGGTTCTGACAAGGTTAAGGTATTATTGGCCCAAGCACTTTTTGGCAATCCTGATATTTTATTGTTAGATGAGCCTACGAATAACTTGGATATCGATTCCATCCTTTGGTTGGAAGGTTATTTGATGAATTTTAAAAATACGGTGATTGTTGTTTCCCATGATCGTCACTTCTTGGATAATGTGTGTACGCACATTGCAGATTTAGATTTTGGAAAAATTCAATTGTACGGAGGTACATATACGTTTTGGTATGAATCGTCTCAATTAGCGACGCGTCAACGCTCAGATCAAAACAAAAAGACCGAAGAAAAACGCAAAGAATTGGAAGAATTTATTCGTCGATTCTCTGCCAATGTGGCCAAGTCAAAACAAGCTACCTCGCGTCAAAAAATGTTGGATAAATTACAAGTGGATGACATTAAGCCTTCTTCACGGAAATATCCATTCATTAATTTTAAGCCAGAGCGAGAGGCAGGAGATCAACTATTAAGTGTAGAAAACCTGTCAGCCACCACAGATGACGGTACGCCATTATTCACGAATCTTTCGTTTACCATCAATAAAGGAGATAAAGTTGCATTTTTGGCGAAGGATTCATTAGCCATGACCGCCTTGTTTGATATTCTTTCCGGTGTAAGCAAACAAAAATCTGGCGAATTTAAATGGGGGGTAACGACAACACAAACCTATTTACCGAATGATAATGCGAGTTATTTCAAGGATGATTCGTTGAATTTAGTGGATTGGTTACGGCAATACTCGGTGGAAAAGGATGAAAGTTTTATTCGAGGTTTCTTAGGTCGAATGTTATTTTCGGGAGATGAGGCATTGAAAAAATCGACGGTTATTTCGGGAGGGGAAAAACAACGCTGTATGTTTTCACGGATGATGCTTTCGGGAGCGAATGTCCTGATTTTTGATGAACCTACGAATCACTTGGACTTAGAATCTATCACGGCTTTAAATAATGGGATGATTGAATTTACGGGTACGATTTTGTTTACGTGCCATGATCATCAATTAACCAATACCGTGGCTAATCGTGTCATCGAATTAGGGTCTAAATCTCATTTGGATAAATTAATGACCTATGATGAATTTATTACGGATGCTGGGGTGAAAGCCCAACGCGCTGCCTTATAAACCAAGCATATGGTGGAAGTATAGATTCCAAATCTGGAAGAATTCAGATCCCTTAGGTTTAAACATATTTGACTTATATCAACAAAGGAGGCTGTTAGGCCTCCTTTGTTGATTGGAATTGGTTCTAGGATTACAAAATGAATCGAGTTGATAAGAAATTCGATTGTTGATTTTCCACGATTTGATTCACGATGTCTTTGTTCAACTGGTTCGCCTTGGTCGCCACAACCGTACGGATCGAGAATGAACGCAATGCGGCTGTTACAGACAATGTTCCTTCCGCCGAGTCTTTCCGGCCTGTGAATGGGAATGAATCTGGTCCTCGTTGGCATTGTGCATTTATATTGACACGGGAAACCTGATTTACGGTGGCATCGATTAATTCTGAAATTTGATTGGCATCGGTTCCGAAAATCGCCACTTGTTGACCATGGGACGACTCATGAATATAATCAATCGGAGTATTCAAGTCTTCAAATGGAACGACTGGAACGACTGGACCGAATTGTTCCTCATGCCATACCTTCATTTTACTCGTAACAGGATACAAAAGGGCAGGGAAGAAGATCGATTTGAAATTCTCTCCTCCGTGAGGATTCATAATCTTAGCGCCGTGTAATTTAGCGTCTTCGATTAATTCTTTCAAATAGGCTGGCTTATTCGGTTCTGGCAAAGGGGTAATTTGAACGCCAGGTTCCCACATCATTCCTACTTTTAGGCCTTCAATCTTTTCAGCTAAACCTTTATTAAACGCATCTGCCAAAGAGGCATGAACAAAAATGATTTTAATCGCAGTACACCGCTGGCCATTAAAGGATAATGAACCTAATAAACATTCGTTGATCGCATTATCCAATTGCGCACTTTCCGTTATAATCGCCGCATTCTTGGCATCTAAACCTAAAATCGCACGAAGACGATTTACTTTTGGATGCATTTTCTTCAATTTGTCCGCCACTTTGGAAGAACCAATTAAGGTTAAAACGTCGATTTTACCCGATTCGATTAATTGAGGGATAATCGAATTTCCACGGCCATATAACGTATTAATGACGCCCGGAGGGAAACTATCTTTAAACGCTTCTAAAAGTGGGTAATGCAATAAGGTACCGTGTTTTGGGGGTTTGAATAACACGATATTTCCCATAATTAATGCCGGAATCAGCGTGGTAAATGTCTCATTCAATGGGTAATTAAATGGTCCCATACATAAAACTACGCCCAAGGGCGAGCGACGAACTTGTCCTATAATGCCGTCTTCAATTAAGAAAGTCGATGAATTCCGATCGATATCTTTTAAAGCCCCAATCGTATCATAAATATATTGAACGGTTCGATCAAACTCTTTTTGGGAATCGCCTAATGATTTTCCGATTTCCCACATCAATAATTTGACAACCTCTTCACGCTTTTGAATCATTTTTTGTGTGAATTTTTCCACACATTCAATCCGCTTACTTACTGTCATGGAGGGCCATTCGCCCCGACCATTCGAATATGCCTTCACACCCGCATATAGCACTTCCATGGCATCTGTCGCATCCGTAATAGGATAGGATCCAATCCGTTTTTGCTCAAATCCTTTAGCGGTTTTTACATAAATAGGCGACCAAACATCCTGTGTTTTTCCAGCCCAAGGCCGCATTTCTCCATTGACCAAATATTCTCTTTGCTCAATCGGTTCTAATAAATCATACTCTTTTGGAATTTCCCCGGCTTTTGGGAATAATTGTTCTAAGTCGCCTGCTTGCATGATAATGAGTTTAAATTTCTGATTGCAAATTTCCTTCATTTGCACATTTCAACGATTCTTTTGCAAGTAATATTTAAAATGTTATATGTTTTTACGATTAAATTATAAAAAATTATCAAGTTAAACGTTTGCGGGAATGGGATACAATCGTCGGGTTTGATTGATTTGGAACTTGAATTGTTCGGTAAAACTATCGGGATGCATCTGCGAAAATGCTAGTTGCCATAGACTAAACTGCTGCGGGTTTCCTGTTTGAAAGGCCGGCGGATTTATTTTTTTAGCTTGTAAATAGTCCTCAAATTTCATGTTTTAACCAATTTTGTCGGTAAGATAACAAAAGAAAAAAGGAAATAACAGCAAATAGCCCTGCTAACAAAAAGGGAAATACGATTTGCGAGGCTAAACCTTTATAAAACATTCCCGCAACTAAAGCCCCTAATCCGATTCCAGCCTCGAGCGCTATGTACATGGTTGCCATCGCCCGACCCATATGTGTGGCTGATCCTAAATCATTGGTCCAAGCTGCCAAGGTTGGGGTATTAAATCCCCAAGCAATTCCGAATAAAATTGCGGATGTAATAACGGTAAAGCTATTTAATTCGATGACCATAATAAACATCGCGCCAATTAAAAATAATCCAGAAATCAATAAAACAGGAATACGTCCATGGCGATCTGAACTTTTGGAAAAAAATATGCGAACTACAATCGAAGAAACCGTGTAAATCGTGAAATAGAGACCTTTGTTATGCCAACCAATCATTTTAGATATATCCGGCAATAGCGTCACCACGACTCCGGACGAAAAAGAAACCATCAGCATTATCCAAAAAACGGGTAAAATTTTAGGTTCAAACACATCGTCCCAACCGATTTTAAATAAAACCAAAGTAAATGGACTTTTCATCGTTTTGGGCAATGTTTCTTTTAAGCGCATTAAGATTAAAATGGAAAACAAGGCGAATAAGGACGAAATCCAAAACATTTCATTTAATCCAATTTCAGTGGCTAAATAACTGCCGATGGCTGGACCAATCGACATGCCAGTGGCCGTAAAAATACCTAAAGCCCCTTGTGCCTCTCCTCGACGCGTTTCTGGAATAATATCGGCCACATAGGCTGCGGTGGCCGTGGGTTTTGTACCTGTCGACATACCATGTAGAAAGCGAAGGAAAAGAAAACCCTGAAACGTATGAATAAGTGGGTAAAGTCCCCCACAAACGAAACAAACTAAGGATCCAAATGCCATAACAGGAACCCGACCAATACGGTCCGTTAATTTTCCCGAAAATGGCCGACTTAAGCCTGCCGTTAAGGTAAACAAGGCGATGGTGTAACCGATGTATTCCCTTCCGCCCATACTCGCCAAATAATCCGGTAATTCCGGTATGATCATGGAGAAACTGGCAGAAAAGAGAAAATTACTAAGGCAAAGCAACCAGAAAGCAATTGTATAAATGGATTCTTTTTGTTGCATGCTTAATCCTCCAATAATTCGTTGATTTCCTTTTTATTTAAACTCATCAAAAAGGCAGGCAATAAAACCAGATTACAAATCATGGCCATAAGCAAGGTAATAGAAACCAAAATTCCCAGCGCCTGCGTTCCTTTGAAGGTGGAAGCAGTGAAGATAAAGAAGCCAAAAAATAAAATCATGGCGGTATAAAACATGGAAACCCCAGTTTTTTGAATTGTAATTTGAACGGCCCCTCGAACATTCTGAGAATTTTTCAAGAATTCATCCTTGTATCGGGTAAGAAAATAAATCGTACCATCACTCGATATGCCAAAGGCAATGGAAAATATCAAAATCGTACTGGGTTTTAAGGCAATTCCGAAATGCCCCATAATGCCCGCCGTGATGATGAGAGGAATCAAACTGGGTAGGGTAGAAATAATGACCATTTTCCAACTTCTAAATAACAAGGCCATTAAGGCACAAATTAAGACGATGGCAGTCAACGTACTTTCGATTAAATTGGTTTGTAAATATTCCGTTTGGAAGGCATAAATCACAGAATTTCCAGTGATTTTCGCATCAAAACTATTTGGGCTAGAAGCAGGCATTAATTCGCCAGTTTCAGAATTGGTCCTAAATATGGAATCGATTTGAGGTTGTAATCTGTCGTATAATTCTCGCGTGCGAACCGTTCCAGCATCTTGCATTTGAAAACTCACCCGCGTATTCCGTTTTTCCAAATCGATAAATCCTGCAAACAAATTATTTTTACCCTGTAAGCTTGATTGGAATTCGTTCAATTTTGATAATTCGCTGATACCGGGTAAGGTGTAATATTTCGGATCTCCGCCACGATACACTTGATACAAATATTTGGTAGCCGTCAAAATGGATAATCCTTGCGTAAATTCAGGGTATTGGGCCAATACTTTCTCAGTGCGCTTGATTTTTGACAGAATTTCCGGACTTAACGCACGGCCTTTTTCATGGGCATCAATCGATATTTCAAACGGCATAACGCCCTTAAAATGGCTTTCGATGAATTTTAAATCGGAATAAATGGCATTGTCCTGAGGTAAATCATCCACGATGTAGCCAACAGCCTGAATTTTACTAATGCCATACAGGGAAACAATTACTAAAAATACAACAAAAGAATAGATGACCCTTCTGCGGGTAAATACCCACCGCTCTACTTGAATTAAAAAATGATTTACTTTTTTGGATTCAAAATGGGCTAAATCCTTGGCTTTTGGTGTGGCGAGATAACTAAAGAAAATAGGTATCAACATCCATGAAACCAAAAACGTAATCATCACATTAATAGCTGCAACCAATCCGAATTCGACCAATAAGCCCGATCCTGTAAAAGCAAACACCCCAAAACCTATCGACGTGGTTAGGTTTGCTAAAAACAAGGTTCTACCTACTTTTGACGCACTCTCGATTAATGATTCTTCTTTACTATTTCCCCCTAAATAACTTTCATGGTATTTATTTAATAAGAATATCACATTGGGTACACCAATCACCACGATGAGCGGCGGAATTAAACCCGAAAGTAAGGTGATTTTGAAATCAAAGAGCACGATGGTGGCTAAGGAGGCTGTTATGCCAACTAAAATCACAATCAGGGCAAAAAACACGACTTGAATCGATCTGAAAAAATAGAATAGGATGATGGATGTAACAGCAATGGCAAGTAATAGGAATAAAGCTAACTCATTCGTCACCTGGGATGTATATTCCGTCCGAATAAAAGGCATACCAGAAAAATGAACGGCATGCCCTGTTTTTAGGGCATAAGATTCGCCCATGGCTTTAATTTTTTTGACTAATTGGATCCGATTTTTATTATTTATCGTCTTTTGATCCAAGGTAATCATCATTAAATGCACATTCAAATCCTCCGTATACAAGAAATTTGTGTAAATGGGTAATCTATGTAATTGAATTTTTAGGGAATCCAATCGTTGCTGATTCGTGGCAATACTTGAATCCCAAATACTCCGAGTTTGGAATTTTTTCTGAATCGAATCGATATATACCTCAGGTAAATTGGCTACTGATAGTACATTTTTGATTCCCGATTCCTTTTTAATTTCATTGGTTAGCGATTTCCAAGCATCGAATTCCTTTACTTGAAATAAGTCCTTGTTTTCAAGGCCAATGACCATGACGGCGCCATCCTCGCCATATTTCTTTTTGAAAGATTCATATAATTGAAAGCGATCATCGGATTTCGGAAGGATTTTGGCCAATTCATAACTTAATTGGATTTTACTTGCCGTATACCCTAATATTCCCGTTAGAATTCCTAAGGTAATGAGGATGAATATTTTATATCGTAAAATGGCTTTGGCAATGGCTAACCACATGCTTAACTTGATTTAGGGGCGGATAAATATTGTTCGGCGATGATTAAATCTTCCGGACTTGTTATTTTGATGTTGCTATAGGATCCAGGAACTAAATTAATTTTGATACCTAAGGATTCCACCACACTGGCATCATCGGTAAATGTGGGTTTATAGGTCTGATGGAATGCTTTTTTTAAATCATCCAATAAAAATACCTGAGGAGTTTGAATCAGTTGAACTTCATCCCGAGGAATTTGAACAAAACGATCTTGTTCCACATCCCATTTTCGAATCGAATCTTTACTAGGTACCGCTAAAATTGCATTTCTTTGCGCTTCCGCGAGGTGAAATGCTTGTTGGATTAGAATAGGATCAACCAAAGGTCTAACGCCATCGTGAATGGCAACTAAGCAATTTTCCTGTGTCTTGATCGCTTGAATACCATGTTGGCTCGAATGAAAACGCGTTTCACCCCCTTCTACGAGGCGATGCGGGGTTTCGTAATGAATTTCAGGATGGGTCAAACATAAGGATGCCCAAAAATCAAATTGATTCTTGGGCAAGACAACGATGAGTTCCGTATGTTGATCTGCCGATTTGAATTGTTTCATGGTATGAAACAAAACTGGTTTGCCTTGAAGGAGCAAAAATTGTTTAGGAATCGCACTTTTCATGCGTTGACCCGTTCCTCCAGCGACGATGATGGCAAATTTTTTCAAGGCAACGTGTTTAAATAATTAACATCACATCGCCATAACTAAAGAAGCGATATTTTTCCTTAATCGCTTGTTTATAAGCTTCTTGTATCAATTCATATCCCCCAAAAGCCGAGGCCATCATTAATAAAATGGATTCAGGAAGGTGGAAATTTGTTAATAATGCAGAAGGAATTTTGAATTCGTACGGAGGGAAGATGAATTTATCGGTCCAGCTATTGATCGGCTTTAGATGGCCACTAGCTGAAACGGAAGATTCTAATGCTTTCATCACAGTGGTTCCAACAGCTAATACTTTCTTTTTATTATCGATCGCTTCATTGACAAAATTACAAGTCGCCTCATTAATCATGAAATGTTCAGAATCTGTTTTGTGTTTGGTTAAATCTTCTACGTCCACTTGTCTAAAAGTCCCCAATCCCACATGCAAGGTAATAGGCGAAAATTGAACACCATTCAATTCCATCCGCTTCATGACGATTTTCGAAAAGTGTAAACCTGCCGTTGGTGCCGCAACAGCCCCCACATGTTCCGCATAAATCGTTTGGAAACGCTCACGGTCATCTTCTGTAGCCGCACGTTTTAATCGAATCTCATCCGGCAGAGGTGTTTCACCTAATTCATGAATGGCAGCCATTAAGGCGTCATGGTCGCCATCGTATAAGAACCGAATGGTACGACCTCTTGATGTCGTATTATCAATTACCTCTGCAACTAAGTCAGATTCGCCAAAATACAATTTATTTCCAACCCGAATTTTACGTGCAGGATCCACCAAAACATCCCATAAGCGATGTTCACGGTTTAATTCACGTAATAAAAATACCTCAATTTGCGCACCTGTTTTTTCTTTGTTACCGTATAAACGAGCTGGAAAAACCTTTGTGTTATTGGTTACTAACACATCACCTTCACCAAAATAATCGATGATGTCAGTGAATTTTTTATGCTCGATGGTTTTCTCTTTACGATTCACCACCATCATGCGCGCATCTTCGCGGTTTTCGGTGGGATTAAGGGCAATTAAACTTTGAGGTAAATCAAATCTGAATTCAGATAATTTCATTCGGATGGGTTTTGATATGTGTATTTTACAAATATACACTTTTCAAAGGGGGCTTGTCAAGGTAAATTTTTTAAAACAAATCCGAATCGCCTTTGTTAGCATTTAAACCTATATTTGTACATGAATAAAGTCGCTATTTTTTGGTTTCGGAGGGATTTGCGCTTGGAAGATAATTGTGGATTATTCCAAGCCTTGGCGGGAGACCTACCAGTTTTACCTATTTTTATTTTTGATCCTACTATTTTAGGTAGGTTGGCCTCAAAAAAAGATGCACGGGTTGAATTTATTCATCAGGCACTACAAATGATTAAAAATAAATTAAAAGGTTTTGGGTCAGATTTAATGGTTTTGCATGCGAATCCATTAGAGGCTTTCGAACAAATTTCTGGACTTTTTTCCATTCAAGCCATTTATTCAAATCATGATTACGAACGCTACGGGGTGGAACGAGATTTGAAAATTTCGAATTGGGCCTCAGACCATGGCATCGATTTTAAATCGTTTAAAGACCAGGTTGTTTTTGAAAAGTCAGAATTATTAAGTGGTCAAGGAACTCCCTACACAGTTTTTACACCCTATTCTCGGAAATGGAAGGAGCGCTTAGCTCAAGAGCCCATAAGGATATTTGGTTCGGAATTTGGTCAAAATTATTTGAAGGCGGAATTTTCGATGCCAAGCTTGGCTGAATTGGGTTTTGAATCGGCAGGTTTAGATTTTCCAACGGATCAAGTGAAGGATGAGTTAATTCAAAATTATGGAGCCAAGCGTGATTTTCCAGCTTTGCCGGGTACATCTCGATTATCCGTTCATTTGCGTTTTGGTACCCTATCGATTCGGTCATTGGTGTTGAAAGCTATTGGTAAATCTGAAACTTGGTTAAACGAATTGATTTGGCGAGATTTTTATTTTTCTATTTTACATCATTTTCCCCAGGTTAGCGATGGGAAAGCCTTTCGAAAGGAATATGATTTGATTGAATGGCGAAATGATGAAATGGAATTTGCGGCTTGGTGTGAGGGGAGGACGGGTTATCCGATGGTCGATGCGGGCATGCGGGAATTAAATCAAACGGGATTTATGCACAATCGTGTTCGTATGGTTGTGGCTAGTTTTTTGGTCAAACATTTATTAATTGATTGGCGTTGGGGCGAGGCTTATTTTGCAGAAAAATTATTGGATTTTGATTTTGCGGCAAATAATGGGGGCTGGCAATGGGCTTCAGGTTCTGGATGTGATGCGGCGCCTTATTTTCGAGTGTTTAATCCGACCTTACAAATGCAAAAATTTGATCCACATTTAATCTATGTCAAGAAATGGGTACCTGAATTTTTGGAATTTAATTATCCAAAACCCATCGTGGACCATGTTATGGCTCGGAAAAGGGTCGTGGAAGTATACCAAAAAGCCTTACGGAGCTAAGGCATACATGGGTTTGCCTTGGATTTTATAATCTTCTAAATCGATGGTCAAAAAACCTATTTTAAGGCTTACTTCCATTTTAAATGGGATTTGATGGGAATCCTGACTAATCCAAAGTCGGATTGCGTCCTTATCTTCAAAGAAATTGTTTTTGGGTAATACCAAGGAAGTTCGGATGCATTTTTTTGTGCCAAACTTACTTTCAACAGTTTCAAAACCTTTCACAATAAACCAAAGCTCAAAAATAGTACCATCCATCAAGACCTTTGCGCTTAATTTCTGGCCAGGTTTCATGTCGGAGAGATTTTTATCCCTTAAAAAATAATAGCCGCCAATAATGTCTAACATCCCTTTGGTGATGGACATATTTTTTTCAACAGGTGTATTTTGTGGGGAAGTGATTTTTGCAATTCCTTTTTCTTGGTCATAAAGCACTGTTTCTTCCTTTCGGTACCGGCCTTCTTTTTTTTTCATTTCGGTTTTTAAAGGAATACGCGAGTGAATATCTAAATAGGAAGACCAATAATCAACGACAGGGCTTATGACATCCAAAAGCCCCACCGTTTTTCCTTCGATTTCGATTTTGCGTGTCGCTTTATTTCCCATTGGAATGGTTTGTGGGGAGCTTTTAATCGTAGCCTGTGCGGCATTGATGAAGCCTAAATGTATACGGTATTGCAATTGTTCGTGTCCGATTAATGAAGAGGAATCTTGACCTAGATTAGGAAAAGATATGATCAATAAATTGATAAAAAGGAAGAATATGGATTTTAGAAATTTGCAATTTGACACGCTGGAAATGTTTTTTAAAATTGATCCTATTTATCCAATTAGTTTATCCGGAAAATTGCTTAATTATTACGGCGTATTTCCTATTTTTGTTTAGGCTTACAAGGTAAGTGGATTTTTCAATAAGAAACACTCAAATTTATCAATAAATAAATCATGGCAAAACAATCGGGCGATGCAACAGGCTTAGCTGCTGAAAAATTAAAGGCTCTTCAAACTACATTAGAGAAGTTGGACAAGGCCTATGGAAAAGGAACGGTGATGCGCTTATCGGATAGTAAGGTGATGGACGTCCCCGTGATTTCGACAGGTTCTTTGGGATTAGATTTAGCTTTGGGGATAGGTGGGGTGCCACGTGGGCGTGTCGTTGAAATTTATGGTCCAGAATCTTCGGGTAAAACGACGTTGACGTTGCATTGTATTGCTGAAGCACAGAAGGCGGGAGGTTTGGCAGCATTTGTGGATGCGGAACATGCTTTTGATCGTGCCTATGCGGAGAAATTAGGGATTGATACAGAAAATTTATTGATTTCACAGCCAGATAATGGAGAACAGGCATTGGAGATTGCAGAACATTTAATTAGTTCTGGGGCGATTGACATTATTGTAATTGACTCAGTGGCTGCATTGGTTCCAAAGGCGGAGATTGAAGGTGAGATGGGAGATTCTAAAATGGGATTACAGGCGCGTTTAATGTCTCAAGCACTACGGAAGTTGACGGGAACGATAAATAAAACGGGATGTTGCTGTATTTTCATCAACCAATTGCGGGATAAGATTGGCGTAATGTTCGGTTCGCCAGAGACTACGACTGGGGGTAATGCCTTAAAGTTTTATGCTTCGGTGCGCTTGGATATTCGTCGGGCTGGTCAAATTAAAGAAAGTGCAGATTCAATTACGGGAAATCGTACACGGGTGAAGGTCGTTAAAAATAAATTAGCCCCTCCGTTTAAGGTGGTCGAATTTGATATTATGTATGGGGAAGGAATTTCAAAGGCTGGAGAGGTCTTGGATTTAGGCGTCGATTTAGGCGTAATTGATAAATCAGGATCATGGTTCTCCTATAATGGAAATCGTTTGGGTCAAGGAAGAGATGCTGTGAAAGACTTGATTAAGGATAATCCAGAGTTGATGGATGAACTAGAGGCTAAAATCAAAGAAAAGGTGAAGGGAAACGATGATGTGTTATTGGATAAAGAGGTACAAGAATAGTCATTCCATGAGCTAATTGAACTTATAATGAACTAAAAAAGAGGCGAAAGCCTCTTTTTTAGTTTTGTGCGATATTGAAACGATTAAATAATTTTCGTACCGTTTTCTCGACTGTTTTATCAATTACCATCGCCTCTGAGATACTTTGAACGGCGTGGATCACGGTACTGTGGTCTCTACCTCCAAAATGGTATCCGATGGATTTTAAAGGTAGATTTGTTAATTCTTTTAACATATACATGGCAACTTGCCTTGGGAAAACATTTTCCTTTTTACGGCATTTTCCTTGTAGCGTTTCTAGGTTTACATCAAAATGATGGGTCACGACATCTAGAATATTATCGACGCTTAATTCTTTTTCTTGGTCGTTGACTATGCTCTTTAAAGTTGATTTAGCTAATTCTAAATCGATTTCTTTGCGAGTCAAAGAGGCCTGAGCCATCAGGGAAATAATGACACCCTCTAATTCACGAACATTGGTTTGAATGGAATGGGCTAAATATTCTAGCACATCTATATTAATGTGGATACCATCGTCTTGCAATTTCTTTTGGATAATGGCGATTCGTGTTTCGAAATCAGGTTGTTGAAGATCCGCAGTTAATCCCCACTTAAACCGACTCAGGAGCCGATCTTCCATGCCTGCCAAATCCCGTGGCGCGCGGTCTGAAGACAAAATAATTTGTTTGCCCGATTGATGCAGGTGATTGAAAATATTAAAGAAGGTTTCTTGCGTCTTTTCTTTTCCGGATAAAAATTGGACATCATCGATGATGAGGACATCCACTTGTAAATAAAAATTGGTAAATGTTTCGATGGAATTATTTCGAATCGCATTGACAAATTGATTCGTAAATTTTTCTGTCGAAACGTAGAGAACAAATTTTTCTGGAAATTGATTCTTTATTTGGTTCCCAATGGCCTGAATTAAGTGCGTTTTACCCAATCCTACGCCTCCATAAATCATAAGTGGGTTAAATGAGGTTAAACCAGGCTTATTGGCAACGGCCAATCCAGCTGCTCTACCTAATCGATTGCAATCGCCTTCAATGAATTTATCAAAGGTGTATTTTGGGATTAAATATGAATCTAATTCCAATGAATCTAAATCCTTAAATTGGAAGGGATTTCGTTGGATTACATGTTGTGCAATCGCATTAGATGATGATGATGCGCTGTTCGGAAGGTTAAATGTTATCGGTGGGTTTTTGCGATCCCCTTTATCAACGACAATGGAATATTCCAACATCCCATTTTTTCCTATTACCTGATCAATTGCCTTCCGGAAAACCGACACATAATTTTCTTCCAGCCATTCATAAAAGAATTGCGACGGAACTTGAATGGTAAGCGTATCATTATGGAATTTAATCGGAACAATCGGAGCAAACCACGTCGTGAAATTTTGCTCAGAGATATCCTCTCGGATGATTCTCAGGCACTTATTCCACAACTCTTGAACTACTGTTTGCATACAAAATTTTAGATACTAATTCCTCGAGTAAAATTGCCCAAATGGGTAAAATTTACCTGTTTGTTTTATAAATTTCAAATAATGGCTTGTTCTACTAAAAACTTAAAAAGTTTTATTTAGCGGGGAGACAAAAATAGTAAAATTCGGGGTCGATACAAATTGAAAAAAAATAAAAAACAGCTTTTTTTTTGAAAAAAAAGTGTGATAAAATTTGGAACTAAAAATTGTTCAATTTTTCTAATGTTTAAAGCCATTTTGGCTTGAAAAAATCAAATAAATAAATTCTATTTTTTTTTGAATAAAAAACGTATTTTTTTTGATTTTAAAATTCCGATTGCCATTAAATATGAAGTTAACTTATTGTTTATCAATGAATTATGAAAAATATCTTAAAATTTAAATTAATTTATAATTTTAAGATATTTTGCAAAAATTTCAATTTCGATCCTAGAAAATTCAAGAATTTTGGATTCGCCGTCAATGTGGTAGGGAATGCCTATTTCAGCGTTGCAGCTGAATGAATTGGTGCTGTGAATTAAGCTTTTTGGGTGCTTATGTATTCCTTTGGAAAATAGTCTAATTCCAAGTTCCAATTTTTCGAAAAAATGAATAGGTTTTATTTTAACTACTTCGAAGAGAGCATCTTGGAGTTCGGAATTAGGTGAAATATAGGCATTGTTTCCAAATTGATTTGCATTGGCAAAGGTCATGGAAAAAATACGTTCTTCGCCTTCTGAGGTAGAAATGGTGATTGGTTTATAATTAATCGAATTGACTAAGGTAGATTTGACATAATTTTTCAAACCTCTACCTTGAATGTGGGCGAAATCTTGGGCAACTTTTGCATCAAATCCAATGCCTGCCGTACAGAAAAATGGTTTATTGTTCCATGTGAGGACATCTATTTCAATCAAATTGCCAGTTAATGCTTTTTCGCAAGCCATTTTGAAATCCATTGGAATTCCAAGGTGCCTCGCTAAGCCATTTCCTGAGCCCAAAGGAATGATTCCCAAAGGTATTTCTCCTCCCATGAGCGCTGATGCAATTTCATTAATGGTCCCATCGCCGCCAATGGCGATAATTTTTTCAGCATTGGATGTTTTTAATTGACTGGCTAATATGTTCCCATGGCCAGGATATTCGGTGATAAGAAGCGTGGAGTTTGGAATTATTTTTAAATATTCCACCATTTGCATTTTCCTTGCCGTACTTTTGCTCCCAGAATTTGGATTTAAGATAAAATAAACCATGCCTTAATTGTCGAGGCGCAATTTAATTAAATTTAACCTATATGTATCAAATTGGAGATCGGTACGAAATTACTTTTTCATTTACGCAGGATCAGGTAAATGATTTTTGTAAAATATCTGGGGACTTCAACCCCTTGCATTGGGATGAAGCTTATGCGGCGGAAACCCCATTTAAAAAACCCATTATACATGGCGCTTTGATTGCTAGTGTTTTTTCACGGGTGATGGGTATGGAATTCCCTGGAGAGGGGAGTGTCTATGTCAAACAAATTTCAGAATTTAAAAGGCCTTTATTTGTGGGTCAAACCTACCGCGCAGCTTTTGAGGTGATTCAGATTAATCGCGATAAACACATTGCGGAAGTAAGTACGCAGGTTTTTGAACTGGAGCGAGGTAAATTAATGGTCGATGGAGTGGCGACAGCCTTACATCTTGAAAAATTTTAGCATAAAAAAAAGCTCGACTGCTCGAGCTTTTTTTTATTAAGACTATTGGAATTAGTTTCCAGCGTTCTTTTTGTTTTGTACTTCAGTACGAATTTCTTGTGCCAAAGTTTTCAATTGTTGTAGGCCTCCTCTTACGCGAGTTCCTGCAGCTTGATTACCTTTTTCGTAGAATTTTTCGAAATCTGACTCTAATGAAGCAACTAGGTCTTTTACTTGTGCAAATCTGCTCATAATAAATTAATTTTTAGGTTGTAAAAAATTTAGATTGTCTTTAATCGCCGTTTTGGGCGTTTATAATACGAAATTTACCCAAATTTTTAATTCTCGCAAATTATTTCAATTAAAAAACCCAAAAAAAAGTTAAAAAAGTTAAAAAAAACCTAAAATTATCTAAAAATCTCTTTTTAGGCCTTATAATAACCCGCTTTTAACCTTTTTTGAACTTCAGCAAAACATTCTGTTGTATACGTAATATCATCAATCGTATGAGAGGATGTTGGGATAATACGTAACATGATTTGGCCCTTAGGAACCACCGGATATACGACGATGCTACAAAATATTCCCATGTTTTCACGTAAATCACGAACTAGGGAGGTAACCGCTGCGATGTCATAATCGCCATGTAAAAATACAGGCGTTACGGGTGAACTTGTTTCTCCAATGTCAAATCCTTTGGCTTGTAATCCTTCTTGAAGTGCCTTTACGTTTTCCCATAACTTCGTACGTAATTCGGGATGTTTTTTGATCAACTCCAAACGTTTCATCCCGCCAATAACGAATGGCATTGGCAACGCCTTCGCATAGGTTTGTGAACGCATGTTGTACTTCAAATACATAATTATATCTTTAGGTGCCGCCACAAAGGCCCCAATCGCTGCCATCGATTTGGCAAATGTGGAGAAATACAAATCAATCCCCTCAGTACAATTTAAAAATTCACCCACACCACGTCCATTTTCTCCCATTGTTCCAAATCCGTGTGCATCATCCACTAATAAACGAAAATCAAATTCCTTCTTAAGTTCGACGATCTTGTCTAAAGAACCTACCTTTCCAGACATGCCAAAAACACCTTCTGTAATAACTAATATACCGCCTCCCGTTTCAGCTACTCGTTTGGATGCACGTTCTAGATTCTTGCGAAGGGAATCCATATCATTATGGTTGAACTTATAATAATCGCCCATTTTTGCCTTGTGAAGTCGAATTCCATCTATTAAACAAGCATGTGACTCAGCATCATATACGATAATGTCACGGTGATCTACCATACATTCAATGATAGACATCACCCCTTGGTATCCATAATTTAAAAGAAAAGCATCTTCTTTGCCCACAAATTCGGCCAATTGACGTTCAAATTCCTCATGCTCATCGGTATTACCTGACATCATACGAGCACCCATGGGATAGGCAAGGCCATATTTTGCAGCGGCATCTGCATCTGCTTTACGTACCTCTGGATGATTGGCTAGGCCTAAATAGTTGTTTAAAGACCAATTAAGCATTTCTTTTCCCATGAATGTCATGCGAGGTCCTAATTCTCCAGTCAATTTTGGAAATGAAAAATAGTGATGAGAATAATGGGCATGGGCTCCAATCGGCCCCATATTTTTAACTACTTTCTCGAAAATATCCACTTTAAATATGCGTTTTGGTTGTTAAATCTTCAAATAATTACAAAGTTAATTTTAATTTTTATTAACACAACCTTAACATTTGATGCTTTTACTCTATTTTCTGTTAAATTTAAAGCTTCATCCAAATTCATAGCTATGAAATTTCATTTTACCTTCTTTTTCCTATTCATTTATTTTATTTCTGCCGCACAAACTACTCAAAAACCCTTGGTCGAATCGTCGAAAGGAATGGTAGTTTCCACCCATCCTGTTGCGAGTGCGGTAGGACTTGAGATTCTGAAAAAAGGAGGAAATGCTATTGATGCGGCTGTGGCTGTGAATTTTGCCTTGGCGGTTTGTCATCCGGCGGCTGGAAACATCGGGGGAGGTGGTTTTTTAGTTTATCGGGATGCCAAAGGGCAAAATTTTGCCTTAGATTATCGGGAGAAAGCACCTTTGAAAGGGCATCGGGATATGTATTTGGATGAAAAAGGGAATATTATACCCGGTAAAAGTTTTGTTGGGATTTTTTCAGCGGGGGTACCGGGAACTGTTGCCGGTATGGTGGAAATGCATCGAAAATTCGGGAAATTAGCTTGGTCGGAATTAGTAGCACCTTCCATCGAATTGGCCAAAAATGGAGTTGTTTTAACAGAAAAAGAGGCGAGAGGATTAAATCGAAACAAGGCTGATTTTATCAAAGAAAATCCAGGAAAGTCGTATCTCATAAAAATGGATACGGTCACATGGAAAACAGGTGAAAAGTTAATTCAATCCGATTTAGCCGAAACATTGACGCGTATTTCTGCTAAAAAACTAAAAGGTTTTTATGCGGGTAAAACGGCCGATTTATTGGTGGCCGAAATGGATAGACAGGGAGGATTAATTAGTAAAAAGGATTTGAGGAAATATCGGGCTGTGTGGCGCCAACCAATCACACAGGCATATAAAAATTATCAAATAATTGGTATGCCACCACCCTCCAGCGGGGGAATTGCCTTGGCTCAATTAATGCAAATGGTTGAAAAATATCCCTTAGCTTCATGGGGCGTGGCTTCTGATTCAACGATCCAAGTCATGATCGAAGCCGAACGCAGAGTCTATGCCGATCGGGCGAAATGGTTAGGTGATCCTGATTTTGTGAAGGTGCCCGTTTCAGAATTGATGGATCCTAGCTATGTGAATCAACGAATGAAAACGATGTCATTCGATCATGCTACGCCAAGTAAAGAGGTAGCGGCTGGTGATTTTCCAGCCTATGAAAGTCCAGAAACGACCCATTATTCCATTGTGGATGAGGAAGGAAATGCGGTTTCCATTACGACAACGTTAAATAATTCATATGGAAGTAAGGTATTTGTCGGTGGAGCTGGATTCCTATTGAATGACGAAATGGATGATTTTAGCGCCAAGGCAGGGGTTCCTAATTTATATGGTTTAATAGGAACAAAAGCGAATGAAATTCAACCTCAAAAACGGATGTTATCAAGTATGACCCCAACCATCATTACTGAAAATAACCAATTGAAAATGGTAGTAGGGACGCCAGGTGGTTCAACCATCATCACAAGCGTATTTCAAGTGGCCCTAAATGTGTTGGAAATGAAGATGAATATGCAACAGGCGGTGGAATTTCCTCGTTTTCACCATCAATGGCTTCCCGAACAAACACGTTTTGAGCCTAAACGATTTTCTGAAGATCAATTATCTCGCTTAAAATCCAAGGGCTACGAATTTAGCCCTACATCTGCGATTGGTCTCGTGGAAGGGATATTGATATTGCCTTCAGGGAAACGTCAAGGAGGAGCGGATTCAAGAGGGGATGATACCGTTTCGGCTTATTGAAATAATTTAGCTACCATAAAGGCGGCTGCCGCAGCTGCGGCACCAATCGACGCAACTTTCATCGAACCAATCCATGGATTTTGACCGGTTACCTTACTTTTGAAATAACCAAAGACCAACAGGGCAACTAAGGTGATTTCTGCCGAAAATATTAATCCATCTACGGGGTTTTCGACATAGAAATAGGGGATTAATGGAATAAAACCTCCCACTACATAGGAGAGTCCAATCGTCAAAGCAGAATTTCTTGCCCGATTAGGATTCGGTTTTTCTAGCCCTAATTCGAAGCGCATCATAAAATCAACCCATTTATCCTTATCGCTGGCAATTGCTTCCACCACAATTTCTTGCGCTTCTGGCGTCAAGCCATACCCTTCAAAAACTTCTCGAATTTCCTCCTTTTCGCGCTCAGGGACACGTTCAACCTCCTCATATTCCCGTTTTAATTCGGCCTCATAATGTTCTTGTTCCGTTTGCCCCGCCAAATAACCACCTAAGCCCATCGCGATGGAACCTGCCACAATTTCCGCAATTCCAGCCGTTGTAACAATGGACGACGATGCAACAGCCCCGGAAAGTCCTGCGGCTAAAGCAAAAGGAACCGTGAGTCCATCCGACATACCAATTACGATATCAGTAATGAATTCAGAGCTTTTTAAATGCTTTTCGTGTAAATGATGATCAGGTCCATTCATAATAAAGATGTTATCGGATGCCGTGCATCATACGTTTTAAGGGTCCATTGGCTAAGATATACAATAATACCGCAGCAATCCCTGCCATGATCACAAATACCATAAAGAATTCATATAAATTATGAATTTCAAAACCCAAGAAACTTGGAAAATTAACTGCTACTCCATTTCCCGTGTCCACCGGCGGAAGCAATGCGCCCAATGTTCCCGCTAAGGCATATCCGGCCGCGCTAGCCAAAAACCAAACGCCCATTAATAAGGATGAGAATCGTTTGGGAGCTAATTTAGATACCAATGAAAGGCCTATCGGAGATAAGCACAATTCCCCCATGGTATGAAATAAATACATGATAAATAACCATATCACCCCTAACTTACCTGTTCCCAAGTCTTTAACCTGTAAGGCGATGATTAAATAGCCAAGCGCTAGTAATAATAATCCAATGGCTTGTTTGGCTGGCGAATTAGGTTCAATACCCTTTTTAGAAAGACGAATCCAGATCCAAGAAAAAGGGAAAGCTAACACGATAATAAAAAATGAATTGGCGTTTTGAACGGAACTTGGGGGTAAATCGAAACCGAGGAAATGTAAATCCGTTTGTTGGTCCGCAATAAAGGTCAAGGAAGATCCTGCCTGCTCGTAGGCTGCCCAAAAGAAAATCACAAAAAAGGCAATGATGTACATAACCCAAATCCGATTCCGTTCAATGGGCGTGAGTGTTTTATCCGTCATAATTAGAAAGGCTAGACTTATGCCTGCAGCATATATCACGGGAAAGATCCAATCTTTAATTGGGTTGGCTTCTTCGGAGATGGATAGTTGGTGAAAACCTAAAATGAGAACGATGAAAATCCCAAGTGTGATTAAAATTGATCTCGTAGAAAATTCGGCCTTTTCAGATTCCTCTTCAGGATTAGACGCTTTATCAAATGACGGAGCTTCTCCTACCGGATCGCCATTGGGCTTGATGATGTATTTATTTTTTAAGAAATAGAAGGAAATGGTTCCGATCAACATCGCTGTTCCCGCAGCCAAAAATCCCCATTTGAAAGCCTCTAAATTCCGGACTCCATCGACTTTCACGTCGCCTAACCAGGGACAAATCAACATCCCCAAAAAGGCCCCTGTATTAATTCCCATGTAAAAAATGGTGAATGCTGCATCTAAGCGATTGTCTCCTTTGGGATATAATTGCCCCACCATGGATGAAATGTTGGGCTTGAAAAAGCCATTTCCGAATATCAAAAATAACAAACCTAACCACATCAATCCATTGGCGAGGTTTATATTTCCTTGGAATGTATTCGCAGAACCAAACAAACATAATTGGCCTAGGGCCATCACCAATCCTCCTAAAATGATGCAATTTCGATTTCCCAAAAAGCGATCCGAAATAAATCCTCCCATCATCGTGGTTAAATAACTTAAACCTAAAAATCCGCCATATAGAATAGATGCTTCCGTTTGTTTAAATGCAAGCGCGTTGACTAAGAATAAAGATAATAATGCCCGCATGCCATAGAAATTAAAACGCTCCCACATTTCAGTGGAATAAAGCACGTATAAGCCTTTAGGATGGGATGAGGAAGGTGTATTTGTCATAGTGAAAGGTCGAATAAATCACAAGATAAATAGAATGTTCCTTGCAACGAAAAGATGTGAAACCTTTTTTGTAATATTGTCTTCAAAATTAATCATTCATGGGTAAAATCATTGCGATCGCTAATCAAAAGGGGGGAGTTGGAAAAACGACTACAGCCATCAATTTAGCGGCTAGTTTGGCGGCCTTGGAGTTTAAAACCTTGTTAATTGATGCGGATCCCCAAGCGAATTCGACATCCGGTTTAGGTTTTAATCCCAAAGAAGTTTCGCAAAGTATTTATGAATGCATGGTGGGTTTGTCCACGGTTCAAGAAAGTATTTTAGCCACAGAAGTTCCCTTTTTAGATATTATTCCATCTCACATTGATTTGGTGGGCGCGGAGATTGAAATGATTAATTTGACAAACCGGGAGGGCAAAATGAAGGAAGCCTTAGCCTCGATTAAAGACGCGTATGATTTCATTATCATGGATTGTTCACCTTCTTTGGGATTGATTACGATTAATAGTCTGACGGCTGCTGATTCGGTGATTATCCCGGTTCAATGCGAATATTATGCCTTGGAAGGTTTGGGTAAATTATTAAATACCATTAAAATTATTCAGGCACGATTAAATACGGCGCTGGTGATTGAGGGGATTTTATTGACGATGTATGATTTACGCTTGCGTTTATCGAACCAAGTGGTCAATGAGGTGAATTCGCATTTCAAAAATATGGTCTTTGAAACAATCATTCCTAGGAATATTCGTTTATCTGAATCACCGAGTTATGGAATTCCGGCCATTATGCACGATGCAGATAGCAAGGGTTCAATCAGTTATTTAAATTTAGCACGTGAAATTGTGCGTAAAAATGGTTTATTGCAAGCCATTTAATCAAACATATGATGAGTAAATTAGAGGCAAATTCTAAGAAAAGAATCGGATTGGGTCGGGGACTCGGTGCATTGTTGGACGATTCTAACCAAGTTCAAGGTTTACATGCCTCAGATTTTGCGGGTAGTATGGATACGGTAAATTTAATGGAAGAAATTTCATTGGATTTTATAGAAACGAATCCATTTCAACCACGGGAGCATTTTGAGCAAGATGCTTTACAAGATTTAGCGGAATCCATTCGATTGCATGGGATTATCCAGCCGATTACCGTGCGCAAAATTGCCCCTCGTAAATTCCAATTAATTTCTGGGGAAAGACGCTTGCAAGCCTCTAAAATTGCTGGATTAACTCAAATTCCAGCTTATGTTCGGACGGCGGATGACCAACAGATGATTGAGATGGCCCTCATCGAAAATATTCAACGTGAGAATTTAAATGCGATTGAAATAGCCCTTTCCTATAAGCGTTTAATGGATGAATGCCAATTAAAACAAGAGGATTTAGGTAGTCGGGTAGGTAAAAATAGGTCCACCGTTACGAATTACATGCGCTTATTAAAATTGCCCGCGCATATTCAAATTGCGATCCGCGACAATCGCTTAAGCATGGGTCATGCCCGTTCCTTAGTTTCTTTGGAAAATGCGGAAGTTCAAAATAATTTGTTTCAAAAGGCTATTTCAGAAGAGTGGTCGGTACGGAAATTAGAGGATGCGGTGCGTCAATCGGCTCATCAACATGAAGAGAAACCTAATGGGAAAGCCTCGGGAGCTTTGAATATAGCTGAAATTCAAGCCTTACAAAGTCAATTAAGTTCCTTATTTCCCTTACCGGTTCAATTGAAAATAAGTGAGGAAGGGAAGGGTGAATTAAAATTTACATTTAAGTCGAAAGATGAATTAATTCAATTCATTGAAAAGGTTCAAAAATAAGTGCATGAGCCAATCTGGTAAAGCTTTTTTGTTTTTTGTTTTCTTGTTTTTGGGTCATTCAGAAATGGGATTTTCGAAGAATTTTCGATTCAGTTTAGTTAAAAATCAGTTGACAAATCGTAGTCTATACAGCTATTACGATACCCTTGCTTCAAAATCGATTTCGAAACCATTTAATCAAGATTCTCTTCGGAAAATAGAGGCCAAAGTCGATTCCATGGTAACTAAAAAGCCGTTCAAAATCATTCCAAGAAAATCGACAATTCGTTCGATGATATTGCCTGGATGGGGTCAGATATCGAATCGTCAATATTGGAAATTACCCTTGGTGGTAGGTGCTTTTGTTTCGTTGGGTTTAATTGCCAATTTCAATCATGAGCGCTACATGAAGTACCGAGATTATTATTATATCGTTTCACCCCATCCGGAAGATCCTACGTATTCGCCACCGGCGACCGTGGCGGTGCCCTATGAAGATGGTCAGATTCGCGATTTAGATGTAAATCAATTGAAACGATTAAATGATGGATATCGTCGAAATCGGGATTATACGTATATTGGCATGTTTTTAGCCTGGGGCTTGAATGTAGTCGATGCCAATGTGAGTGCACATTTAAAGACATTTGATGTGTCAGATGATATCAGTATGCGAATAAAGCCGAATGTGGATTTCGATCCATTTTCAAAAGTCCTTTATTCGGGTGTATCTTTGACCTTTCATTTTAAAAAATAGGAACGGATGAAAATTGTTTTGATCGGGTATGGGAAAATGGGTCGCGAAATTGAGCGATTGGCCATGGGACGGGGTCATGCTATTGTAGCTAAAATTGATATTGATAATGCGGCTGATTTAGCCACATTGACGGCTGCCGATGCGGATGTAGCGATTGAATTTTCGAATCCCGCGTCTGCTTTTGCCAATATCATGACATGTATTGAAAAACAGATTCCGGTGGTGTGTGGTACGACTGGTTGGTTAGAAAAGAAAAAAGAAGTCGAGGCGGCTACCAAAGCACATAATGCCACATTTTTTTATGCCTCAAATTATTCGATTGGGGTGAATTTGTTTTTTCGTTTAAATAAAATGTTGGCTAATTTGATGGCTCCTCACAAGGAATATGATATTTATACGAATGAAATCCATCATTTAGAAAAGAAAGATTCGCCCAGTGGGACCGCGATTACGATTGCCGAGGGGATTATTGATGCCTATGCTGAAAAAAACACTTGGGTAAATAATCAGATTCCGGGGTCGAATGAGGTGGCAATTTGGTCTCAAAGAGAATCAATTAAACCGGGAACGCATACGGTCAAATATATATCCAAAGTAGACCAAATTGAAATCACGCATGAAGCATTTAGTCGGGAAGGATTTGCCTTAGGGGCAGTCATTGCGGCAGAATGGGTGGCTGATAAAAAAGGGGTGTTGGGTATGGACGATCTGTTGAAATAAGTGCTTATGTTAGATTTTGAACAATTAAAAGCTGATTTAGATAAAGACGGAGTAGTCGTAATTCCTGGATTTTTTGAACGTGAGACGATCGAAAAAATTCATGTGGCGGCTAAGCGTATTTTTCAAATACAGTTTGAACATTTAGGTATTAAGGGTGATTTTTTGACACAAATGACTAGGTTGTTTAACGAGCATTTGTCGACCTTTATTAGTTGCGGAAAATTGATTCAGACTGGCTTAGTTGAATTATATCAATTGTCTGTAAATCCTGATTTGCTTCAATTGGTCAAAAATTTAGGTCTTAACAGCCCTTTGATGTGTACGCGTCCGATGTTGTTTTTTAATCATCCGCAATTGGCGATGTCGGAACATTTTTACAAAACCCCTTTGCATCAGGATTGGGTTTCGATGTTGGCTTCTCAGGATTCCATTGTTGTTTGGTTCCCATTAATCGATTTAAGTATCGAACATGGACCTGTTATTTTTTATCCAGGAAGTCATAAATTGGGTCCTTTGACAGATAAATTGGAAAATGGATTTGCCGAAGTTCCCTTTGATCGTTCGGCCTATCCGAAATTACAACCGGCGGTGAATATGGGGGATATCGTCATTTTCTCTACGCTTTTGGTCCATGAATCGGGTGTGATTACGAATAATGAAATTCGTTGGTCCTCCCATTTACGGTATACCAATATGGAAGATCCTGATTTTATTGAAAGAGGTTTTCCATCACCCTACATTAACAAACCGTCTCAAGAATTAATTGATCAATATTTACAAAAAAAATAAGTGTATGTCTGTAAAAGAAACAAAAAAGCCTAGTCAAAAATCAGCCTTTCGTGAGTGGTTGGATTCCGTGATGTTCGCTGTGGTGGCGGCAACGTTAATTCGTTTTTTCCTTTTTGAGGCCTATACGATTCCTACGCCTTCCATGGAAAGTTCCTTGATGGTAGGGGATTTTTTATTCGTTAGTAAAATGCATTATGGGGTTCGGACACCGAAAACTCCGCTTCAATTGCCTTTAACCCATCAAAAAATTTGGTTTACGAATATCCCGTCTTATTTGCGGTGGTTAGATTTACCAACTTTCCGACTTCCTGGTTTTTCCGAAGTAAAAAAAGGAGATGCCGTCGTATTTAATGTGCCCAATTTTGAGGAGGACGGGGATGCGCCCTTGGATTTACGGACTTTTTATGTGAAACGCTGTGTTGCGACCCCAGGTGATGTCTTGGAAGTGAGAGACCAACAAGTTTACATCAATCAAAAACCCATGGAAAATCCAGAGCGGATGCAACATCCGGTTTTCATGAAAACGAAAGAAAATTTGGATGAAAAGTTTTTTGATGAATATGGCATTCGAAATTCTCCGGATGCAAGTTTCGATTCGGCCGATTGGTTGCCTTTGGCGGATTCCTCTAACCAATTGGTGGGTTATAAATTGAATACATCGAAAAGCATGCTGGATCAAATTGCCAAATCATCTTGGGCCAAAACCTTTGATTATGATTCATTTAAAGATCCCAAAGGTGTGACCTTTGATGCTATTTTTCCTCATGATACTACGTTATTTAAATGGAATCGGGATTGGTATGGTCCGATTAAAATTCCAGCCAAAGGTTGGAAGGTTACCCTGGATCCTAAAAATGTGAAATTATACCAAGAAGCGATTTCAAAATATGAAGGGAATGAAGGGATAACAGTACAAGGAGATCAAATTTTACAAAATGGAAAACCATTAACTAGCTATACGTTTAAACAGGATTATTATTTTATGATGGGTGATAATCGCCATAATTCAGCGGATTCGAGGTTTTGGGGATTTGTTCCTGCGGACCATATTGTCGGAAAAGCCGTATTTGTTTGGATGTCTCTAGACCCGAACAAAGGCCTGTTTTCCGGAAAAATTCGTTGGAATCGTATCTTCCGTTTTGTGAATTAAATCACACGTAGGACAAATCCTTTGAGGTAATTGCTTTCAGGGTGGAATAAATTGATCGGATGATCGGGTGCTTGCGTCATTTGATGAAGCACTTGAATTTCTCGTCCGGCTTCGATGCCTGCGGCTACGAGCATGTTATAGAATAAATCGCGGCTAATCACTTGAGAACAAGAAAAGGTGAATAATAGACCGTTCGGCTTGATTTTTCTCAAGGCGAGTTGGTTTATTTTTTGATAGCCTTGTAAGGCTTTATGCTTGGTTCCAATGGATTTTGCAAACGCCGGTGGATCCAAAATGATGATATCAAATTCCTCCTCGGTATTTTTTAAATAGGGCAGGGTTTCGCCAACAATAGCTTCATGATTTTCACTAAGACCGTTTAACACGCTATTTTGGTCAACTAAATCGATGGCTTTGGCAGATGCGTCAAGTGATACTACTTTTTTAGCACCTGCTTTTAAGGCATAAAACGAAAATCCACCAGAATAACAAAATGTATTTAGAATAGATTTTTCATGGGCATAGGCTGCGATTAATTTTCGATTATCTCGCTGATCGATGAAAAAACCGGTTTTTTGACCCGTAATCCAGTTGACCGAAAACGCAATTCCATTCTCTTTAATCTCATGAGGCACGGGTACATCTCCGAATAGATATCCATTTTGGCAAGTTGACGCATACTCTGTTGGAAGGGTTTCTTTGCTTTTGTCGTAAATGGCAACGATTTCCTTCCCGAAATTTTTTTTCAGGGCTTCGATAATTTCCGCTCGATCCAAATGCATGCCAATCGTATGTGCCTGAAAAACCAATACACCATGGTAGAAATCAATGACTAAACCTGGGCAACCATCCCCCTCGCCGTGGATCAATCGATAGGCATTCGTTTGATCAAACGGAATTATCTTTCGCAAGGTGTAGGCTTGTTGAATTTTCGTTTTCCAAAAATCTGCTTTTGAATCTATGGGTTTAAATGAAACAATTTTAACGGCAATGCTGCCATTGTGAAAATGTCCTGTGCCTAGGAATTCATCTCGTGAACTGATTACGTCCACCCAATCTCCGTCTTGAAGATTTTTACTCTGTTTCAAAATAGCACCTGAAAAAATCCAAGGATGAAATCGTTTGACAGGGGCGTCTTTACCGGGTTTTAATTGGACGAATTTGTTGTTTTCCATGATGCAAAATTGCACATTTTTATTGGAAAATGGGTTGTCCTCCATCCACCCAAGCTGAATACCAAACATCACTGACATGTTTGACAGCTGCTTGAAATCGTTTTTCAATCTGATTTCCAAGGCTTTGATGGTATTTTTTACTGTAAAAAAGGCTTTGTGTTTTTTGCATTACACTTCCTTTTTGCTCGAATGAAAATTTTTTGTTGTTCGGGATTTGTTTGCTCAACTCCTTTTCTTTTTGGATTAATAGCTCAACTTCTTGATGGGAATCAATCACCCAATCCCACGCGGCTTTTTGGATATTGGAAATATATTCGGCAGGACCCACCCAATCTTCTAGGGCTGTATCCAGTATTTCCGGAATACGGGATTCCCAAAAACTATGAAGACCCGTTTGACCTGTTTTTTGCCCATCGTAATTGGATGTGGTATGTAACGGCACATGAGCATCTCCGATGTAATGGCCTAATTCGGCCGATAATTTAAGGATTGACAGGGTATCTCGTTTCATAAATGCCATTCGGAGGTTTTGATATACGAACGGGATATGCCATGGAACGATGCCATGTTTTTGAAGGCTGTCTTCGGAAAATTGTTTTTTTATGTGTTCCCAATCACTAAATACGATGGTAGATAGGGCATATTGATCTAAGTCTATGTAATGCCTTGCGGCTTCTTTATCGAGGATATAACGGCGTTGGTCTGGAAGTACCGCCATGTCCTCCAATTCAACCCGATGACGTTTATAGAATCGAATCATTTCGGGAGGGAGGGCATAAATGGCCATTTTATTGATTTTTTTATGGGCAAAAAATCCCCATGGAGGAGATGCCATAATCCCCATCGGGAGTATAATAACTAGACCAATCATTCGTGCAATTCTTTTTTTTAGTGGATAGTTGTGTTTTTTAATCATTTTGTTTAATTTTGCAATTCAATTTTACAAGAAGAAGAATTTTAATTAAAAATGGCAAATCATAAATCAGCATTAAAGCGTATCAGAGCGAACGAAACTAAGCGTTTACGTAATCGTTATCAACACAAGTCTACTCGTACTATGATCAAGAATCTTCGTGCGGCTACTGATAAAACGATTGTTCTTGATTTGTTTAAAAAAGTTTCCTCAGCCTTAGATAAATTGGCTAAGAAAAACATCATTCACAAGAACAAAGCAGCAAACCAAAAATCAAAATTAGCAAAGTTAGCGAATAAAATCGCCGCTTAATTTTCGATTATCAGGATATTGATAAACCCCGCATCAAGCGGGGTTTTCTTGTTTATAGGCTTTATATTCGGTAAAAATATGGAGCCAAATGAACGCAATAGCATCTAAGAAAATCAAAGAAATCCGAGTTGCCGATCGGCCACGAGAACTTATGTCTTTGCGTGGAAAGGAAAATTTACGATTAGAAGAAATATTGGCTTTATTAATTGGCTCGGGAAGTTATAATCGTTCGGCTATTGACTTATCAAAAGATATTTTAGCGTCTATTGATTTTGATTTAGCCAAATTGGGCCGCTTAAATCAATTTGATTTGATGAAATTCAAGGGAATTGGTTTGGCTAAGGCTTCTGTTTTGGTTGCTGCGCTGGAATTGGGTAGGAGGAGGTTGGCCTATGCGAGCCGACAAGCCATTACTAAAATTACTTGTTCAAAAGAAGCTTTTTCCGTTTTACAAGCTCAATTAGCAGATTTACCTCACGAAGAATTTTGGTTCTTGCATTTGAACCGGGGATGTCGTCTACTAAAAATGGAACGGTTAAGTATGGGTGGTGTGTCGGGCACGTCGGTCGATGTGCGCTTAGTGATTAAATCAGCACTTGATCACCGTTCATCAAGCTTGATTTTAGCTCATAATCATCCCTCTGGGAATTTACAGCCAAGTCAATCAGATCGTAACATTACGTTTAAAATACGCGATGCTGCTCAATTATTTGATATTCAAATTGCGGATCACATCATCGTGGGACACGAAACGTATTTTAGTTTCGCCGATGAGGGAATACTTTAATCGGAAAATTATTTTCCTCGCTCTTTGTAAATTTTTTGAAGTTTTGCGCCAACAACGATCGCGATTGCAAATAAAACGATAAAAAATGCTGCTCCAGAATATCCCATGGTATAATTATATGAAAGTCAAAATTACAAAAAAAATTAAAGTAAGCCTTTGGTACTCGGTAAAGAATTTAAATTTTTCACATCCCGTTCTACGGCAAATCGACTTGCTTTCGCAAATGCCTTGAAAATCGCCTCAATTTTGTGGTGCTCGTTTTCTCCTTCAGCTTTGATGTTGATGTTGCATTTTGCTCCATCTGAAAAAGATTTGAAAAAGTGAAAGAACATTTCTGTCGGCATTTCACCTATTTTTTCTCTAGAGAAGGGGGCATCCCAAACGAGCCAATTTCGACCAGAGAAATCAATGGCCACCTGGGCTAAACAATCGTCCATGGGCAATAAAAATCCATAGCGATAGATTCCTTTTTTGTCCCCAAGCGCATGTAAAAATGCTTCACCCAAAGCAATTCCGGTATCTTCGATGGTATGGTGTTCATCGATATGTAAATCTCCTTGCACCTGAACACGAAGGTCCATATTGCCGTGTTTAGCGATTTGGTCTAACATATGGTCGAAAAAGCCAAGGCCCGTTTGGTTATCGGCAATTCCTTTTCCGTCTAAATTCAGTTCAATGGAAATCTTCGTTTCGTGCGTATTGCGTTCATGCTTCACCTTGCGTGCGGGCATGCGTAAAAAAGAATAAATGTCATCCCACGTTTCGACTTGGCAGGCTACCGAGGTTTGAAGCTCTGTAGGAATGGACTGATCTCCTAGGTAAATAGCTTTGCAACCTAAATTGGCTGCTAATTGTACATCGCTTAGTCGATCCCCTATGACAAAAGAATTCACCAAATCATAGGTCCCATTCATATACTCGGTTAACATGGCTATTCCTGGTTTTCGAGTAGCTAGGTTTTCGTGAGGAAATGAACGATCGATATGAGTGGCGTCAAAAAGAATACCCTCTGAGGCCAAAATATCGCACATTTTTTGATGTGTAGGCCAAAAAGTAGGTTCAGGAAAAGAATCGGTACCTAATCCATCTTGGTTTGTGACCATAACCCATTCAAAATCCAATTCATTGTAGATTTTTTTTGCATTTGAAATGCAATTAGGTAGAAAGGCTAATTTTTCAAAGCTATCTACCTGCTGGTCTGGTTGTGGCTCAATGATTAATGTGCCATCCCGGTCGATGAATAATACTTTTTTCATGATACAAAGGTAATGATTTAAAAAATAAGGTTAAAAATATTCTTTTATTCCCTTGAGTAATGGTAATTTTGAGGGTAAATTTTAAATAAGATTTCAGGTGTTTGGAGTTGTCGATGTAGATCAGCGAAAGAATTTAGTTCAGCAATTAGCCGCGTTTACCGGTGAAAAAGAAGCTAAAATAGAGGAATTACTTCCTGTGTGGGAGGCTATTTTATTAGGTGGACTCCTGAAATTAGTTCGTAATCGAATCCGGTTTAATGCCTTATATAATTTTATTCTTCAAAAACCCATTCCTGAAGAGCGCATGCGATCCTTTTTGCTTGTTGAAAAAGGGCTAGAGTTGGATCCTATTTTACGGTATGGAGAAGGCATGATGGGGATTTTAATTCCCGATAAGAAAAGTGCGATTGCGATGACGATGTCTCGTAGTTTACATTGTAAAAGTTCGAGTTTTTTAAAGGGGCTTAGCCTTGTATTTTCCTTGTATGGTCTTCGATTAAAGGAAGTGGATTATCCTGCCTTAAAGGATTGGAAGAGTTTTGGTAGCTATTTTATTGACCAAAAAGACGATTTGAACTCGCTTTGTAGTCCCAAAATCCTATTGTCTATTTCTGAGATTTTACTTCTTTCTGATATTTTAAAATTAGAAATGACGCATTTGGATCATATGGAAGATGACCGAGAGATTCCCGCGAGCCGATTTCAATTAAAATATCTATTCTACATCTTTGGAATTTTAGTGCTTTCGGGTATCGTTATTTGGTATACTGGTTTTCGTGCAGATGAGGAAGTGGTGATGAATCCGGAATTAGAAGAATTAATTCCAGTAGACAGTTTGACGAAATTAAATGACAGTTTGACACGAGCGGTGTTGGATTCAAATGCCTTGAAAAATGATTCGATTAGCCGTCTCACGTGGCCCGACGGATCTCTTTTCGAAGTCCCCAAAAAATCAATTTTAGTTTCTTTGCACGCCTATTTATTGGATTCAACGGCCACATCTCCTTTGGAATTACAAGCGAATGAAGTTTATTTTGAAGGCCCAAGCGACGCATTGGCGGCAACGGACGCTTATTTATTTAAATTAATGGCCTCTGCGTTAAATAAATCAAAACAAGTGGATGTGAAAGTGGTCGCCTTTTCAGATTTAGATGATAAATCTGCCTTAAAACGGGGTTTTATTGTTAAAAATCGCTTAGTGGGAGAAGGGCTTTCTCAAAAGCGAATTGAGGTAAGTAATGCTACCTTAGACTATGTGCCAGACCCAAATGTGGCCGCTTCCCATCAGGTACTATTTATCTTTTCAAAAAAGACTTTATTGAAATAATACAATTCATTAGGTTTCTAAAGATATTGGCGGTACTTTTGTAATAAATAAATACAAATACATCCACACATCTTCTTATCCCATTGAATCGGGTTATTGGCAGAAGGTAATTACGGATGTGTTCGGGCATCGTAATTAAAATTAATCTAATGAGTGAAAAAATTCGCTTTGATTCGCTTCCTTTATCGGAAGGAATTCAGGCTGCAGTAAAAGAAATGGGTTTCGAATTTGCTTCTCCCATCCAATCAGAAGCTATTCCATATGTGTTAGAAGGTCGAGACGTGATTGGCCAAGCGCAAACAGGAACAGGTAAAACAGCCGCTTTTGGGATTCCCATGATTGAGCATATTGTTCCGTTTGAAAAATTTGTTCAAGCGATCATTTTATGCCCAACGCGTGAGTTGGCCGTTCAAGTATCCGAAGAAATGAAGAAATTATCCAAATTCACCAAAGGTGTTTGGGTAACAACGGTTTATGGAGGTGATTCCATTGATCGTCAAATCAAATCCCTAAAAGCGGGTGCTAATATCGTGGTGGGAACACCGGGTCGTGTGATCGACTTAATTGAACGTCGTGCTTTGAAATTAAATCAAACATCGATGGTGGTGTTGGATGAGGCGGATGAGATGTTAGACATGGGTTTCCGTGAAGATATCGAAAGTATTTTGGAAGAAATTCCAAATGAGCGTCAAACGGTTTTATTCTCAGCGACGATGTCAAAGCCGATTATGGCCTTGACAAACCGTTTTTTGACTGATCCCAAATTGGTTAAAGTAGTGAAGAATGAAATCACGAACGTGAACATCGAGCAATTGTACTACGATGTGAAAGGTCGCGCCAAAATGGAAGTGACGACTCGTTTGATTGATTTTTATTCATTGAAATTGGTCTTAATTTTCTGTAATCAGAAAAAGCGAGTGGATGAGGTCGTGGAAGAATTGATGTTGCGTGGGTATGCGGCGGAAGGACTTCATGGCGATTTGCGTCAGTCCCAACGGACCCAAGTTATGAATCGTTTCCGTTCTGGAAATGTAAGTTATTTAGTTGCTACCGATGTGGCGGCTCGTGGCTTGGACGTAGATAATGTGGACGCTGTAATCAATTATGACATTCCATTAGACGAAGAATATTATGTTCACCGGATTGGTCGTACGGGTCGAGCGGGTAAATCGGGTAAAGCATTTACGTTGGTGGTAGGTTCTGAGCGCAATCGCTTGCGTGAAATTATGAACTACACGAAAGTGAAAATTGATAAAGGAGTGATTCCTACTTTCTCTGATGTAGTTGGGGTTAAAAAAGGAATGTTTATCGACCGAGTGGCTGCTACCATCGCAGAAGGTGGTTTGGAGTTATTTGATGATGCATTGCCTAATTTGCAGCATGCGGGATTCTCTGTGGAACAAGTAGTCGCTGCCCTTGTTAAAATGAACATGGGAGTTGTGAAAAACGAATTCGGCGATGAAAATCTGGATGGCGAAATGGAACGGGGTTCACGTAAATATGGTCGTGAAGAGCGTGGCGGTGGTCGTTTTGAGCGTGGTGGTGGCGGTGATCGTTGGGGTGGAGGAGACCGAGGCGGAGAACGTCGCGGTGGAGGTCGCTTTGACCGAGATGCACGCGGTGGCGGTGATCGCGGTGGTCGTTTCGAACGTGGAGGAGAGCGTGATCGTGGGCCCAAAGGACCTCGTATGGATCGCGAAGGGAAACCATATCGGTCAGATGAAAACATGGTGCGTATGCAAGTGAACATCGGTTTTAATGAAAAAATTTCCCCGTCGAATATCGTGGGAGCCTTTGCGGGCGAATCTGGAATTCCAGGAAATGTATTGGGACAAATTCAAATTGAAAACAAACACACATTTGTGGATGTACCAAAGGAATTTGCCAATGTGGTTCTTGAAAAAATGTCAGGTGCTCAGATTAAAGGCAAGCGGGTTATCGTTGAAGTAGCGAAAGCCTAATCCTTGGATTCATAAAATTCAAAAGGTGGCTTCTGTCACCTTTTTTTATGCCAAAAACTTAGTATAAATTTGTTTGTTCAAGCTTATAAGGCAGAACACATTTTGAATGACGAAAGGAAACATATATTGGACGCTAATTTTTCTCTGCCTGTTGGGTGCTGTGTCTTATGTTACTTTAGATTTTAGTAGCCAAGAAAAGGTTTCTTATACGAAAGATGTTAAACCGATTCTGAATAAACATTGTATTTCTTGTCATGGGGGTGTTAAAAAACAAGGAAAATTTAGTCTATTGTTTCAAGAAGAGGCATTCGCGGTGACGGCCTCAGGCAAACCTTCCATTGTTCCGTTTCATCCAGAAAAAAGTCCCTTTATTGCCCGTTTACATAGTTCGGATCCAGAGGAAAAAATGCCTTATCGACGTGAGCCCCTAAATCCTCAAGAGGTAAATGTATTGACCCAATGGGTAAAAGAAGGCGCGATTTGGGAGGATCATTGGGCATATTTACCAATTCAAAAACCGAAAGTTCCTGCGGCGGAGAGTATTTTCAGTTATTTGACTTTTTGGAAACAGAAATTTGTGACGAATCCAATCGATCAGTACGTCTTATCAGGGTTGGAAAAACAAGGCATGTCGCATGCAGATCAAGCGGATAAAGCTATTCTAGTTCGTCGATTAGCTTTGGATTTAACAGGTTTGCCACCTACGGAGCAGATGGTGAAGGAATTTCAAGCTGTTGATTCGAAGGAAAAATACGCGGCTTTTGTGGACCAATTGATGGCTTTACCTTCATTTGGTGAGAAATGGGCCTCGGTATGGTTAGATGTGGCACGATATTCAGATAGTCGGGGATACCAAAAGGATAATGGTCGGACGATTTGGCCTTACAGAGATTGGGTGATTCGATCTTTTAATCAAAATGTGAGTTTTCGAGATTTTGTGACGAAGCAATTGGCCGGTGATTTATTGCCAAATCCGAGTGAGGATGATTATATCGCAACGGGTTTTCATCGGAATACCATGAATAATGATGAAACGGGTACGGTGGATGAGGAATTTCGAGTAGCGGCGGTGTTGGATCGTGTAAATACCACGTGGGATGCTTTGCATGGAACATCATTTTCTTGCGTTCAGTGCCATAGTCATCCATATGATCCTATCCGGCATGTCGAATATTATAAGTTTATGGCCTTCTTGAACAATACCCGAGATGAAGATACAGGGGATGAGGCGCCCAATTTACGGAAATTTAAGGCGGAAGATTTGCCAAAATTGACGGCTTTTGATCAAAAAGTTAATCAGTTTCCTAGCGAGCAGGCGAACTTTTATCGTCGTTTTGTTCGGTTTTTAGAACCTCGGTTCCATGCCCATTATGCAGATAATTTTATCGAAGGAGCCCTTTTGGGAGGTACGCAAATCGGATTGAGACATACAGGAACGTGCCGCTTGCCTAATTTGAAAACGGATGGAGTGAAACAAATCATGCTGCAATATTCCGCTAAGACACCGGGTGGAATCTTACAGATTCGGGAAGCCGGGATAAAGGGAAAGGTGATTGTGCGGGTAAAATTAGATACCACGTCAAAATCTAAATTATTGACACTATCCTTTCCTGCATCAAAGATTCGTCAGGATTATTATTTAGAAGCATTGAATCCGAAAATTGCAGGTCAATCGGATGATGTATTTCGGATAGGTTGGTTTGCTTTATTACCTGAATTTGTTGGGTCGAAAGATGATTTTGACAGCTTTACCTCATTGATTAATACGAAAACGGATAATTTTCCGATTTATTTAGAAATGCCTGCGGATTATCAACGAGAATCGCATGTCTTCACCCGGGGAAATTGGCTCATGCATGGGGAAAAAGTAAATCCAGATGTGCCTAAATTCTTGCATTCCTTTAAACCTGAATGGCCGCGGAATCGCTTGGGATTGGCCAAATGGATTGTGGATCCCGCGAATCCGTTATTTGCTAGAAATGTGGCCAATCGCTTTTGGGAACAATTATTCGGGATGGGAATCGTGGAAACACTTGAGGATTTTGGTTCTCAAGGGGCTAAACCGAGTCATCAGGAATTATTGGATTATTTGGCCTATCAGTTCATTCATTCCTATGACATGAAGCCCAAGGAATTAATTAAAGAGATTGTGTGTTCGTCGACGTACCAACAAGATTCCAAAGCCTCCAAAAACCTAATTGCCCTCGATCCTTATAATAAATGGCTGGGACGTGGTCCGCGTTTCCGTTTGTCTGCGGAACAAGTTCGTGACCAGGCCTTGGCTGTTTCAGGATTATTGAACCCCAAAATGTATGGAAAACCGGTGATGCCTTATCAGCCAGATGGTGTGTGGCAAGCCGTAAATAGTAGTTTAAAATGGCAACAAAGTGAAGGGGACGAACAATACCGACGAGCTATTTATGTGTTTACACGTAGAACAGGTCCTTACCCGTCTCAATTCACGTTTGATTCACCTTCCCGTGAGGTTTGTTTAGTTCGACGGATTCGTACAAATACACCTTTACAGGCTTTAGTTTTATTGAATGATCCCGTTTTTGTCGAGATTTCGAAAAAAATTGCGCAGGATATGTCGAAAATGAAAGAGCCAGATACCTCGAAGCGTATCGCAGCGATGTATCAAAAAATGTTTATTCATGAGGTCAATTCCAAGGATTTAAATACCTTCATGCGATTATTTGCGCAAGGGTCTAAATTAGATCCCAAGAATCCACAAAAGGGCTTTGAATTGGTAGCGACGAGTATGTTAAATTTGGATGAATTTGTGACTAAATTATAAGACATGGATCAAGAACTTGAAAAACGGGCACTCGAATACATGCGGCGCAGGCATTTTTTGCGTCAATGTGCGACGGGCATGGGTATGATGGCGCTGGGTTCGATGTTGGGTTCCTGCGAAAATCAACCGACAAGTCAGGAGGAAGCTTTAACGAAATTGACTCATTTGTTGCCCAAAGCCAAACGGGTGATTTATATTCACAAAGCGGGTTCTCCTTCTCAATTGGAATTATTCGACTATAAACCCGATTTAGTTAAATGGCATGGAAAAGATTGTCCGGCCGAATTATTACAAGGGAAAACCTTTGCCTTTATTCGGGGTGTGCCTAAAATGCTGGGTCCTCAGGGTAAATTTGCCCAATTTGGGCAATCGGGTGCTTGGGTATCAGATTATTTGCCTTATTTCCAAAACGTGGTCGATGAAGTGTGTTTTTTAAAGGCGATGCATACGGATCAGTTTAATCATGCGCCGGCACAATTGCTCATGCAAACGGGAAGTGCTCGTTTGGGGCGGCCGGGTATGGGAGCTTGGGCGGTCTATGGATTAGGATCTGAAAATGCGAATTTGCCTGGATTTATTGTGTTGACATCTGGAAATAAATATCCAGAAGGAGGAAAGAGTATTTGGGGAAGTGGCTTTTTGCCGTCGATTTATCAAGGGGTTCATTGTCGGTCGACGGGCGAGCCTGTTCTATACGTCGAAAATCCATCTGATGTATCTCGTGAAACTCGTCGGAGTACAATAGATGCGATAAATGAAATTAACCAACGGGAGTTTGAGGAATACCAAGATCCTGAAATTTTGACCCGCATTTCTCAATATGAAATGGCCTTTAAAATGCAGGCGGCTGTGCCCGATGTGATGGATATTCGGGATGAACCGGATTATATTCATCAATTGTATGGAACAACGATTGGCAAACCGTCCTTTGCGAATAATTGCTTGTTGGCTCGAAAATTAGCCGAAAACGGCGTTCGATTTATTCAATTGTATGATTGGGGATGGGATACGCATGGGTCGAATGCTTCTGAAGCTTTGGAAATTGGATTGCGAACGAAATGCAAGGAAACTGATCAGGGAATGAGTGCTTTGTTATTTGATTTAAAACAACGAGGTTTATTTGATGAGACTTTAGTAGTGTGGAGTGGGGAATTTGGCCGTACGCCGATGCAAGAAAATCGGGATAATAAACCGGCACCCTTTATGGGGCGTGATCATCACCCGGATGCTTTTACGATTTGGATGGCGGGAGCTGGGGTTAAAAAGGGTTTTACCTATGGGGCTACGGATGAAATTGGGTATTCAGGGGTGGAAGGAAAAGCCCATATTCATGATTTGCAAGCGACTATTTTACATATTTTAGGATTGGATCATGAAAAATTAACTTACCCGTTTCAAGGCCGTTCGTTCCGACTGACCGATGTAGCAGGAAAAGTAATTACCCCTATATTAGCTTAGGATTTTTTGAGGATAAAATCTTGTTTGGGTGCTTTCGGGAACATGAAAAGTAAGCCTAATTCAAATAATTCAACAGAAAAAATGATGTTTGGGGACTTGATTAAGTTCTTCCATGCTTCTTGGCCCATCCGACTTCGAATTGATGGGACGATATACAGTGCCGAATCGTGTGTCAAATCGATTTTTCCTTCTACCCGGATGACATCGACCTCTGCCAACGAGTAATTTTCAAAAAAAACAATTAATTGTTGTTGAAGTAAGGTAAGAAAATCGCCTTTTTTTTGATAGGTTGGATTGATGACTTCGGTGTACAATTGGTAGATTAACGGCGAATGTAAACCATGCGCGTTTTGTGCTTTCCAATTAAATAGCAGCCTGTTCATTAATTTAACGCAAAATTGGGAATTAATTCAAAAAGTGGAATATCGACCCTAAAGGTTTGTTTGGTCATTAAATTTAAAAAAGTGTAATGCCCTTGCATCGTACCAAAAGGGGAAATGAGTGGGCAACCCGAGGTATAGGTAAAGGAATTTCCGGGATCGATGATGGGTTGTTCACCCACCACGCCTAAACCTTTTACTTCTTCGGTCCGACCAATGCCGTCTGTAATGAGCCAGAAGCGACTGACGAGTTGGGCTGTTTGATTGCTGATGTTTTTAATGGTAATTTGGTAGCTGAAAAAATAGGCAAAAGGAGCTTGCATTTCATAGGATGGAATGTAGTTTGTGACTATTTTAAGTTGAAAACCGTTGGATTCTGACGCGACCATTTTTCTAATTTATGAGCAATTTAGGGCTAAATTTTTCGGAATTGATACAAAATGACTGGAAAAATATCTTTACACATGCGAATATTTGGGAACGCCATGCTTCCCTATTTAATGAAGTGGAGAAGGCATATGAAACAACGGAAGTTTTTCCGCCCAAAGATCAAATTTTTCAAGCGTTTCAATTGTGTTCATTTACAGCTACCAAGGTGATTATCATCGGTCAAGATCCTTATCATGGAATTGGCCAAGCCCATGGTTTGAGTTTTTCGGTACCTGATGGAATCGCATTTCCTCCTTCGCTGAGAAATATTAGTAAGGAATTGTCAAGCGATATGGGTCAAGGATTAGTTTCAGGAGATTTGAGTTTTTGGGCGAAACAAGGAGTTTTGTTGTTAAATAGCTCCTTAACTGTTCGGGCACATGAAGCGGGTTCTCATGGAAAAATGGGTTGGATTTCGTTCACCAAAGATATTTTGCGTGTTTTGCAAAGCGAAAAGGAACATGTAGTTGTATTGCTCTGGGGAAATCATGCGGCTTCTTTTGCGCCTTTATTTGATATGAATAGGCATTTTGTAATTAAAAGTGCGCA
>CANFVE010000022.1 GCA_947450365.1 Cytophagaceae bacterium
GCAATCGATCATCCCGCAGACGCTCCACCGAAACGAAAAAACTGTCCAAGTCCATGTGCACAACCGCACGATCTTGCATAAAATTGCTAGTTATTTGGTGATTTTGAATACCTTTCGTAACTTCGAAAAGATTATACGAAAATATTGAATACGAATTTTATTCATTTTAACTTAATAAACAATAGTCATGAGCACTTTTTTTAGTCAGAATTTACGTTTTTTACGCAGCAAGATGTCGGAAAAAACCTCCCAAGAAAAACTGGCTGAATTACTCAAAATCAAGAAACCTACCTTGGGCTCCTATGAATCAGGACGTGCCGAACCCAAATATGCGGATTTGATTGCGCTGGCCGAGTTTTTCCAAGTAGAAGTGGACGAATTATTGAAAGAGGATCTCTCAAAACGCATCCCTGGATTAGCGAATAAACCGAAACTACGTATTTTAGCCACGACGGTCAGTCCGGACAATGAAGAAAATATCGAATTCGTGCCTATTCGCGCGTTAGCGGGTTATACGGCCTCCTATGACGATCTGGAATTTATCAAAGAATTACCGACGTTCCAAGTACCTTTTTTGGCCAAAGACCGCAAATACCGTGTATTCCCCATCAAAGGAGAATCCATGCTGCCGCTCCAACCGGGCTCCCTCGTCTTCGCCGAATATGTCGAGGACTGGAACTCCATCAAAGACGGCACTATTTGCATCGTGGTTACGCGCGAAGATGGTGTCGTACTGAAAAAAGTAAGTAATCACTTGGCGGATCGCAAGGTGCTTATCTTAAATTCGACGAATTCAGCCTATGATCCTTACCCGATTCTCGGCACAGAAATTCAAGAAATTTGGAAATTTGCCGGCTATTTTCATAATGATTTTCCAATGAAGTACGAGGGATAAAGGAAGGCTGGAGGCGGAATATAGGCCCTACTTCGAACTACCGATAAAAAGAAATAAATCGACGCATAAATGCGTCTCAAAATTTGGCAAACCTTAAGAATTGCCAAAGGAGCTGCCTTCGGACTGAGAACTGCGGACTGCGAACCGAGAATTTCGGACTAAAAATGACTACGGCCTTCGGCCTCCGGACTACATAACAACCTACCATGCATATCCCTTTTTCAAAAATCGCCTCCGCACTTGCCATTAGCGAAAATCAAGTGCGAAAAACCATCGCCCTATTGGACGAAGGCGCGAGCATTCCATTTATTTCCCGCTACCGAAAAGAAATGACCGGAAGCCTCGATGAGGTACAAGTGGCCAAAATCCGCGATATGCGTGATCAATACCTTGAGCTCGAAAAACGCCGAGAAGCGATTTTGAAATCATTACTCGAACTAGGCAAACTAAGTCCCGAACTGGAAAAGGCTGTTAAACAAGCCGAAACCCTCGCTAAGCTCGAAGATATTTACCTACCTTACAAGCCTAAACGAAAAACCCGTGCGATGGCCGCTAGAGAGAAAGGCTTGCAAGGATTAGCTGACCAATTATTCCTTCAGCGACTAGCCGCTCCCATTGAACTAGCTAAGACCTTTGTCAATCCCCAAAAAGAGGTCAAAAACGCCGAAGAAGCACTCGCCGGCGCACGAGACATTCTCGCGGAACAGATGATGGAAACCTCGGAAGCGCGCGAAGATGCCAGATGCTTATTTGCCAAAAAGACACAGGTAAAATCCAAAGTGGCCAAAGGCAAACAAGAAGTCGGGATGAAATACAAGGATTATTACGATTGGTCCGAATCCTTGCATCAAGCACCTTCGCATCGGGTATTAGCCCTTTTACGCGGAGAAAATGAGGGGATTTTGCAATTGTCTTTGGCAGGTCCAGACGAAGAGGTACTAGAACGACTAGAAAGACGTTTTATCACGGGAAGAAATGCCTGTGCCCAACAAGTAGAAATGGCCATCCAAGACGGATACAAACGACTTCTGTTTCCCGCCATGGAAACCGAAATGCTGGCAGATGCTAAGAAACGAGCAGATGAAGAGGCCATTCGTGTCTTTGCTGAAAATATACGTCAATTATTATTGGCGGCTCCTTTGGGTCAAAAACGCCTGTTGGCAATCGACCCAGGTTTTCGGACCGGTTGTAAAGTAGTAAGTCTTTCCAAACAAGGAACGCTCATCGACAACACCACCATTTATCCACATACCGGGCCTGGGCAAGCCCAAGAAGCGGCTAATAGTCTTCAGGCCTGGTTAAAAAAATATGAGATTGAGGCCATTGCGATTGGCAATGGAACGGCTGGTCGGGAAACGGAGGCGTTTGTCAAATCCCTTCTTACTGAAAAAATTCCCATTATTATGGTCAATGAAAGCGGTGCATCGATTTATTCAGCATCGGATGTCGCTCGGGAAGAATTTCCGGATAAGGATATTACGGTTAGGGGGGCGGTATCGATTGGTCGTCGACTCATGGACCCTTTAGCCGAATTAGTGAAAATTGACCCAAAATCCATTGGCGTCGGACAATACCAACACGATGTGGATCAGAAAAAATTACAAAGCTCCTTAGACGACACCGTCATCTCATGTGTCAATGCCGTGGGGGTAGAACTCAATACGGCCTCGAAACAAATTCTTTCGTATATCTCTGGCTTGGGCCCTCAATTAGCCCAAAATATTATCGATTTCCGAGTGAAAAATGGTCCATTTACCAGTCGGACTGAATTAAAGAAAGTGGCTCGTTTAGGGGAAAAGGCCTATGAACAGGCGGCTGGATTTTTGCGAATTCACCAGGCCAAAAACCCTTTGGACGCTAGCGCAGTTCATCCGGAAAGATATCCCATCGTGGAAAAAATGGCCAAAGATTTGCAATGCAAGGTGTCGGATTTATTGGCCCAGGACACCTTACGAAAGCAGATACAGATTCAACGCTATGTGAGTGAGGAGGTCGGGATTCCTACCCTCAGCGATATCATACAGGAATTAGCCAAACCCGGACGTGATCCACGGGAACAATTTGAAGCCTTTGCATTTTCGGAGGGAATCAATGAAATCAAAGACTTACGTATAGGCATGAAATTACCGGGTATTGTGACCAATATTACGAATTTTGGTGCATTCGTGGATATTGGAGTTCATCAGGATGGCTTGGTTCATGTGAGCCAATTGGCCAACCAATTCGTAAAAGACCCCAATGACATCGTGAAAGTATCTCAAAAAGTAATGGTGACCATCACAGAAATTGATATCGCCCGAAAACGAATCGCACTTAGTATGAAGGCATAATTCCGAAGTCAGCTCCTTTGGCAATCCTTTAGGTTTGCCAAAGGTTGAGATGCAGCATGCGTCGATTCATATGCTTTACTAACTAGCTGGAAGGCATAAGTCCGAAGCCGCCCCTTTGGCGATCCTTCAGGTTTGCCAAGGGTTGAGACGCAGCATGCGTCGATTCACATCCTATTATTTTTATTCCAAAAGCTAAAAAATCAAAAAAGGCGCTATTAACAGCGCCTTTTTTGATACGTTGAACTTATTTTTTGACCAATTTCAACTCCATCGTACATGCCGGACATTTCCCCTTTTTATCATAGGTCTTTTTGCCTTCGCATTTCATTGGACATTGGTATTCCTCCTTCTTACTTTCAGCAGCTTGCTTATTTTCTGCCTTTTGTGCCTCCTGGCTCTGAGCCATCGCACCAAACATGCCTACCATCAGGGTAGCAACAAACATCATCTTTTTCATTGTTTTCTATTTATTGTATGTTAAAACGTAATCCACTGTAAATCATCCGACCGATAATAGGCCCCCAAACCATCGTCGCATCAAAATAACGACCAAATGGATCTGAAGCGTTCATCAACGGGTTTGCCTGTGTAAAATTACTCAGATTTTCTCCTCCTACGTATATTTCTACACGCTTAAATTTCTTGGTAATTTGCGCATTCAAGGTAGAATAGGCTGGAGCATTCACCAATACAGAACTCAACTCATGACTGTGACCCGCTTGAGCATTTGGAATACGACTCCCCCCATTCCACTGCCAAGTAAAATCAAATTTCCAAACATCATTGGGCAAAGCATAGGCCAGATTCACCAAAACCCGCTCTTTATTTAAAAAGGGTTTGGCTAGTCGACTTAAATTTCCATTCGCTGTCCAATAATCCGATTGTACATCTTGCCAACGATACGCCATTTTCCATTCCAAACGCTTTGCCGGACTATAATTAAACTCCACCTGCACACTATTCGCATAAGAAACGCCTGGGGAAGCATACATCCGCAAAAGACCTGAGGTTTCCATGTCCACCATCCATTGGCGTTCAAAATCCGTTCGGTATACATCAAAAACCAGATTAGCCTTCCGTGTTCCAATAAACATATCCTTACTAATCGAAATGCCATAATTCCATGATTTTTCGACTGGATTTAAACCTCCAATTAATTGGATTCGGCGACCATTGGCCAAATAACCCATATTTTCAGCCAGCGGATTCACTTGACGCCATCCCTTCCCCGCCGAAACCCGAACAATCCAATCCTGCGCCACATCCCATTTAAGATGCATCCGCGGAATCCATTGCGTGCCATAGAGATTATGCCAATCAACTCGTTGACCCAACACCACCGTCAAATGATTTGGAACCGTCCACGTATATTCGGCAAAAATGCCAGGCACTAATTCGGTCCTAGCAAAAGCAGAATCGATATAGGCTTCCTGATAGGAATCATACAAGAAACTAGCCCCTGCTTTCCAAGCATGATTGGTATTTCCAAGGATGGATTGATAAATGAAGTTTCCAAATATACTTTGCTCGCGACCCTGATAATTTTTGTAAGCAAAATAGGAATCATTGGCATGCTGGACCGTAGTTAGAATCAAACCCAAACCTCGCCAAGGCTTATTTTGAAATAGGCGCGCGATTTTAGCAAAGCCCTCCAATCGGGACGTTAAACTACCAAATCCATACACTAAATAGCGGTTAGAAGCTCGCTCGTCAAAGGATATTTGACCAGCTGTTCGATTTTCACGAAGATACCCAGCGCCCCATTGAATAATCCAATCGTCACTTTTGTATTTCCAACGATTCAAAACATTCACCAAATCAAACAAAGGCTGATCCATAAAGCCATCCTTATTCCCATCGGTACGGGCGGCTTGTTGGGAAAAATGTGTTAACAGCCCGGTGGAAAGATGGTTGTTCAACTTAACAGCGGCCTGTTGGTTCACCTCATACCTCCCTTGCGAATTCACGTAGGTATTCAAAAAGTAGCGATCCGAGGTATCTGGCTTCATTAATTCGACATTGATCGCGCCAGTCATCGACTCATATCCATTAGCCACCGAACTGACACCTTTGCTTAAATCGATGGAACGAATCCAAGTCCCCGGGGTATAATTCAGCCCATACGTGGATTTCAATCCTCGAATGGAAGGCATATTTTCCACGTTACTTTGAACATAATTTCCAGAAAGGCCTAATAATTGGATCTGTTTGGCCCCAGTAATGCCATCCGTAAAATTGACCGAAACACTGGCATTGGTTTCAAAACTCTCAGAAAGGTTGCAACACGCCGCCTTTGCCAAGGTCTTCATGCTAATCATTTCCGTATGAAGCGTGGACATCCCATCCATTTGACCAGGATTTGCGAGTACTTTTATTTCGTTTAATTCATTGGCTTTAATCATCAAATGAATGTGCTGGAAGGCTGGTTTTTCAACAAAAACCGAGTCCGTCGGAAAACCCACATAAGACACGACTAACCATCCTGGAAAGCGATTAACCGCTAATTTAAAATAGCCATTGGCCGTCGTTAACGTACCTGCTTTGGTAGGTGAATAAACCACAGAGGCCCCGATGAGGTCCTCCATATTGCCTTCGGAATCTAAACTCATGACCCGGCCCGTGATTTCCTGACTCATGGTCAGAAAATGAATGAACGAAAAACTAATTAGTAAGAAAAATTTAAAGATGCGCATACGAATTTGTTGAGAAGTTGAGGAATAAAAAACAACCTACAATCCATCAAATTTGAAACACACCTAAATACGCTAAGCGACGTATTTGGCCCAAGGGCACGAATCTTTGAGGTACGAATTGAGAAGAAAATGATGGGCGATATCCCACGAAAAGTGGTTTTGTTAAACCAACAAATGCATGGGATACAATCACCTGATCCGTTACTTGCGACTTTTTTTGAACTACATGATCAATGCCGAATTTCAGTTGAAAATGATCATATTGATAACAAGAAGAACGGGAAAAATGTGGTTTAGAAAAGGGATTCGAATGATTTGACACATCAAATGAATTTTTCGTATTTCCCGTAAACAGACAAGTCTCTTGAGTCCAAGAAATCCCGGAATTCCCAATCAACATCCAGGATGTTAAAAAAATCAAGAAAAATCGCTGAATAAGCCACTTCATGTTCAAATATAATTTATTTATCGCATAAAATATTTAATTTGCGGGAACGTACAATTTATGAGCTTCAAGGTTACGCCTTATATTTTAATTCTAACCCTACTAATATCGAGTCTCACCGCCCAAGGTCAGCAAGATCAGTATCGATACCTCGTACTTTTCAAAGATAAAGCGAACGGACCCTATTCGCTCAACAACCCGAATACCTTCTTGAGTTCCAAATCCTTAGAACGCAGAAGAAAACTGAATATTGCCCTAAATGAACAAGATTTACCCGTCACGCCAACGTATCTAGACCAATTGAAAACCACGGGAGCGACCATTTTGTTTCCGCTCAAATGGATTAATGGGGCATTGATCCAACAAAAACCCAAAGACCTTGCCAAAACCCTCAAATCTCCCGGGGTAAAAGGGCTATATTGGAATTTTCCGGCCGATTCTAGTTCCAAATTTAAAATCACTTCGAGTGCAGATATCGGTCAGCAAAGCGCGCAGCAACAAAATTCCAGTGCCGACAACATCGATTATGGAAATTCATTAACCCAAATTTCACAAATTGGCGTCGACCTCATGCATGCCAAAGGATTTCACGGGGAAAATATCACGATCAGTTTATTAGACAATGGCTTTTTAAATGCCGATATCGCTACGTTTTTGCATAAAATTTATGAAGAAAAACGATTAGTCGGCACATTAACCACCAGCCCCAACCTTAAATCAGTTTACCAAGGGGGTTCACATGGAACCGAGGTCTTAAGCGTCATCGCAGGTCAATATCCAGGAAAATTATATGGTACGGCCTATCAAGCTAATATAGCCATCGCCCAAACCGAGGAAGAAGAAACAGAACTCATCGTAGAAGAAGCGAATTGGCTTCGCGCCGCGGAATGGGCTGATAGCCTTGGTACGGACATCATTTCTTCGTCCTTGGGGTATTCGGAGTTTGACAATCCCAAATCGAATCACACCTATTCGGATATGAATGGCAAAAATACCTTAGTATCCAATGCGGCTCTATGGGCCGCGAATCGAGGAATTATTTGTGTGATTAGTGCCGGAAATGAAGGTTCTGGTGCGTGGAAATACATGACAGCACCTGCAGATGCCGACTCGATTATTGCCGTAGGAGCCGTCGATCGAACTGGGCTCCGAGGTAGTTTTAGTTCGCAAGGACCTACCTTCGATAAACGAATTAAACCCGATGTGACAGCCATGGGCTTGGGCACGATCGTCGGCCTTCCCAATGGCCTCATTGGCTCCTTAAATGGAACTTCCTTTTCCGCTCCTTTAATTGCGGGTTTAGCCGCGGGATTGGTTCAAGCAAGTGCTAACAAAAATAGTTTTCAAATCATCAATGCCATTCGAAAATCGGGAAACCAAGCGGACAAACCTGATATCTATTTGGGCTATGGAATTCCAAATTTTGATCGCGCATTTTCGCTTCTAAATCCCGTATTAGGGATCGAAGAACGAATAGAACATCAAATCGACATGTATCCGAATCCGCTGAAAACAGGAGAAAAACTCACGATTGAAACCGATATGAGGGGACAAGTGTCGATCGAAATCTGTAATTCCCAAGGGGCGGTGCTACTTACCTACACACTGAAAAATACGCATGAAGAACTAAACCTTCCTCCCCTAGCTGCCGGAAAATATTTTGTTCGATTTAACCTGGGTCAAACCCAAAAGGTTATTCCGCTACTTTTCAATTAAGTTCATGTTTTTTGAATGCTAAGCCCGCAGGAAAAACGCTAACCTAGAAGGTATAAATGTACATTTCCATGAAAATTTCACAGAGAAAAATTTCTTATGAAAATAACATGGCCGCACCAAAAACACCCGCACTATCACCCAATTTAGGCTTTACGATGGGCGTCAATACCTCTCCTGAATTGAATATGTATTTTTTGATGCAATCATAACCTTCTGTATATAACAAATCGATATTGCCGACTCCCCCACCGACAACAATTACATCCGGATCAATGACATTGATTAAAGTTGAAACGGCCCGACCAAATTGATCCATTAACCGTCGAACCGTCAAATCCGCCGCCGGATCCGAGTGATCCTGGTACGCTTGAACGATGTCTTTTAATTTCTTCCTTTGTCCCGTCTGACGCTCATAGAAAAGTTCCAAGGCTGGACCTGAAATAACTTTTTCCACACAGCCCGATTTCCCACAATAACAAGGATCTCCCCCTTCTTCCAAAATATTATGCCCCCATTCTCCACCGATGCCATGAAATCCATTGACGACTTGACCATGTACCACTAAGCCACCTCCTACGCCCGTTCCCATAATAATCCCAAATACAATTTGCGCCTTAGGATTTACATCTTGAACCGCACCTAATAAGGCTTCCGCCAAGGCAAAACAATTCGCATCATTGGCCAAACGAACTTCGCAACCCACCACGCGAGCCAAATCGATGGCCATCGGCTTTCCATTCATGCTCGTGGTATTGCAATTTTTCATAGTTTGAGCGGTGGGATCCAATACTCCCGGCGTGGCAAAGCCTATTTGGGCCGGACGAAAACCTAATTTCTCAGACACAGAATCAATCAATCTTCCCACTTGGGCAATAATATGTTCATATCCTTTTGCCGATTCAGTATCAATCCGCTCCCGGTGAATGACTTTCGTCGGATCCTGGCGATCTAACACCGCACACTCAATTTTTGTCCCCCCTAAATCAATCCCCCAATTGTATAAATGTTCCATAGGTTTAGCGACGATTATCGTCATTTTCAAAAATACTAAAATAACTTAAATATCGACTCGATGCAATCTCCCCTTCCTTCACGGCTTCCTGTACGGCACAATGGGGCTCATGTAAATGCAAGCAATTATTAAATTTACATTGCCCTAATAAAGCACGCATTTCTGGAAAATAATGGGCCAATTCCTGCTTCTCTATTTCCATCACACCCAATTCATTTATCCCAGGACTATCAATCAAATACGTCGAAGGGCCCAATTCCCACATAGTCGAATAGGTCGTGGTATGAACCCCTTTTTGGGCAAAATCCGAAATTTCTTTCGTTTTAATCTGCAAAGTAGGTGCCACAATGTTTAGCAAACTGGATTTTCCCACCCCAGAATGGCCTGCCATCAACGAAACCTTTCCCTGAAACATCTCCTTAAATTCCTCTACGCCTTGATTCAAAGGCAATGAGGTAAATAAAATTCCATAGCCCAATTCTTGGTATAAACCCGCCCATTCAAATACCTGATCTTTTTCGTCTTCGGTCAATAAATCCATTTTATTGAACATAATCGTCACCGGAATACGAAAAGCCTCTGCCGTCACGAGAAATCGATCTAAAAATCCAAGTGATGTTTTAGGGGATTTATAGGTCATGACAAAAATAGCTTGATCGACATTCGCCGCCATCAATTGCCCCTGCCCCGTCTTGTGTACAGATTTCCGAATCAAATAATTAAGCCGCGGTAAAATTTCTTCGATCACCACCGTTTGGTTGGCCTCATCCTCCATGGCATACATGACCCAGTCACCTACGGCAATTGGATTAGACGTTTTTGGACCCTTTAATTTGAATTTTCCTTTAAGCCGACCGCGAAAAACTGTTCCATTTTCGGCCCGAATTTCGTACCAAGAACCCGTCGAACGCATAATTAAACCCTTATTGCTTTCCATCAAGTTCGTGTTTAAGGTAATCCATAATGCGCTGAGTGGCACCGGCGTGCAACGCTACAAAATGCCGGGATTGCACTTGTTTATTGACCAAAAGTTGCTCATCCTCCCAAATTTCATTCATTTTTTCCTCTAATTCCTGCGCATTTCCCACGGGATAGGCAAGGCCACAGGCGACTAAATCAACGGCCTCTTTGAATTTGGTATAATTTTTATTTCCAAAAAAGACCGTTGGCCCAAACACAGCCGCCTCCAAGGTATTGTGCAAGCCCGCCCCAAATGCCCCGCCTATGTAGGCAAATGTAGCCCCTCGATAAAGCGATGACAGTCGACCTATTTCATTGACAATCAGCACCTCCGCACCAGAAACCTTTTCCCCTGTCGAATACATAACTGGTAAATTCATTGAGGCCTCCCAAGCATGCAATTCTGATACATGAATTTCATGCGGCACGATGACCCATTTGACCGGAAATTTTTTCGAATTCATCAAAGGCAACAAGCAATCTATGTCCGCTTGCCAGGCAGAACCCACGACAATAAAGGCTGTATTTTGTAAAAAATCAGTCAAAAGATCCCAGGTTTGTCCTTGGCGGGCATTGCTTAATACCCGATCGAAGCGGGTATCCCCCCCGACCGTCACGTCAGAAATGCCGATTTGTTCCAATAAAATTTGGGACTCTGAATCCTGCACAAATATATGCGTAAAACTTGCCAAGATATTTCTGAAAAATTGGCCATACCACCTAAAAAACACTTGATTCGGTCGAAAAATCGATGAAACTAAGAGACTAGGTATGTGGCGATTCCGCAATCCTGTCAAATAAAAATACCAAAATTCATATTTAACAAAAACCGCGAGCTTGGGTTTCGCCAAATCCAAAAAACGTGCGGAATTTCGAGCACCATCAAATGGCAAATAACTCAAATAATCAATTCCTGGGGTATTTTTTCTGACTTCATAACCAGAGGGCGAAAAAAAAGTGACTAAGATGAAAAGGTCGGGATATGCGCTTTTGAATGCATCGATGATGGGCCGACCTTGCTCAAATTCCCCCATCGAAGCGGTATGAAACCAAGCAACGGGTTTTTGATTCCTGCCTAGATTTTCTTCTAAGCCTTGCCAAACATCTTGTTGACCTTTTTCCCATGCCTTAGCCTTTCGGTGAAAGCGGGAAATTAGGCGAATGCACATTCGGTATAAAAACAAGGCAAAAGAATATAGCCAAACCCTCAATTTTTCTTAAATTTGATGTTGAATCGTTAAAATTACAAAATAAGCAGAACACCTGCATCATCCTTATGGTTTGGAAACAGTTAACGGAGGTAAAACAATTGGATGAGATCGCGCAAGCATCCCACGAAAAAGCCCAACTAATATTTAAGCATAGTACGCGTTGTTCTATTTCCTCAACGGCCTTAAATCGCTTTGAGCGCGCCTGGGATGAAGCTGAGACGCCGGCTTATTATTTAGATTTAATTGCTTATCGGACGATTTCCAATGAAATCGCTGAAAAATTTGGTATTGAACATCAGTCCCCACAAGTACTGGTGATCGATAAAGGCGTTTGCACTTATTCGGCTACGCATTGGGATATTTCGGTCGAAGACATTAAACCCGAACTTCACAAATGATCAAAATTCTGGGAATAGCTTTTGTCGGGGTTTTGTTATCCTTGCCCAGTTTAGGGCAACGAAGAGGCGCGGCCTCCAAAGAAACCGTTGTTCAAGCGCCCAGCAGTTCCTCGCGGAAATCAAATCCATTGCCCAAATCGAGTCCGCAGTCAACCTTGGACCCGACTATCACTCTATCTATGGGAGTCGGTACATCCACAAATTCTGGAATTTTCGGTGGCCTTACGTTTCGAAATGTTTGGGTTAAAAATCCGGTGAGCCAACCGGTCATTGGCCTCGATTTATCCATCATAAAGGATTATCGCGAATTTGATTCCCCGTATTCATACAATGGTCGGGGTTATGTCGAAGGCAAATTGAATAATTTATTAGTCCTCCGACCTGAATATGGTCGTCAATGGACTTTATTTAAAAAATCGAATGAAGGAGGCGCTTCGTTGAAAGGTATTTTACTAACAGGACCGAATTTTGGCGTGCAAATGCCTTACCATGTGGATATTTCGGCGGTAAATGCTTCCACAGGAAAATCATCGATTCAGTCGATCCCGATGTTGCAAGCCTTAACCAATCCATCGAGAACGGTGATTATCGGCGAAAGCAGTTATTTTGCTGGAATGAGCGAATCGGTGATTGTGCCCGGTTGGCACGTAAAAACCGCCTTTAACGTCGAATTAGATACATTTAAACAAAATTACCTAAGTTTAGAGTTGGGATTTATAGTGGATTATTTTAGCAAACCGATTGAAATGCTAAACCAAACACCCCATCGCTCTGTTTATACAACAGGCTATCTCACTTTTTTCTTCGGAAAAAGTAAATAAACGTATATGATTGATTTACCACAAATAAACCCAGCTTCCTCCACGCGCAAACCGGATTGGTTACGTGTCAAATTGCCCATCGGTGAGAAATACACGAACGTTCGAAAAATTGTGGATGAATATAAATTACATACCATTTGCCAATCTGGAAATTGCCCCAACATGGGCGAATGCTGGGGCGAAGGTACCGCCACCTTCATGATTTTAGGAAATGTATGCACGCGTTCCTGTACATTTTGTGCGGTGGCAACAGGCAGACCTAACGAATACGATGAAGATGAACCCCGACGGGTCGCTGAAGCCATTCGATTGATGAACGTAAAACATGCCGTGATTACCTCCGTAAACCGCGATGAATTGAAAGATAAAGGGGCTGAAATTTGGTACCAAACGGTTCGAGCAGTGAAAGAAACGACCCCACTGACCACGATTGAGACCTTGATTCCGGATACAAAAGGAAATTGGGATGCCCTCATTCGCATGATTGAAGGGGGGCAAGAAGTGGTATCCCACAACATGGAAACAGTGGCTCGCTTATACCGCTTTGTGCGCCCTCAGGCCAAATATGAGCGGAGTTTGGAGCAAACAAAACGCACGAAAGAATTTGGGAAGCGGACGAAATCCGGCCTGATGCTGGGTCTTGGTGAAACGAAAGAAGAAGTATTTCAAGCGATGGATGATTTAGTGGCCCACGGATTGGACGTTTTGACGCTGGGTCAATATTTACAACCAACCAAAATGCACCACGAAGTCATTGAATGGATTCATCCGGAAACCTTTGCCATGTATAAAGAAGAAGGATTAAAACGGGGATTAGCCTATGTGGAATCCGGGGCTTTGGTTCGCTCCTCCTATCATGCCGAAAAGCATATCTAAATGAATTTACCAGCTCCCAGCCAGTCGGAATACAGCTTTATCATCGCTGGTGGCGGCATGTCTGGACTTTCGCTTGCTTATTATTTAACGCAAAGCGCATTAAAGGACGAATCCATCCTACTACTTAGTCAAGATGAACTCGGCTATCCGAAAAAAACCTGGTGTTATTGGTCGGACGAGGCGGAAACCTTTGATAAAATAGCCGAAAAATCATGGCAGCAACTATGGTTTCATGAAGCCAATGTCACGAGTAATCTATTGGCGATCCAACCTTTTACCTATTCCAAAATTTCCAGTGATACGTGGTTTGCCTATGTGGTCGCGGAACTTCAAAAGCATCCCAATGTACATTTTTTGAAGGCCAATATTCACCATTTTTCCTTTGCTGGATGTGGTTCCAACGTGCATACCTCTAGGGGAGAATTTCACGCAAAAAAGAAAATATTCGATAGTATTTCGCCGATTTTATGTGAACCTGCCAATGAAAAACACATCAAACAACATTTTTTAGGTTGGGTAATCAAGAGTCATTTTCCAATTTTCAAGGATGAATCTGCGCATTTATTTGATTTTCGGGTGGCATTTGAAAAAGAATGTGAGTTTATGTATGTGCTCCCGACGAGCAATCGGGAGGCCTTGTTTGAATACACCTATTTTTCAGGAAAACTTCGCACGAAAGAACAATATCGAGAAAAGATTAAAAATTATTTGTTGGCCTATTACAATTTGACCCAAGACGAATATGACTTGGTGGAAGAGGAATTTGGGATTATTCCAATGCGTCCATCCCAGCTCCCTACCCAATATATACATGATAAAATATTGCGAATCGGTACATCGGGAGGCTTTGTGAAGCCAAGTACGGGATATAGTTTTTTAAGGACTCAGCACCTATTGGTTGACCTAGTTCAAAACCTGGTTTCGAACAAATTAAATGGGCAGGTGATACCGGAGAATCGATTTAAAAGTTGGCTCGACAAAGTCTTTTTACAAGTCTTAATTGACCAAAATGTCGCCGGAAATGAAGTATTTGAGGCATTGTTTCGAAAGAATAGTCCTCAAAAAATGTTACGTTTTTTAGCGGAAAAAACGACTTGGAAAGAGGATCTTGGCTTGATGACAACGGTACCCATGTGGCCATTTTTACGTGCCGCAATTTCATTGGCCTGGCGTAAAAATGAATTACCTTAACCTTTTAGTAATTTATTTTGTGCCTTCTTTTAAATAATCTTATTTTTGTACGATTTTTATACACAATCCATTAAAAAAATTCAAAAATGGCTTATCTATTTACTTCTGAGTCAGTTTCTGAGGGACATCCTGATAAAGTAGCTGATCAAATTTCTGATGCGTTAATCGACCATTTCATGGCTTTCGACCCGAAATCGAAAGTAGCCTGTGAAACGCTTGTAACAACGGGACAAGTGGTTTTGGCCGGCGAAGTAAATACAAGCACTTATTTAGATGTTCAAGCCATCACACGCGAGGTAATCCGTAAAATTGGCTATACGAAGGCGGAATATATGTTTGAGGCGAATTCATGCGGGATTTTATCGGCTATTCATGAGCAATCGGCGGATATCAACCAAGGAGTTGACCGCGCGAATCCAGAAGAACAAGGTGCTGGAGATCAGGGAATGATGTTCGGATTTGCGACCAAAGAAACAGAAAATTACATGCCTTTGGCATTGGATTTGGCCCATAAAATTTTACAAGAATGTTCCTACATCCGGAATCATGAGCCTAATTTAATTGGGTATTTACGTCCCGATGCCAAATCGCAGGTAACGATTGAATATTCGGATGATCATGTGCCACAGCGCATTGATACGATTGTGGTTTCGACTCAGCATGATGATTTTGGATCAGAAGCGGATATGTTGGCCAAAATCAAACAAGACATCATCGAAATCGTCATTCCGCGTGTTAAATCAAAATTAAAGCCTTCCTTACAGGCTTTGTTCAATGATGAAATCACCTACCACATTAACCCAACGGGTAAATTCGTCATCGGTGGACCGCATGGAGATACGGGTTTAACAGGCCGGAAGATTATCGTAGATACCTATGGGGGCAAAGGAGCCCACGGAGGTGGAGCGTTTTCAGGAAAGGATCCAAGCAAGGTAGACCGCTCGGCAGCCTATGCCACCCGTCATATTGCGAAGAATTTAGTGGCAGCGGGCTTGTGCGACCAGGTGTTGGTCCAAGTGTCCTATGCGATTGGCGTAGCAAAGCCTTGTGGATTGTTCATCGATACATATGGAACAGCAAAAGTAGATTTAACAGACGGTGAAATCGCACGTAAAGTAGAAGCCATCTTCGATATGCGTCCTTACTTTATTGAGCAACGTTTGAAATTACGTAACCCAATATATTCAGAAACGGCCGCCTATGGACACATGGGGCGTAAAAATGAAGTAGTTACCAAAACGTTCAACGGTCCAGCCGGACAGAAAGTGACGAAAGAGGTGGAATTATTTACATGGGAGAAATTAGATTATGTAGATGCGGTGAAATCGGCATTCGGGATTTAATTTTCGCAGGATATAACAAAAAAGGGGCCTATTCCTAGGCCCCTTTTTTTATTCCATTCCGAGGAGATCGATGGATCGGTTCGGTTTGACTTGTTTCGTTTTTGATTTAAATCGTTTGATTTGTTCGGCTAAGGCATTTAGCGCAAGATCGAGCGCTTCTTCAAATGATTTAGCTTTTTCTTTGACAAATAGGATGGCTCCGGGTACGGCCAACTTAATTTCTAAGTATTTCTCCCTGACTTTCCCTACCCCACTCGCGACATGCAAAAACACATCTCCGCTGGTAATTTGATCATAAAAAGTTTCCAATTTATTTAACTTGGCTTGAATGCTGGCAACTAACTTTTGGTCCGCATTAAAGTGAATGGCATGTACTTGCACTTTCATAAGTCTAACATTTAAATTGTGAAAAAATGCTTTGGGAATCTGAGCAAAGCGAAAAATGGAAAGAACGTTTCAGATTCTTTGGAAATGTATTGCATTTTTAAAACGATGTCAAGCAATAGGCCAATTAAATTTTATTTCCAAACCACACGCAACAGCTTAATCTCCACGGATTGTTCCTTGAAATATTGATGCCAATCATGCTGAATGGCCGACAAATGGTCATTGGGGGACTTGACCTCAACAAAAGCATATTCTTGGTCACGAAAAACAAAAAGGTCTGGAAAGCCTTTGGCATGTGTCGAAGGATTTTTCCAAAAATGCAGGCAAATATTTTTTAGGGATTCCGTGGGAACGCGCTGGAGGAAAGACTCCATAAGATAAAGGTCTAAGGAGAACCAATCGACGTAGGGATTTAATATGCCGTGTTGGGCCGACGAAACACGTCTTAAATAGTCCATGCAGGATGAAAAATCATCTAAGATCGACAAGCGATCCTGGAATGCTGGCCATGATTCCAAGCTAAATTCCTCCGTATGAAAGGCGCTTGGCGCATATTGAAAGGGATGGTGAAAGCTTTGTTTATTCAGGTCAAAAATCAGATCCCAGGCGATGAGTCCGATTAAATTTTTCCAAAGTTGGTTTTCCGTAAAATAGGCCTCATAGCCCAGTCCTTTATAATGTTCGATCACCCCTTGTTCCACCTTTCCTTGAAATTCAATCGGAATGGCTACTTTTTCAGCAGCCTTGAGGGATTTGGTAACGCGCTTAATGGACGAATTGGAATCCTGTTTGGCCAAATAATCTTCGAAAAAATGAAGCTCTTGCGGATTAATGGTAATTTCTAAACCCACACGTGCCAAATCCATCGCCTCGGTCTTTCGTCCTATTTTGTGTAAAATTCGAATACGTCGTTCCAAGGCATTCGGCAAAAGACTTCGTTCATACAACGCTAAGGCCTTTTCTATGTTCGTTTCCCGTTCGAATCGGCGAGCTAATTCAAACAAGGATCGTTCAAAGGCTCCGGCTGTTTTATCGGTCAACTCATCTACCATTGGCCAAATGTCTGATTCCCAACGAAGTGCCAAATCATCCACAGAATCCTCCTTGGGTAAATCCCGTAGTTCCTGGCGCCACCGACTAATTTTCCATTTTTGAATTACCTCCAAGCGATCATTAAAAAATGGAATTAATTCATCATCAGCAACTTCCATAAATTGCCGATGACCTAAATCGCGCACCACAAAATCAGTCATATCGCGGGCCGTGGAACCAAAAAACAGGAATTGAATAAATTCCAACATATCCGTTTGACGTGGCCTTACTAAAGAACCAAAACGATCAATCAACGCTTGAATGAGCTTTTTATCTGCCAACCTTTCCGTTAAAAAATCAATGGCTTCGCCTTTTGACAAGGCGGAAGGAATCCGGTACTCTGGGGAAATCGATAAGGCCAATTCCCCACATTCCTTCCGGGTAAAAATGGAAAACAAAGTCCCCAAAGACTCCCCTGAATCCACTCGTAAATATTCCAAAAAACCTGTTTGTTCAAGCGAATTACAGGCGATTACGATATTGGGAATTTCAGCATAGCTTAATTTATCCACTCGAAACCACGTGGGATTTCGTGAACAGAGGCGCAAAAACAAACACTGTGCCGGCATGGACAAGGCCTGATATTGTTCAATGAATAAAGTTTCTTCGACCGAAAGAATTGGAGCATAATGTTTTTGGACATACCGAAGCACGTATTGAAAATGGTCCCAGTAATACGTTGCGTGTAGCTCTTTAGTCAAAATTGTACTATTCAGATATTTTTTTCCAAAATTTGAACAGAAAATTAGATTATTTCAACAAATAGGGAAACAATACTATATTTGTAAATCTAAGAGATTGTAAAACAAAATTACTATGCAAACGGTTACAAATTTTAATTTTGCCGGCAAAAAAGCCCTAGTACGTGTTGATTTTAATGTTCCTTTGAACGAGCGTTTTGAAATCACGGATGATACGCGAATCAAAGCGACGATTCCAACCATCCAAAAAATCCTTCATGATGGTGGTTCTGTGATTTTGATGTCACATTTAGGTCGACCGAAAGATGGTCCTACGGAGAAATATTCCTTGAGGCATTTGGTTACACCGTTGTCGATTGTATTTGGTGTTAAGGTGAAATTTGCGGCGGATTGCATCGGTCAGGAAGCATCTGATTTAGCGGCGAGTTTACAGCCAGGGGAAATTTTATTGTTGGAAAACCTTCGTTTTTACAAGGAAGAGGAAAAAGGAGATGAGGCCTTTGCAGAGAAATTAGCCCAATTAGGGGATGTATGGGTCAATGATGCGTTTGGAACGGCACATCGTGCGCATGCATCTACGGCGATTATTGGAAAATTCTTTACCGATAAAGTATCTGGATTTGTGATGCAGGCGGAAATTGACAATGCACAGAAAATTTTAGAATATGCAGAACGTCCATTTACGGCGATTATGGGTGGTTCGAAGATTTCGGATAAAATATTGATAATTGAACGCTTGTTGGACAAAGTAGACAATTTAATCATCGGTGGTGGAATGACCTATACGTTTTCACTCGCGGAGGGAGGTAAAATTGGGAAATCGATTTCTGAGCCAGATAAAGTAGAATTAGCTAAAAGTTTAATTGATAAGGCGAAAGCCAAAGGCGTTAACATATATATGCCCTTAGATAATGTTTGCGCGGATGATTTTAGTAATCAGGCGAATCGTCAAACGGTGAATCGGGGTGAGATTCCGGATGGTTGGGAAGGTTTAGACATCGGACCTAAAACAATCGAATTATTTCAAGACATTGTGTCCAAATCGAAGACGATTCTTTGGAATGGGCCGATGGGCGTATTTGAATTCTCAAATTTTGCCAAAGGGACGAATGCCATTGCGGATGCGGTAGTGAAAGCGACGGAGGAAAATGGTGCTTTTTCTTTAATTGGAGGAGGAGATTCAGCCTCTGCGATTAATAATGCAGGCTATGGTGATCGAGTAAGTTATGTATCGACGGGCGGTGGAGCTTTACTAGAATACATGGAAGGCAAAATCTTGCCGGGGGTGGCAGCCTTAGAATCCTAAGATATTTTCATCAATTTTTTAAAAGGCGAGGGCATTTTCCTCGCCTTTTTGTATTTTAGCTAAAAGGCTTTTTACGCATCCTACATGATTCAATATTCTGCACCAAAAACGCTTCGTTCTACCTTTATCAGTTTAGATAGTCGGCAAATTTATGATCACGCACAAACAGCTTTTTTTGCGGTAAAGGGCTTGCATCATGATGGCCATCAATTTCTTGAAATATTATACAAAAAGGGAGTACAAGAATTTATTGTCGAAGAAGCTGCGTGGCAGGGAAATTTGTCTGAAAAGGCTAAAAATTGGACGAATGTCCAAATATGGGTCGTTAAAAATAGCATTGAATGCTTGCAGGCCTTAGCCATCGCGCATCGAAATACGTTTCAATATCCCGTGGTGGGAATTACGGGTTCGAATGGAAAAACGATTTGCAAGGAATGGTTAGCCAGTTTACTGCAATCGAATTTTCAAGTATGCAAGAGCCCAAAGAGTTTTAATTCACAAATCGGCGTGCCCCTTTCGGTAATGGGGATGAAAACAAATCATCAAATAGGCATTTTTGAAGCGGGAATTTCTCAAGTTGGGGAAATGGAAAAATTGGAAAAAATAATTCAACCCAACTTAGGAATTTTTACCCACTTTGGGGAGGCGCATGGTTCAAATTTTCAACATGATGATCAGAAATTAACCGAAAAATTAGGCCTTTTTTCGCATTGTGCGAAATTAATATACCAAGCACCCGTTGGACAGGATCGAATAAAATTAGGGATGCAGGTTTTAAATCCATCCTGTGAATTAATTTCATGGAGTACACATGATCCCAATATGGCCATTTTTGTTCATTTCCATAAACATGGTGACGGAACACAAATTAAAATTCAGAAACGATCCCAAAGTGAACCATTTTTAGATGTAAAAACTGAATTAACCGACGAAGCCTCCTTAGAAAACATCACACATTGCCTCATTGCCGGTCATAGTTTAGGTCTAAGCTGTGAACAACTACGAAATAGGTTACGACAAATCAAACCGATTTCCATGCGCTTAGAAATCAAAGAAGGGCTTCGCGGTAATCAAATCATTGATGATTCGTATAACAACGACCTAGACGGACTAAAACTCGCCCTCCCCCTATTAAAACGCAATGATGCTAAGAAAAAAATACTCATTATCAGTGATTTTTTAGAAACGGGAAACAATGAACAAGAACTTTATCAAAGCATATCCGCATTAATTAAGAGCCAAAAAATAGATAAGCTCATCGGGATCGGTGACCAATTGCAACGAAATCAAGAATGCTTTGAAGAAATTACCCTATTTACCAATACAGATGAGGTACTCCAATCAGGTATTTTAAATCAAATCAACGATTCGATCATATTATTAAAAGGGGCACGTAAATTCAATTTTGAGCGATTGGTACAGGCGCTCGAGACGAAATCTCATTGCACCCAATTAGAAGTAAATTTAGATGCCCTACAAGCTAATTTAAGATACTTCAAACAATTAATCGGTCCCAAAACCCAACTCATGGTGATGATCAAAGCCTTCGCCTATGGCGCTGGTGCAGTGGAAATTGGACAAATTTTACAGCAACAAGGAGTTGATTATCTTACAGTCGCTTATACAGACGAGGGAGTTGAACTCCGAAAAAATGGAATATACATGCCCATCATGGTTATGAATCCACAAATTGAAGAATTTGATAAACTAACCGAATACGCCCTAGAACCTGAAATTTATAGTTTCGATATGCTACGAGCGATTGACGAATACAGTACAAGTCATTCAAAAAACATCAAAATACATCTAAAATTAGATACGGGCATGAAACGCCTAGGTTTTGAGGCACAAGATATCCCCCTTTTAACGGATTTAATTACCCAAATGCCGCAATTGTGGGTTGTCAGTATTTTAAGTCATTTAGCGGCATCTGAAAACCCCAAGCATGAGAAATTTACCCTAAAACAAATCAGTCTTTTTCAAAAAATGGCTAAAAAAATTCAAAAAGAATTAGGCTATAGTCCATTATTACACATTGCAAATTCAGCAGCTATTCAAAATTACCCTTCTGCGACCTTCGATATGGTCCGTTTGGGGATAAGTTTGTATGGAATAACGACGAAATCAGAGGAAAAATTACCAATCGAAAATGTGTTGACACTCAAAACCTATATTTCACAAATAAAGGAAGTCAAAAAAGGGGAAAGCATCGGTTATGGGAGAAAAGGTAAATTGACACAAGCTGGAAGAATCGCAACCCTTGCAATTGGCTATGCTGACGGCTACCATAGGACACTCGGAATGGGTGAAGGTAGTTTTGAAATCTTAGGTCAATTATGTCCCACCGTAGGAGCCATTTGCATGGATATGACGATGGTCGACATTAGTCATTTACCCCAGGCAAAGGCAGGCGATGAGGCAATCGCATTTGGCGGAAAAATACAATTAGTTGAATTAGCCAGAAAAGCCAAAACTATCCCTTACGAAATCATGACACACATCAGCGAACGGGTTAAACGCGTCTATGTAAGGAATTAATCAACATCCTTTAATAAAAATCAAAGACGCCCACCAGCGTCTTTTTTTTCACAATTTCTCTATTTCCATTTCATACTAAGATTACCCCAACCCAAACTATTGCAAAAATCAATGGCATAGATCAATTGCACGGTCCTATGGCAAAAAAATGAACACGATTGTCCTATAAATTTAATTAGCCTTACAAGCAATTAAATTATTTACTACTTACCTATTTAGCTAAATATGATTACCGTTAAAGATTATTAATTGTTTATTGTACTAATTAATGTAAATAAATCCTTATAAAAACACATTAAAGGCTAATTTGGATATTTAATTAAATTTATGTAAATTAGCTAATTAAGTAATTAATATGACGATAGAAGAAATTGCAAAGGCATTGGGAGATGAATCTCGGCGAAAGATTATCGAATTACTAAAAGAGGGTGAATTACCGGCTACGGCAATTTTCGAGAAATTTTCATTTGCAGCACCTACAATATCCAGGCATTTATCCGTTTTAAAGGAGGCAGGATTGGTACAAACACGGCGTAATGGCGTGTTTATTTTCTATACCCTGAATGTTGAAAAATTAGGCGAATTGAGTGAATGGCTCTCCCCTTTTCTTCCGAAAAAATCAGAAAAACCGAGATCAGAACCTCGGGAAAAATCGGCAACAGCTATTCGAGTTCCGAAAGAAAATCCATTTGACAAATTCCAAAGTGAATTTTAATTATTAAAAAAATGCAATTTATATGAAACGATTTGTCATTATTATTCGAGGTCCTGTGGAGGGAATTTCAGGAAAAAATAGCTTGGCAAATGAGGGAGAAATTGAGCAAATCCGGACGTGGTTGAAGGGAATAAAATCGGTACATGCCGACATGTTATACCAGAAATTTTCAGGGCATCAGTCTTACTTTTCGGCAAGCGGGAAAATTGAAAATCGGGTGGTTCAACAAATCGATGGCGGTGAAATTTCTCAAATCATCACCTTGCTTTTACCCAGTTTGGAGGCTGCCTCAGAACTTGCAATGACATTTCCTTTCCCCAACGCATTTTATACCATCGAGCTGCGCGAAATGGCTTAAATACCTCAAAAAAGGCCTATACATGACGTATAGGCCTTTTTATTGTTCATTCGCTGAGAATCGCGTATTTAAAACCAATTTACAGATTGATCTCGCCTACCATATTCTCGGGGCGAACCCATGCGTCAAACTCCTCGGCGGTTAAATAACCCAAGGAAATCGCTGTTTCCTTTAACGTAGAGCCATTTTTATGCGCTGTCTGGGCAATTTCAGCTGCTTTGTAATAACCAATTTTGGTATTTAGTGCTGTTACAAGCATTAATGAATTGTTCACGTGCTTTTGGATATTCTCATGCAAGGGTTCGATGCCCACGGCGCATTTATCGTTGAACGCCACACAAACATCCCCGATCAATCGGGCTGAGTGTAAGAAATTATAAATCATCACCGGCTTAAAGACATTTAATTCAAAATGGCCCGTGGCGCCACCGATATTGATGGCCACATCATTTCCCATCACTTGCGCCGCGACCATCGTCATGGCCTCACATTGGGTAGGATTTACCTTTCCTGGCATGATTGACGACCCCGGTTCATTGTCGGGAATATAGATCTCCCCAATACCCGAACGCGGCCCTGAAGACAACATTCGAATGTCATTACCGATTTTCATTAAGCTGACCGCGACCGTTTTTAAGGCCCCATGAGCTTCGACAATGGCATCATGAGCCGCAAGGGCTTCAAACTTGTTTTCAGCCGTCACAAAGGGCAATCCTGTTAGATTGGCAATATGTTTCGCTACGTTTTCCGCATAGCCTTTCGGAGTATTAATTCCGGTTCCTACAGCTGTTCCACCCAAAGCCAATTCCGATAAATGCGCTAAGGTGTTCTGTATGGCCCGCAATCCATGATCCAATTGGGACACATAGCCCGAAAACTCTTGTCCTAAGGTCAATGGCGTCGCATCCATGAAGTGGGTACGACCAATTTTTACGACATCTTTAAAGGCTTTCGCCTTCGTAGCTAAAGTATCTCGAAGTTTGGTAATGCCTGGAATCGTGATTTCCATCAAGGTTTGATAGGCCGCGATGTGCATGGCCGTGGGGAACGTATCATTTGACGACTGTGACTTATTCACATCATCATTCGGGTGTACAAATTTTTGCTCGTCAAGTAAATTACCTCCTTGAAGCACATGGGCGCGATAGGCGATCACCTCATTGCAATTCATGTTCGATTGTGTACCTGAACCTGTTTGCCATACGACTAAGGGGAATTGTTCCGCCCATTGGCCTGCCAAAATCTCATCACACACCTGCCCAATTAAATTTTTCTTTGCCTCATCCAACACTCCTGCCTCAAAATTCGTAATCGCAGCAGCCTTTTTTAGGTAAGCAAACGCCCGAATAATCTCTTTAGGCATCTTATTGATATCTTGGGCAATCGGAAAATTCTCAATGGAACGCTGCGTTTGAGCCCCCCAATACACATGAGCAGGTACTTGCACCTTGCCCATCGTATCTTTTTCTATTCTATACTCCATGACGGTTTGTTTGTATTAAATTTGTATATATTTCACAAAAATACCACCAAATTCGACACGCGAAACAAGAAATTAAAATTAAAATACCCATGATCACGATTTACGGAATTCCCGCTTGCAACACCATGAAAAAAGCCTTTGACTACCTACATCAAAAAGGAATACCCTACGAATTTCACGACTACAAAAAGAAAGGCATTAGCTCTGAAACATTAGCCAAATTCATCGAAAAACTTGGCATCGATCTCGTTTTAAACAAAAAAGGAAGTACCTATCGGCTTTTATCAGACGAAGAAAAACAATCCATTGAATCCCCAGAAGCCGCATTTGAATTCCTACTCCAGAAAAATTCTGCCATCAAAAGACCCATTATAGTTCAAAATGACAAATTAATCGCAGGATTTAATCCAGAACAATTAGACAATTGGCTAAACACTTAATTATCCCTTGTAAAAGATCCATTTACTAAGTTCCTTAAAGCTTACTTTCTTGCCATACATCAGGATTCCCACTCGATAAATTCGGGCTGAAATCCAACTGCATGCTAGAAATCCAATAACCAAAAGTACCATCGAGCTGAGCAATTCCCACGTAGGAACGCCATACGGTAGGCGAACCATCATGTTAATCGGCGAGGTGAAAGGAATCATCGATGCCCAAACAGCTACCGAACTATCTGGATCCTGCATCGTATACTGTGCCATTAAAAAGGAAATAATAATGGGAATCATGACGATAAAGGTGAATTGCTGCGCCTCCGTGGAGCTTTCAACCGCACTTCCAATCGCCGCAAATAAGGAACTGTACAACAAATACCCAAAGAAAAAATAGAACATAAAACAGCCTATCACTAAGGGGATATTTGTGCTTGCCAGAACCTTGGAAACCTCTTCCATGGGTGAAATATCTGATTTATTCACCTCCCTAACGGCTTCTTGAACTTTTTTATCTTGGATGGAACGTATTTCTTTTTTGACTTCTGGTTGATATAAGACACTCGTCACCCGACTCAACCCAATCGTCAAAACGATCCACAATAAAAACTGCGTTAGCCCAACTAAGCCCACGCCTAAAATCTTTCCTAACATCAATTGGTACGGCTTCACCGACGAAATAATCACCTCAATTATCCGGCTACTTTTCTCCTCAATCACCCCATTCATCACTTGAGAACCATACAACAATAGCGTTACATATAAAATCAAGCCCATCACCCCAGCCAAAATCATCGCGCCGCCCGAACTAGAACTCGTCTCCCTTCCTTGATCTGAAACCGTTATCGTCTCCCCCGAAATATCCACCTGCGTATCTTCATATACCTTCTCCGATATTCCCGCTTTATGCATCAATACAGCCCGAATTTTATTTTGTACAATCCGCTCAATGGATGATTTCAACGGCAAGCTGACATTCTTTTCCGAAAAAATCTGAACGGCCCTAGGATCCTCTAAAATAGTATTTTTGACCACCACGAGAGCCGAAAATCCTTGTTTGGCAAAGGTCTTTTTAAAGGCCTCGACATCCCCTGAAATCAACTCGTATTGAATTTCTCGACCCGTAAAATCCTTCGCTTCCAAAATCCCACTTTGATCCAATACCTCCACCCGCTTCACTTCCTTGTCGCGCAAGGCCAACCAAATCGGAATCGCATAAATCGCCGTAATCAATAAGGGCGCCAATAATGACGCAATCCAAAAGGATTTTTTCTGCACTCGGGTTACATATTCACGCTGAATAATTAATAAAATCTTGTTCATATTAGGCTATTTAGAAGATGATACAACTTCAATGAAAATATCATTAAACGACGGAATAATTTCTTGGAATGCATATACGTCGACATGGCGAATCAACTCGCCCAAAGCAGCATTAATCCCCACATCTACATGTAATTTAATGCGCGCCTTCCGTCGACCATCCTGGGAATCCTCGATGCCCATCACGTCAAATAAGGGGTTTTCCAAAGGCAATTCGCCACTAAAAATCAATTCAAATTCATTCTTTTTAAATCGATTTTGCACCTCCTTTTTATTCCCAGTCAAGACCACATTCGCATGATTTATCAAGGCGATCCCATCGCATAATTCCTCCACCGATTCCATCCGATGAGTCGAAAACAAAATAGTCGTCCCTCGATCCCGAATGGCCAGAATTTCATCCTTCAGCATATTCGCATTAATCGGATCAAAGCCCGAAAATGGCTCATCTAAAATCAATAATTTAGGCTCATGCACCACGGTCGCAATAAACTGCGTTTTTTGCTGCATACCCTTCGATAAATCATCCACCGGCTTGTTCCACCAATCCTTAATATCCAAGCGAATAAACCAATCTTTGAGTTTTGCCTGAGCTTCAGGGCGAGACATGCCCTTTAATTGGGCTAAATACATCAACTGCTCCCCCACCTTCATCTTCTTATATAAACCTCGTTCCTCGGGCAAATAACCAATCTCATTTACATGTCGCTCAGACAATGGCTCCCCATCAAAAATCACGCGCCCTGAATCTGGCGCCGTTATTTGGGTAATGATTCGAATCAAAGACGTTTTACCCGCACCATTAGGACCCAATAAACCAAAAATATGGCCTTGAGGAACTTCCAAACTCACATGATCGAGGGCAACATGTTCCGAATACGTTTTTACTACATCTTGTATAGATAATATCATGATTCCAAATTTTCAAAATCGAAACTAAACGAAAAATGCGTTCAACCAATCGATAATTGGATGAACGCATCAAATCAAATGATAAACGAATTTATTTTTTCGCGTTTGGGGTTCTACCGCGTCTTTTAACCGCTGGTTTAGCTGCTGAAGAAGTCGCTTTTTTAGCCGGTGCTTTTGCAGTAGGTTTTGCCACTGACTTAGCAGTTTTGGTAACTGACTTAGCCGGTTTTGACACCTCCTTATTTTCTTTCGCCAACAGCAAAGCTAATTGTTTAGATTCCACCTGTTTTTTGGCTAATTTCGCATTCTTCTTAGCCTCTTTTTCTGAGCTTTTCTTGGCTACTTTCGCTTGCTTTGCCTTTTCTTTTGCCGCAACTTCAGCCTGCTCTTCAAGCAATTTATGGTATTTTTTAGCAATCTCCGCTAATGCCTTATGGCTAGCATGTACCATTTTTTTTGCATTTTTTTCGTTCAATCCTTTTAATTTAGGCAGAACGACCGTTGACAAGACATCAACTAACAATTTTTTAGCTTCACTCATAGTGTTTTAATTTGTAATTGATTCACAATCTATGTAAAGATTTCATTAAATAAAATTTTATTGTGTTAACATTTCAGCCATCACGTCAAAATTTAACACAACATCCTATTTTGAAAAATATTTAGAAACAAAATCCCAAGCAATAACCCCCATACATACCGAAACATTTAAGGAATGTTTGGTCCCAAATTGAGGGATTTCAAGCACAATATCTGAGGCATTAATCCAATCCTCATTTACCCCAAAAACCTCATTTCCAAACACAAAAGCATATTTTTGATTCTTTTCAGGAATAAAATCAAGCAGTGAAACTGAATTTTCCACTTGTTCAATTGACACAATCTGATAACCCAATTCTTTTACATGCTTGATGCAAATTGCCGCATCATCAAAATAGCTCCAAGCCACAGATTCATCGGCGCCAAGAGCTGTTTTTGAAATTTCTCGATGCGGAGGTTGGGCCGTAATACCCGTCAAATAGATATGAGAACAACGAAACGAATCTGCCGTCCGAAACGCAGATCCGATATTATTCATACTTCGTATATCATCCAAAATAAATACATAGGGGAATTTTTCAATCTCCTTGAACGCATCTACACCGAGCCGATTCAGCTCGTCCATGGATAATTTTTTATGCATGTTTACGCAATCCAGGTAAATGGATAAGCCAATTCAGGAATTTTAACTCGATCTGCCAAACGCTCCAACCGAGCCGGCAAGGCCACCAAATAATCACGTGCTTTCTCTGCAGCATCATTCAAACCGCCAATTTGCTCGATATTCCAGTCCTTTAACAAACCTTGCATAATCGTGATATAATCCATCGTCGTGTAAACTCCTATGCGCTGAGCCGCATCTGAAAAATGCTCATAGACTGAACTCTTTTGCCCATTTATCTCCCGTAAAAAGTGCGCAGGCATGACGATTTTTTTCTTCATCATATCTGAAAAAGCTAACATCATTTCGGATGGATCCATTTGGAATATTTCACTCACAAACGCTTTATAGGCCTTTGCATGACGTAATTCATCTGCTGCAATTTGCGCACACATCCGAGACAACAACGAATTTCCATGCTGTTTCGCTAAGGAAGCCGTTCTCCGATGGGACACATTAGTCGCCGTCTCTTGAAAGGACGTATATATGAAATTTCGATACGGATCTCCGGTGGTACCGATATCAAATCCATCGGCAATTAAATGCTGGGTCGAAACCGACACCGCATGCATATCCACTTTGCCCGACAAATACAAATAGGTATTCAATAAATTCCCATGCCGATTCTCTTCCGCGGTCCAATTACGAATCCAATTCACCCAGCCATTTTCTTGATCTAAATGATCGACTGTTTCCATGCCCATCAACCAAGACTCGTACGTGGGCAAAGCCTCCTCCGTAATCGTATCTCCTATCAACACCGCCCAATAATCATACGGAAGTTCTTTAGCTGCCTCTTGCAACAATTTCACCTCATCAAAAAACGAATCTTTTGTCGAATCAGGAAGCATATCCGAAGGCTGCCAATTGCTATCGATGGGATTTAAATATTCCTTCATGAAATAATCCATCTTTCGAGCAAGTTCAGACATTACCTCAAGTCGAGTGGGAGAAATCGTCATATTTTTTTTATTAAGAGAAAATGAAACTTTAAATTAAGAAAATAAACCGAATTAATGGCATTATTTTAGTTTCCACACCTTCATAGTATGGATTTTAATCGAACCGGCGATAGAACTAATGGCCAATTTTTCTGCATTGGCATTAGGAAAACGTAAAGCTGACATCGCCACCGTTCCATCTGCCGCGAGTATTTCAACAATCGAATGATCCACCAAAATCTGAATTTTACGCGAACGATCTGGAAGCCAATTCGCCTCCATCCTATTGCCAAATCCAGCACCTAACATCTTTCCCGATTGGCTTCGATCAAGCCATATTTTAGTTGATTTTGCTGATACCCCCATGACAAATTTGTCAACAGACCCTTCACCCAACAGACTTATCTCAAAATCTCCTGAGGGCGAGGCACCCAAATCTAGCTCCAATACATACGATTTATTTTCCAATAAAGCCGGTATTGGAAAGGCCCATGAAGAATTCACCTGAATATTCGTCAACGTAAGATCTGGTTTTCTGGATACAAAATCAGGCTTGAATACTTGCTTCAATCTTAATCCTGCTTGTGTACGAACTAGGCAAAGGCTTCGCGCCGTTGACATTTGCCCCTTCCATGGGAACGTTGGCTGATCTCCTGCGTAGGACCAATTGAGCGCCCATCCTAACCAAAAAACGTCCGAGTTCATCCCATTGTAAAAGGGAATGGCTGCATAAAAATCTTTGCCATGGTCTACATACATTACTTGCTCTTTCGGATTTTCATTGACGAATTGCTTCCCGTCAAACGTACCCACAAAATACTGCATTCCTACATTCCCTGGATAAGATCCTTGAGAAGAAACAAATAACACCCATTTGGTTTCTTTGCTGCCTTCTATTGGCAATTCGACCAAAGACGGACATTCCCAAATCATCCCATAATCCCCCTGGCGGGCAAACTGACTTAAAATTTCCCAATGAATTAAATCCTTGGAACCATACAACTGAATGGCAAATTCATGAGGTTTGACCACACTCATGATAAATTGTTGACTCGCCTCATGCCATATAATATTAGGATCCCTAAAATCCTTCATATTGATATTTATAATGGGATTTTGGGCATATTTAGTCCAAGTTAACCCATCGTCATTCGAATAGGCCAGATGCTGCTCTTGTCGTGTATTCGGAAAATCAGCTGTATAAATCGCGATTAACAAATCCTTTTTAGCGTCGCCTAAACCCGACACGTGCGACTTATCCCAGACCACACAACCTGAAAAAATATAGGCTGAATCATTGGGAATGGCGACAGGTAATTCGGTCCAATGCATCAGATCCTTGCTTTTAGCATGGCCCCAACTCATGTTCCCCCATTCATTGCCCTTGGGGTTATGCTGAAAAAACAAATGGTATTCTCCTTTGTAAAATAAGAGCCCATTGGGATCATTGGTCCAATTTTTCTTAGGCGAAAAATGAATCGCAGGCCGCCAAGATTCTGTTGGAACCTGTGCCAAAATGGACGTTCCAAGGAAAAAACTAAGCCCGAGGAAAATGCAAAAACTCCATGCGTTTTTCATCAATTGTCAAATAATAAGCGTTTTTAAAATGCGGACTAAACCAATCCCCTAAATTGTAATAAGCCGAGTGCCCATCGAGAGCAAATTCAATCGGATGATGGCGATGACCAAAAACATAGGCGTCACATGCTTTCCCTAGTTGATAATCCACCTGAAACTGTTCCCGCACATAGGCCAAAATAAAGTCAGTCTCAGGGTTAAAAGGTACCTCGCCGGCATTTATCGTATGGGATTTACGGGTATTCGACCAAAAATGCGCGAGGCCTATACCCAAATCAGGATGCAGAATTTTAAATAAGAATTTTGCGATGGCATTCGTGAAAATGCGTTTCAGCAATTTATACCCATAATCGCCAGGACCTAATCCGTCCCCATGACCCATGAATATTTGATAGGTTTTTTCTCCTGTCGAGATTTGAAATCTTGTCGGCTCCCGATAGATTTGGGCCGAGATTTCATGCTCAAAATAATCCGCCATCCACAAATCATGATTTCCCACAAATAGATGCATGCGAATCCCTTGGTCCGCTAAATGGGCTAATCGCCCTATAAATCGAACAAAGCCTTTAGGAACTACCTCCTTATATTCAAACCAAAAATCAAACAGATCACCCAATAAAAAAAGATCAGAACCGTCGTGTTCGACTAATTCCAGCCAGGCCAACAAATGAGATTCCCGTTCACGAGATTCCGAATGCCCCGGAAAGCCCAAGTGAAAGTCGGAGGCAAAATAAGCCTTTTTACCCTGTGGAATTTGTATTTGCTTCATCATCAAAAAAAAGGGTGGAAATACCACCCTCTAGTTATTCTTTTGGCTTAGGGGCTCGTTTCCGAACCGGCTTTTTTGCCTCGGCTACATCTTCATTAGACTTGGCCTTGGCTGCAGGTTTGCGAGGTACTTTAATCTTTTCGCTCTCTGCTAAATCACGTTCATCCTTAGCATCTTTCCGTTTCTTTTCTGTTTCACCTTTGATGAATTCTTGATAGGAAGTCAATTGCTCGAAAGGTCGAGGCCCAACTAATTCCTCCAAATCACTTTGAAACAGAACTTCTTTTTTCAATAATTGCTCGGCTAAAATCGTCAATTTATCTTTTTTATCCTTCAATAATTTCTTCGTACGCAGATAGGCCTCAGCAATTATCTTTCGAACTTCTTCATCGATTTCACGCGCCGTTTGCTCAGAATAAGGTTTATTAAATTGGTATTCCGAACCCTTTGAATCGTAATACGATATATTACCTAATTTATCATTCATCCCGTAGACCGTCACCATGGAATAGGCCAATTTGGTGATGCGTTCCAAGTCATTTTGCGCGCCAGTAGAAATTTTACCAAACATGATTTCCTCTGCGGCACGACCTCCCAAGGTCACACACATTTCATCCATTAATTGTTCCGTACGGTACAAAAACTGCTCTTTCGGTAAATATTGCGCATAGCCTAAGGCCGCTACGCCACGTGGCACAATCGACACCTTCACCAATGGATTTGCATGCTCCAAGAACCAGCCCGCAATCGCATGACCCGCCTCATGATAGGCCACAATTTTCTTTTCTAATGGCGAAATCAATTTGTTTTTCTTCTCCAAACCACCAATCACTCGGTCCATCGCCTCCTGGAAATCATCCATGTCCACCGCCGACTTATTTCGACGCGCTGCGATCAATGCCGCTTCATTACACACATTGGCAATTTCAGCCCCGGCAAAACCTGGCGTTTGCGCCGATAATTCTTTGGGATCTACATCTTGCGCTAATTTCAAGGGCTTTAAGTGAACCTTAAAAATCGCTTCCCGACCAATAATATCGGGTTTATCAATCGAAATCGTCCGATCAAATCGACCTGGACGCAACAAAGCCGGATCCAATACATCTGGACGGTTTGTGGCAGCCATAATGATAATCCCTGAATCCGTTGCGAATCCATCCATCTCAACCAATAAACTGTTCAACGTATTCTCCCGCTCATCATTCGATCCTGGCATTTGGCCTCGACCCCTCGAACGTCCTACCGCATCAATCTCATCAATAAAGATAATGCAAGGTGCTTTTTCCTTCGCCTGCTTAAACAAATCCCGCACACGAGCAGCACCTACCCCGACAAACATTTCCACGAAATCAGACCCTGACAAGGAGAAAAATGGAACTCCCGCCTCTCCCGCTACAGCCTTCGCTAATAAAGTTTTACCCGTTCCCGGAGGACCTACGAGTAAAGCCCCTTTCGGAATTTTACCTCCTAAATCAGTGAATTTTTTCGGAAATTTTAAAAACTCCACAATCTCCTGAATTTCTTCTTTCGCCTCATCCAAACCTGCCACGTCATTAAATGTCGTTTTAACTTTAGATTCCCCTTCGGTTAACGTAGCACGACTCCGGCCGATGTTGAAGATTTGCCCCCCAGCACCACCACCGCCACCCATGCGGAAAAACAAGAAATAAAAACTTAAGCCCATCAAAATGAAGAAACCCCAGGTACCCAACCAATCCAATGGTCCAGTACGCGTTTCTGGCGTCGCAAAAATCCGCTCATTGCGCGGAAAATCCTTTTGCCGATCTTCTAAAAAATGCTCAAAACCTTCTTTAGAAATAATCGGAAACTCGAAATGTGGGCCCTGTTTTACAGTCACTAAGGACTGTGGAGACGTTTTGAAATATTTGTTAACGAAGGTTGATTTTAAACTTACTTCCACCAATCGATCATTCACAATCGTCACAGATTCCACCTCTTTTTGAAGGATCATCGACTCAAATTGCTTCTGCGTGATTTCTTGCAAAGTACGTTCTTTCGTAAAGAAAAACATACTAATCATGGCAATGGCGAGGCCGATTACCATCCAACTTTGCATGCCGCCTACTGGTTTTTTAGGTAAGCGAGGAGGTAATCCTGATCGTTTACTATTTTTAAAATTACTTCCTTGTTTTGCCATGTTGCTTATTCGTAGTTGGAATTAAAAACTTTAATTCCATTTAAATAGTTCGCTTTCAAAAAAATAAAGATTGAATTAATCAGGAATGTTGGTAAATACCGCATCTCCCCAAAGTTCCTCCAATTTAAAAAATGTGCGTTTGTCCTTCAAAAACACGTGAACAATCACATCATAATAATCCATCAAAATCCATTCCCGATTCGCTTTTCCTTCCATCGCATGCACATGAATCTTTCCCGACTCCCACACTTCTTTATCTACCGAATCCGCAATCGCCTCGATTTGTGTGTCCGAAGTACCCGAACAAATCACAAAAAAATCAGTAAATGCATTGGTTACGCCGCGTAAGTCCATGACAACTATTTCTTGGGCTTTTTTCTCTTGCATTCCTTTGACCACCCACTGGACAATTTCTTCAGATGCATCCACTGATGGTGTGGCTTTTTTAGGACTTTTAGGCATATATGGTTTATAAACGAATAAAAATTAAATTTGTTCTTGTAACCCTAAAATTACAAATAAAAATTGAACAAATATCAAGCACCCACTTGGTTCGTTGGCAAAAATTCAAAATATATCCCAACCTGCCCTTCCACCAATTCCCTCGGTTTCGAAGAAGCCCTTTCCGCTGATTTGCCCGAAGGTTTCGCCTGGGTCGCTGGACACCAAACGGCTGGAAAAGGCCAACGAGGCAACCAATGGATCGCCGAACCCAATCAAAATCTGCTAGTCTCCTTCCTCCTAAAACCCGGACACGAAGCCCTGCCCGTTCAATTTTACCTCAGCAAAGCTATCGCCCTAGGCATCGTCAAAGGACTCAATGACTGGTCCCAAATGAAGTTCGGCGAAACCCTCCCCTTGTCCATCAAATGGCCAAATGACATTTATTTAGCAGGTAAAAAATTGGGCGGAATTCTCATTGAAAGCAACTTCCAAGCGGGCCAATGGGCCTTTTCCATCATCGGAATCGGCTTAAATATCAATCAAACCGAATTCCCAGATTTACGTGCCACCTCACTCAAAAATTATTTACAAGATCCCCAAGCCATCGCCATCGAGGAAATTTATCAAGCGATTTCGCAAGGAATTGAAACTCAATACCATCAATTCCAAGAAAAACAGTTTGCTGCCCTTGACCTATCCTATCATGCCCATTTATTCCAGCACCTTGAAGAAGCGTTGTATCAGGATGCAAGCGGAACCTTTCGCGGTAAAATTATCGAAGTAAATGCCCAAGGACTACTCTGCCTCGAACGAAACAATGAACACAAATGGTATGATTTAAAGGAATTATGTTTTATTTTTAAGGAGATTTAACCTTACCCTCGATCAACCTATATGCTCAGCAGCTACCAAAGCAACTTAGAGAATTTCCTCCATTGGGTTTCTGAAAAACCTAATGATATTTTTTTAAAACAACCCATTGGTCCTGAATACATCGATTTTTCATATCAAGCCTCCGGCGAAACCGTTAAAAAAATCGCTAATTTCCTGAAAAATAATCTAAAAGATGGACCAAAACATATAGGCATTTTATCAAAAAATTCTTCCTATTGGATTTTATCCGACTTAGCCATTTCCTGCGCAGGAGCCATATCAGTTCCCTTTTATGCCACCCTAACAGGACCCCAATTAAACCAAGTATTGGTCCATTCGGATTGTCAAATCCTAATCGTGGGAAAATTGGACAATTGGGAAGAAATGAAAAAAGGCATCCCGCCACATATGTTGGTTTTGCATACACCTGAATCGGAAGGCAGCGAGGGTGCCTTTTGGGATAAAGTGCTGAATGATTACCCGATGATCCCGCAGATCCATACACCGAACCATGCAGAATTAGCCACCATCGTTTATACCTCCGGAACCACAGGATCACCCAAAGGAGTCATGATCTCCAATGGATCCATCGCTAAAGCCCTGAATTTAGCACGTGAAATTGCCTATTTGGAAACCCCCAATACTCGTTTTATTAGCTATCTACCGCTTTGCCATATTGCAGAACGAAATATTGTTGAATTTGCTTGTATCGCATCAGGGGGGACCATTTATTTTGTTGAAAACCTGACAACCTTCTCCCAGAATCTAGTTTCTGCTCGGCCGACCCACTTCTTGGCCGTCCCTCGTATTTGGGCTAAATTCCAAGAAGGTATTGTTCAGAAAATCGGAGGCCAGAAAAAACTTGACCTACTTTTAAAAATCCCGGTGCTCAGCGGATTTATTAAACAAAAAATCAAAAAAGGCTTGGGATTAGATCAGGCGATGCTCATGTTGACCGGTGCGGCACCGATGCCACAGGCTTTGTTGGCTTGGTACCAAAAAATAGGATTTCACATCCAAGAGGCTTATGGAATGACCGAAAACATGGGAATGAACACGCTCATGCCGCGGCATAAAATAAAACTAGGGACCGTAGGAACTTCCCATAAAACGTGTGAAACGCGTATCCATGAGGCTACGGGAGAAATCCAAATGAAAGCCGATTATAACTCTTGGGGCTATTATAAAGAACCCGGGTTGACGGATGAGTTGTTTGAAGATGGATGGTTAAAAACGGGCGACATGGGAAAGATCGATCAGGAAGGATACTTGTCCATCGTAGGCCGCGTGAAGGATAATTTCAAAACCGCCAAAGGCCAATATGTGAGTCCAGCGCCGATCGAAAATATTTTGTTGGTGGATCCGCTCATCGAACAATCCTGCGTCGTGGGGGTTAATTTACCCCAACCAATCGCATTGATCGTACTCAGTCAGGAGGGAAAAAATATCGAAAAATCTGTGTTGGTCGAAGAATTAAATAAACTACGCCTCTCCACCCATCCTCATTTTAAAAATTATGAGCATGTGCATAAAATGGTCGTTTTAAAGGAGGAATGGACAGTGGAAAATAATCGCTTAACCCCGACACTCAAAATCAAAAGACCGCAAATCGAACATGCATTTGAACAATGGTTTGAATCATGGTACGAACATCCCGAAGCCGTTATTTTCGAATAATTTTATCGACCTCTAACGCAATAATAGTCGCAATTGAGTAAATTGTAGGCATGCGAAGTATTTGCCGAATGGTCTGTTTCCTTTTTTTATCCGGAATATCCAAGGACATTTCTGCGCAATTCATGCAGGTCGACAGCATCCAATTTATTGGAAACGAGAAAACAAAAAAAAGCATTTTACATCGTGAATTAGATTTCGTCATTGGGGATTCGATAGCGGTAACCGATGTAGACAAACGCATTGAATACAACCGCCGAAAATTAATGAACACCAATTTGTTCATTTGGGTCAAAAGCGATTACCATCAATTGCCCAATGGTCACCTGTCCATCAAATTTGAATTTTTAGAACAATGGTATATTTTGGCCTATCCCGTATTTCAATTGGCCGATCGAAACCTCAACGACTGGTGGTCTCGTGGCCATACCATGGAACGAACCATTTATGGTCTACACTTTATCCATACCAACTTCCGAGGCAGGAATGAAAAATTGATATTTAGGGCCGAAACTGGCTTTACAAATCGCCTAGACTTCTCTTACACAAATCCCTATATCGACAAAAAAAAGACCCTTGGATTTAGCCTGAACACGACATATGCAACAAATAAATCCATGCCCTATGCCACCATTCATGATACGCTAAGTTATTTGACCTCCGATAAAAACCTGCGAGAAAGATGGTCGGGAAGCATCGCACTTAAGCGTCGCATTTGGTACTACGATTTTCAAACCTTAGAATTAAAATATACACATACAATCGTATCGGACACCATCGCGAAATTAAATCCAAATTATTTTTCAAGCGGGAAAACGGAACAGAATTTTGCACAAATTGCTTATACCTATTCCTATGATTTCAGGGATTTTAGTACCTATCCTTTACGAGGTAAAAAAATCGATTTGGGCATTTACAAATATGGATTATTGCCGAGCGATCAGGTAAATTTTATGGAATTAACGGGCTCCGTTGCCTATTTTTTTGATTTAGGATCGAGATTTTTCTTGACGTCGCAAGGGAAGGCCAAGGTATCCATCGGTGGCCAAATCCCCTATGCCAATCAGCGCGGATTAGGCTATGGAAGTGAATTAGTCCGCGGATATGAATTAAATGTGATTGATGGGACAAGTTATTTTTTGAATCGAAATACGATAAAATTCCAATTAGTTAATAAAATATTCAAAATCCCATTTTTAGCGATTAAGCAATTTAACCAGGTTCCCATTGCGATTTACCCGACGGCCTTCGTGGATCTTGCCTATGTCCAACAAGCGCCGAATGAATTCAAAAATTCATTGGCCAATCGCTGGATTTCAGGCGCGGGCTTAGGCTTTGATGTGGTGACCTATTATAATTTGGTGTGCAAAATAGGCTTCCCCGTGACCAATGGGACAAAATTAGGGATGGTAATTGGGGTCGGAAGGGAGTTTTAAACAAAAAAAAATAAGCCGATTAAAAACCGGCTTATTTTTGAAATACCTAACCACTAATAATCTTATATATCGATAAAGCGTAACGCTATTAATTCTTGAGTGAAACAAATTTAATAGATTATTTTTTATAAGTTCGACTTATCCTGGTACGAATTTATATATTTTTGAAAATAAAATAAATCGAGATTTTATGCTTCGTCTTCTAAAAATACTTTCCTCTATTTGCATGAGTGCGATTTTCATGTGCGCATGCGAGTCAACAACCAAGAAAACAGAGGGGAATCATACCGAAATTTCAGCCGCAGAAAAAAAGACCCAAGAAGCTTGGGCAAGCAGCGGTGAAATCGTACAAAAAATCACGCTTTCCCCGTCTCGAATTCTTCGTAACGTAGCTTGGGGCCAAGCCATCGAATCCCTACCTGAAAAAATAGAATTATCTGAAAATCAGCCCGCAACGGGAAAATCCTATACCCTTTATTTGGATAATAGTGATTTAAACTTTGCTGACATTACCTATGTGGCGGATGGCAAGAATAAGGTAAACGAAATTGATATCGATGTATTTTTAGAGGAGAATGCTCAAGTTCAGAACCTGATCAAGCAATTTCAAGGTTACTTGACGGCTAAAATGGGGCCATCGTCAACCGTGGGAAATAAAATACAATGGGGCCCCAATCAAAATACCCAGGTGACAATGGAGGACGTTAGTACCGCCAAAGACCCGGGTATTAAAATAATTTTCAAACAGGTTCCTTAAACTTTCCAGACCCAGTTACGTGTATCAGGGATTTCGCCTAAGCGAATTTGGTTGATTTCTATAAAGACTTTCGCCGAAAAATCACTGTCTTTTCTCGCCGGTAATTCATAGTCTTTCCCCTCAAAACCAATCGTTTGTATGGGGGCAATCACAGCAGCTGTTCCAGCGCCGAAGGCCTCTGTCACCGTACCTGAAGCGATGCCTTCTACCAATTCCTTCACGGAAATGGGTCTTTCTTGCACGTCTAATCCCCAGTCTTTGGCGATTTGAATAACTGTTTTACGGGTAACACCATCTAAAATGGTATCACCGGTTGGGGCCGTAACCAGCGCCCCATTCACGATAAACATCAAATTCATGGTACCAGCTTCCTCGACAAATTGATGCGTAGCTGCATCCGTCCAAATGATTTGGTCATAGCCGTCTTGAATTGCCTGCTGGGTCGGAAATAATGACCCTCCATAATTACCTGCATTTTTCGCAAAACCCACCCCACCTTTCGCAGCGCGGATGTATTGGGTTTCCACTCGAACCTTTAAAGGTTTGGCATAATAGGAACCTACGGGGCAATTGAATATAATAAACTTATAGGTCGTCGAAGGCGTTACCCCTACATATTCATCCGTTGCAAACATAAAAGGCCGAATATATAACGAACATCCCTCCTGCTGAGGCACCCAAGCTTTATCGATTTCCAATAATTTTTTCAAGCCTTCCAAGAAAATTTCCGCTGGGACTTCAGGCATGCACATGCGAAGGGCTGATTTATTAAAGCGCTTCAGATTTTCTTCGGGGCGGAAAACCAAAATATCTCCGGCAACGGAGCGGTAGCCCTTCATGCCTTCAAAAATGGCTTGACCATAATGCAAAGACATCATGGCGGGTTGGTAACTTAATGGACCATAAGGTTGAATATTGACACTTTGCCAAGCGCCATCCGCATATTCAGCGACCAACATATGATCTGCAAAACTGCGACCAAACGATAATTGGGTGAAATCTACTTCGTCAATTCTTGACTTTGAAATCGGATCAAATGTAATTTGCATGGGTTTTGTTTTTATTTGCCTGAATTCCATGGAATTTCAGGAATGTCTAATGTATGGTGTAGGTACCGGCACATCATGAATAAATAGTCGGACAAACGATTTAAAAAGGCAATCGAGGTATCATAATCAGATTTTTCGGAGGCTTGAACCCAACGAATAAGGCTTCGTTCCGCTCGCCGACAAACCGTTCTTGCTATTTGCGCCTTGGCAATCGTATCATGACCACCTGGCAAAATGAAAAAACGCATGGGCGCTAACACAGCATCCATTTCGTCAATCATCTCCTCTAAACTCACGATATCCTGCAGGGAAATCAATTTCATATTTCCCAAGGTTTCCGCTGAATCACTCGCCACATGTGCACCTAAGACAAAAAGGCTTGATTGAATTTGGGTCAGTTTCGCAGCTAAAGAGGCATCCACATGGCAAATCAAAAGACCTACATGGGAGTTTAGTTCGTCTATGTCCCCAATCGCATCCAAGCGTAGGTCGGATTTCGAAAGGCCTTGACCGTTGGCTAGGCTCGTAAAACCCTTATCTCCTTTTTTGGTATAAATGGACATGAATTGCTTTTTTAAAGAACACAAAAATACTTTTTTCGGCCTTGAAAGCAAATAATTGGATTAAATATCCACCAAAGTCCGGGAAATAAAATAAACATTAGGTCAATCGAGAATTCAAAACTAATTTTGTGGACAATTTTAAACATATGTCGATCGATCATTTTCTTTCTCGGGTTTGGCGCATCATTTCCTTAATAGGACTTGGGGTTTCCTTATTATTCATTTATCGGGGCTTGCCAGATCCTACGGCGGTTCATTTCGGGGAAACGGGACGAGGAGATGGATTTTTACCCAAAGAAGAGGTATTCTATTTGACCGCGGCATTAATTACGATTTTAAACGTATTGGCTTTGTTATTAATTAAAACGGTGGAAAAAATTCCGGTGAATGGCCTCGGTTTCTTGTATCGAACATTTCAAGAAAAGGGAGCTGATGTGGTCAAAAAGATGTTGATCAATTGGCTTCATTTATTTCCTGCCTTCATTAATACATTTCTAATTTTGGTACTGAGGACATTGCTTTTACTGAATGATGAACGGACATTTGATCAAGATTTTAGTTACGTTCCGTTAGTTGGCCTTGCATTTTTCTTGATTTGGCTAATTTATTTGCCATTTCGCTTATTGAGTATTGAAAAATTCAAAGAAGAGGAATGAACCCCGTGATGCCGAATTTACCTATTCAGGCGTATGATTACTCGTTGCCTGAAGATAAAATAGCTTTATTCCCGACAAAAAATCGGGATGAATCTAAATTATTGGTTTACCGAAATTCTCAAATCCAGCATCATTCTTTTGTCGACTTTCCAGCCCTCCTACCCCCCAACTGTTTATTGGTCTTTAATAATACCAAAGTAATTCCGGCAAGAATCCCCTTGCAAAAGGCCTCGGGAACAGCCCTTGAATTGTTTTTATTGAAACCTGTGGAGGAAGCGGAAGCAACTCAGGTAGCTATGCAGGCCGAGGGAGAAGTCGTTTGGAATTGCTTGATAGGCAATAAAAAACGATGGAAGCAAGGCGAAATGATTGAGAAAAAGATTTCGCTAGGGGAAAAAGAATTGGTTTTACAGATTCATTGGTATCATCGAGACGAGAACCAGGTTCGAATTCAGTGGAACGAATCCATTTCGTTTGCTACGATTTTAGATGCCATTGGTAAAATCCCATTACCTCCTTACATGTCTAGAGAAGTAGAAGAAGGGGATAAAGATCGCTATCAAACTTTATTTTCAAAGGAATTAGGTGCGGTGGCTGCCCCGACAGCCTCCTTGCATTTTTCAGAAAAAATCATGGAAGATTTGGACCGAAGGGGTGTTCATAAAACCTTTTTAACCCTACATGTGGGGGCGGGAACTTTCATGCCTGTGAAAGAAGAACATGTAGAAAATCATCCGATGCATCGGGAACAAATGATTTTCAGTACAGAACAAATTCATAATTTATTGAATCATCAGGGTCCATTTATTCCAGTAGGTACCACGGCGCTTCGGGCTTTGGAAAGTTTATATTGGGCTGGGGTGTTTTTGTTGGAAAATGGAAACATCCCCGAGGGCGGTTTTATTTTACCCAAGGAATTTGCGTACAAGTCTAGGCAATTGACCTATGCCCGAGAGGAGGCGCTTAAGGCCGTGATTGACTATATGAAAAGGATGGGTATGGATGCATGGATGATGGAAACGGAATTGTTGATCATGCCAGGCTATAGCATGCATTTTTGTGATGCCTTGGTTACAAATTTTCATCAACCCAAATCGACCTTATTGGTTTTAGTTTCGGCGTTGATTGGGGATGCATGGAAGGATGTATATCGGGAAGCATTGGAAAATAATTATCGCTTTTTAAGTTATGGCGATGCGAGTATCTTATTTAATGTTAAATTTGCGCTATGATTAATTTTATCGAAGAATTGCGGTGGCGTGGCATGCTGCAGGATATGATTCCTGGATTAGAGGATCAATTAGCGAAGGAAATGACGGTGGCGTATATTGGATTTGATCCGACGGCGCCTAGTTTACATATAGGTAATTTGGCGGCAATTATGTTGCTAAAGCATTTTCAATTAGCCGGCCATAAGCCCATAGCTTTGGTAGGAGGTGCGACGGGGATGATTGGGGATCCGTCGGGAAAGAATGCGGAGCGAGAATTCTTATCCGAAGAGACCTTACGGACGAATCAGATTGGGATACAGCAACAATTAGAGAAGTTTTTAGAGTTTCATTCGGGGGCAAACTCAGCCGAAGTGGTTAATAATTATGATTGGTTTAAGGATTTTAGCTTTTTGGGCTTTTTGCGGGAGGCGGGAAAATTCTTGACAGTCAATTACATGTTGTCGAAGGATTCGGTTCAAAAGCGATTGGAGACGGGATTATCGTTTACGGAATTTTCTTATCAATTATTGCAGGGCTACGATTTTTACCATTTGTACAAAACGAAGAATGTGCGTTTGCAAATGGGCGGATCGGATCAGTGGGGAAATATAACGACGGGGACGGAGATTATACGAAGAAAAGAGGGTCGGGATGAGGATGCGGAGCGGAGTGCGTTTGCGTTAACGACGCCCTTGGTGACCAAATCGGATGGAAGTAAATTTGGCAAATCGGAATCGGGCAATGTGTGGTTGGATGCAGAAAAAACGACTCCATATCAATTTTATCAGTTTTGGTTGAATGCTGCGGATGCAGATGCGCCTCGGTTAATTCGGGTGTTTACGTTGCTGGATAAGTCGGAAATTGAGACGGTAGAGGCGGCCCATGCGGAGGCGCCACATTTGCGTATATTGCAGAAGGCATTGGCGGAAGAGGTAACAGGACGAGTACATGGGGTGGATACGACACGTTTGGTGATGGAGGCGTCGGCTTTGTTATTTTCGAAAGATGCGGTGGAATTGTTGGAAAATGCCTCGGAAGAATTAGTGGCGCAATTACCTATTTATCGAGTATCTCCTGAAAATTTAGCTCAATGTATGAATCTGACAGATTTAATCAGTGTGGGCTGTGAGTATTTGGTTTGTAGTTCCAAAGGAGAGGCGAGAAAGGCCATACAGGGAAATGCGATTAGTGTAAATAAGGTTAAAGTGCTTGATCCTCAAGCGGCTATTCCATCGGATAAGATTCGGGGAAAATACGTGTTGGTTGGTAACGGCAAGCAGAAGAATTACATCTTTGAGATTTAATTTCAAATTTCTCAAAAAATATTAGCCCTTATATTTGGACAAAATAAATAAACCGTGCATCTTTGCACTCCCATTAGCTGACAAGCAAGATTGTTAGCGCGAGGCTGGAGAAAAAACGGGGTGATTTTAGGATCGCCAGGATGAGCGGGTTGCTTGTTTGGATTTTTTTGAAGGCGCAAGAGTTCTTTGACGTGTTGATAGAAATAAAGAAAGAATGTACGTATTTAAATTACGTATATGAAGATGTAGCATTCAAGACAAGGATAGACAATTCTTATATTAATAGTAAGAGCAGTCAAATATATCCAAA
>CANFVE010000023.1 GCA_947450365.1 Cytophagaceae bacterium
CTCGCCACTTAATTTAAATCGCCCGTTTTGAGTCGAAATTTCAGCCCCGAAAGTACCTGCATCGGCGGCGATCGTCACCGGTTGGTCCGGTAAACTCCGCAACGTCTCCAACAACAAACGTGCCGGTAACGCAATCGACCCATTCTCAAAACCCTCCACATCCAAGGTCGTCGTCATCACCGTCTGTAAATCCGAGGCGGTCAGGGTTAATTTATCCCCCGTCAATTCCACTAAAATATTTTCCAAAATCGGAATAATCGGGTTGCTTGCAACCACCCCATTAATGGCGGAAATCTGCTTTAATAATACATTTGATGCGACTAAGAATTTCATTATCTATATATGGCTAAAAAAAATGTGCAATGGTTTTCAAACCTTGAAGTTAAAATATTTTGGGTACTATACCAAAGGAAAGCCTGATTGTATTTTCATACGGGGGGATAGATTAAGCTTTACCTGTGGCCCAAATTCCTTCGCCGAAAATTTGTCCCCGTTCAAAAAAAGCATTTCCCATCACGCGCTAATCAAATGGACAACAAAAAGGGAAGAGACATTGCCTCTTCCCTTTGAGAAATCCAAACAATTTTTTCTTATGCGGTAGCTGAAGCTCCTTTGGCAATGGAATAAACCACTAAACCAAAACCGATTTTGTTCACTGCATCTGCAATGTTGTACGCTAAATCGATATTGCCAGCGAATCCTGATAACAAGTTGCCCGGTAACATCATGTAGCCGATTGGATAAATTGCCCAACCTACTAACGTGAACCAACGCATGACGTTGTATCCTGATTTCACATGCTCGTTGGTCGACGAAGCAGCCAATTTAGAAGCCTCACCCATGTAGATTTCATAGATGATTACTGCCCAACCCAACGTAGAGATGATTCCCCACATTACGTTTTGCTCAGGTGATACCGCCTCTCCAATGTATCCTGCCACTAACATGACTACAGATCCAAAGATTAAGCGAGATAACATGCCTGATTTCGCGCCAGCTGGCTTCAAAATCAAGTAATATTCGATACACATCAAAGGAACAGTCAAGGTCCAGTCAATGTAACGGAACTGTGTCGGAGACTCATGCGTATCCAACCAAACACCTCGCATGTAGAAATAATGCACAGCAGCAATAAATGTAATCAAAGCAGAAATCAATAAAGATGTTTTCCACTTATCATTCACAGTACCTCTTTCTACGATGAAGAAGATTGAAGCAGCAAGCATCGACATGTACCCTGTAAAAAAGGTAAATCCGATGTAGTCCCCGGCAGCTAATGAGCCGTTCAATAAAATGTTTAAGTTTTCCATAATTAGAATGTTTAAAATGAAACTTTCTACTAAAACCTTGATTATCAAATAATTGTTTTAATAATGATAAAAAAAATCAAAAAAAATATCAAAATTGTACAATGCTCTTCAAAAAGGCATTATTTTTTTTTCACAAACTGATGCATCAACCAAAAATGAGGCATGGTCAACAAGGAAAGAAACACAAATCCAAACAAAATTACATTTGCACCTCCAAAGAATAAAATATAAAGATATCCTAGGGCAATTGCTAAGCAGCTGAAGGGCAGTAGTTTATATAATAGACTTTTTATGGAGATGCCTACATGGGCCGACATGTCCGTCATACTATACACCGCATGACAGCCCGCAAAATAACAAACAAAGGCGGGTATAATCGGAAGCAAAGAGCCAATCAATAGGGTAATCAGGGTATTTATAAATCTCTTTCGTTCCGAACGCCTATATCCTAGGATCAAACCGCCAAGGATTACGTAAATCGTGTAAGGTGGAATTTGATTAGGTAAATTTCCCAATTCACCCCCCAAAATTTTCCGAACCTCCTGTTCATGAACCAACAGGATCCAACCCAAAATACCCGTACCCAAACTTAATTTTTTACCTATCGCAAGTAGACTGTCCCCCTTTGCATCTTTTTCTTCTAAATCTCCAAAATGAAAAACCGAAATCAAGATGAATATGGCAAAGGCGATTTGGGGTAAAAAAAACCAGACAAGGGCATACACAAGCATGACCCCCACATACAAACCCATAAATCGAACCAAAGAAAAGGGGAGACCTTGCGCTTCTTTCCACTTTTGAACAATCAAATGATCGCCCGCTCCATGCGGAATCCCTAAAAAAAACATCATAAGTCCAGCAAATATCCATTCGCCCCGATGGCCATTGGCTCCATCAAACAGGGAGAATGCCGCATAGGCCAAACTGACGATTGCTCCGAAATAGTGCCTTATTTGGCTGAAAAAAAGTTTTTCCATGCGTGTTTTAAAAATAAGCGAATCGGTAATTGACTAAATATTTTGATTTCCTGAGACAAGGTGCTTTTCTCATCCAAAAAGGCTAATATGCGAGGCATGGAAACCGATTTAAATAACTGGCTCATGACAAAAGGGATTTTGGCCGTATCGTTGTTAATGATGCTCAGCAAAAGCCGGTCATAAAACCGAAACCGCGTTGGCTTTTTTCGACTCATTCCCCCCACAATTTGCCGTGCATCTTCATTCATCCGCGTAAAGGCATACCCCGTCGAGGCCTTCACCTGACCCGCCGCTGTGCCAATCCGGATAATTCCATTGTCCTCTAATGCAAAGGACGAAATGCTCATTGGAATGCTTCCTTTTTCCTCTTTGACCAGGTCAAAAGCGATTCCCCCAAATCTACGATCCCAATAGCTCTTCCAAATCGCTTCATATTTCGCTAATTCATATCCTTGGGTACTAAATACCGTCGTTTCCAAGAGGGCATAGGTCTCACTAAAGGGTAATACATAATGAAAACATGAAAAACTCGCATCCGTCTGCTCCAAACTGAAATCCATCAAGGTAGCCACCTCGGCATCGAACATCGGCGAGTCCATTCGAATGAATTTTCCATAAAAATGCTGGTAAAGTCCCGCATGTGTGAGGCGATCAGCTGGATTAAACCGGGAATCAAAGACTTGCTTGGCCGCATAATGTTCTCCATCGGCCATCCATATGTCAAAATTTTCCGTGTTCGATTTGACTTCTTTGGCCATTCCTCGAACCACCTCAATCCCTTCCTGTGCCGGGATGAATTCAGTAAAAAAATACTGATAAAATGTATCGGATGAAATATAATGATACCGCATGGGGTCGATCGCCGCACGAATTTCCCTTCCATGCTCATCAATGAACGCTAATGCATTCCATTTTTTTTCAATTAATTTTTCGAAAATGGGATTAGATCCCTGCCAAAAACACCAGGATTTTTCGCTTCGATCTCCTGAATCAACCAACAGAATACGTGCAGGGGAAACCGCCTGGTTTTGCCTAAATTCATATAGCAATTGCAGGCCAGCCGCGCCAGCACCGATAATGGCCACATCAAAAACCTTCTTGGATTCCAATATAATTTTGTAAATATTAAATTATATTTTCCTAACAAAGGGAATTCGATATTGTTTTGATTAATGCGAATACCGACGCTTCCGATACAGAATTACCCCGGCTGAAACTAGGAACGAAAATCCAAGCGGAACGAGCAAATTTAGCCATTGCCAAAAGCCCTTTTCCTCCTTTATTTTAACCTTATCCAGCGGCCGTAAGGTCACGGTTTTATTGCGGGCCAGGAGCGCTTTTTGGTCGTCCAATAGATAATGCACCGCATTCAAAATAAAATCTTTATTCGCAAATGTATGTTTCGAAAAAGGGTCAAAACCCAAGCCCATCGGTCCTTTCGTATTCGGATCGATTTCATTCAAGGCCACATCTCCATCGCCCACGAGCAATATTCCACCTTCTTTTGTTCCTTGTTCTATAAACCCTTTTTGTAAACTATCGGCTGGCAATGGACGATTCCGGAACACGGAGGCAAATTTTCCTTCGACCAAATAGGAAATTACCTTCGGACCTGCCTTGTATTTTGCCGGGTCAAATTCCTTGCCTGAGGCGGAAAAGGGGAGGGTTGCAGGGGCTTGTTGGACCTGCGTATAGGGACTAGTTCGCAGCAAAGCCGTTTTCCGCAAGGATCCCGCACCGGACACCGTATCCAAACTGGACACAAATTTGCCATAGACCGCATCTAAATTCCGGGTAATCACCGAGCTTGGATTTCCATTCATCAAGGGAAAGGCTGGCCAAGGCATCAATTCAATCGATGGCTTATTGCCAAAATTCCCCACAGCCAATGGAATCGCGCCGCATAATTGCGCATCTTTCACCAAATTCGCATTCAAGCGTAAACCCGAACGGAAAAACAATTCGCCCAAGCCTAAATCCACTGGCGTGGCTACCAGCCCTTGATTCATGACAGTATCCATCCGAACTCCTTCCATGAAGAAAAGCGCCTTGCCACCTTTGACCATAAACTGGTCGATTTTATACACGTCCTGTGGGCTGAAAGGCACATCTGGTTGAATCACACAAATCGCATCCAAGCCATCCAAGGTCATCGACGCGGATAAGTCCACGGGATAAAGGTCATAACTTTTACGGAGACTTGCGATCAAATCCAGTTGGCGCACCGCCGGCACATGGCTATGATCTAAGAAAAAACCAACTTTTTTCCGAGGTCCATCCGTGAGGCTTTGAATGGCCTGCACGATTTCATATTCCATCCCTTCGATGGATTGGTTTAGGACTTCTTGTGGCGAGGCTAATTGATTGCCTTTCAGTAATAATAATCCCGTAGACTTGTCGCCTTTTTCGATGACAATGCCTGGAAAAATCATTTGTTGGACTTGTTTGCCATCTTCGGCATTCACCACGTTGGTCGGCGGTAAACCCAATGAATCCAATTCAAAAACTTTTTTTTGACGAAGCGCCTCATTGGGGTATTCCGTGTACAAATCGATGTGCTCGATGTCAATGCCCTGCGAACTCGTTTGTTTAAGATCCTCGAGCAATTCATCTAGGGCCCTGGCCATGCGTTTAAATCCGCCGGGTAGGTTCTTACCGCCCAAATATACCTTGACACGAATAGGTCCATCGAGCAACTGAATGAGCGCCACGCTGCTCGGAGCCAAGGTAAAGCGCTGATCTTCGCTTAAATCCCAGCGCTGACGCAACCATGGACTCAGTAGCATGAGCAACAAGCCAAGCACCAAAAGTATATATGCTTTCATTTTCGCTTTCAAACAAGAAAAGCATTCCTTTCAGAATGCTTTTTCTTATGTAATTCTTTTATGCTTAATAGAATTTATAACGCTTATCTACGATTTTCGCGGCATCTTTAATGGCCTCGTTGATGTAGAACGATGTCCGCTGAACGCCCATCATTTGCAACTGATTCTTGTAGGTATTGTAATCTGCCAAATCCGCGGCTGGTGTACCACCAATTTTCTCTACGATGAATACGCCATTATCCCCAACAAACACCGGAGAACGTTTTCCATTCTTCAATCCTGAAATACGACCTAATGCAATTAAATCTGGTCCGGCGGTGTTCAACATACCCGTAGACAACGTAATATCATTCACATTTTCCACCAATGCCCCCGCACCATATTTCTGTGCGATTTGCTCCAAGCTACCCTTGATACCACCTAATTTTTGAGAAATTTTTTCCCCCTTCATTTGGTTACGAACCGCAGCTGTTAATTCCGTTCTGAAATCTTCTACTTTCACTTGATCCTTCTCCGTTTTACCCGTTACATAAGCAATGATGTATTGATTATCTTGCTCAAATACCTTCTTTGAACCGTCACCTACCGATGTGTTGTCATCGAAGGCCCAACGAACAATCTCCCGCGCATTCGTCATATTATTAATCGCAGACGCATTTTCGGTCAATCGATCCGCACGCATCATGATCAAACTCTTGTCTTTTTTCAAGGCCACTTCGAAAGCGGAAAGCGTTCCATTCGCATTCGCAAATGCATCAGCTTGCGTATACACACGGTCCATGGTGGCCTGTGAAGGAGCGATGCTCTTATTGATCGCTGCTAATTTATAAGCTGTATTTGATTTTGGATCCGTCACTTTAATGATGTGAAAACCAAATTCCGTTTCAACCACAGCCGGAATTAAACCAGCACCTGCAAAACCAAATACTGCTTTTTCAAAAGCCTTGGCCATAGAGCCATTGTTTTTGAAATAACCTAAATCCCCACCGTTTTGCGCGGTTCCATCCATGCTGTTCATTTGCGCCAAAGTCTCGAAGCTTGCGCCACCTTTGATTTGCGCTAAAATTCCTTCAGCACGCGTTTTGGCTTGTGCTTTCGCAGAATCTGATTTATTCGCTGCGGAGATAAAAATATGGCTCGCACGAACGGTGAACAAACTATCTTTTTTCACACCGCCGTATTTGTAAATCGAATAGGTCAAACCGTTTTTGAATGGACCGTAGATACCACCCACTTGAAACGTTCCTAATTGAGTTTTTACATCCTCAGGGATTTCAGAATAAGGCAATAAATAAGGAGTACGCACGTCTGAATTCAACATCGCAAAGGCCGAATCATTAGGAGCTACCGCTAAATCTTTCGCTAATTTCTTGATTTGTGTGTAAAAATCAGAGGTATCTTGTTTCGTTGGGATAACCGGGAAGGTCACATATTGGATCGAACGAGAATTTACGCCCTTATATTGATCCTTGTGTTTTTCCAAATAAGCTTCTAATTGAGACTCCTCAACTTTGATGGTAGTATCTGGCAACGAGAAGAATGGCACAAAAACAAAGCGCGCATTGTATTTTGCGGTTTGTGATTGGTACTCTTTTTTTGCTTCGTTTTGGGTTACGTAATTTGTCAAACGCAACAAGTTTTCGTATTTGCTACGAATGCGATCTTGGGAGATTGATTTCTCGAAATTAGCCCAGGCTTGTTGTTGTTGCGCAGGCATCGTTTTCAAGTTTTTCAAAAATTGAACAACGAATGTTTTGTCGAATTGACCCGTTTGTGGGTTGGTGAATTGTTGGCGCACCGAAGGATGAATATTATTTCCTTGAACCATGTCGATTAATTCTTCCTCGGAAACCTTAATTCCCAAGGCATCAAATTCTTTTTTGTAGGCGATATCCAAGACGTATTGGTTCCACACTTGGTCCCGAATCATGGTTGCTTCTTGCTCGCTAGGTCCTTTTCCGGTTTGTGCGGTGTAATTGGCAGTCGCTTCTTCTACTTTCTTTTGGAAGTCTTGGACCATGATACTTTGGCCGGCGATTTGTCCTACTTCTTGGCTATTTCCACCAAATAAGGATGATTTTCCTTGGAAAATATCACTTCCAATCAGGAACAACACTAAACTGATCGCGATAGCCGCTGCCGCAATACCTGATTTCTCTCTAATTTTTGTAATTAACGCCATTGATTCAATTAATTTTATTTAAACTCTTTTTCTTTGCCTAATTCAGAAATTTAGTTCTCTTACTTAGGTTTACTCTTACTCTCTCTTTCTATTTTCTTTCGCCTCCGGACTCCTGACTTTCGCCTCCGGACTTTCCGATGAACAAAAGAAACGCAAAATAATCACATTTCTTGTGAAAAAGCAAGCCTTATTTCGATAAGACCGTTTGCAAACTTGTTAAGAAGCGGTCTGCCAGCGCTTTATCCATCGCCAAACTCGGCAATAATCGAAGCGTATGCTTTCCCGCATAGCCACAAAAAATATGTTCCTTAAATAATAAGGCATCCCGAATCGGCCCTACGGCCTCTTCTAACTCGATTCCAATCATCAATCCACGGCCCCGAACTTCTTTCACGCCAGAAATCCCTTGCAGATGTTGCATCAAATATTCCCCAGTTTTGGCCGCGTTTTGAATTAAATTTTCTTGTTCGATCACATCCAACACCGCATTTCCTGCCACGCAAGCCAAGTGATTTCCCCCAAAGGTCGTTCCCAATAAGCCATAACTAGCTTTGATATGGGGTGCGATTAATACCCCACCCATTGGAAATCCGTTGCCCATGCCTTTGGCTGTCGTCATGATATCGGGGTGAATGCCGGCAAATTGATGCGAGAAAAATTGCCCCGAACGGCCATAGCCACATTGCACCGAATCCAAAATCAATTGGGCGCCCGTTGCATCACAACGTTCCCGCAAGGCCTGTAAAAACGCATCACTCGCCACCTGAATTCCACCGACTCCTTGAATCCCCTCCACAATCACCGCCGCATGTTCCTCCGTAATGCCTTCGATGAGACCCTCCACCTGGTTAAATGGTAAAAAAGTCACATGCTCCGTCGAGTTGATTGGCGCCACGATGCTCGGATTATCCGTCACTGCCACCGCACCCGCCGTCCGGCCATGAAAGGCTTTGGTAAAGGCCACCACTTTTTTGCGACCCGTATGAAATGAAGCTAATTTCAATGCATTCTCATTCGACTCCGCCCCTGAATTCGTTAAAAATAAGGTATAATCCGCATAGCCCGATACACGACCTACTTTCTCAGCCAATTCCTCCTGACCCGAAATGATAATCGAATTCGAATAAAATCCGATTCGACTCATCTGTTCCGTCATCTTCGCCACATAATAAGGATGCGAATGACCAATCGAAATCACCGCATGGCCCCCATATAAATCCACATATTCCTGCCCTTGCTTGTCCCAAACCCGACTTCCCTGGGCTTTCACCAGTTCAATGTCATACAAGGGATATACGTCAAATAATTTCATTTGTCTAGATTAAAAGCCCACACTTTTTAAATGGAGGCCTTGGTTTTCGGGCCAGCCTAACATCAAGTTCATATTCTGAACCGCCTGTCCGGATGCACCTTTAATTAAATTGTCAATAATCGATGTGATCAATAATTGGCCTTCATGCACCTCCAAATGCAATAAACACTTGTTCGTATTCACTACCTGCTTCAGATCAATCGCCTTCTCACTCACAAATACAAAAGGGGAATGCGCATAGTATTCTTCATACATCGCCACCGCCTCTTCCTGTGTCCCTGCATAATTCGTGTAGACATTTGCCATAATCCCCCGCGTAAAATTTCCCCGGTACGGAATAAAATGAATGCGCGGTGCGGTTTTACCCATCGAAATCGTTTGAGTGATTTCAGCTAAATGCTGGTGGGTAAAGGCTTTGTAAATACTTAGGTTATTATTTCGCCAGGAAAAATGACTCGTCGGCGATAAACTCTGTCCCGCTCCTGTGGAACCTGTAATCGCCGAAACGTGAATATCAGCATTCAATAATCCCTTCGCGGCCATTGGCAACAAGGCCAATTCAATACAGGTCGCAAAACAACCCGGATTCGCGATTTTCTGGGCCGACTGAATCTTTTCCTTTTGATATTCCGCCAAACCATATACAAAACCTTCCGATTCATTCCGGAAATCCGTGCTCAAATCGATGATTTTGGTATGCCAAGGAATCTCATTCGCCGCCAAAAATTTCTTCGATTCCCCATGCCCCGAGCAAATGAATAATACATCCACCGGAGTTAATTTGTCCGTAAAATGCAGCGAACAGGTTCCCAATAAATCCGTATGTACATCCGAAACCGGTTTGCCGGCCTGCGAATTTGATAAAATACAGGTAATATGTACATCAGGATGATGCACTAAAATCCGGAGTAATTCCCCTCCCGTATATCCTGCCGCGCCGACAATCCCTATTTTTGCCATGGCTATTGATTGTTTACCTTCCGGTGAATCATCGTTTGGTTCGATACGATCTTCGAATATCCACGCACATCATCTCCGGTCCACGCTTTGTTCATTTCACCATAAGCCCCAAAGACGGATGACATCAAATCGTTGTCCGACTCGATTCCCAAGATGTAGAAATGATAAGGCGCTAATTGCACATGTACCGTGCCCGTCACCTGATCTTGGGTATCCGATAAAAAGGTTTCGAAATTCCGCATCACGGGCTCCAGGAATTGGCCCTCATGCAAGAGCGTACCATACATATCCCCAATGTTCTGCTTCCAGTACAATTGATGTTTCGTTAAAACATGTTTTTCCAAGGTATGATGCGCCTTGATAATGATCAAAGGTGCCGCCGCCTCAAATCCTACCCGGCCTTTAATTCCAATAATCGTATCTCCCACGTGAATATCCCTTCCGATCGCAAAGGCACTCGTCCGTTCTGTCAGCGCCCGAATAGCGGCTACCGAGCTTTCGTATATTTCACCATCGATGCCCACAAATTCCCCATTTTTAAATTGTAAGGAGATTTTTTCTGGGCTACTTTTGGTTAATTGCGTCGGCCAGGCCTCTTCTGGCAAATACCCATTCGAGGTCAAGGTTTCCTTTCCTCCCACGGATGTTCCCCAAAGGCCTTTATTGATTGAATAAGCCGCTTTGTGCCATTCTTGTACGACGCCTTTGGATTTTAAATATTCGATTTCCGCCTCGCGGGATAATTGCAAATCGCGAATCGGGGTGATTACTTCACATCCCGGTACCAAGATGCGGAAAACGACATCAAATCGTACTTGGTCATTACCAGCGCCCGTACTTCCATGAGCGATGGCCTTGGCGCCTAGTTTTTGGGCATATTTAGCTACAGCGGTGGCTTGGAATACGCGTTCTGCCGAAACGGAAAGGGGATAGGTGTTGTTTTTCAACACATTTCCGTACACCAAATATTTAATGCAATCTTGGTAATAATCTTCCACCACATCCAAGGTCACATGCGATTCCACGCCCAAGGAATAGGCCTTCGCTTCGATTGCCTTTAATTCTTCCGGAGAAAATCCACCAGTATCCACTAAGGCCGAATGCACTTCCATGCCCCGGTCTTCCTTTAAATATTTGACACAAAAGGAGGTATCTAATCCTCCACTAAATGCTAAAATTACTTTCGGCTTGCTCATTGTTCCTTGGATTTTCCTTTCGGTTTGAAAGGCATTAATAATTTCTCTTTAAATTTTTTCAATTGGGTGAAATCCGTCATATTCTTCAAAAATATCCATTTTTCATCCTTCTCTTCTTCCGTCTTTTTACTCGCTTCTTCTGGGTCAAAAATCATGCCCGTGCACAAACATATCTTGCGTTCCGTGCGTGTTAATATGTCGTAATTCACACAGGATTGGCAACCTTTCCAAAAATTATCATCGACCGGCAATTCTGAAAAGGTCGTCGGTTCATAACCTAAATCCGAATTTATTTTCATGACCGCCAGAGAGGTCGTAATCCCGATGATTTTCGCATCTGGATAGCGTGAACGGGATAATTCGAAGGCTTTGGCTTTCACCGCTTTGGCCACACCATATTGGCGATAGGAGGGATTGACGATCAGGCCGGAGTTGGCGACAAATTTTCCATGTTGCCATGTTTCGATGTAACAAAACCCAACAAAGCTTCCATCCACATCGTCTGTGGCGATGATGGCTTTGCCTTCCGACATTTTTTCGCGTAAATATTCTGGGGTACGTTTGGCGATACCTGTTCCTCTGGCTTTGGCAGATTCCGCCATTTCATGGCAGATAGACTCGGCTAGACCGAAGTGGGCCTCACTTGCAACTTGGACCGTATATGAATTCATTGAATGATAAATAAAAATGAGACAAAAAGAGATCGATTTTTAGGTGTTCTTTACACCCTAAAAATAAATCTTCGTCGCCTACGTACTATCAAATAAATGTTCATTTGCTTGGTTAATAATGGCTTTTTGCCAAATTTTGTTGCAATTTAAGGGGCGAATTTCGGCAAAACCTAGGTTAAATCCCAACATTCCTCGAATTATTTCATGAGCCAATCAGAACCTTTATCCGCCGAACAACTCATTTATGCCTATGCCTCCGGCTATTTTCCGATGGGCGATGAGGCGAATGAAATTCGCTGGTACAATCCCGACCCCCGCGCCATCATTCCCATCGAAAGCTATGCCCCCGCGAAATCCCTTCGGCCAGTATTGAATAAAGGGATCTTTGAATGTCGGATCAACCAGGCCTTCGAGCAAGTCATGCGGCATTGTTCCCAACCGCGTTCGGAGGATGATGGCATCTGGATTTCCGAAGAAATCATTCAAGCCTATACTGAATTGCACCGCCTGGGACTCGCTCACTCGGTCGAGGTATATGTGGAAGGAGAACAGGTGGGTGGATTATATGGGGTTTGTTTAGGCGGGGCTTTTTTTGGGGAGTCGATGTTTTCGTTGGTTTCCAATGCGTCTAAGGTGGCTTTTCATCATTTATTAATCAGGCTTCGCGAACGAGGGTTTGATTTGTTGGATACGCAGTTCATCAACGACCACGTCGAGCGCCTCGGGGCCATCGAAATACCCCAAGCCGAATATTTGCATCGCTTGGAAAAAGCTTTGGATAAGAAATGTAATTTTGAGTAATTTGCTTCCCATGAGTTTATCCCCCATCACCCATACGAACGAAGTCGTTCACATCAAAGACCTCGAAACCGCCAAAATCATTCAGCTTTATCAGAAGGATTTTTCCATGGATGTCCAAGCGGAACTCGGGCACATGCCCCGCATCGGGATTTATCAATGCAAAAAAAGTCTGCTTCGTTTTTATGAGAATTATGAGGAAATCGCCGGAAAGGATGCGTTTTATTGCCAGCTTGCCCGCCAATATCCGGCCTATTATTCGGAAGATAAATGGGAATTTAATGCGATTTTGCCCTATTTAAAATCCTCGATGGACATCTTGGAAATCGGTGCAGGACATGGGTATTTTTTGCAAAAACTGCGGGGTTTGGGATTTCAGCAATTGACTGGATTGGAGATTTCGAGTGATGCGGTGGAGGCTTGTCGGGCCAAAGGATTCGACATGATCCAGTTGCCTATCGAGGAACTGACCGGCGACCGTCAATTCGACGCGATTTGTTCCTTTCAGATTTTTGAACATTTACCCAATGTGGACGCGGCTCTACGAAAGTCAATCGACGCACTGCGTCCGGGTGGTTTGATGAGTATTAGTGTACCCAATAACCATTCCTTACTTTTTGCCTTAGAACCCTACCACACGCTGAACTTGCCACCACATCACGTGATGCTTTGGGATGAAATTTCGCTGGGCAAAATCGCGGATTTATATGGTTTGGAATTAGTGGATATCTTGAAATCGGAGGCAAACCTGTCGGAGAAAAGTAGGATTTATAAGGCACAATTAACGGGAATTTTTGGTTCCTTTTTTGCTTCCATTCTACATCCTTTGACACGTTTTATGGTCAAAAAATGGATGGGAAATCGCTACGGCGCCTGCATTATCGCGGTGTATCGCAAGAATTAGCTATATTTGGGCTGTTTTTAGAATGTTGATATGGCGAAGCCGATTTTAGTGATCAAGTTTGGTTCTTCCTCCATTACCCATGCCCATGGCGAGGTGAATGAGGCTACCCTTGAAAAAATCGCGGCTCAAGTGGCTGTGCTTCAGCCAAATTACCACATCGTGTTAGTGTCTTCCGGGGCCGTTGCTGCCGGGAAATCCGTCATCAAAAATTACAAAGGTAGCCTTTCCGAACGGAAGGCCGCTGCGGCGGTGGGAAATCCTTTGTTGATCGCCCGATACACGCATTACTTTCAAAAATACGGAATTTCGATCGCCCAGTCCTTGTGCGAAAGACATCATTTTTCCCAACGCGAACAATTTCTCCAGCTCAAAGAAACCTATCAAGAACTTTGGAAAAGTGATGTGATACCGATCGCGAATGAGAACGACGTAGTCAGCAATGTGGAATTGAAATTCTCAGATAATGACGAATTGGCCACACTCATCGCCACCGGTTTTGGAGCGGAAAAATTATTGATTTCGACCTCGGTGGGTGGTCTGCTCGACGCAAACGGCCAAATCATTCGACACGTCAAACAAATTGATGCCGACATTTTATCCGTGGTAAATTCGGATACATCCAGCACGGGTTTGGGAGGTATGATTTCGAAATTAACCTTTACGCGCTTGGCTTCTCGACTTGGCATTAAGGTGGTGATTTTTGGGCTTGACCATGGGCAAGGCATCATCGACGCTATGGAGGAAAAAATAGGAACGGTTTTTGAGGCACAAGCGGCCAGTTTATCTGCTCGCCAAAAATGGTTGGCAGCTGGAAGTTTAATTGCCGGCAAGGTGGTGTTGGATAAAGGCGCGGTAAAGGCAATTGGCCAACGAAAAAGTTTATTGTCCGTTGGTATTCTCGAGTACCTCGGCGATTTCGAAAAAGGCGAGGTCATCGAGTTATTAGATCCAAGCAAAAACCCGGTGGCCATCGCTCGGGCACGTTGTTCTCGCAGTGAATTAATCGAAGCTGGCATCAGCATGGAAGTAGCCCATGCGGATGACATTGTCGTTTTTTAGAAATACGATTTGATTCTACGCGATCACGACGGCTTTTCCACTTTCCACATCCTGTTCCACTACCTTATATTTCACGTTTTCCTTCGTGCTTCCATCCATGTATTGAACTGTTACGCGTTGGTTTCGATCGGCGATTTTAATCGCTTGTCGGGGAGCGACACGCTCGACTGACCGTTGGGATGGATCATGGTAACCCGGATCCTCCGTTTCCGAAGAACCACCGGCCAGGCCACCTACTAAGGATGAAATCGCTTCGTCTTTGCTTAATTGCAATTTCGGGGCTTTCTCTTTTGGCGATTTGGCAGACGATTGATTTGTCGACTGCACCTCCGGAATTTCGGCTTTGATCACAAAACTGATGGTGTCGATGTTTACCCGGGCCACAAACCGTTGGAATAAATTCACAGATTCGAATTTGTAGATCAACAACGGATCTTTCTGCTCAAATACCGCATTTTGTACCGATTGTTTCAAATCATCCATCTCACGTAAATGCTCTTTCCATTCTTGGTCGATCAGCGAGAGGGTGATGAATTTCTCCATTTCAGTCAATACCTCCTTGCCATTCGAATCAATGGTTTTTTGCGCATCTACCACCACGCCCGTCACCATGCTGCCATTCGTAATAGGCACTTGAATGCCTGAATAGCCTTGGCGCAGCGCTTCTTGGGCCACCTGAATCACTTGCTTGGCGATGCCCTCATTCTTATTTTTATAATGTTGCTCCGCGGCTAAAAACAATTGTTCCGTTTTGGTTTGAGGCTGCATCCGCTGGAATTCATCCGCGCTAAACGGCGGTTCCATGCCTAACAATTCAATGACCTTCAGTTCCAATTCCTCATAACTCAGATAATTGGTCGTAATATCTTGACAAACATCAAACAAAATATTGATAATATCCAAAGATAATCGTTCGCCTAATAGGGCGTTTTGCCGACGTTTGTAAATCGCATTCCGTTGGTAATTCATCACGTCATCGTATTCCAACAAACGTTTCCGAATCCCAAAATTATTCTCCTCTACCTTCTTCTGCGCGCGCTCGATCGATGAGGTAATCATCGAATGCTGAATCACTTCGCCCTCTTCCATGCCTAAGCGGTCCATCACCTTGGCAATCCGGTCTGACCCAAATAAGCGCATCAAATTATCCTCGAGGGAAACGAAGAATTGAGAAGAACCCACATCACCTTGTCGGCCCGCCCGACCTCTCAACTGCCGATCCACCCGGCGCGATTCATGTCGTTCCGTACCGATAATGGCCAAACCACCCGAGGCCTTCGATTCAGGGCTCAATTTAATATCCGTTCCACGACCCGCCATGTTTGTCGCAATCGTCACTTTGCCCGATTGTCCCGCTTCGGCCACAATTTCCGCCTCACGCGCATGTTGCTTTGCATTCAAGACATTGTGCTGAATTTTACGAATGTTCAACAAACGACTTAATAATTCCGAGTTTTCAACGGACGTCGTACCCACCAATACCGGCCGGCCTTGGTTGACTAATTCCTGGATTTCCTCCGCTACCGCATTGTATTTTTCACGGACGGTGCGGTAAACTTTGTCTTCGTGGTCTTTTCGTTGGATCGCTTTGTTGGTTGGAATCGAAACGACATCCAACTTATAAATCGTCCAAAATTCCCCTGCTTCCGTTTCTGCCGTTCCCGTCATACCGCCTAATTTGTGGTACATCCGGAAATAATTTTGCAAGGTAATCGTCGCATAGGTTTGGGAGGCATCTTCCACATTCACGCCTTCTTTCGCTTCGATCGCTTGGTGTAGGCCATCCGAATAGCGCCGACCCTCCATCACACGACCCGTTTGCTCATCCACAATCTTCACCTTTCCTTCTACCAAAATGTATTCAGTATCTTTTTCGAAAAGCGCGTATGCCTTTAATAATTGGTTTACGGTATGAATTCGGGAGGCTTTTTCGTTGTATTCGCGGATCAACGTTTCCTTTTGGGTCAAGCGCTCCGCATCGGTTAGGCTTGCGTTTTTCTCGATTTTATTCAGGTCGATGGACAAATCCGGTAAGATAAAGAAATTCGGATCTTCCGTATTCCCGCTCATGAATTCTAAGCCCTTTTCGGTTAATTCAACTTGGTTGTTTTTCTCCTCGATCGTGAACAAAAGCGGTTCATCCGCCTGCGGCATTAATTTTTGATTTTCTGCTAAATAAATTCCTTCGGTGTCATTTAACAATTGTTTGTTTCCGCTTTCAGAAAGGAATTTGATCAAAGGCTTGGACTTCGGCAATCCACGAAATGCGCGGAATAAGGCTAATCCACCGTCTTTTTTATTATTGGCCGCGATTTGTTTTTTTGCTTCGACTAAGAGGTTTTGAACGATTTGTTTTTGGGCTTCGACTAATTTTTGAACACGCGGTTGGAACGCCTCGAATTCTTGTTCATCGCCCTTTGGAATCGGTCCTGAAATGATTAATGGCGTTCTCGCGTCATCGATTAAAACTGAATCGACCTCATCCACCATGGCAAAATGATGGGGTCTTTGGACTTGGTCTTCGAGGCTGCGGGCCATATTATCCCGTAAATAATCGAAACCAAATTCATTATTCGTTCCGTAGGTGATATCGGCCATGTAGGCAGCTCGTCGTGCTTCGGTATTTGGCTCGTGTTTGTCGATGCAATCCACCTTTAAACCATGGAATTCGAACAAAGGTGCGTTCCATTCGGAGTCACGTTTGGCCAAATAATCATTGACCGTGACGATGTGTACCCCGCGACCCGCCAAAGCATTTAAATAAGTAGGAAGCGTAGAAACCAAGGTTTTTCCTTCCCCGGTACCCATTTCAGAAATTTTTCCTTGGTGTAAGACGATACCCCCGATCAATTGGACATCGTAATGAACCATGTCCCAAGTGATCATATTTCCAGCGGCATTCCATTGGTTTAACCAAATCGCTTTGTCGCCTTCGATCTTTACATTGGATTTTTTGGCAGCCAAGGCTTTATCTTCGAAGGTCGCGCTAACGACCAATTGCTTGTTTTCGGTAAACCGACGAGCCGTTTCTTTCACGACCGCAAAGGCTTCCGGTAGGATTTCGAGGAGGACGATTTCCAATTGTTTGTTGCGATCTTCCTCTAATTTATCAATGGCCTGGAAATAGCCATCCTTCTCATCGATGTCCTCAGTCGCCTGGCTTTTTTCATGCAAAGACTTGATTTCAGCGTCGATAGGAGCTAAAAAATCTTGGATGCGCAATTTGAATTCGCTGGATTTTGCACGCAATTCATCGTCAGACAGACGGCTTAATAAGGCATAGGCGGCTTTTATTTGCTCGACAAGCGGCATGATTGCCTTGATGTCACGGTCAGATTTAGTGCCAAATATTTTTGTAACGGATTTGCTTAGTATCGAAAACATTGTTCTACATGTGCCCCTTGGAGGGGAGGTGAAAATATTAAAACGCAATTTACCAATTTGAATTTTTATCCTTGCTATGTTCGATGAATTAATCCAAAAAAATGATGTATTCTTTTTTAAATTCATTTGTTTTGCAATAAATAATTGCACGCTATGTCTGAATTTGCCCGTCCGCCGAGAAGAGCACCTCGAAAGAAATTGAAAATGCCTTTGTTTGGCAACATGGGTTCGGGTTCATCCGAGGGAAATACGGATTGGGGAGTTAAGAATTTTTCGACACTCGTTTTTGTCGTGGGTACTTTAGGCTTATTGGCCCAATTGTTTTTGCCATCGCTTTGGTCCGAAAAGGTCTATGATTCCGAATCTGAAATTAAGGAGCTTCGTTTGGACGGGGCCTTGCGTAAAAAATACACGGATGCTTCGGATCCGAATGAGATTCATTACCTCTTAGTTATTAAACAAAAAGATGGCACTCGCCGTAAAATAGATCTTTTTGATGCGAAAACGAATTTCTTTGATCAGGTAGCAGTTCCTCAGCGCTTGTACAAGGAAACGGGATCGATGGACGTTCGTGTGACGCGCTTTTCGAAACCGGATACATTGTTGCGGATTGAATTCTTGAAAAATTAATTAGGCAATTTCAAAAATATTCCTAAAATTGCTATCTATAATACCAATTTAATCATCTAGTTCTCAATCGTATGCCAATCTGGAATCAGACAAATGTGAATCATTTGTTGGCTCGTACTTTATTCGGTTTCTCTGCTAAAGATTCCCAGCAAGCCATGGGTTATGGAAGTTTTACGGAGTTAATCAATAAGGCACTTTTGGTTGATAATCCTTTGCCTGTGGCACCTAATTCTTGGGTGACGGCGACGCCCGTGCAAGCGCAACAGGATGATGGAAGTGCAGGTAATTGGTACCGAGAATTAACGTATTGGTGGTATAATCGGATGTTGGGCGAGGAGCTGAATATGCGTGAAAAAATGGTTTTGTTCTTTCATAATCATTTTTCGAATGAGCGGGATAAGGTGACTTATCCGCAGTATATGTACCAACAAAATCAATTGTTCCGCAAATATGCCTTTGGTAATTTCAAACAATTAGTGAAGGACGTTACGATAGATCCATCGATGTTGATTTATTTAGATGGGAATAATAGTCGGGGCAGTAGTGCGAACGAAAACTATGCCCGAGAGGTGATGGAATTATTCACCTTGGGCATCGGAAATTATACGGAAACGGATATTAAACAAGCGGCCAAGGTATTTTCGGGGTGGCAAGTGAAAGGACTCGTTTCGGCATTTGATTCTACGCGCTGGTATACGGATGCCACGGTAACGGTGTTTAATAAGGCTGCGAAATTTAAATATGATACGCTGATTGATTGGATTTTTGAGCAGAAGGCGGCGGCGGAGTTTATCTGTCGGAAATTATATCAAGAATTTGTTTACTACAAACCCAATGAGGCCTTTGTGCTTCAAATGGCGGATGTGTTTCGGAAGAATAATTTTGAAATCAAGCCTTTGTTGAGCTTTTTATTAAGCTCTGACGAATTTTACAAGGCTTCAATCCAAGGAAGTAAGATTAAAAACCCGACCGAATTGATGGTGGGTTCCGCCAAATTACTTCAAATGAAAGCGACAGACACGGTGAATCTATATGAATTATCTAAGACTTTGCAGATGCAATTATTCCAACCGCCGAATGTGGCCGGTTGGCCGGGTCAGCGGGAATGGATTAGTTCGACCACCTATTCGCATCGAGGTGGATTTACCGATTCTCTATTGACCGGAAAGCGGTATAATGGTGTGGCTGTGACGGGTAAATTAGATACCTTGCCTTTTGCTCGTAGTTTTGCCACTTCTGAAAAGGCGGTGGAATTCGTGGATGAATTGGTTGGATTAGCCTTGCGCTTTCCATTGTCCGATGTACGAAAGAAGTTTTTGTTAGATACGATGTTGGACGGGACAACCGTCATGAATTGGACTACTTATGTCGTAAGTGCGGATACGCGCATAAATAAATTTTTAAAGACGCTGATGCGTTTGCCAGAATATCAATTGTGCTGACATGAAAAAGACGGTATCAAGAAAACAGTTTTTGCAGCAAATGGCTTGGCTCAGTGGGGGCGTGGCCTGGGGCATGGGTTCCATGACGGGAAAAGCCTATGCACAAATGCCTGCGGCTTTTGCATCGGCGGCGGCGGGTGTGACGCGTGGAAAGGCATTGGTCATTATTCAGTTGAACGGTGGAAATGATGGATTAAATACCATCATTCCTGCGGAAGATGATATTTATTTCAGCAAACGTCCTGATATCGCGATAAAAAAAGAAAATGGGCTACCTATTTCCAATGGCATGTATTTCCATCCAGGCATGACGGGGATTAAGCGATTGTATGATGAGGGGCAAGTGAGTGTGATTCAAAATATCGGGTATACGAATCCGGATCGTTCTCATTTTCGCGCGACAGATATTTGGAATACGGGTTCGGATGCTAAAACGGTTTGGGATGAAGGTTGGGCTGGACGCTATTTAGCTACGAAATATCCAGGTTTTCCGATGAAATTGCCTAAGGATCCAATGGCGGTTCAATTGGGCTCTGTGGAATCTTTGCTGTTTCAATCTGACATGGGACGGTTTGGGACTGTTTTTGAGGATCCGAATTTATTTTACCAATTGGTCAATGGCAGTAGTTCGGACACCGACTTACCCCCAGCGACATTGGCCGGAGATGAATTAGGGTTTTTGAAGCAAATCGCAAGTTCATCCATTCAATATGCAAGTGTGATTCAGAATGGGGCAAATAAAGGAAAAAATTCATATAGCTACCCCACGACCAACTTGGCAAAGCAATTAGCCATCATCGCGAAATTGATTTCGGGGGGATTGGAAACGCCTATTTATTTAGCAAATATTGGCGGATTTGATACACATGCGAATCAATTAACACAGCATTTAAATTTATGGAAAACGATTTCAGATGCGGTTTCAGCTTTTCAAAATGATTTAAAGAATCAGGGATTGGATGAATCTGTTTCGGTGATGACTTTTTCAGAATTTGGCCGACGGGTGAATCAAAACGGAACCTTAGGAACTGATCATGGAACAGCAGCGCCGATGTTGGTCCTCGGAAAAACGGTCAAAGGCGGTTTGGTGGGTCCAAATCCCAATTTGAAAAATTTGGATACGAATGGCGATATCAAATTCGTGTATGATTATCGACAAGTCTACAGCACTGTTTTGCGGGACCATTTAGGTTTGGATGCGGTGAATACACAGGAGATTTTCAAACAAAGTTTTGAACGCTTGCCGATCTACAATAATTCGCCGGAGGCCTTACCGGAAAATTCTAGTTTGGAATTGGTGAGTCCGGTGCCGAATCCGGTGGAGGATTATGCGTTGTTGCAGTATTCGGTTTTTGCACCGAATACCTTTGAGACGAAACAGACGATTAAATTAGCAGTTTACGATTTGTCAGGTCAGGAGGTACATGCAATATTTTCGGGCGAAAAGGCGATTGGTTCCTATCAAATCACCTTGGATTTGGCTCGTTTATCAGCAGGTTTTTACATCATTAGTTTGTCCTCGACGACAGGTCAGCGCATAAATAGGCGGATGATCAAACAATAATTTGTAACTTCGTGATTCGTGGCTATGCAACAAATTGCTTCATGCTGCGTTTGAAGACATTAATGGCTTGATTCATGATGCATCGCAAAGGGATTTTTTTATTGTTTTTTATGTGTTTCGGGATTTTATCCGCGGAGGCACAGTTTTGGTTTTTGGGCCAGCAAGGTAAGAAACCATATTATTTAGCCAAATTCAAAGCCCATTCTTCCATGAGTTTTGGCGCGGGTTCATCGAATTACATCGGGGATTTAGCGTCCTTCAGCGGTTTAGCATCCATGGCCGCACAAAGCATGCGCTGGAATGCGGGTTTCCAATACATGCGTCATTTTAGTCCACATTTTAGCACGGCGATCAGCTTGCAATACATTCGGATTGCGGGGGATGATAATTATTTTTCGCCGGAGGGGACTTATGCCGGAAATTATGGTCGCAATTTGCATTTTCGTACCGATGTGAAAGAATTTGGGGTTCAACAGATCTATGAATTTGTTCCCAATGCTCAGCAATTAATGAAGCGTTCGTTCATTTCGCCTTATGCCTATGTAGGTGTTGCAGGAATTATGTTTGATCCTATGGCCCGGGGAAATTATGATTATCCTACGCCGGGTCAAAAAGACTGGGTTTCTTTGGATGATCAGGAAGATGCATCCTATTCGAAACTTAGTTTTGCGATTCCCTTTGGATTTGGCTTGCGGTATAAAGTGGGTCCGCTGACGGATATAGGTTTTGATATTGGCTATCGGGTTTCGATGACGGATTATTTGGATGATGTGTCGGATAGTCGGAACTCACGCGCGTCCTCTAAGCCCTTATTTAATCGAACTACAGAAACAAAGGCGGCGAATACCTTGGTTGATCGAACTAAGTTTACAACGAATGCCTTACCTTCTTTTTTAGGGGGTAATGATCAATATGTAACGACGCAAATCCGGTTGATTTACCACTTGCCGATTATCATCGGGAATCCGCCTTTACCCAAATAATTTCCGTGTTAAAATCCTTTTTACTCCTTTTATTGCTTGGTATTTCGGTGACATTGTCGGCACAACGCTGGCAGGTTGGTGGAGGCGTAGGCGCAAATTTGTTCAAAGGAGATTTGATGGATTGGTCTTTGAGGCCAAGTATCGACCAGCTTCTTCAAGTGAGTCCAAGTCTAAACTTGCAAGTGCGCTATCAAGAAAATCAGGCTTTTGCATACCGAGGCATTTTTTCAATTGCTCAATTTAAGGGGGATGCTTCATTATTTCCTACCCCATCAAGCGGATTTTATCAAGATTCTTTTATTGGGCCTATTTTGGAACTAGGGGGAATAGTAGATTATAATTTCAGAGATTTCCAAAGTAATAAAAAAATCAAAAATTGGTCTCCTTATCTATATGCAGGCCTAGCAACAATTTTTGCTGAACCTAAATTCACATCAAATAAGCAAATAAAATCAATTTTTGCTTTAGGAATTCCTTTTGGTGTTGGTATTAAATATGAATTAAATTCTCGTTGGGGAATACAAGCGGATTTTGGTACAACCAGGGCTTTGAGTGATAAGTTAGATAATTTTTGGATGCCAGCACCAGAATTTTCTGGCGATGGATTTTTAAATTTAGCTCAGACCGACCAAAACCTTCATCTAAATCTTTCGATTACCTATTCGATTATTTCTATTTTTTGCCCTAAGGAATAAGGATAAATTACTATCTTTGCCCTTTATTTTGTTAGCTTAAGCATCTGTGAACCCAACCTTAAAAGATTCAATCGACCTAAACAATTTGCCTGCGCACATTGCCGTTATTATGGACGGGAATGGTCGATGGGCGAAGCAAAAAGGGTTTGCGGATCGTATTTTTGGGCACAGAAATGCGATTGCCGCTGTTCGGGAGACGATTGAAGGCTGTGGGGAATTGGGGGTAAAGTATTTGACCTTATATGCCTTTTCTACCGAGAATTGGAATCGTCCAGCGTCGGAAGTGAAAGCATTAATGTCTTTGTTAGTTAGTGCGATTCATGATGAATTGCCCGGCATGATGAAGAATCAGGTTCGCTTGAAGACCATCGGGGATATTAAAGCCTTGCCTACAGCGTCTCAAAAAGAACTTTTGAGCGCGATTGACCAAACAGCTCAAAACACCGGATTGAACCTTGTTTTGGCCTTGTCGTATTCAGGGAAATGGGATATTGTGGAGGCCGGAAAGCGCTTGGCCGAAAAGGTGCAATTGGGGGAATTGAAGGCAGAGGAGATTAATGCGGAAATGGTCCATGCGCATTTATCGACGGCAGGGATGCCGGATCCGGATTTGATGATTCGGACGGGTGGGGACCATCGGATTAGTAATTTTATGTTGTGGCAATTGGCCTACGCGGAGTTATACATTTTTGAAGATTTGTTTTGGCCAGATTTTAGAAAACCACATTTGCATCAGGCGATTGTGGATTTTCAAATGCGGGAACGTCGATTTGGCAAAACGAGTGAACAAGTTAAAAGTGAGGGCTAAGGCTCGTATATGAAAAATATTTATTACATGAATTGTTTGAACGGATTGAAAGGCAACTTATTTTTTGGATGGATGCTGGGTATTTTGCTTTTTAGTACTCAGGTCTTGCAAGCCCAAGTGTTAGGTGGCCGTTTGTTTCCTTCTACGAGCGCCAGTACAAGTCAATTTTCGTACGCAACTCCACAGGAATATGAAATTGCCGGGATCACGGTAACAGGATCTCAGTTCTACGATGGAAATTCCATGATTAACATTTCGGGATTGCAAGTGGGCGATAAAATCAAAGTTCCAGGTGATATGATTGCTTCCGCCATTCGGAAGATTATGGACCAAGGGATTTTGGAGGAGGTTGAGATTTATGCAACCAAAACGGAGGGTGATAAAATTTGGTTAAATATCGCCCTAAAAGAGCGTCCACGTTTATATGCCTTGCAATATACGGGTGTTCGCAAAGGGGAAATCGAAACACTAAACGAGAAAGTGAAGGCCTATAAAGGCAAGATCATTACGGAAACGCTTCGTAAAAATTTAGAGTTAGCGATTCGCAAATTTTATCAGGAAAAAGGGCGTTTAAATGTGAAAACCAAATCGATCGTGAAGACTGATACGATTCGGGGAAATAATGCAACTCTAACAGTACAAGTAGATAAAGGTGAAAAAGTTAAAGTGCATAAAATTGTGCTCCTAGGGATAGAACCTGCCGCGCGCAATATGATTTTGCGGAAAATTAAAAATACGAAACAAATGCGTTTTGGACGTATTTTCAAACCATCGAAATTCGTGCCTAAAAAATGGGATGAGGACAAAGAGAAGTTGCTAACCGCCATGAATAAGTTAGGTTTTCGGGATTTTCAAATCAAATCGGATTCCATCTCGAGGTACAACAATGAGGCGGTGGATTTGACCATTCATTTGACGCAAGGCCATAAATACTATTACCGCAATATTAAGTTTGAAGGGAATTATATTTATCCTGATTCTGTTTTGCGCGACGTGCTCGGGGTGAAAAAGGGGGATGTGTATAATACCGAAGAATTAGATAAGAAAATGAGTCAAAATCCAGGGGAGGATTTGAGTTCTGTGTACATGGATAATGGGTATTTGTATTACAATGCCGAACCGGTAGAAACGGCGATTGAAGGGGATTCGATCGACATTTCAATTCGGATTTCGGAAGGAAAGCAGGCAACGATCAATAAAGTAATTTTGAACGGGAATACGAAAACCTCTGATCACGTGGTCATGCGGGAAATTCGAACCTTGCCGGGTCAGAAGTTTAATAAATCAGCAATTATTCGTACCGTACGTGAATTATCGACAATCGGCTATTTTAACCCAGAAAAGATATCGCCAAATCCGCAGCCTCGGCCTGATGGTACCGTGGATATAGAATACAATGTAGAAGAAAAGCCATCGGATCAAATTGAATTATCAGGTGGTTGGGGTGGCTACATTGGTTTTGTGGGAACTTTAGGGGTCGTGTTTAATAATTTCTCAGCCAAAAACTTAACCAATTTGAAAGCATGGCGTCCATTGCCAGCCGGGGATGGCCAAAAACTTTCGATTCGTTTTCAAGCGAATGGCGCTGCCTTTCAGAATTACAGTTTGACCTTTACAGAACCTTGGTTAGGGGGTAAAAAGCCGAATTCCTTTTCAATTTCATTGAATCGAAGTATTTCTTATCCATATCAATTTAGAACGACTGGTTACGGTGGTGGTTACGGGAGTAGTGGCTATGGTGGTGGTTATGGAGGAGGCTATGGTGGTGGTTATGGCGGCGGTTATGGCGGTTATGGTGGATACGGTGGTGGATATGGCGGCTATGGAGGTTATGGGGGGATGAGCAGTTATTCGGTACCGGATTCCTTGTTGGACGCTCACTTTAATGTCAACAGTATCACCTTTAGTTTAGGAAAACGCTTAAAATGGCCAGATGATTACTTCTCATTGAGTAATTCACTATCTTTTTCACAATACGATGTGGATCGCTATTATACGTGGGCTTATCCGCAAGGAAAGTCGACTTCGGTGACGTTCATGACGAATTTCTCTCGGAATAGTATCGATAATCCTACGTTTGCGCGCTCGGGATCCAGTTTCTCGTTGACTGCGTCGTTAACGCCACCTTATTCTTTGTTAGGAGGAAATAAAGATGGTAGCTTGATTGAATACCATAAATGGATGATGGATGCGAGTTGGTTTAGTCCATTAGCCGGTAAATTTGTCTTACATACGCGTGCTCACTTAGGATTTTTGGGATCCTATGGGGGGCGGGAAACAACCCGCTTTGAGCGCTTTGATTTGGGTGGATCTGGGATGGTGCAAGGATTCTCGTTTAACCGGGATATCGTTGGACTCCGTGGCTACAAAGACCGTGTGATCGGACCCTCGGGCTCATATGGGAATGGAGGCGTGGCTTATAATAAATTTGTGATGGAGGTTCGTTATCCGGTTTCATTGAATCCGTCGGCAACCATTTTCGTCCTTGGTTTTGCTGAGGGAGGAAATAATTTCGCGAATTTACAAGATTACAATCCGTTTGATTTGTATAAATCGGCAGGTTTTGGTGCGCGTATTTTCATGCCTGCGTTTGGTATGATTGGAATTGATTATGGAATGGCCTTTGATAAGCCGAGACCGGGGGATTCGGATTTTGGCCGACAAGCCTTTACCTTCTCCATTGGTCAACAAATCAGATAAGCTGAATAAATTCGTAATGAAAAAGTCGATTTTTTTCTTAATTTTGGTGCTTGTCAGCTTTGGACAAAGGTCCTATGCTCAGAAATTTGGATATATTGATACGGAGTTTATTACATCCAAAATGCCTGAATACAAAAAAGTGCAGGCCAAAATGGAAGAGATGACAAAACAATACGTGAAGGATGTCCAAAAGAAAAATGATGAATTGGCTGAATTAGAGCGGGCATATAAGTTGGAGGAATTATTACTCACCGACGACCTTCGTGCACAACGTCTCCAACTCATAAAGGCTAAAGACCAAGAGGCGAAAGCATTGCAAAATGCAATCTTTGGTTCGGAGGGTGAATTGTTTAAATCCAAACAAGCGGCTTTAAAACCGATTTTGGATGAGATTGCCAAAGCAGTAGAAAAAGTAGTTCGGCAAAAGCGGCTGGACTTTTTATTTGATAAAGCAAACGATGGATTAGCTTTGATTTATACAAATCCGGTGCATGATTATTCCGATTACATTTTAGAGGAATTGGGCCTTGAGATAGATCCGAATTTGAAAAAATAAAACACATTACTAAACAAAAAAAATAATTTAAAAAAGAAAAACAACGTATGAAAACCAAATTTTTATTGGCCGTAGGCCTTATGTTCGGATTGGCAACAATGCCGCTTCAGGCCCAAGTTAAAATCGGATTTATCAATGCTGATTATATTTTAAGCCAAATGCCAGAGGCGAAACAAGTGGAAGAAGACTTAAAAAACACGCAAAAACAATACGAAACCTTGTATCAAGGGAAAGTGAAAGACTTTCAAGATAAATTAGCTGCCTTTGAAAAAATGAATGCGGATACCAAAACTCCGGATATCATCAAGCAAGACAAGGAAAAAGAATTACAAAATCTACAAACTTCGATTCAAGAGTTCCAACAAAATTCTCAATCTTCTTTACAAAAGAAACAAGCTCAATTGTTGCAACCTCTTTTAAAGAAAATTGAAGAAAATATGCACGCGGTGGCAAATGAGAATGCATATACACACGTATTCAATTACGATGCAGGTATGGGAACAGCTCCTATCTTGTTGCACTATCCATCTGAGGCTGCGATCTCAGATCTAGTGTTAAAGAAAATGGGTATCACACCTAAGCCTGTGACGGCTGCTGCGGCTCCTGCTGCTGCACCGGCTGCAGCTAAACCAGCCGCTGCTCCAGCTGCTGCTAAGCCTGCTGCTCCAAAGAAATAATATATCTAAATATGCTAGAAAAGACGCAAGTGATTGCGTCTTTTTTTTTGTTATTGAATGATGTATTTCCCCATTTGGATAGCTGACATGAGCAGGATGATTCCGAGGACAATGTAATGAAAAACCGCTTCTGGTATCTTTTTTAAAATTTGTTTTCCTAGGTAAGATCCGACGATACTAATGCCAATCAGAAAGGGAATGTACATGAGATGCTCCCGCGTAAAATAGCCATTGGCTACATATATGACAGCCCGAGAACTATCGACCCCCATATCGATAAGGGCTGAGGTGGCAATAAAAACGTCTTTCGGTAAGTGAAAGGCCGAAAGCGTCAAACCCCGAATAGCTCCTCCAGTTCCAATCAATCCTGCCAAAAAGCCCGAAATGCCACCGCCTAGGTATAAATTAGAATCACTTTGCTTGATATTATGATGGCCGCCCAGAAGGAGATAAATGGCCAAACAAAATATGGCCGCATTCATCCCCATTTCCGTTTGTTTTTGTGGAATGTAATGCGTTAATAAGGCGCCGATAATCACGGAGACTACCGCAGGAATACCTAATTTGAGGGCGATCTTTTTATCGATTCCTTTCTGGAACAAATAGATTTTAGATAAATTACTGAATACGTGAAATACGGCTGTGATGCCGAGGACAACCTTAAAGTCTAAAAAAATGGAAGCCAGAGGGACAAATAAAATAGAAGAACCAAATCCTGAAACCGTACCTAAAATTTCGGCCAGGAGAGCTAAAATGAAAAATAAATAGTAGTTCTCCTGCATGATTTTTTTATTTATTCGATTGGTTTTTGAGATTCGAAAAATCGATTCTGGAAAATAATGATGGAAACGACCCCACAAAAAATAGCGGCATCCGCGAAATTGAAGATAGGTGTCGAATAATAGGTGCCTCCCCAAACCGGCACCCAAAGCGGTAATATCCCTTCCCAAACATCAAAAAAGAACATGTCAATCACCTGTCCATGAAACCAGGTCATGGGTGCTCCAAAAGGGGCATTGCCCAATAAAACCCCATAAAATACCGAGTCTATTAGATTTCCAATCGCCCCACCTAAAATCAATGAGATGCAAAATAATAAACCTTTCGGGCTGTGTTTTTCACTTAAATAATGTAGGTAATATCCGATGCCAAACATGGCGATAATCCGAAAACTCGTTAAGATTAATTTCCCATAGTTGGAGCCTAATTGGATGCCAAAAGCCATGCCCGGGTTCAGCGTATAATGCAATTTAAATAGGGACCCTACTAGTTCGATTTGGCCAAAATAACCGGGTTCCATCCAGAAATGAACGGCCATTTTAATGCCTTGATCCAAGAGAATGACAACTAAACTAATCAAGAAATATCGGATACTTTTCATACTTGCTTTCTGCGGTTTACTTCTTTTTGTAGGAGTCCAAATTCCCGAGAGGTCTGTCCGGCAATCGAGCTATTTTCCTCGGCACGTCGAAACAAATAAGGCATCACAGCTGCCACGGGACCATAGGGCACATATTTCGCCACATTGTAGCCATTGGCTGCCAAATTATAACTGATGTTGTCCGACATGCCTAATAACTGAGCGAAAAAGATATGCGAATGGTTGCTTGGGATTTCCAAGGCCTCCATTTTGTCACACAATTGCATGCAACTAAATTCATTGTGCGTGCCTACACAAAAACTTACTTGGCCTAAATGGGCCAAACATACATCGATGGCGGCATTAAAATCACGGTCGGTATCTTCCTTATGTTTGTGCAGAGGTTCTGAATATTCGTCCTCATGTGCGCGCTGGCGTTCTTTTTCCAAATAAGCCCCGCGGACCAATTTAGCGCCGAAAAAATAATTGGAATTTTCAGCTTCTTCGATGGCCAGTCGGAGGTTGTCCAACATATCCACACGGTACATTTGAAATGTATTAAAAATGATGGCCTCCCGCTCATTAAACATGGCCATCATCTCATAGGTCAAGGTGTCGATTGAATTTTGAATCCAACTCTCCTCCGCATCAATAAATAATTTTACCCCTTCATCATGCGCTTTTTGGCATATTTCAATTAAAAATTCCTTACTATGCGCAAAGGATTCAGTCTCTTCCTCATCAAATGCCTGACCTGCTTGATGCTTTTCAAGCAATTCACTTTGAAAAAGCCCCGTTAATTTAAACACCGCAAAGGGAATCTGTGGATCCACTTTCGCTTTTTCAATCGTTTTTAAGATTTCGGCCTTTGTTTTTTGAAAGGATTTTTCATTTTCCTCTCCTTCCACCGAATAATCGAGAATGGTGCCAATGTGTACTTTTCCCAGTGCTTGAATCGTTAAATCACAGTCTTCAATCGATTCTCCCCCACAAAATTGTTCGAAAACGGTAGTTTTTATCAGTTTTTTGATAGGAAAATGAAGGAAAAGGAATAATTTGATGAAAAAAGTCCCTAACTTTACAAGCCAATTTTGATTCATTATGGCGAAAATCCAATAGGATTTCATCAGTTTGAAATCAGTTTTGGAAGCAAAAGCAATTTGGGTGTCTTCGAAGGAAAGCTTTTTCAATTGTTTTGATGAAGGATTTAGGCTCATTTTTTTAAAATTGCTTGCAAATATAAGTTAATAAAAATAAATAAACATACATCTCAGGCCTTGCGGCTTGTTAACCATTAGAATAATTATGAATGCCAATTTAGACATTGTCCCGATGCAAGAATGGATTCAGACAGACGGAAAACCCTTGATTATCGCGGGTCCATGTTCAGCTGAGACAGAGGAGCAAGTATTAGAAACCGCCCGCCGAATTAAAGCGGAAGGCTATGCGCACATCATGCGTGCTGGCGTGTGGAAACCTCGTACGCGTCCAGGCAGTTTTGAAGGGATGGGTGAGCCGGCTTTAAAGTGGTTGGTCGAAGCAAAAAAAGAAACAGGTTTGCCATTGGCTATCGAAGTAGCGACACCCGAGCATATCGAATTGGCCTTGAAATATGGCGTTGATGTATTGTGGATTGGTGCTAGAACCACGGTTAATCCATTTAATGTACAAGATTTAGCGGATGCCTTGAAAGGGGTTGATGTTCCCGTATTAGTCAAGAATCCGGTTAATCCTGATTTAGCTTTATGGGTAGGTGCATTTGAGCGTCTTCAAGGTTCTGGAATCAAAAAATTAGGTGCCATTCACCGTGGGTTCTCGAACGCACAGGAAACAAAATACCGTAACTCCCCGATGTGGGCGATGGCAGTAGAATTAAAGCGTTTATTTCCTCAAATGCCATTGATTGGTGATCCTTCGCACATGGCGGGTAAGCGCGCGTTGTTGATGGAATTATCCCAACGAATCCTTGATTTAAATTACGATGGTATGATCATCGAGACGCACCGTGACCCGGATGCGGCATGGTCAGATGCGTCCCAACAAGTTACTCCAGAAAAATTAGGCGAAATGCTTCGCGAATTAGATGTTCGTCAAGCCAATTATGGAGCTGATTTCTCGGATGAATTAGCGGGTCTACGTGAGAAAATTGATAACATCGACCGTGAGTTATTAGAAGTTTTGGCTGCCCGCATGGCGGTAGTTGAAAAATTAGGTGAATACAAGCGTGACAATAATGTGGCGGTATTGCAATTAGATCGTTGGAAGCAATTGCACAACGACCGGGCAAATCAAGCCAAAGGTCTTGCGTTGTATCCTGAATTCGTAGAAGAATTGTTTAAATTGATTCACTCAGAATCCATTCGCAAACAAACTGAAGTGATGAATTCTGCCACAGCCTAAGAAATCGAAACGTATAAATAGGGGCTCAATGTCAGTTGGGTCCCTTTTTTTATGCCCTTTTTGTAATCTGGTAGCTCCCATAAATCACAAGCGACATTCCCAACATGGTAATCCCATTTGGGAATCCTTGGCCCAGCAGTATATCGATGCCAATCGAAAATAGTACGCTGCTATTTCCCACCACCCCTACGATGCTCGTTTTTTCGTTCAATAAGGCCTGCGTGGTAAAATATTGAACCCCTAAAGCCAAAAGCCCCATGATGAATGCCTTGGCCCATTCCCAAGGACTTGGGTCTATCCAGGTACCCGTTAAAAAACTATTTGGGAGATTAAGCCATGTACCCGATATCAACGAAAGGATTGAGGCGATCAGTCCCGCGCCCATAAAGGAAATGACGACCCAGCGGGAATCGTAGTATTTTTGGGATTCCTTAATAGCCATGTAGCCTAGGGCCGTCCCCATGGCATAGATGATTCCGGTCCCATGATTCCACAGAGATCCGCTGGTTTCCGGTCGGAAAATGAGGAGAATTCCGAAAAATCCAATGAGCAAAAATAGGACTTGACGGCCATTCAAGGTCTCATTGGGAATCAGAAAAAAGCTAAATATCGCGATGAACAAAGGGAATGCTTGACCATAGGTATTCGTTAAGGAAAGACTTAGGTGTTCGAGTGTGTAGAAAAGGCAATATAAGGTGAAGGCACCTAATAAACCGCGGAGGAGGATGAAGTATAATTTGCCGCCGGTTTGAATCGCGGGTTTGAGCCAAAGACTTGTTAATAGAAAAGGGAGGCCTACTGCACTGCGAAAAAATACGAGTTGGACCGATGGAAACCGAACGCTCATTTCTTTCGCCATGGCCGACATGATGGCAAAGCAAAGCGACGAAATCAACATATACAGAATCCCCTTTTTGCTGGAAAAAAATGTCGGAGTAAGCTTAAACATGATGTAGAGGTTAACTCAAATTTTGGTAACTTGCATTTCTTTTCAAAGGTATGACAAAAAAAATAATTTTATCTACAGACGCCCCAGCGCCGATCGGACCTTATTCTCAGGCCGTACAAGTTCAGGGGACCCTATATGTTTCGGGTCAAATTGCCCTTTCGGTTTTTGAAGCAGGAGGAAGCATCGAAGAGGAGACGGAACAGGTGATGAAAAATCTTGGTTTTATTTTAACTGAGGCGGGGTATCAATTTTCGGATGTGGTAAAATGTTCCATTTTTGTCAAGGATATGAACCATTTTGCGCAAATAAATGCGGTCTATGGTCGCTACTTTACGGAAGAGGCACCGGCTCGAGAAACGGTGGAAGTGGCCCGTTTGCCCAAAGACGTTCGGGTTGAAATTTCGTGTATTGCCTATAAATAATCATATATGTCATCAAAAATACGTGTTCGATTTGCGCCTAGTCCTACAGGCCCCTTGCATATTGGAGGAGTTCGAACGGCTTTATATAATTATTTACTTGCCCGAAAATTGGGCGGAACCTTTTTGTTAAGAATCGAGGATACAGATCAAACGCGTTTTGTTCCAGGTGCGGAGGACTATATTTTAGAAAGTTTAGCTTGGTTAGGCATCATGCCTGACGAAGGTGTGGGCATCGGTGGCCCGCATGCACCCTATCGCCAAAGTGAGCGCAAGGATTTATATAAAGCTTATGCAGATGAGTTGATTTCGACCGGAAAGGCCTATTATGCCTTTGATTCGGCGGAAGAGTTAGATGCGATTCGGGCGGTATATGAAAGCAAAGGAACGGCTTTTCAATACAATGCCTTAACCCGTGTTAAATTAAAGAATTCCCTTTCGATGAGCCCAGGGGCAATTGAAGAGGCCTTGGCTTCGGGTCAGCCCTACGTGATTCGGCTGAAAGTACCTGCCAAAGCTGAAATTCGTTTTCAAGATAGCATTCGGGACTGGGTTCATGTGCATACCTCGAGTATGGATGATAAGGTTTTGATGAAATCGGATGGGATGCCGACTTACCATTTGGCCAATGTCGTCGATGATCACATTATGGAAATTACCCATGTGATTCGAGGAGAGGAGTGGCTTCCATCGGCACCTTTGCATATCTTATTGTACCAAGCCTTTGGTTGGCAAGCCCCTCAATTTGCCCATTTGCCCTTATTATTAAAGCCTGAGGGAAATGGAAAATTATCGAAACGCGATGCGGATTTAGGCGGTTTTCCAGTCTTTCCATTGGAATGGACGGATCCTCAATCGGGCGTGGTTTCGAAAGGATTTAAACAAGAAGGCTATTTGCCAGAGGCAACGCTAAATTTCTTGGCATTTTTGGGTTGGAATCCAGGTACGGAGCAGGAATTATTTAGTTTGGATGAATTGGTCAACGCTTTTTCATTGGAGCGAATCAATAAAGCTGGAGCAAAATTTGATGTCAATAAGGCCAAATGGTTCAATGAACAATATGTAAAACAACATCCTGTCTCTGAATTAGCCAGTGCATATTTACCTGAAATAGAATCAGGAAAGGCGGAAGCCTTCGTGCAATTGTTCTTGGATCGAATTACCTTTCCGCAGGAATTAGGTCAAAAAGTGGCCGAGTTTTCAGCGTTTCCAAAGGAATATGATTCAGCGGTTTTGGCAAATAAATGGAATTCTGAGGCACAGAAGGGTTTATTGGCTATTCAAACATGTATCGAACATATCCAAGATTGGCATGCGGAAAGCATCAAACATGTCATTCATGGAACCTTGGAAACCGAGGGAATTAAAATGGGCAAGGTGATGCAAATGCTTCGTGTGGCACTTAGTGGCAATGGAGCGGGTCCTGATCTAATGATTTCGATGGAATTATGGGGTAAACAACAAGTGGCTGAACGCCTTTCAGTGGCATTAGCACAATTTCCAAAGCTCTCGGAATGACAAAGAAAAAAACACCTTTGGTCGAGAAAAAACCGAAAGTCCATCCCGATTTGGAAGGATTTGATATGAAGATCGACTCTTTTGGTCAAATTGTATCCTCTTTGGATCGTGATAAAATCAATGCATTTCTCGACAAAGAAATGCCCGATGATAAAAAATTAAATTCGAAGGACGATGAAAGTAAGTAAGGAAGATGTGGCGCGAATAGCGCATTTAGCCCGCTTGGAGTTGAAACCCGAAAAGGTGGAAGATATGCAGGAATCGATCAACAAAGTCCTGGATTGGATGGAAGCCTTGAATGCCGTAGATACTCATGGGGTAGAACCCTTGGTACACATGACCTCAGCCATGAATCATTTTCGGGAAGATGTGGCTAAACAAGAATTATCACGAGAAAAGGCCTTGGCATTAGGTCCAGATGCCAATGAGGCTTTTTTCAAAGTTCCTCAAGTCATTGAATAATTAATTCATATAATAATGAATGGCCTTTTTCATTTCGGATGAACTTACCGGAATGTCATAGCCACAGTCGCCCAAGCCGGTTAATAGCGAAAAGCGAATTTCAGAGCCCTTGTTCTTTTTATCCTGCGCCGTTAGTTTCAAGATGGCGGGAATTTCGTCTTCCTTCAGAATGACCCGACCATAAGTTTCAAACAAATACGTTTCGATTGATTCCAAATCACGAAGTCCGATTAAGCCACGTTCATAGCTCAAAAATGCTTCCATGATCATCCCACATGCGATGGCTTCGCCATGTAGAATTTTACGTTTTCCCTGATCCATCAAATACGTTTCTATCGCATGACCTAAGGTATGTCCAAAATTTAAAATTTTTCGTAAGCCTTTTTCCTTTGGATCTTCCGCTACCACGGCCTGTTTAATGGCTACCGAATGAGCAATTAATTCGGCTAAATCCGTTTCCTCAAAACTCAAATGGCTTATCCGTTCCCACATGTGGCCATCGCGAATGAGGCAATGTTTGATGATTTCAGCAAAACCCGATCGCTGCTGACGCGCGGGAAGACTGTGAATAAATGTGGGGTCAATCAAAACGGTTTTGGGCAATTGAAATACGCCGATGTGATTTTTCAATCCGTGAAAATCAATGCCTAATTTTCCACCCACACTGGCGTCTACTTGGGCCAAAAGCGTGGTAGGGATTTGGATGAAATCGATGCCGCGTTTGTAGGTGGATGCACAAAATCCGCCTAAATCGCCGATAACCCCCCCGCCGAGATTGATCAGTAATCCATGCCTGTCCATATTGGCACGTGTTAAAGCCGCCCATACTTTTTCACAGGTGGCGATGGTTTTATGTTCTTCGCCAGATTTAATTTGAATCTTGATACTACCTTTGGGAAGTAGGGATTCGATGAGGGGAAAACAAAGTTTATTCGTGTGTTCGTCGACCAATACAGCGATTTTGGAATAGGCGTTTTGACCTAAAAATTGGCTCAAAGAATCTGAAATGGGGGCGATTTGAACAGACATGAATAACAATTATGGAATGTATTCTCAAAAATACCTAGAATTTATGAATTTGGGGGCATTAGAAAGCTAATTTTGGTTTTGCGATGTGCAATTTCTTGCCTAATTTTGCGGGCGATTGGGTTTAACCCAAAATAAGAATCAATATGAGAGAAATTCAATTTAGAGAAGCCTTGCGTGAAGCCATGCAGGAGGAAATGAGAACAGATTCAACTGTTTTCTTGTTGGGCGAAGAAGTAGCCGAATACAATGGAGCGTACAAGGTATCTCAAGGGATGTTGGATGAATTCGGTCCTGAGCGTGTGATTGATACGCCAATTGCTGAATTGGGTTTTGGAGGAATCGCGGTAGGTGCGGCGGCCAATGGCCTTCGTCCGATTGTCGAGTTTATGACCTTTAATTTCTCTTTGGTGGCCATTGATCAGGTGATTAACTCAGCATCTAAATTGATGTCCATGTCCGGAGGTCAGTACTCGTGTCCGATCGTTTTCCGGGGTCCTACGGGAAATGCAGGGCAATTATCCTCTCAGCACTCATCCAATTTTGAAAATTGGTATGCCAATACACCTGGTTTAAAGGTGGTTGTGCCTTCGAATCCGGCGGATGCCAAAGGATTGTTAAAAGCTTCCATTCGCGATAATGACCCTGTGATTTTCATGGAATCGGAAGTGATGTATGGAGATAAAGGCTTAGTGCCCGATGGTGAATATTTAATTCCAATTGGCAAGGCGAATATTGTGAAGCCTGGAAAGGATGTGACCTTGGTTACCTTTGGTAAAATGCTTTCGCGTGTGGTGATGCCGGCGGTGGAAGAATTAGAAAAGCAAGGCATATCGGTAGAAGTGATCGATTTGCGCAGCGTGCGTCCAATCGATTACATCACGGTGGTGGAATCGGTGAAAAAGACAAACCGTTGTGTCGTGGTCGAAGAAGCGAATCCATTAGCAGCCATTTCGTCTGAAATTGCCTATCATTTACAACGCTGGGCCTTTGATTATTTGGATGCTCCTGTGATTCGGGTGAATTCACGCGATTTGCCGCTTCCCTATGCGCCGACATTGATTGACGAAATCTTACCGAGCGTTGAACGTACCGTTCAAGCCGTGAAGCAAGTCCTTTACAAGGCTTAATGAATGCCATCTTGCCGATGAGATTATTCTAAAAAATCAGGAATCATGTAAATAAAAAAAATCCCGAAGGTGACTTCGGGATTTTTTTGCTTGATATCAAACAGAAATATTGGGCTTTAAAAAAGTCTTTCTGAATTTCAATGGCCCTAGCCTGTATTTGATTGCTGTTTCAATCTAAATTTGATTGTTCCGTTCTGAATTAAAAGAACACCTTCTGCATTAGAGCAAAGCCTTCAAAATTAGAAAAACGATTCATGATTTCATGGGCTCTTTTGAAAAGTCTAGGCAATCGTTCAATTGCCTAGACGTCAACTTTTATAAGACATAAATGAATCGTGAACCGTCCACATCGATTCCCTCTAATTTAATGCGGCCTTTGCGAGCTTCTAATAATTCAGTTGCTTCTTTCGGGCTATTCACGGCTTTGTCGTTGATTTTCGTGATGATCGAGCCTTTCGACAAACCATACATTTCTAAACGGCCGTCAGGGATTACATCCACTACCTTAACCCCGGAACTTACGCGGAATTTCTCTTTATCAGAGCTACTCAATGAACCAAATTTAGCTCCTAAGAATTCAGATTTATAGGTTTCTCCCGTATCGCCTTTTGTGATGGATGTGTTTCCGTCCTTATTTTTAAGGGTTACGGTGAAATCTTTTAATTGTCCATCGCGGTTGATCGTCACTTGTAATGACTCACCAGGACGTTTGCGACCTACGATTTCCATTAATTTGGCCGTTGATTTCGTATCTGCTCCATCGATTTTGACAATCACGTCATTGATTTTAATGCCGGCATCTTTGGCGGCAGAATTTTCGGAGAATCCGCCTACGTATACGCCATCTTTTGTTTTAAGGTCTTTTTCGTCGGCTAATTTTGCATTTACTTCGGAGATGCTGAGGCCTAAGAATCCGCGTTGAACGTTTCCGTATTTGATTAAATCCCCAGAAACCTTTTTCACGATGCTCACAGGAACCGCGAAGGAATAGCCGGCAAATTGACCCGTTTTCGAATAAATGGCCGTATTAATCCCAATTAATTCTCCCTTTAAATTTACCAAAGCCCCTCCTGAATTTCCTGGATTTACTGCAGCATCTGTTTGGATAAAGGATTCTAATGGATTCACATCGCCTTCACGGTCGATGATGTTTTGTCTACCTTTTGCAGAAACGATACCCGCGGTCACGGTGGATTCTAAATTGAATGGATTACCCACGGCTAAAACCCATTCGCCTACTTTAAGGGCGTCTGAATCTCCAAAAGTCAAGAAAGGCAAACCTGTTTCTTTGATTTGGATAACCGCCAAGTCGGAGGAAGGGTCGGTCGAAATGACTTTGGCTTTGAATTCGCGTTTGTCATTTAGAATAACGGAAATTTCGCTTGCTTCGGCGACTACGTGGTTGTTGGTTACGATATAACCATCGGCGCTGATGATGACTCCTGAACCGGAGGCTTCTTGTTGCTGAGGGGCTTGCCGACGGCCACCGCCTCCTCCAAATGGATCTCCAAATCCGAAGAAATCATCGAAAGGACTTGAGTATTGTTGGCGTCCACGTGACTCCATTTTTGTTTTAATGTGGACGACAGCAGGGGTTGTTTTTTCGGCCGCATAGGTAAATTCACCGGGATTGCCTGGAGCATTGATGTTCGAAACGGCGGTGGTGAAGGCGGAAGGAACATCCCCGAGGGTTGATTTTGAACCTAAATTTAACAATTCATAAGCGCCTAACGTGATTCCACTAGATAGGAGCGCAATAACTACGTAGGATTTAACTTGGTTTTTCATGTCCATAAGATCAAAATGTATGTGATTTTTGTTGAAAAATGATTTGCGAATTTAATGCATAATTGTAGAATTCAATTCGCTTAGGCAGATTATTAACAAGTTTTAAGATTTTTTTGCTTCTGGGTCGGAAAGTTTTATTTGCCGAATGATTTGGCTAATTTTGCGCTTTGAAAATAAAAAGAAAGATCGATGGTATTAAGTGAGCAAGAATTATTGAGACGTCAAAAAAGACAGGAATTAATCTCGATGGGCATAGATCCCTATCCGGCGGCTGCCTATCCGGTGACGGTGATGGCTTCTCAAATCCATGCTGAATACAAGCCGGAGGCGTCAAATTTCCAAGATGTTACCTTAGCAGGCCGTTTGATGGGTTTTCGCATCATGGGAAATGCGTCATTTGCGGAATTGCAGGATGCTTCGGGACGGATTCAATTGTATTTTCGTCGGGACGATCTATGTCCAGACGAGGACAAAACGCTTTACAATACGGTCTTCAAGAAATTGTTGGACATCGGAGATATCATCGGCGTTAAAGGCTATGTGTTTACGACGCAAATGGGTGAAATATCCGTTCATGTGCGAGAATTTACGCTTTTGTCCAAGGCGTTAAAGCCACTTCCTGTGGTGAAAGAGGCTGATGGCCAAACCTTTGATGCTTTTTCAGATCCGGAAATGCGGTATCGCCAGCGCTATGTGGACTTGATCGTGAATCCTTCTGTCAAAGATATTTTTATTAAGCGGGCAAAGATTATTTCGACCATGCGTTCGATGTTTGATGAGCGAGGATGGTTGGAAGTAGAAACACCGGTATTGCAAGCGGTGCATGGGGGTGCTTCGGCGCGTCCGTTTCATACGCATCACAATACGCTGGATATGCCTTTATTTATGCGGATTGCCAATGAATTGTATTTAAAGCGCTTGATTGTTGGGGGATTTGACGGAGTTTATGAATTCGGGAAAATGTTCCGCAATGAGGGCATGGATCGGACACATAATCCGGAATTTACGTCCTTGGAATTTTATGTGGCCTATAAGGATTACCATTGGATGATGGAGTTGACGGAAAGGATTTTTGAGACGGTTGCCCAAAAATTACATGATCAAACGCAGATTCCAGTGGGTGAAAACCAGGTTGAATTTGCCGGTCCTTATCCTCGTTTGACGATTTCAGAAGCTATTTTAAAATATTCGGGGGTGGATGTGGATGCGTTGTCGGAGGATGAATTACGTGCAACATGCTTGTCATTTGGCATGGAAGTGGATGCGCAAATGGGCAAGGGAAAATTGATTGATGAGTTATTTGGTGAAAAAGTGGAGGCTAATTTAATTCAGCCGACGTTCATTATTGATTATCCGGTGGAAATGTCGCCTTTGACCAAAAAACATCGGTCAAAACCAGGCTTGGTGGAGCGCTTTGAGTTATTTGTAAATGGCAAGGAAATAGCCAATGCTTATTCTGAATTAAATGACCCGATTGATCAAAAAGAACGTTTTGAAGACCAATTGCGTCTGGCGGAACGGGGAGATGATGAGGCGATGGCGATGGATCATGATTTTATTCGTTCCTTGGAATATGCGATGCCGCCTACTTCCGGCATTGGGATTGGCATTGATCGATTGACGATGTTGATGACAAATCAATCCTCGATTCAAGAGGTATTGTTTTTTCCCCAAATGCGTCCGGAAGTCATCAAGGAAGTTTCCTCTGATCAGGATTTCGTTCAGGCGGGAGTGCCAGAAATTTGGATCCCAGCTTTGCAAAAAATGGGAATTTTGACCTTGGAGGCATTGAAAGAAGCGAACCCCAATAAAGTTTTTAATGATTTAGGAGGGTTGCGGAAGAAAATGAAAATTGAGGCGAATTTACCGAGCAAGGAAGACGTTGCCGCTTGGATTGCCTAATTGATTGAATCAAGCCAATTTACCTACGGGTTTTGGAGTTATGCCCAATTTATTTTCGGGGTTTCTGAGTTGTTCAGGCCGCCAGGAATGTGTTGGCAAACGGATTTTTTGAAATACCTTACAAGGGCATAAAAAAAGCCTCCATCACTGGAGGCTTTTTTCTTTCTCTTTAACTAGAGATCAATGGGGCAATCTAAATAGGGAAACCTAATATATTGTTAACTACTGATTTGCTCTAATCAAAAAAACGTAAGAAAATTAGATTTTCTTTACGTTGATAGCGTTTGCACCACGCTTTCCGTCAGTAACTTCATAAGATACTGAATCATTTTCGCGGATAGTA
>CANFVE010000024.1 GCA_947450365.1 Cytophagaceae bacterium
ATAATGATAATCGTGTTTTTGAAATTCGCCGTACGCCCCTTGTTATCCGTCAAACGCCCCTCATCCAATACCTGCAATAAAATATTCCAAACATCCGGATGAGCCTTTTCTATTTCGTCCAACAAAACCACCGAATAAGGCTTTCTACGCACCGCTTCGGTCAATTGACCCCCTTCATCATAACCCACATAGCCCGGAGGCGCACCGATTAAACGAGAAACGGCATGGCGTTCTTGGTACTCCGACATATCAATCCGCACAATCGCATTCTCATCATTGAATAAATACGATGCCAATGATTTCGCTAATTCGGTCTTCCCTACCCCAGTCGTTCCCAGGAAAATAAAGGAACCAATCGGCTTACGTGGATCCTGCAAACCCGCCCGCGAGCGACGTACCGCATCGGAAACCATCTCGATCGCCTGATCTTGACCTGCGACCCGTTTGTGCAATTCATCCTCCAAATGAAGTAATTTGTCAATCTCCGTTTGCAACATCTTTTGGACAGGAATCCCGGTCCATTTCGCTACTACCTCGGCGATGTTCTCGGCCGTTACCTCCTCTTGCAACATCGAATTATCTCCCGCCGATGTTTCCTGTAATTCCTTCAAATGCTTCTCAGCCTCCACCAATCGGCCATAGCGAATCTCCGCCACCTTCCCATATTCCCCTTGTCGCTCCGCCTGATCCGCCTCTAATTTCAATCGATCAATCGCCTCTTTTTCCTTGCGAACTGCATCGAGCACCGATTTCTCGGCTTGCCATTTGCCCTTCAGCGCATCCCGTTTTTCACTTAAATCCGCCAAATCACGTGTTAAAATCGTTTCCTTTTCCTTGTTATTTTCCCGACGAATCGCCTCCCGCTCAATTTCCAACTGCATAATCTTCCGCTGAATATCATCAATCTCCTCCGGCACTGAATCGATTTCCAACCGCATTTTGGCCGAAGCCTCATCCATCAAATCAATTGCCTTATCCGGCAAGAAACGATCTGAAATATACCGATTCGATAACTCCACCGCCGCGATCACCGCATCATCCTGAATCCGAACTCCATGGTGCAATTCGTATTTATCCTTAATGCCCCGCAAAATCGAGATTGCATCCGCGACATCGGGTTCTTCGACCAGTACCGACTGGAACCGACGTTCCAAAGCCTTATCTTTCTCAATATACTTTTGGTATTCCTTCAAGGTCGTGGCGCCAATCGCATGCAATTCCCCGCGGGCCAGGGCAGGTTTTAATAAATTCGCCGCATCCATCGCCCCTTCACCGCCGCCACCGGCACCGATCAAGGTATGAATCTCGTCGATAAACAAAACAATTTCCCCATCCGAATCCGTCACTTCTTTGATCACCGCTTTTAAACGCTCCTCGAATTCCCCTTTGTATTTGGCCCCAGCGACCAATAAACCCATATCCAGCGACATGACGATTTTTGATTTCAAATTTTCAGGTACGTCGCCCGACACGATTCGTTGGGCCAAGCCCTCCACAATTGCCGTTTTTCCCACTCCGGGTTCACCCAAAAGAATTGGGTTGTTTTTGGTCCGACGAGATAAAATCTGTAGCACCCGACGGATCTCTTCATCCCGACCGATCACCGGGTCAATTTTCCCGGCCTTAGCTAATTCATTTAAATTCTTACCATATTTTTCAAGAGACTGGTAAGTACTCTCTGCATGTGGATCGTTCACTTTTCTATTTCCTCTAAGTTCTGTGATAGCTTTTTTAAGATTTTCTTTATTCAGGCCAACGGATTTCAACACATCCGAAACTGCATCTGAATGCTCCAGCAAGGAAAGAAATAAAATTTCCACGCTGACATACGAATCCCCAAAGGTTTCTTTGGCTTTATCAGCCTTTTGCAAAGCCTGCTGCAGGCCATTACTGACATAGGGCTGACCACCCGAAACTTTGGGGTAATTCGCTAAAATAGGCGATAATTTTTCTTGAATCTGTGCGGCGGAAATGCCTAATTTCTTCAAGATAAAGGAAGTCGTTTGCGTATCATCACGCAAAATCGCGGCTAATAAGTGGCCGGTTTCAATGGCTTGTTGGCCTCCCTCGGTCGCCAACTCCATCGCGTTTTGAATCAAAATACTCGCTTGAGCTGTGTAGGAATTTGGATTCATAGGATTTAAATTTTTCCGGGCATGGAATCAATTTAAAACCCAATCCTTGAAATCGGAAAAAATGGCGCGATATTATTCAAAACCTGAGCAAAATCAGTCAAAAAGTCTGATTTTACGGTTTCAGGAGAGAAAATAACCACCCATAAGCCTTTTCTGTTTGTTCCGGAAAAGTCCAATGACCCGTCTCCAAAGCCAAAAATAATTCCTTTGGCGCATCAATTACATTATAGGCCGCGTACATGGAGGTAGGTGGACAAGTTTCATCATTATATCCCCAAGTATAAAACCCGGGGATTTCTAATCGACGGGCAAAATTCACCACATCATAATAGGGAAGCGTGACCAGCTTTGCCTTGGTCTCGTTCCATTCCCGATTTGGTTTTTCGAAATAATGCGGCCATCCACCTGCTCGGCCCGATAAATCACCCGTCACGTCCGATAAAGCCGGATATAAGGCCACCAAACTCTTCACCCGCGAATCCAAAGCCGCCGTAACAATGGACAAAGCTCCACCTTGGCTTCCACCAATCACAGCCAAATTTACGCCATCAAATTGGGGTAAGCTCGTGATAAAATCATTTGCTCGTACACAACCCATATAGACCCTTTTGTAGAAAAAGCGATCCTTATCGTCCATGTTATAATTCCAATAGCCACTTAATATTCCCGCACCTAAATCGGTATACACGGAAGGTTCCATCGTCACCGGAATGCCGTGAATGCCTATTTGGAACGTAATATAGCCCTTATCCGCATTGGAAATATCTCCTCCATACGGTCGCACTCCCGCACCCGGCACTTGTAATATCGCGGGATATTTACCCTCTTTTTTAGGCACACATAAAATCCCATACAGTCGGGTACCTACTTTATAATTCTGCAAATTCACATGATAGACGTTCGTTTTTTCGGTACAGCGTTCCGGCATCAAGGTCATTTTCGCATCCATGGGAACCTTGGCTAAATCAGCTTTGGCATTTTGCCAAAAAGCATCAAAATCGGCCGGATTAGAAACTGTCGGCTTCAAACTCAAAGGCGCAATACCCGCCGTGGCTAAATTCCGATATTCTTTCCCATCCACTTCTGCCGTGGCAATGCAACGCAAGAAACCTGCGCTTGGCATACTTTGAGCCGGGATTTGCAAGCTACCTGAAGTGGATACTAGCGAACCAGTCAACGAAGGCGTCATCCGCTCAGGTCCCACTTGATACGTAATTTTGGCATTCGGCACCAAGCTACCATTTTTCATGACTTGTATGCTGAAATTTACTTTTTCGCCGACAGCATATTGCCAATTCGCATGGTCTGCCGTGACCACCACCCGCACCAATTGAACCGAAGGCTGAGCCCATACCAATCCGCTGCTCACAAAAAGCAGCACTACTAAAAATTTACAACGTGTCCACATAAGTTTTAAATAGGTTTAAAGCGTTTTTTAAGTCAATGATTTCAGTTTCAAATTGTTCAAAATTACATACTTTGGCCTTTTTTTCCATCGCCTCACACAGAGCATGCACGGACGCGGCCCCTAAGGTACCCGAATTGCCCTTCAAGGTATGAAGCTCCGATTGAACTCCTTTGCAATCATTCGCCCGATACGCAGTTTCGGATTGGGAGATTTGCTCCTCAGCTTCTGCGATAAAATCCACCAGCATCCCTTTCACAAATGCGGGATCACCCCCCACCGCCTCTGACAAAGAATCCAATATGCCCTGATCGACTACTGGAATCTCATGCGGCAATTTACCCTTCGGCTCCTCCTGCAAAATAGATTTTTTACCGCTTACCCAAGCAAGCACAATCGAAATTAATTGATTCGCACGGATCGGTTTAGCCAAATAATCATCCATGCCCACCGCCATAAAGCGTTCACGATCTTCACGCATCGCATAAGCTGTCATGGCAATGATCGGAGGTAAATCGGGCAGATTCAATTGTTTCAACCGGGCCGTGGTTTCCATTCCATCCATTTCGGGCATTTGAATGTCCATCAATATCAAATCATAGGTTTTTGCCTGTGCTTTTTCGATTGCCTCGTGCCCGCTAGTGGCCATATCGATGGTGCAACCGGCTTTAATAAGGATTTGGCTGGCTACTTTCCGATTTGTCGCATTATCATCGACCAACAAAATTTCCGGCCTCAAATCCGCCAATTTCCCTCCAATCACAAATCGATCTTCCGCCTTGCGCTGATTGGCGAGCTTTGGATTTCCTTCCTTCAAATGTACTTTAAACCAAAACGTACTTCCTTTGCCTAATTCGGATTCCACCCCGATATCCCCTTGCATCATTTTACAGAACTCACGGGAAATAGCGAGTCCGAGGCCGGTTCCACCGTGGACTTTGGTGGTGGAATTATCTAATTGTTGGAACGCATTAAACAAAATTTTCCGATCCTCTTCACCAATTCCTACACCCGTATCGGTCACGCGAACCATTAAATCAAACGAATCTTTTAGGCGATTTTCCATCGAAAGCGATATGGTCACTTTCCCCTGCTCGGTAAATTTAAGGGCGTTCGAGGTTAAATTCGAGAGGATTTGCAATAGACGTGTTTCATCCGCTACGACACAACCTGGAATATCCGAAGCAATTTCATAGCGTAATGTATTCCCCTTGGCATTGGCTACTTGAGAAAATAAAACCATCAAACGTTCAAGCACATCCTCGAGCATAAAATCACTCGGATGTAAATCCATTTTTCCTGCCTCGATTTTGGCTAAATCCAAAATATCGTTCAATATATGCAAGAGCGTATCCGACGATTTGCGGATGGTTTGCACATAATCTGTTTGATCTTCATCTAAAGGCGTATCACTCAATAAATCCACCATGCCGATCACCCCATTCATGGGCGTACGGATTTCATGACTCATATTGGCCAAAAACTGCTCCTTCACTTTCAAGGACCTTTCCGCTTGTTCCCGCGCGAAAACCAGTTCACGCTGATATTTCTTCAAATCCGTAATATCCCGGGCGATTCCCGAAACCTCCGAAATCATGCCTTGGGCTAAAATAGGATTCAAATACACCTCAAGCCACTTTTCAAGGCCTTCATTGGTTTGTAATTCGAGTTCAAAATGCTGTTTTTGACCTCGAAAAGCGGCTTTGTATTTTTCTTCCAAGGGTCTTCGTTCCGCCGGGGGCAACAATCGGAAACCCATGGTTTCAGTGGAAAAATTGAGTTGGGGTTTCATGTTCAATTGTTCCTCCAACAATTCCGAATAATCATGATTAAAACTCGTCAACATGAGTCGTTTATTCACCGACCACATCAAGTGCGAACTGCCTTCAAAAATCGCATTCAAACGGGCCGTTTCACGTGCTAAAGCCTCTTCCGCTTGTTTTCGGGCGATCGCAAGGGCCACTTGGCCCGAAATAAAATCCAATAATTCCAAATCGCGACGTTCATATTTATTCGCCCGCTCATAAGATTTCACCCCGATAATTCCCGTCACCCGATCACCAATTTTCAGCGGCACGCAAAGCATCACCTTAGGAACTACGCCATAGAGGTAAATGACTTTTTCTTTGGCCAATTGATGTATCTCGTCGTCATGTAAAATCAAGGGCTTATTCGCCATAATGGCATATTCTGTTAAGCCATTGCCTAATTTTCGTTTGGTAAAATGCACCCGTGAATTGAAATATTCATCCACATAATAGGGAAAATAGAGGTAACTTTTTCCGGGGTCGTATTGGGCGATGAAGAAATTCTTTACGTCGATGACCTCTCCTAATTGCTTATGGATATTCAGGTATAAATCGTCCAAATTGGTCGAATTAATGGTTACCTGAGCAATGGAAGTAAATAATTTATTGGCCCGTTCCGCGCGAACTTTGGCGGTGGAATTATGTAAAATACAGCGATATGCGGTAGGGACACCCTTTTCGAATCGACAGGTCGCAGAACCACTGACATAAAGCCGTCGACCATCTTTTTGGCGAAATACGGCTGTAAATTCTGGGATTTCTTGGCCTTTGCTCAATTGTTCAAATTGCGCCAAAGTCAAATGCGCAAATTCAGGATGCAACACATCTTGAATTTTCAAGTCTTTTGCCTCTTCCTCCGAATAGCCCATGGTTTCTAACCAGGCGCGATTCACAAATAAAAATCGACCCGTGATCCCGGTAATTTGGATGAGGTCGGTGGTATTATTAATCAAATCTTGCAACTGTGCATTCGATCGATTTAGCGCTTCAGAAACCTTTTTTCGTTCGCTGACATCCTCTCCAATGATACTCAAATAACTCATTTGATCCCCTTCGCTGAGGACTGTGGAGGCTACTTCCACCCATTTAATCTGCCCTTTTTTCGTGATGTAATTTCGTTCCCGCTCTTCAAATAAGCCTCCCGTGGCAATCGCTTTATTAAAAGAAGCTCGGCGGGATTCACTTTCACCGGATGGAAGTAAGGTTGAAAAGAAATCTCGGCCATTTAATTCATTGGGGGCATAGCCGAGCAATTGATGTGTATACGCATTCGCATGAACAATGATCCCATCCGTGGACATGATGATACCGAAAAGTTTAAGGCCTTCGAGGGTTTTGATCAAATTGTCCGTAGACGCTTGCTCCATGCTTAATTCTAAAATTTTGATTAAATGTACAAAAAAGGGCTTAATTTTACTTATTAAACCCCAAAGAGCAGGTGCAAGTACGAGCAAAAAAAAGTTTAGGCCAACATTTTTTAAATGATTTAAACGCAGCAGAGCGCATTGTAGATGGCTTGGTACCGAATGGGGCTTATCAAAAAGTCCTGGAAATCGGCCCTGGCATGGGCGTTTTAACGCAGTTTTTAGTCAAGAAAACAGACTACCAAACTTTTTTAATCGAGATAGACCAAGAGTCCGTCGCTTATTTGCGCAAAAACTATTTGGAATTCACAGGGACAAGGCTCATCGATGGCGATTTTTTACGCTATCCCCTGGAATCTATTTTTGGCGAGGAAAAATTCGGGATTGTAGGGAATTTCCCCTATTTCATATCGACACAAATTTTCTTTCGAATTTTAGATTACAAGGATCAATGCGTGGAAGTCGTTGGAATGTTGCAAAAAGAAGTGGCCGTTCGCCTGGCCGCCAAACCCGGAAATAAGGACTATGGCATTTTGAGCGTGTTATTGCAGGCTTATTATGATATTGAATATCTGTTTAGTTTGGGACCGGAGGTATTTACGCCGCCACCCAAGGTGAATTCGGGCGTGATTCGCTTAGTGCGAAATTGGGATAAAAAACTAGACTGCGATCCGGCAAAATTTAAATCCTTGGTCAAAATGGCCTTCAATCAGCGTAGAAAAACGCTTCGAAATGCCTTGAGGGCCTTACAATTGCCCGACCATCCCCTTTTAAACAAACGCGCCGAACAATTAGGTGTGGCCGAATTTACCGAGCTCACCGAAATGTGGAAAGCGCAAGGATATCCAGGCGCTTAGTTTAATGATTTCTTTAAACAAATAGGATTTTTTTCAGGCAATAATGCATAAATTGCGGCACGATGGAAGATTTAAACCCACAACACCTTCCTTTTGAACTCACCAAAGAGTTTCTTGCTGAAATTCGCTCCTGGATAGAAAACCAAGCGAATGAGGAGATTATTGCCCAAATGGGGGACCTTTTTCCAGCCGATATCACCAATATTTTAGATGAATTAACGGGAGAGGAAGCGAAGTACATCGTATTACTTTTAGATACAAAAATTGCAGCCGAAATCATCTCCACGCTCGATGCAGATGATCGGAAAAAATTTCTGAAAAATTTCAATTCTAAGGAAATTGCTGAATACATCAACGTCATCGATTCCGATGATGCTGTGGACATTTTAAATGAACAACCGGTTCGGATCCGAGAAGAAGTGATTGCTTTATTGAAGGACCGTGAACAGGCTCGTTTCATTATCGATTTAATGCATTATGACGAGGATTGCGCGGGTGGATTGATGCAGAAAGAGTTAATTAAAATCAACGTCAAACAAACTGTGACGGAATGTGTGGAGGAGATTCGTCGGCAAGCCGAGGATGTAGAAAAGGTCTATACCGTGTATGTGGTGGACGATGATGGAAAATTATTGGGCACGGTTTCCTTGAAAAAAATCATTTTGGCCAAACGCGGATCTAAGATTCAGGATGTGTATGAGGATGATGAAATCGTTTCTGTACAAACTTATGTACCGGGAGAAGAGGTGGCGGATTTAATGCAGAAATATGATTTAGAAGCGATTCCGGTGGTGAATATTCAGGGGCGTTTGTTGGGTCGTATTACGATTGATGACGTGGTCGATTTTATTACGGAATCGGCGCAAGAAGATATTCAGGTGATGGCCGGTATTTCGGAGGATGTAGAGGAAGATGACTCTGTGTGGTTGTTGGTCCGTTCGCGTTTACCCTGGTTGATCGCTGGAATGGTCGGTAGTTTTTTGGCGGCGAAAATCATCGACCGTTTTGATTCAACAATCGCTATTTTACCAGCTATTTCAGCCTTTATTCCATTGATTGGTTCCACGGGAGGCAATGTGGGGATTCAATCCTCTTCCTTAATCGTACAAAGTTTGGCGGATAAAAGTGGCTTGGATACGACTTTAGGAAAACGTTTACAAAAGGTATTATTAGTCGCGTTAATCAATGCGTTGATTGCGGCGATATTTGCGTTTGGATGCTCTTTGTTGGTGGATTCAGGTGAAATTATGTTATCCACTACCGTATCGATTTCCCTATTTGCCGTGGTTATGTTGGCCTCGCTGATGGGTACGATAACGCCCTTGGTGTTGAACCAATTGAAAATTAATCCAGCCGTAGCCAGTGGGCCATTTATCACGACGACCAATGACATTTTGGGCTATGGCGTGTATTTTCTCATTGTCTATTTATTGTTGTAGGACATGCTGGCGGTCATCCAACGTGTTTCTGAGGCAAGTTTATCGATCGAAGGTCGATTAAAGGCCTCTATTCAACAAGGATTCGTTGTTTTACTCGGCCTCCATGTCTCAGATGAGCCATCGGATGTGACATACGTAGCATCTAAAATTGCAGCTTTGCGGATATTTTCAGATTCAGAAGGCAAAATGAATTTGGACCTTCAGTCGGTGAATGGAGACATTTTATTGGTCAGTCAATTCACCTTGCATGCGCAGACCAAAAAGGGGAATCGGCCGAGCTTCCTCGAGGCTGCCCGACCCGAACAGGCAATTCCGCTCTACGAGGCCATGATTTCTGAATTAAGCCAGCGGCTTGGGAAAGCGATTCAAACAGGGACTTTTGGTGCAGACATGCAGGTCCAATTAGTCAATGATGGCCCGGTCACCATTTTGATCGACTCAAAAAACCCGTAATATGACGCTCAAGGAATCTCAAGCCATCGTGGACCAATGGATCAAAGAGGTAGGCGTTCGCTATTTTAATGAACTGACGAATATGGCGATGCTGACGGAAGAAGTGGGCGAAGTAGCCCGCATCATCGCGCGGAGGTATGGCGAACAATCGGAGAAGGAATCAGATAAAACGAAAGATTTAGGGCAAGAAATGGCGGATGTCTTATTTGTATTAATTTGTTTGGCGAATCAAACAGGCATCGATTTAAGCGAGGAATTCCTTAAAAATATCGCCAAAAAAACAGCAAGAGACCAGGATCGACATCACAATAATCCCAAATTAAAGGCATGAAAATTCTGATTTTAGACGGATATACGCTTTTTCAATCCGACCTTGCATGGGATGTGTTTGCTTCCTATGGCGAAGTCATTTACAGGGATCGAACCAACAGTGAGGAAATCAAGGATTTACCATCGGATGTCGATGTCATTGTCACCAATAAATGTCTCATTCGTCGCGAGGAACTGTCTCATTTTACCCAGGTTAAATTAATTTTAGTCGCGGCGACTGGGTACAATTGCGTCGATGTGCAGGCCTGTCGCGAACGGGATATTCAGGTGTCCAACGTACCGAATTATGGAACTTTTTCGGTGGCACAACATGCACTAGCTCTCCTACTTCATTATAGTAATCAAGTGGGAATGCATGCCCATTCAGTCGCAGCAGGTGATTGGTCGCAACATGCAGATTGGTGCTATACCCTTCATCCCATCCAAGAATGGCATAGAAAAACGCTTGGGATTATCGGGATGGGGAATATAGGAAATTGTTTCGCAGGTATGGCGGAAAGTATGGGCATGCAAGTCATCTATGCCCATACGAAGGATTTGCATGTACCGAACCGAAGATTTGTTGCTTTAGCAGAATTAGCCCAACAATCCGATGTGGTTAGTTTACATTGTCCGCTAAATCTTGCTACTGAAAATCTAATAAATGAGGATTTTTTGTCGCAAATGAAGCGCTCGGCAGTCCTGATCAATACTTCGCGAGGAGGATTAATTGATAATCTTGCCCTCGCCCATGCCTTAGAGAATAAGGTTATCGCAGCCGCCTTATTGGATGTTTTGGATGTGGAACCACCTTCCGCATCGCATATTTTACTCGGTACTCGAAATGCCTTTATAACCCCACATATCGCTTGGATTAGTTTAGAAGCGAGAAGGCGGATTGTCTCATCGATGCGAGAAACCTTGGACCTATTTCTGCAGGGAAAGGCCCTAAATCAGGTGAATTGACTGGTAGAAAATATCAAGATTTGCTTAATTGATCCAGGGAAAAATTAATTTTTCCGAACTGGTGGAATTTGGCTTTTCTCAATCTGATGCCCCATTTGATTTCCTTCGGCTTTCGTAGGAATGAAAGGTTTGATGATCGAAATTAAATCCAAACGCGGATTTAATTTTTGAATCGAAGGATGCCGAACATCGAATTCCGCCTCGCCAGAAATCAGCACATATTCCTGATCACTCAAGCCTTCGTGAGCATTGCCAGCGTTCGAAAAGCTGGCTAAATGGCTTATGGCACTATCACCGGCCAATTTTCCTCCTTCCCACGAAACGACTGAGCCTCCATGCGACCAATTGAATCCGGAAATCGTGAAGTTTTTGGTATTGATTTTTTGGACATCTGCGAGCCTCATGCCCAAATATAAACCACTTGCCGTTTTCCAGGCTGAAGATTCTCCTTGAATCGTAACATCCGCAATTTTACCCTCATGGTAATAAATAAACGCTTGTTTTGGGGAATTTGGGAATAAAATACTACCTCGCAACGTATCATCACCAATCACCCAAGACGTATCTAATGCCACATTTTCCTGGCCATATTTGGCTTGTAAACCGGAAGCATCTTGAGCGGCTAACACTTCATTTAATATTTCGCTTGGAGGGGTGGTGGCTTTTTCTTGTTGGCAAGCCGTAAAAATAAACAGGGTGAATAAAAGCAGTAAATTATTTTTCATGGATAGATTGATAACGATTACAAAGTTACCAAGTATAGCCAAAAGTAAAACTGATATTTCGCAGTTCTGCCGGTAAAATTCCAAAACCTGGATAGGCACCCGTTCCACGTCGAGTAAAATAGGAGGCATTCCATAGGTTGTTGATGGATGATTTCATGTATACATGCGTTTTCCAACGATAAGAAAAGGCCACATCATGCACTTGATAGGCCGGAATAGGCCCAATGGTTCCCGTTGCAAGTGGGGTGTTCGAATTTTGCGCATCGGAAAACACGGAAGCCGTATGACTGATTTGGTAGGTCATGGAAAAGGATGCCAAGCGATATGACATACCGGCCCGTATGATTTCTTGGGGTGCATATTCAACCCGTTTTCCGCGTAGATTTTGGCCATTGGCCAACGGGAAATCACCATATTGAGCCTGCAACAAGGACGTTGAAATAAAAAACGAAGGATGTCCCCAACTAGATTTATGGCCCAACATCGCACCTACCGGATCCCATTCCACATAGGCCTCCAAACCATGGGAAGTGGATTCTCCTACATTCGTCCGAAACAAATAGGATTGATTCAGCGAATTTTTCAAACTTAGTTGCCCGATCCGATTTTGATAGGTCAATAAAAAATAACTGACATCAAATCGAAGGTAATTACCCATTTGGCCTTTCACTCCCAAATCCACATTTTGCGCACGTGCATCTTGTAAATTGGGATCTACTTGATCCTTCGTGGCACTCGGGACTAAATCCGAAAAACTCACGGGCCGAAAACTTTGGGAAAAATTTCCATAGGCCTGCATGCTTGGGGTCAACGTATACGCCCATCCACTTCCTAGCAAAACAAATTGTCTACTACGGGAATTAAATGGGCCTGTGGGCTGATTTTGAGTGGCAAAAGAACGGATAAATTCCGAACGCAGACCAAATGTCCATGCCAAACGCGGACTAAGCTGCCATAAATTCTCGGCATAAAAAGCCAAATTTTGATTTTCAAAGGATAGTTTTCTCGTGAAATCCTGAATGGGAGTCAGGGTAAAATCGGTAGAAGCATTTGCCGTTCCCAATTGGCCTCGTTCCATGCGGCCATCGAACAGTCGAAAACCCGTGGATAAAAATATCGGTCGGCCTACCAAAGAATCTCGATAAGCGAAACGCCCCTCCAAGCCCCACGATGTATAGCGGTCGGTGTCCAGCTGGCGAAGGGCAAAGGCGCCATCCGCCAGAGGCAAATCGGCTATTTCATTGGCTTTGGTAAAACCGACTTGGCTCCGACCGCTGAAAATCCCAAGCACTTGCACTTCTCCTTGCCAGCGAGCATTGGGCTGGAATTGGTATTTCACCACGGGCATTAGCCAATCCGCCTGAAAGAAATTACGAGCACGGCCTGAATAAATGGGATTGGTGTCAAATTGGGCTTCCGATAAACCTCCGGCTTGCTTGGATAACACTTCGGAGCGAGTAAGCTCTAGCATCCAGCGGTTTTGAGTACCTGATTTAATATCCAAACGGGCATAACTTTGATTCGAATCAAAGGCTGAATTAGGTCTAAATCCGTCTCCTTTTCGATATTGATGAGAAGCAATCCAGGCAAATCGTTCGTTGCCCGCTTTGAATTTTGTTAAGGTAGAGGATAGATGAAAGGAACCGAGGCTTTGTTGGGCCATCCCTCCAAAAGCCTTTTGGAATTCAGGGGCTTCCAACACATAATTCAACATGCCACCTACCTGCGGTCCAAAGGCCAAAGAGGACGCCCCACGAAGCAATTGAATTTTCTCCACCCATTCCAATGCCGGCGTATAATAGGCTTCATTATATCCCATCGGATCTGGCGTCATGTCATAGCCATTTTGACGCATGTTAAAATCCCAGGAACGGTTCGTGCTCAGTCCACGCACAGAAATACTTGTATTTAATCCGGAAGGATCACTTTCCACAATATGAAGTCCGGGCGTTCGATTAAATACTTGACGAAAACTTTGGTTCGCCAAATTCGCATCCAATTTCGCTACAGAAATTTCCTCCGTTTTTTTTCCTACAAAAATGAAGGTCTTATCCGTATCCGAAAGTGATCGAGTCCCCGAAATATTCGGCGAACTGCGAACCGTGACTTCTCGCAAGGTGGTTGATTTCAACGTGGAATCGCTCGTAGATCCCATCAAAAAGGCAAAAATAGTCGGTATTAGGCATATCATGCCGCAAACTTATACACTATTTAGATTTAATCCAAATAAAAATAGATTAAAATGAATAGCCTAGCGTCGCGTTATAATTGAGGGCTTGAACGGCGTATTGAAAATAGCGTTGATACGATTTTCCAGTTAAATTATTTCCTTGGAGGGCGAGGTTCAGATTTTTCTTGAGTAAAAAATTCAATTTGACATTCACGTCTAAAATATTGTCCAGTGCAAGCGATTTACCCGTTTGGGGATTTAGTGCATAGAGGCCTTGGATGTAGTAAACATCAGGTGAAAGGATCATAAAATCAGTTAATTTCCACGTGTTCGTCCACGAAAGCGTTAGGTTGGGTTTGTGATAAGCCTTGTCGAACGATTGCAATTGTTGGTATTCCACATAATCAAATTTCAATCCTGAGGTCACTTGGGTATTCACATGAAAATTTAAATGTCCGCCTAAATTCGTCACTTGTACCTTTTTTAAATCCCCTACGTATTGTATGTCAAATTGGGACAAATCTGCTTTTGAATTCATAAAAAAGGGCAGATTAGCATATTCCGAATAGCTATATCGGAATTCAAAATCGAGGTTTTGATCATCCGATCCTTTGATACCTGCATACACATGTCCCACTTGGTTGGTATTACGCAATTCGATCGAGGGGGCTAACCAAATATTCTCATTCGAAAAGGAATTCAAGGAATTAAACTGCACATCGCCTCCGATGCCCGCAAAAAAATGGAAAAAATCGGTGGAACCTACATCCAAATTCATGATGGGGAATACACTATTTTCCGCGGGTTCATTTCCCTCTTTCGATTGAATGATATTTAATCCCGCGGTAAAAGCTACACGAGAACTTTTGAATACCACACTGGGCTTTAGTCGGTAAAAACTCCGCGAGAGGGCTTTCGGAGCTGTATATTCGGCCAAGATGTAATCGGCGACTAAATTTCCTTTAATGCTGCTGGAGTAGTTTTTGGAAAACGTAAGTTGGGAAGTGGACAACATCTCCGTTTCATTCCTCAAGTTTCTAAAAAAGGTCAGATCAGTCGACATGGAATAGTCTGATTTCGCTTCTTTTTTCGCATTACTGAATCGACCAAAATAGGTGAAACGCTCATTGGTCAATTCGAGGTTTTTAGGTGTATAATATTTGGGAATTTCGGTCATTCCGTAATAATGAGCGAGGGTTCGTTGGTAATTCACATGGCTATCCCAAAAGGTTTTCTCCCCAAAATGCCGGCTCATCACCTTCACTTGATTTTCATTTCTTGCCGAAAATTCCTCAGCGACAGGACCCGATAAATTGCCATCATGGTTCAAATAAACCCCTAAAAATGAATTTTCTTTGGGGGCGAAACCGACATTAAAATTCAGTAAGGTCCGGCCGTAATTTCCTCCGCCAATTTTAAGTGCATTCGCATATTTAACCCCATAGGCTGAATTTTTCTCGTCACCCTCCCGCATATCGATGGCGGTGGGGTTCAATTGGGGTAATTTCTGCAAAGGCCATTCTCCTTGCTCTTGAAACTTCATGTCAAAAGATTCACTGGGTAAACCCACGCCTTGCATTGGCAAAAATTGACGTTCCGTCAGGCGAAGAGGAACCACTTGTTTCGCCCCACCGATCACCGTCACGACCGATTTATCAATCGTCGCTTCCTTCTGCGCCATGACCACCCAGGGAGCGATCAAAATGAAAATGCCTAGGATGTTTGATTTCATTTGGTTCATTGCAGTCCGTCCAATAATTGTTTCGCCTTCGTTTTGGCATCTTCCGAGTCTGAATCCTTCAAAATAGATTGCAAGATAGCCTTCGCTTGCGCTACATTTTTTATACTGATAAAATTCTCCGCTAGGAGTAAAAAGGCCTCTCCGACAATCATTCCATCCGCATTAAAATATCGACCTTTTTCATTCACAAACTGGGCAATGATCACCTCATTCGATTCGGTAAAAGTCCCAGCTGCCCTTAGCATTCGAGCCAGGGCAACTTGTGCCCGCGCTCCCGTATCATTCGGGTCGAGTTCAGAGGCCTTATTATAGGCCATTCTTGCTTGGTTCTCGAGTTTCGACTTTTCATAGCGTTGGCCTAATCCGATGTATAATCCAGCAACATAGGCTGTATCTACTAAGCCCTTCAAAGGCAATTGACCCATAAAATACGCCGCAGAATCTAATTTTCCTTGCACCTCAAACGTACGTAACACACCTCGAATCGCGGTTAAGCTCGTTGAATCTTTGGCATATTCACCCTGATGCAAGGACTGAATATAAGCGCGCAAGGCAGACGAATAATTAGCCTTTTTTAGCCAAATGTCCCCCATTTTGGCATGCGCCTCCGCGCGCAACAAAGGATCCGCCTTTGGTTCTTGTATTAATCGCTCAAAGCTTTTGACAGCCAAATCATCGTCTTTCGTTTCATAAGCGGCAATAGCAAGTATTTCGAGTGATTCCAAGCGATGTCGTGTCGGATGATCTGTCAGAAATTTTTGCAAAGGTGGAATCACCTCTTTGTAACGCTTGGCGGCAAAAATGCGTTGGGCTGTCTCAAAAGCCCGTTCCGGATTCGACGGATCTAGGGAATTGAATTTGATGAATTGTTCTTGAAATGGCAAAATGGATTCAGGCTGGCCCATTTTCGAGAATAAATCCCCTAGGCCCGACAAAGCATCGGCCGCCGCTGAATCCTTCGGAAATTCCATGATAATTTTTCCATAATCAGCCTGGGCCGCGGCAATTTGCTCTAGAATCTCATAGGATTGCGCTCGATACAACAAGGCAGGTGCCTGAAATTTCAATGATTTTCCCGTACCAATTAAACTTCCAAAACCTTCAATGGCCTTCGGATAATTCTCCGTTTTTTGAGTTTTAAACAAACACTCACTTTGTAAAAAATTAGCTTCTTCGATATGCGTGGAGGCCGGAAATTGTGTCAACAACATCTGCAAATTTTCCATCGCCAACTCATATTGCAAATCCTTTATCAACACCTCCGCTTTGCGCAATAAAATATCATCCTTTTTAGTCTTTGCCAATGCGATGGCCTTATCGAACATCGGCAAGGCATCGGCAATTTTGCCAGCAGCAACGGACACTTCCGCCGAATTCAAAAAGTCTTCATAGTTATTTATCGTCTTCGCCCCGATCCGGGTATACTCATCAAAATATTGTTTGGCCCGATCATACATCGTAATGTACGCAAAGGAATGGGCTAAACTCAAGCGAATGTTTTGCGCTAATTCCTCCTGTTCGGGAAGCTGATCTACTTCGGCCAACAAAGGCATATAGACTTTAATCGCATCCGAATTCCGCTTATTTCGGGCTAGAATCTCGCCTTGATGAAAACGAATTTCCCACACCATGGATTTCTCCTCCGGATATTCCAATGACTTTTTAAACCACAAAAGGGCATTTTTCATATCCCCTTTGTTATAAAAATTCACAGCTTTATTGTAGGCGAAACGCTGTGCTATGGACCTTAATTTCGGTTGGATTTCCGGAATTTCTTTCATCCATGATTCCAGTAAACCGATATCCCCAATATTGGTTAATGCCCCTACGGCCATAGAGGCCAAGGTACCCGCCGTTTCCGACTTTTCGTAGCGATCCATGTAGGCCTTAATATCCATTAAAACCTCCTTGTATTTCTTACTCCGGTATAAAAGATCTAATTTATGTAAATAGGCCTGATGGCGAATGTGTTCATTAAAGCTCGAGCGACTCGCCAAATCGAAAGAAAATAAGGCGCCGTCCAATTGATTTAATTCATCCTGAATAATCCCTTTGGAGAAGGAGATGCTTTGACTTAATGAATCGATGCCAATCGGAATTTGGTCAAATACAAGCAAGGCCTGAGGGTATTGTTCCAATTTAAACAAGGAATATCCGTATTTATATTGCGTGACCCGCGTTAATAATTCAGGATTTCGATCAGATAAAATCCCAAAACTCTTAGCGGCTTTCGCATACATTCCTTCATTAAACTGCAATTCACCTACAATAAAGGAGATGCTGCCTGTTTTTATCTTTCCGATGGGTTGGTCCAATAAAGGTTCCGCGTACGCAATCAACTCCTTATATTTTTGATCTTTCAAATAGGCAGACGTAATCCACGTGGGAACATCTTCCCCATATTTAGGGTCATTCGCAGCTAATTTAAAATCTTCGATGGCCTCGCTGTATTGTTGGTTCCCAAAATGTAACACACCCGCATAATAAGCCGCAGGGACCGCATATTCAGGTTCTGATTCGATTTTCCGAATTTCAGAAAACAATTCGAGCGCTTCTTTAAAATGATTCGTTTTAAAATAGGAGACGGCTAATTTATACTTCCATTCGAGATTGGTAAACGAAGCATTAGACAGGTATTTAATCGCGCGTTGCCAATCGCCCGTTTCATAGAAAAAAGAACCAATATCTTTGATTAATTTGACGGATTGAGGGATTTCGGGGTGATTGGCCGCAAAACGATCGGCTACAACTTCCGCCTCAGGACGCATGGAATAAATGGCACACATGGCCAGATAATATTCGGCAAGCGTTTTTTCGTTGGCCTGATCAGGGGCCCCGTTACGCAAACTGGTTAAATAGGAACTAAATTCTTCATGGGCAGCAATGTAATTTTTCGCATCAAAATAGCTTTTTCCTTGGCGATAATGAAGAGAATAATCAAGGTGATTTAACGTTTGTTGACCGAATAAACCAACTGAAGAACTAGCAACCAATAAACTTATATATATAAACTTTACAACACGTTCTCTCATCCAAAAATAATCTAATTAGGATTATAACAAACTTACAATTTTAATTTCAAAATCATTCCCTTTATAAACGACATAAATGCAATATTTATATTTTATCCCTTATTTTTTTTAATTAAATTTGAATGACCACAGCGTTAATATTTACCATGTATAAGTTTACCTTTTTGATTCTTTTTGTTTTTACGAGTCTATGCTCCTATGCGCAAACGACTCCCTCCAAGACCCCTCCCATCAAGCAAGGAGGCTATTTGATTTATGAAAAGAATGGTCATGGCCTAATTGCTTCCATCAAAAACCTGGGTAAAATGGATTATAACGAAGCCATCAAAGTATGTGATAACCTATCAGAAGAAGGTTTTGATGATTGGAAATTACCGACGAAAGAGGAATTTGATCTCATTCATCCCAAACTAAACTTTAAAAAAATGGGGCAAGGTGGCTTATTTCAATCATCTTGGTACTGGACCTCCACTGAAAAAGACAAGGATAATGCCTGGACGCACAATTTGAATAATGGCGTACAATCGACCTACTTCAAGGATTTCAAATGCTACGTCATCGCCGTTCGAACCTTTTAACCTGAAATTATGAAAACCTCGCTCCTATTGTTTGCCACGTGCATCGGCCTGATGGCCTTTGTATCCCCCAAAAAAGAGCGATGGATTAAATTATTCAACGGGAAAGATTTGAAGAATTGGACCGTTAAAATTCACCATCATGAAGTAGGTGACAATTATGGAGAAACCTTTCGGGTCAAAGATGGCGTGATCCAGGTGCGTTATGATCAATATGATCATTTCAACGAGCGCTATGGGCACCTGTATTTCAATAAACCCTTTTCAAATTACCGCCTTCGCCTCGAATATCGATTCACAGGGATTTGGCGCAAAGATGCTCCTTCCTACACGGAAATAAATTCCGGCATCATGTTCCACTCGCAGGATCCTAAAACAATGCCGAAGGAACAGGATTGGCCAATTTCAGTCGAAATGCAATTTTTAGGCGGCCTAGCCGATGGCAAACCGAGACCCACAGGCAATATGTGTTCGCCGGGAACGAACATCGTGTACCAAGGCCGCATCGATCCCAGGCATTGCATCAATTCCAGTTCGAAAACCTACACAGGCGACCAGTGGATTCAAGCCGAATTAGTCGTCCTGGGCGATTCCATCGTCAGTCATTACATCAATGGAGAAAAGGTGTTGGAATATACGAAACCGCAAATTGGCGGCGGCACGGCGAATCGCTACGATCCAGCGATTAAAATCGATGGAAAACCTTTGAAATCAGGCTTTATTGCCTTGCAAAGTGAAGGACAGGAAATCGATTTCCGCAACATCGAAATTTTAGAGTTGAAGCCTCCGTTCCATTGATAAGCCATGAAAAAATACGTGCTTGTCCTGATTTTATTGGTTCATTGGGTCGCTAGCGCCCAACCAAAACCTGCTTTTTATTCCGTCCAAGTAAAAGACCAGGGCAACTGGATCGTTAAAATCCTCGAACGAAAATCCCAAGAAATAATCCTCGAAGATTTAATCCTAGGTAAAACTACCCTGGCTACCTCTCAAATACGTGATGAAAAAGTGATCCAAGAAGACCTATATGTGGAATTAGGTTTGGTCAACGAACGCAGCATCGTAGGTATTTTACAGGATTTCCAATCTACGTCCCTGCAAATTCTCACAGAAAAAACCGGCCTGCTCGACATTTCGAGAAGTCAAATCAAAAGCATCCAGCGCATCGAAAAGGAACAAATACAAAACGGAAACTATGTATTCCCGAATCCACATCCGACGCGCTATTTCTTCGGACCTTCTGCCATCCCGCTTAAAAAAGGTGAGAAATATTTCCAAAATGCCTATGTCCTTGCCAATAGTATGCAAGTGGGATTGACAGACCATTTGTCGATCGGCGGGGGTGTTGTCATTCCCTTTTTGTTTTTTATCACACCTAAAATTGGGTATCAGGTTTCCGAGAAGGTTCATATTGGCGGCGGAATATTAGTGGCTAATTCTTTTATTAAGGATTTAAATCTAGGCATCGGTGTCGCATACGGATCTATGACGCTGGGTTCGCGGGAACACAATGTAACGCTTAATGCGGGTTGGGGCGCGACCAAGCAAAATACCTATGATCCGATGACCTATCAGAGCTCGCGTTCGTGGGGCCTAGCCGACAAACCCATGTTCACCCTCTCCGGCATGACACGGATATCTAAAAGATGCATGCTCATTACGGAAAATTGGCTTTTCTCGGTCAAAGAATACACCTATGATTCCATCGGAAATATGAATGGAACGAAAAGCAATAGCAACGGAATCCTATCCGGCGGGGTCCGCGTCATGTGGAAAAAGACTTCCTTAGACGCAGGAATCCTATCACCCATCGGCGGAGGGGCCCCGGCTATGGGCATCCCCTATTTGGATTATGTGATTAAGTTTTAAGCGGGATAGGTCAATTCGGCTAATTTGTCTGTTGGGTTCATCAAATAGGTAATGAGCGTTCCATCGTTCAATAATTCCACCACCCGGAAACCCTTGTGCGGTGTACCCCAGTTTCCCCCCACGTGCGAATCGAATAAAAAGGGAAGATTACCCACCAGTTGAACCCCATCTTGATCATGCTCATGTCCGTGAAAAACAGCCCGAATATTCGGATAATGTTTAATTAACTCAAAAAAGGCAGGTGTTTCGATGCCATTTTTTGTCCATTTCGCCTGCGGAATGTGCAAAAATAAAAAGATGTTTTTCGTGTTTTTATGCGCATCCAATTGGCCTTTTAGCCATTCCAAATCCGGAGATACATATTTTCCGGCCTCAGTGGCAGTATCACCCAATAAGACCAAGGATTTTTTAACTTCCACCTGATGATTCAAGGGGCTACCCCACACCTCCTGCCAATAATCCGCTGAAACCATATCATGATTGCCTCTAGTCACATAAAACGGCATGGTGAATTGGTCTAATTTTTGTTTGGCCTGCGGCATGAATTGCTTCTCATTGTGAATGATATCCCCGTTCATGACACAAAAATCAAGTGGATTTTCTTGATGAAAGCCATTGATTTTTTGAATAATCGTATCCATCATCGCCTCATAAGGCGTATCGGGCTGGCCATAATGGGCATCAGATGCCACAGCGAAACGTAGGCGAACTTTCTTTTTTAAGGCATTCACATCCTGGGCAGAAAGGGCCTGAATGTTTCCTCCCAACAAAATCGCAGAGGCAAAAGAGATTTGATGGATAAATTTCCGTCTAGATAAAGCTGGCTGTTTTTTCATTTTTTTCTTCGTTTTAATGCAATCAATGGACAAGTAACACTAGTCATATATACTGGATTTTGTGCGCTTTTCAAGTTAAAACATTCCCATGGAGCGCCAAAACCCTCTCCTTTTCTAAAATCTCCCTCGCGCAATTCCATGATATATTCTTGAATGAGTTGTTTCGCATAATCGACCCGAGTTTCCGCCATTAGATTAGCCACCCAAGCCACCGGCGTCCCCCAATAAGCCCCATTTTGATAGCTATCTTTCGCAGCTTCGCTGTATTCCCAGGCCGTTTGCGAACTGAAATCATCCGAACGTAACACATGCCGAATATTTCCACGCAAACTCAAATCGCCTTTTTTGTACGCCTCATTCATCGTCCGAGAGGCTTTTTGAACCTGACTCCTAGGTAAAATCCCGAGCCGATGCGCGAAACTCGTGGCCCACACATCTGGTTGAGCACTTTTTCCAGTGCTTGCTTTGAGGAATCCAGAAGGGAGTTGGAAGCGTTCGGGAATGGCTTTTTTTAGGCTTTGCGCGAGGCGGAAGTAGGTTTGAGATTTTTGGGGATGGCCGAGCAAACGATGGAGGTCGGTGAGCTGTAATGCCGCTTGGTATTTCAACAAAGACGAATAACATAAATCCCCCGTCATGTATACCGCATCCCGAAAACCAAAATCCACGCCCCGATTCGCGTCCGTCACTGACACCAATGCACTTTTTTCCGCATGCGGAACCGAAGCAAAAGCCAGTTCCAACCGATCCATGAGTCGAATGCCAACTACTTTTTCCAGCAAAATATTCTTTTGTCCTTTATGAATGGCCAAATAATGAGCCATGTGAATAAAAAAATAAGCATCGCAAAAAGGTGGAAGCATCCCCCAAACAGGTTTTCCTTGATCTGCTGCATCGTAGGTCCCTGGGAAATAAATAGGCACTGAATCATCGATCCGGATGTGATCAGCGATAGCCCCTTTCGGAATGTGCGTGCCCCATTTCGTCTGCATTGTTTGATCCGCTTGGGTCTTGGCGGCCAAAAGAAGCATATGCTTTTGTTCGGAAGCTTTCACAAATCCTGCATCCAAGGACATCGCATAATCCCGAATCCAAAAAGCCGGATAACTGGACCGCCCACCAGGACGAATCAAGGTCCCGCCGGTCTGATTAGGCCCAAAGTCGTCACTGATTTTTTGACCCGGATAAATCCGAGATGCCTCGGTGACATCCTTAGCCATTTGTTGCAGAAATAACAAATCCACCTCTGAAATCAGTGATTTAGATTGCGAAAGGGCAGGAAAAAATCCGAGCAGAAAAATGCCAAGGATTAATTGAGTTTTAAGACCCATACATCAAATACCTTAGAATGCTGACGCCAATTCAAATGGGATTCTTCCGGTTCATCAAAGCTGATCGATAATTTCCCATCACTTACATATTTTGGACTCAGCGGGAATTCTTTAAACTCCTCGAAACCTTTGGGATAGGCCGTAGGTTCAATCCGCTCGCCATCCACCCGCAAAAGCGCCTCCCCAAAACCCGATACCCGAATGAGGTATTGGCCGTTAGGATCTAGGTCTGAATAGTCTAATTTGGGGAAATTTTGGTAGAGCTGAGTCGATAAACGCTTCCGACTCATTCCATTATTTTCCCATAACACATCTGTCGCATCCTCCGTCCGAGTTTTCACTCGAGGGCCTTTCGACAAATCTGAAATATTGTCATAATAACTACCTGGACCCGGATTTTCCCAAGTGGCTAGGATATGTAATCGAGCTAATTTTTGTTCTTCTGAAGGCATTTTTTTGATTTTCTCAAATTCGTCGGCGAGCCACCAGCGGTTATTCAGCGGATAATCAATGAAATCCAAAATCGCCCCACGTTCCGCACCGGATGCTTGATATAAGGGCACGCTGGTTTGCATGCCGATCGACTTGAAAAGTGACGCGCAATAGTCGACTATTTTTTGACGTAATTCCACATTAATCCGTTTTTGATCGGCTTCATTAACCTTTGCAAGCGCTAATTCCATGGCCTTTTGGGCGCCTAATTCCTTGGCCTTTGACAAAATCAGATTGGCTGCTTTTTCCAATTGTTGTTCATACGCTTTTCTGCGTTTCACATAGCTATCGTAATAGGCGCGCATGACGATTTGTTGCCAACGCCAATTCGCCCCCAGATCACGATTTTTCATCTCCAAATTTTGCCAAAATGCAAATGTCGTCTCAATCGCCCCATTTTCCTCCACGGGCCCTACCCAGTTGCGCTCCAGGGCCAACACCCCATCCGCCGCCGCTTCCGCTACCGCTGAACCAAAAAAGAAACGGGCATATTCGACCATCACTTGGCGTACTTCTTTACTTGGATCCCAGGCCATTTGGCTCCAAACAACCTTATTCACATCATCATGTACGCCATCCGAATAGGCCAAAAAACCATCGGTCAGCGCCGCATAGCGGTTGTGGACTTTTGCATAATAAAAGGGTTGGGGATTCGAGACTTCCCGACCTTCCGTCAACGCAAAGGCTTGATCCCAATTTTCAGTTGGATATTGACAACGCACCGTATGCGTCAAATCTGGATAATGCCGATGTTTGTATTGCTTTGGCAAACGGAATCGAGTATTCGCCATGTCGGGACTGCTCGGTCCGGAAACGACGCCGGTCAACCAATCTGGCCGATTTTTCGTCAGGTACTCATAAAAATAATTCACCTGCGCATCACTGAACCCCTGCAAGGAAATCCAGATACCGGCTTTGGGATGGGAGATTTTTAATTCCGCGGCGATGGCTTTCAGGAAGGGCATTACGTCCTTGGGATGATTGTCGCCCGGATCACCCCCGGGGAAAAATACACCGTCGAGCTGAGGACATTTTTTATAGAATTCGGCATGCTGGCGAACTTCTTCCTTGAATTTCACGGGATCCGACAAATCCACATCGCCAGGGGTCCACACCCAATAGTCGAGTCCGTAATCTTGGCAGATTTGGGACATTTTCAAATTCATATCTGCCCGAGGAACCTTCATATGCGGTCCTGGAGGGCCATCTTGGAAAGGAATATTTTCGATGGCATTTGTTCCGAAAAGGGCTAATTCACGGATGTAGCGTTCATATTGGGTAAAATCCCAAGCATCCCAGGAATTGGCAGTGTTTCGATAGCCTAATTGATGCCCGCGCAAGGCATAGGTCGGTGCACTTTGGATCTCATCTTTTTGATCAAACAGGATTTTTTGTTTGGTCAAATTCGCATGGCGTAAAAACTCACCGATGGCAAATAACACGCCTCGTTCATCCGCGCCAATAAGCCATAGTACATCGCCTTGAAGCATCATCGCAAATCCCTCATTTTTCCTTGCCGGGGAATTTGTAAAAATAACAGGTAAAGGATAGCCATCCACCGACTGATCCTTGCTTAAAGCCAAAGCAATATGCACCGATTTTCCCGCGTTGACCGGAAGGTTTAGAGAAGTTCGAAGACGAACTTCTTCTTGTAGTACACGGACATAGGTACTTCGTTGCTGCGCCTGAATCGACGATGAAACGAGCAATGTCGCTTTACTGAGGTCCATCACTTGAGCGTAGCCAGCGAAAGAAAAAAAGCTGAACAAAAGTAAGAAGCTATATTTTTTCATGTTGGAAATAGATTAGATGCTTTCTTGACTCGTAGACGTGTTTTCGGATTGCCCGAGGGAATTTTTGATGCGATTAAAGTCTTGCTGGGCTTTGTCGGCGGAGAAAAACATATCGGAACAATGCAGGATGATATTCGCGCCATGTTGCGCCCAATCCATCGACAACTCCACGCTATTGCGAAAACCTGTATGTCCGCCCGCAGCAATTCCTTGGGCTCGGGTACGCTGAATAATACCTCGACTCAAGGCTAAAAATTCCTTCGAAACGTATTTTTCAGGCATCTCATGGGAAGTCGACAAATCATGTGGCCCTAACACAATCCCATCTACACCCGGCCCATCCAGCGAAGGAATGGATAAAAAGGCATCTAAATTTTTAACGCCTTCGGGACTTTCAATATTGATTAACAAGGAGTTATGTCGATTATGAGACAATACGTAAGCTTGCATTTCGGCGGACAATGTCTCATCTCCGTGTAGGATTCGCTGTAATTTTTTACCCTTTAAAGGTCGGTATTTAACGGCTCCGACCAAAGCCAACACATCCTCTACCTCTTCTACGTAGGGGACAAGGACTGAACAGGCGCCGGCGTCGAGGGCTTGGGTGGCCAAAAAGGGACTTGGTTCTAAGATTCGAACGACGGGGTTTATGCCAGCGGCTTTAAAGGCCCGACACATCCAACTCAGCGTTTCCGGATTATAGGCGACATGTTCCGCGCAAAAAAATACAAAATCCAATCCCAAGCTTAGGACCGAATCGAACATTTTAGGAGACGTGGAGGTGATCAGCGTACCATAAACCCGATTGCCCGCACGCAAGGCATGCCGAAAGTCCTGACCGACCATAGTGTATTTTGATTAAATAGGTTTAATATTCAATGAATTAGCTCAAAGCTAGTTAAAATTAGCTAATTTTATAAAATTCATTTATACAATTTATTTTGACATTCAAAGAACTCGGATTAACGGATACTTTATTAGCGGGCATCGACTCGATGGGCTTCAAACAAGCCACACCGGTGCAGGAACAAGTCATCCAACCCATATTAGCAGGTCGCGACATCATCGCCTCCGCTCAAACTGGAACTGGTAAAACGGGCGCATTTTTATTGCCCATCATTCATAAACTCATCACGGAACCCCATGATGAGAATAAAATCAATGCCCTAATCATCGTTCCTACCCGGGAATTAGCCATTCAGATAGCTGATAACATGGAAGGCCTCGGCTATTTCACAAACGTTTCCTGCATCGCCGTATACGGGGGTGGGGATGGAAATTCTTTCACCACCGAAAAAACAGCTCTCACGAGTGGTGTAGACATGGTGGTTTGTACGCCGGGTCGGATGATTGCCCATTTAAACATGGGCTATGTGAACTTGAAAGAGGTGAAATATTTGGTCTTGGATGAGGCAGATCGGATGCTCGACATGGGATTCCAGGATGAGCTCATGAAAATTATTTCATTCCTAGCTCCTGAGCGCCAAAACCTGCTTTTTTCAGCCACCATGCCCCATAAAATGCGGGAGTTGGCTCGAAAATTATTGAATGAACCGGTCGAAATTAACATTGCGGTTTCGAAACCGCCAGAGCAAATCGTGCAAAAGGCCTTTGTGGTATTTGAAAACCAAAAGGCGCCTTTGATTAAGTATTTATTGAAACTGAAAGACTATACCCGCGTGATTATTTTTTGCTCGAAAAAGCAGAATGTCAAGCAGTTAGCCGCTGAATTAAAAAGGGCAAGGTTTAAGGTCGAAGAGATCCATTCGGACCTCCTTCAAGACCAGCGGGAAAAAGTCATGCAGGATTTTCGAAATAAAAATTTAACGATTTTGGTGGCAACGGATATTTTGAGCCGGGGCATCGATATCGACGAAATCGAATTAGTCATTAATTATGACGTGCCTAATGACGGGGAGGATTACATCCACCGGATCGGTCGGACAGCCCGCGCGCAAAGCCAAGGAACAGCCTATACGTTTATCAGTCCGATGGAGCAACGGAAATTTGCCACCATCGAAACGCTTTTAGAAAAAGAAGTTGAAAAAGCCGAAGTACCCGCGGAATTCGGCGAGGTTCCTAGCTATAATCCTGCCACCTCTCCCAAATCCGAAGGCAAAGGAAAACCCTTCAAAAACGGGAAGAAATTTTGGAAAAAAAAGCCGTAGTTTCTGCTGGTTAGACCTTCTTTCTGAGCCAAAAAAGAAAGCACGAATCTCTTCGTGCTTTCTTTTTTGTCCCTGCATATAGGTCCATTTAACTCTTGATTACCTTGACGCCAGTTGTTCCTCCTTGGCTCAGGGTATTGTCCAAAGGCGCATTGCTTTTCCAAGAACCCCGTGTAAAATCAGGGATATCGATGGATTTGGAGCGGTTATTGACCGACATCTCACTCAGTGGCACAATCGAACTCCATGCCGCCGCATCGTACACATCCTGATCTAAAGGCAATCCATTGCGCAAGCAATCAATCAAGCGCCAATCCATCATAAAGTCCATGCCGCCATGGCCACCGATTTGTTTGGCTAATTCGCCTATTTTGGCAACAATCGGCGGAGCGTATTTTTTCTCCAATTCGTCCATTTGATCCGGCTTCACCCACTCATGGTGATGATCCGAAATGCGTGGCTCTGGATATTTCATCGCCACGCCATTCGTTCCACTTAATAAGTGAATCCGCGAATAAGGGCGAGGGCTCGACACGTCATGTTGAACCATGATCGTTTTACCTTGATGGGTTTTGATGGTAGTCGTGTTCATGTTACCCCGGAAGGTTTTATCGACAAAAGTCTTGTAATAGGGATCCTTTTCCGAAAGTTCCACCGCCATATTATGCATCGAAAAATCGTTCGACTGCATGGAAACCAAATAATCCATTTGATCCCCGCGATTGATATTCAATAATTGACAAATGGGTCCTAAGCCATGCGTCGGGTATAAATTTCCGTTGCGCAAATTCGCCTTCAAACGCCAGTTGTCATAATACTGATTTTGCTTAAAATTAGCACTCAATAAATCATGAATATAGGCGCCCTCCACGTGCAACAATTCTCCAAAATAGCCTTGGCGAGCCATATTTAAGGTCAACAATTCAAAGAAATCATAGCAGCAGTTTTCCAACATCATGCAATGTTTCTTCGTTTTTTCAGATGTCTCGACCAATTGCCAGCATTCATCTAAGGTCGTGGCCGCCGGCACCTCGATCGCCACGTGCTTGCCTTGCTTCATCGCATAAACCGCCATAGGCGTGTGCAAATACCAAGGCGTGCAAATGTAAATCAAATCAATATCGTCGCGCTGGCACATCTCCTTCCAAGCCTCCTCCTTTTCTGTGTACACGACGGGCTCGATATTCATCTTTTTCAGCGCATTCGCACCCGCTTTTGCTTTTTCGGGACGTATGTCACAAATCGCGGTGGTCTGAACGCCGTCGATGCGATTCACCCGGGTGATCGCGCCTGAACCTCGGTTTCCTAAACCGATAAACCCGATTCGAACGACATCCAATTTGGGAGCCGCGTAACCCGACATATTAAAGATTTGTTTCGGAGCCACCGACATGGGCGCTTGGGCCATATCACTTGATTTCGACGACCAATTTTGCGTCATCCCGACAGCACCCAGGCCACTTAGTTTTAGAAAATCCCGACGATTATTTTTCATAGCGCATTCGATTAAGCACCTAAATACTTTTGAATATGTTCGTAACTCTTTTTAACTAATTCAGCTTCTGTGGTATAGTTTTTACGCCAAATACAGGCCGCTGGCAATAAAGGCGTGAAGGCCTCGACCACTAACCAACCGCTATAATTCATCCGTGATAAACCCTCGAACACATTGTCCCAATGTACCTGACCTTCACCTAATGTCGCACGGGTACTTTCAGACAACTGAATATGTCCAACCTCATCTGCAATCCGAACCATCGCCTCTCCCGTATTGAATTCCTCAATGTGCGCATGGAAGGTATCAAACATGATTTTGACATTGGGATGATTGATGGCTTTGACTAAGGCATACAATTGATCCGCATTACTCACCACGTAATTTTCGAAACGGTTTAAGTATTCCAAACCTAGAATAACCCCTTGTTTTTGGGCATGTTCCGCGACGGCTAACATACTTTCTTTGGACCAATCCAATTCTTGTTGGACCGGCGCCGCCCCCGAAAACACAGCCAAGGCCGAATGAAAGGGGCCCGACAAATACGGAGCTCCTAAATAAGCAGTTACATCTACAGCCTTTTTAAGAAAATCAATACCTTTTTGACGAACCGTAGGATCCGACGAAATTGTATTCATATCCGCACCTAAAAAAGTCACGGTAAAAACTTCCAAACCTAGGCGATCGATTTCCGCCTTCCAAGGCTTCCAATAATCCAAGTCTGTCACGAAAATAGGAATCTCGACGCCGACATAGCCGACTTCTTTGATGTAGGCTAAATGTTGAATGATGGATTCGTTCATATCTGGTCCGTAAACCAGGGTGTTCATGGCAATTTTGTACTTCATCTTATGCTTTATTTTGAATTAACCATTCCTCGATAAGGAACATTGATATCTAATTTTCCAGGCCATTTTTTAGGTACGGACATGCCTAATTCCCAGTGAATTGCATTCACCACTAAACGCTGGAACGGCTCCACCGAAAAATCCTCCGGATGTCCCATCGTCGTAAAAAACACGCGACCACCATATTCATTTTTCCAGGTCCAGGCGATCGGTTGCTCCGTCGCCGCCTTATCCGGATTCACGGCTTTGCCCATGAGCAGCCACTCTGTGCCTTTCACAGGATAATCCGGTAGGACACGATACAGCCAAGAACGCACGTGAAAAGTAGGATCTACGCCCGTTAGAATCGGATGTTTCGCCGCCTCAGGAATTATGCTGGCGTCCGTGGAGGCGTTGTGGCCATAATGGGTGTGTTGGGATTTCCCACCCCAGCCCGGAGGCGCTCCGAAGGCGCGTTCGGCCCAACCGTTATAGGCCACCAAAGGATCCGTTTTCGGATAATTAAACGAGTGTGTGGTCGTCCGGAATCCCATGATGGGTTTGCCGGATTTCAAATAGGCATCCATGAGCGCCACTTGCTCGGCGGGCAATTGACGCCAACGCAAAAAGAACACCGCCAAATCAGCCTCTGCCAAGGCTTCTAAACCAGGAATATCCTTTTCCGCATTTTGATCAGGAAAGGATTTCAGAACTTTGGTACGAAAGCCATATTGTTTTTCTAATACGGTCGCCAACAAAGGCAAGGTCGACTCGCCCGAATATTCATGATCCCCACAGACAAAAACAACCAAAGGTTTTTTAGCCTTTTTCGGTGCAGGTACGCGGGAAAAACCGTCAAAATTGGCCAGTAAAACAAATGCGATTCCAAGGCAAAACTTATTCATTATTTTCATGCTTATTTCTCGATTGGGTGTTCAGATAATAACATATTGGCATTGTATAAATCTTGTTTGGAGGCAATTTTTGCACGGATTTCTTTCACCTTGGTGGGATCGATTGGCGCAGCTTTGTTGCCAAACGAATTGCGTACATAGGTTAATACGGCCGCAACTTCCTGATCCGACATCAAACCTCCATAGGGCGTCATCGGTACTTGGCCCGTATATTTAACCCCATTGAGTTCCATCGGTCCCATGATTCCTTTCAAAACCAATTTGATCAATCGCTCTTGATTTCCCGTCACCCAAATAGAACCAGCCAATGGAGGGAATCCCGAAGCCGTCAAACCTTTTCCATTGGTTTGGTGACAGGTATTGCAAAAACCTTCTTTGGCATATAATTTTTGACCCTCCGTAAACAAGGCTAAATCCTTTCCTTTTAAATCAGTCACCAAAGCTTCCGCTTTTTTCTTCGCTACATTCACGCCATTGGCATGCGCCACGGCGATTTCAAAAGGCTTATCCATCCATTCATCCAAAGGCTTCAATTTGGCCGCCTCAAAAATCGGATTCGCTTTTTCTTTCGGCAACCAAGACGCTGCCACGAAAGATTCCATCCGCACCCGGCCATGCTCATCTTGCGCGGCTTTGGCTAATAAGGCTGCCTGATTAGGCACTTGATGACCCGTGTAACGCAAAACACGTACCGCTGCGGCACGCGCATGGTAATCTTTGGCATTTAATAATTGGTTCAATAAACCTTGATCTACCTTATTGAGGCCCCAAGTCACCCAAAGCGCTTCTAACACATGATGCTCGTAATTCGCATCTTTTTTGTCCAATTTCGCCACCCAAGCACGTACGCGTGGCAACACATCCGCTGCGTTTCTTCCCCGCAATTCCCGACGAACCCGATAACGCGTCCGGTATTCAGGTAATTTTAAATTCTCTAATAATTCATCGATCGACGCACCATCCACCTTCGCCGGCGTCACCAAAGGACGCGATGGATAGGTAATCCGATACACCCGACCATGCGAGTGATCCCGCAATGGATCGCGGGCATTGTGTTGCATGTGACCGATCAAGATATTGTGCCAATCGATGACGTATAGGGAACCATCAGGGGCAAATTCCATATCCACCGGGCGGAAATTCCGATCTTCGCCTACGATTAAATCTTGGCGATGTTTGAAGGCGTAGCCGGTGCCTTTGTCGGTCAACTGGTGTTGCTTCATCCCCAAAAAGCCAATCGTATTATTGATGAGGAAATCGCCTTGTACCTCATCTGGGAAATGGCGACTATAGACGAATTCCAACCCGGAGGTCGGGCGAACCAAATGCTTCTCCTCGATTAAACTAAAGGATTTATGACCCGTTTGGCCATAGCGGTTTTTGGTCGTACCCGGCATCATCCAGCGGACATCGGGTCCAGAGGTTTCCGCGAAGAAATTTTGTCCCCATTTATCAAAGGCGATGCCCCAAGGATTTGGGATGGATAATTGGGCTACGCGCTCTAAATGTTTCCGAGCAGGATTGTAGCGCATAAAACCTCCATTTGTCGCACGGACGGTTCCATAAGGCGTTTCTACGTTGGTATGCAAGAAAACCCCTTCACCCATGTAAATCGCACCGGATTCGTCGGTCACGAAGGCTGAGATTTCATGGTGCGTATCATGGTCATCGAAACCACTTAAAATAACTTCTTTTTTATCTGCGTGGTCATCGCCATCGGTGTCTTGCAAGAAAACCAAATTCGTTCCCTGACTTATGTACACCCCATTGTGCGCGATTTCCATGCCCACGGGAACGTGTAAACCGGATGCGAAAACCGTTTCTTTGTCGGCCTTTCCATCCTTATTGGTATCTTCTAAGATGATGATTTTGTCATTCGGTTTCGGATCACCGGGCTTGTAGTGCGGGTAACTTGGCATACAAACAACCCATAAACGACCTTTGTTGTCGAAGGTCATCTGCACCGGTTTCGCTAAATCCGGGAATTCTGTCTCCGAGGCAAATTGCTCAATCTTATACCCTGGGGCCACTTTAATCGCATCTAAGGCTTCTTTACCTAATAGATAGGTCAAACTACCGTTTTTCTCCGGATTGAAATTCGTTTTGACGGGATCCAAGGTCCGCGTTTTCGCATCGGCAACCGCTAAGTCGAAGGCTTTTCCTTGAATGGCTGCTTGGATGGCAGCTTCGCGATTCGCGGTCATTTGGCGAATTTTCTCGATTTCTGCGGGGTAATTATCAGGTCCAAATGGATTGTAACGACGACCGTATACGTGCACGCCATTCGGGATCTTGAAGTCATTATGCCACATCCAGTTTTTCTCGGCTACCGCGGCATAGACATCGGCATGACGGGCTTCTATTTCAGTTGATTTTTTACCAAATACATGATCCGTCAAATAAAGGGCTAATTTCTTATATCCCTCATTGTTTAACTGAATTCCATCAATGGTCAAAGGTGCCTTACTCGCCGCATACCAAGCTTTGGAAGCTGCAAACACATCGATGAAGAGCACATTTTCTTTTTGACAAACCTCCTTCATGGCCTGGGTATATTGGCCTAAGCGGATATTTTCTTCGGTTCCTTTGGGAACGTCATACAGCGCAGTGAGGTCTTCGAAGGCGATGGGCGACACGAGGACTAAAGTTGGGGCCGACACACCGTTATATTTTTGATTTCTTGTATGCTGAATAAAGGCGGTCAACTCATCCTTGTACCGCTGAATTTTAGCCGATCCTTCATAGGATTCTGAAAAGCCGAAAAAACCGATGACGATGTCTGTTTTCAGACGTTTCATCCATTCGTCATGAGATTCTAAGTGACCTTCGCTGCCTGATTTATTGGCAAATTCATCTTGAAATTGTTCCGCATTCGGAAAGGCCCAAGGCAAATTCCGCGCAGAATGCGGGCGAAATCCGGGGGTATCTCCGCCATCGCACAGATTGCGTACGGACAATTGACTTTTCGGATAACGCAAATGAAGTTCGGTCTCAAAATGATCGTAATTGATCATCCGGGAACCTAAATTTCCGCCGATGAGGGCGATTTGAGTATGATCTTTTAGGGCAAGGGTGGTGGGTGCTTCGGGTTGAAAAAAGCTTATCATACTGAAAGTCAGTACGACTAAAAGCAATCCTCCTTTTATTTTGATGGACATGATGAGGGTGATTAAATAGGTTGTTTTTTCAAATAGGTAATTGGGCAAAGAACAAGGAAATCCATTAAAAAAGACCCAAGAAGCCTTGGGTCTTTTGAAAAGAAATATACTTATACGCCTAAGGTCCAGCCTTCGCGGTAGGTACGTTTTACGAATTGGTTGGCCGCATCGAAGTTGGTCACCCGCATGTTTTGGTTATCCCATAACAATTTCGTGTTTGAACCTGGATAATACATACCATTTCCTGTTTTGCGAGGGAAAGGCATATCGGCTACGCGAATCGCTAAATTGGCCATTAAGATCGCTTCGGTCAAAGGACCCGCTAAATCGAACGGAGAACTTAATTGTTTTTTGCCATATCCAGCGATTGCCCCCTCTACCCATTGAGCATAGTGACCATCGGCTGAACCGGGAACGCGCTCGAGTTTACGAGGCACTTTTACTTCTTGATTCCGTGATAAAGGCAATAAACGTGGATTCGCCGCATATTCGCTAGCCATCATTTTTCCTTTGGTACCGATGAAAAGAATACCTGAATTTCCGTCTCCGAACATTTCGTCAGGACCTAATTCTTCAGGACGTTCTGGTTTGATACCCCCATCCATCCAGTGCATGGTGATCGGACCTTTCGTTTTATCTGTTTTCGGGAAAGTCAAAGTTGCATGGCTACTTGGCGGGCAAGAATCTAAGAACACGCCACGTTTTCCGAAGGCTGTGAACACGCTGCTCACGCTAGCCTGAACATCAGAAGCATATTTTAGGCCTAAGACACGGAAAGGAGCTTCCATTAAGTGGCAACCTAAATCGCCCAAAGCACCTGTACCATAATCCCACCATCCACGCCATGAGCCTGGAATTAAATTGTCTACATAATCTTTATAAGGGGCGGTACCCAACCATAAGTTCCAATCCAATTCCGACGGAACCGGTGGCTTCGCTGATGGCCAAGGTATCCCCTGTGGCCAGATAGGGCGATTTGTCCAGATTTGTACCGTATGTACATCCCCGATAATATCGGCATCGTACCATTCTACGAGCTGACGAACTCCGTCTCCGGATGAACCTTGATTTCCCATTTGGGTAACCACTTTGTATTTTTCAGCCGCTTGGGTTAACATGCGCGCCTCAAAAATATCGTGCGTCATCGGCTTTTGCACGTACACGTGTTTGCCTAATTGCATCGCAGCCATTGCTTGAACCGCATGGTTATGATCGGGCGTAGACACAGAAACCGCATCGAAATTCTTCGATTCCTTTTCCAACATAACGCGCCAATCTTTGTAGTATTTCGCTTTGGGATAGGCCGCTACGGAGTCTTTGGCCATGCGATCATCCACGTCGCAGAGGTAAGCAATTTCGGCCTTGCCACTGTCGTAGAAATATTTTAAATCGGATTTCCCTTTTCCTCCAGCTCCGATACCTGCGACAAGTAATTTATCGCTGGGCGCGGTGAAGCCCTTACCCCCTAGCACGTGGCGAGGAACAATCAAGAAACCGGCTGAGGCCAAGGTGGCAGACTTCAAAAAGTCCCGCCGAGCAGTATTTGTTTTTTTATTTTCCATAGGTTTAGAATTTGTGCATAAAACTAAAGATTTTTTTCGTAGGGAATCATTTTTAGCTGTTTATTTTTCAAGATTTTTTTGTGTTTTACTGACTATCCCATCAAGTTCTTTTTGAACCCGATCAAAATCCAAGCCCTCAGCCCTTCCCTGTTCATTAAATACGACCCGGGCGATCTCCGGATTTTGATATGCACCTGAATAGGAATGATAAATACTAAAATTTTTAAAGGCCCCGCAAATCACGAGGGCAGGAATTTGGAAGGCATTTGCGATGTGTGTCGGACCGGAATCGAGCCCAATGAAAAACGATGCGCCTTGGATGATTTTCATCGTTTCCTGCAGGGTGGTTTTCCCAACCAAATTCGTCAAGAAGGGATGTTCATATGCTAAAGGTTTCACATGGCCGATTTCAATGATGTGTACCCCCCACCGCTCGGTTGCATACTGAATTAATCGAACCCAATGCTCGTCTTTCCAGTCGCGCAGGCCCTCATTCGATTTTGTGTGGATGACCCAGTAATGTCCTTTTACAGGAAGATCATAGGCTTTGGGATCGACATAAAGATGCGGTTGGCCTTTTAATTTCCCCAAATCAGCCAGTAAAGAAGCTATTTCAAGCAGTGTATGCGCGTCATAGTAATTGGTCAAGGTCAAATGTAAGGCATCGGCCTTGGGATTAACAATTGGCGTATTCGTTATTTCATCCGTACGAAAACCACTTAAATGCAATGAATACAAGTGATGAAAAGGATGCGCACGTAAAAGTAGATATGTGAGCAGACTGAATTTTTGTGGCAATAAACGATTGACCAAAGGATGAAAGGCAAAGACTGGAAAATGCTTTGGGTGGCAGATCCAGGTAATGTGTGTATGTCCAAATTTGGCTGCTAAAGCGGGCAGGATGGGCTCAGAGGCTACCATATCTCCTAAATCTCCATCCATGGCGATGCCTATAAAGGTTTTGCGTGGAAATCGGAACCGAAGAAAAAGGTATGAAATGTAGATTTGAAGCCAATACAATAGCGTTCGAATCCAATGGACAAGGATGTTCAATGCGTGTTTAAATAGGTTTAAATTATCCCCTAGTTACGCATTTTTTAGAAAAGAATCAATCCTCTGTATGGTGATTTACATCCAAGCCATGATTTTTCCACACTTCCCTGACAATGTATAAAAAATTGCCCTGAGGGTCATAACAAATGGACACTAGCACTTGATCATTTTCCCATGTAACGAGCAGAGTATTTCCTAAATCTTCGATCCGTACATGCATTAGTTTAATGGAATCCAATAGTTGCTGGCATGTATATAACGATAAATCGCCTAAACGAGCAATTTCTGAAAATCCATCAGATTCAGGATGTAGATTCATATCAGGATATAGAAATAAGGAGTCAAGAATTCAAAACTCGAATCAAAAGACAGAAAAAACTAAAAAAATTAGATTATTTAAGTGATTCACAGATGCAATACTTGTTTGATTTTTACAAAATCCGTGGGTGAAATGGAATACATGAGGAAACGTTTGTCTTCAAACGAAGTGACACGGATTAAGGCTTCAGGAATGGCATGGTGGACTTTAAAATGATGGTTGATTTGATTGATCATTTTAGAGCGATATTGACGTTGGGAATCGAAAGAGCGTTGGGATAAGCCCATCAATTCCGTAATTTCTTCAGAGCTGAATTGATAGTCAGGACCTTTTTCGATGCAGCGTTTCAAAAAGCCTTCCGCTTCGATCGAAAGCCCTTCAAAATAAATGGCCCCAATGGATTGCTTATTGGCTCTGCGCCAGAACCAATAATTTCCAAACAGACTTAATATCAGCAAAATTCCTCCTAAGGCAAAGCCAAACCAAGCGAATGGGACAGGTGGTCGAGTGGAATAAAAGGGACCTATTTCACGCGAATCACTCAACAATTTCGTAACATCCATAGAATCTAGATTCGTGTAATGGGAATTAGTGGGTGTCTCCACTTGATAGGAATACAACATCGAACCTTTTTCGCTTATGATGAAACCTGGATTAAAAAAATTCGGTTTAAGGCCTTGGTATTCGTACAACTTATTATTGACCGGATCAATGATTAGCAAGGGGGAAGACTTGGGAATCACAAATAAATCCTGAATAAAAATGGCCTCTAAGGCATGCATACCTGCTTCTTGAAGATTTTTATGAGGCACCCAGCCTAAGGTGTTCCATGATTTTTTATTAAAATCATAGGTAAATAATTTTAATCGATTTATATCAACCGGTTTTTGAATAAAATAATCCGGCAATTCTAACACAAAGAGCTGGTCTTTCCTTTTTGAATAGCCTGAAAAATTTTCTAAAATACGAGCGTGACCCTGCAACGGAATTTGAACCTGTTCCCATTCTTTCACGGAAGTACTAAAATAGGTTTCAATATTATTGTATTGCCAAAAACCTAAGCCTCCAAAAGAATAAAGCGTATCCTTACGAATGAATTGGAGAGAACCAAAATTATATCCTCTGAAATAGGTTTTGTCGAGCCGCCGAAAAATAAGTTTTAATGGGTCAAATTCATACAACTGGCCCGTACCCGAAATCGTTATCCAATAATTCCCTGATTTTGAAAATACCCGATAGGCAAAAGGAGATGGCAATTCCCCTAAATTCACATCTTGAAAATCAATAGCATCTACTTTCTCCCAATGATTCAGCGTCCTTTCCCGCCAGAATTCTTTAGTTTTGAGATCAATGCGCTCCCGAATGCGTAAGGTAGGATTCGTATACTCTATGTCAGCTGAATACAGATTCAGCGAAATCGATACGAGTAAGGCAACAAACACACGGCAACAAAAGCGCATAAATCAGGACAAAAAATGGTTTATTTGCCATATTAAAAATTTAAATGTTGAAACGCTTATAATAGGCTGACTATTTCATGTGAAATATGTGAATAACATATTTTCACATGATTTAAAGGCTGGTTTGGGTGGAGAATATTTCACGAAGATTCCCTAGTGTCACTGAATGCTTGAGATATCTTTGTTGATCAATTTGAAAGACGAACGAACATGTTATACAGGAATTTTAAAAGCTATTTTTTGACTAATTCATAGGAATGCTGAATGAATTCCTTCAATTGGCTCGCCGACAAACGACCATCTATATAGATCGTATTCCAATGTTTCTTATTCATGTGATAGCCTGGCAAAATGCAATCCGGATAGGATTCCCGAAGCGCGATGGCCCTTTCTGGGTCACATTTGACATTAAAGCGAATGGGGTGGTCTTCTAGGCCAACCAATAAAAACATTTTCGTTTTCCGTTTAAACACCAAATGATCCGGCCCAAAGGGCTGACATTCCTCCACGTCTGGAAAGCTCAAACAATAATCACGTATTTCGTCTAAGTACATCATTAGGGCTTCTTCCAGGGAATGGCGGAGAAAACGATTTGCTGATAATCATTTCGCTCGTATATGATTCCAACTGTCTTTTTATTCACCTTCACCAAATCCGAATATGCCGCAAAATCATGTTTGGCTTCTTCCTCCGTGGCGCCTTTGGCGATAAGGATGGCTGTAGGCCAGGTTTTTCCGTCGTCAAAGGAGATGCGAAGGGTGAGTTGGTCTCGTCGTTTGACATCTGCCGCATTCGAAAAAGCCAGGATGTTTTTCCCTTTCCAAGACCCGATCGTCAAAATACTCCCTTCACAAACCGGATCGGGCAATTGGGGATCAAAATAGGTTTCGGACCAGGATTCACCCCCATCTGAGCTGATGCCGACAATTCGCTGGCGAATATCTCCCCGCTGGTTTCGGATATTCATCATCAGACGCCCTCCCGAAATTTCTGCCGCGGAGGATTCATTGCTCCCAGGGATCTTGATAGATGCCCCGACGTGAAAGGTATCCCCATGGTCATCGGTATAAAATGTATGGGCCCGGTAATCAGAACCGCGTTCGCCGCGCGGGCCTTCGGAGTGATTGGCCGCCACGAGGATTCGTCCGGCCTGGGGACCTTGAGTGAATTGCAGCGCGTGGCCGGGGCCGTTGGCATAATGCCGCCAATCTTCCTGAAACTTATAAGATGGGGGCTGATTCGGTCGATGCACCTGGCTCGTGATATTCACCGCGGTGGACCAAGAAATACCCCCATCCGTAGACGTTTTGTACCACACCTCACGCAGCCCCTTCCCTTCTCGGACTTCGTTTTCATGGTTGTTGCCCGTATTATAGAAAAGAAAAATCCGGCCTTTGGGAAAGCGTGGATCCGATTCATCTAGCACAGGTGTGGGATTCCCGGCCTGCAGAGCATCGTAATCCACGAGCGTTTGGAGTGCGGACCAGGTGCGGCCATGGTCTCGGGAAGTTTTCAGGACGATATTGATGTCGCCATAATCTCCTGAACCATGCACACGGCCTTCGGCGAAAGCCAACAAATGTCCTTGTTTGTTTTGGATGATAGCGGGAATGCGGTAGGTTTTATGGCCTTCGGTGCCGGAGGTGAAAACGGGAACAAAGGGCTGTTGGGCTTGGGCGTACCAAGCTATCAATAGAAATAATAATATTTTTTTCATGCCTCAAGGTTTAAGGCAAATTAAAAGAAAAAAAGGAAATTTAGTACCTATCTGAGACCTTAAAATGCAAAAGCCTGACAATCATCGATTATCAGGCTTTTTTATTTATTTCAGTGATCGCGTAGGGATTCGAACCCCAAACCTTCTCATCCGTAGTGAGATGCTCTATCCAATTGAGCTACGCAACCATACCCCGAAGGGACTGCAAAGGTAGAATTTCTTTGGGAAAATGAAAAGAATCCCCCTAAAAAATTTAATAAAA
>CANFVE010000025.1 GCA_947450365.1 Cytophagaceae bacterium
GCGTACATGCAATGGATCTTCCATCTTCCATGTATAGGCTGGTCATTCCGACTTTTTTACCGATAATTCCTGACATAATTAATTTATTTTATAAAAAATAACGCTTACAAGGCTACCGTGGCTTGTTGTAAGTACTCTATTCAAATTCGTTTTTCAACGAGATCGGAAACAATAAAAAGGCAGAATTGGCTAAAGGCGACAAGATGGAGCCACTGTAGATTACAGCGGAAAACACCTTGTGTAGCTTAATACTTAATTAATGGGTTGGGCATTCAACGTTCATTAATCAATACCAGTTCTGACACAAAAACAAAGACTTACCTTCGTTTTAACCCTTTTCGACCCGCATTTTTATGTTTTAAATAAATTCGAGAAGTTCTGCCAACCTCTTTCTGAATGAAAAACTGCGTTTGTCGAACGGGAGTGCAAAGGTAGGAAAAAAAATAATACAAACAAGAGTGGCTTTGAAAATATTTTTTGAGTGTGAATAAAAATTGTACTTTTCTTATAAATGGGCTTCGGATTTTAGCAAAATCTTAGTAGATTTGTTCCTTAGTCGCTGAAAATCAGGCTATTTATTTATTTCCCAAGAAAAAAAATCATTATGTCAAGTTTAACCAATCAAAAAGGAGTGTTGTACGGGGACGCGGTTCAAGAATTATTTGAGATCGCCAAGAAGAATCAGTTTGCTATTCCTGCAGTGAATGTCACTGGAACGGATACGGTCAATGGGGTTTTGGAGGCTGCGAAAGCGGTGAACTCGCCCGTGATTATTCAATTTTCGAATGGTGGTGGTATATTTTATGCAGGTAAATCGCTTTCAAATACGAATCAAGAGGCTGCGATAGCTGGATCTATTTCGGGTGCTTACCATGTGCATCAATTAGCAAAAGCCTATGGAGTTCAGGTGATTTTGCATACGGATCACTGCGCGAAGAAATTGCTTCCTTGGTTAGATGGTTTATTGGATGCGGGTGAGAAATTTTATGCGGAGACGGGCCAACCGTTATTTTCTTCTCATATGATTGATTTGTCGGAGGAGCCTTTGGAAGAGAATTTAGAAATTTGTGCAAAATATTTAACGCGTATGTCGAAGATCGGCATGACCTTGGAAATCGAATTAGGTGTGACGGGTGGTGAGGAAGATGGCGTGGATAATTCGGATGTGGATTCGTCTAAGTTATATACGCAACCGGAAGAGGTGGCCTATGCCTATGAGGTATTGAATGCTATTTCGCATCGCTTTACGATTGCGGCGGCTTTTGGCAATGTGCATGGGGTGTATAAGCCAGGCAATGTGAAGTTGCAACCTGTCATTTTGAAAAATTCACAAGATTTTATTCGAGAGAAATATGGCTTAACTGCCGAGAAACCGATCAATTTTGTGTTTCATGGCGGTTCGGGATCCTCTCGGGAAGAAATTCGTGAGGCGATATCCTATGGTGCGATTAAAATGAATATCGACACCGATTTACAATGGGCGTTCTGGGAAGGAATTCTTAATTTCTACAAAGCCAATGAAGGCTATTTACAAGGGCAAATCGGTAACCCAACGGGCGACGATTCACCCAATAAAAAATACTACGATCCACGTGTTTGGTTGCGCAAAGGCGAAGAAACGTTCGTGGCGCGCTTAAAATCTGCCTTCGAAGATTTAAATGCAACGAACGCAAATCAATATCTATAAAAACACCTACTCCTGTGTTTACCCCCAAAAAGGCTGCTTTCGCAGCCTTTTTTTTAGCTTTGCCAATCCTAGCCGGTTTGGCAAAGCTAGCGCCTAAAAAAATAATTTAATCGTCATCACCTGATAAAAACGTCCGAATATCAACATCCTGATTATTTTTGACATGAAACATGACAAATTCCTTTAATCCACCAAACCATTCTAAAACAAAATCCCGATCAACCAACGACTTACGAGGTGATAGGATAAATTTGTATGAGCTCCAATCCCACAATGTGAAATCATGAATCAACTGATTTTTCTCCGGGTTCACATGAATATATTGAACCAAATAAGATAAATATTTACTGTCTCCCACATGAACCCGCTTAAATGGACCATCAAACAAAGACCCCGTACGGCCATGATTCTTATTAAATGCTAATGCATATGTTCTAAATAATCTTTTCATTTGTTCCGCTATTAAGGAATGGGGCGTTTCTCCCAATAATTGATATTCTTCAAAATGCCGAACCCGAACCAAAAAATGAAAATGATTGGCATTAAGGCTATATGAAACTACATCCAAATACCCGTCCAAATAACGCTTCCACAATACCATGAAATAAAAATAATTTGCCCTGGATTTAAAAATTAATTTTCGATCAACTCCACGATTGTAAATGTGATAAAAATTTCCAGACTGAAAACGAGTTAAATAATGAGATAAGTGGGACATAGCGATTAGTTTATGGATAAAACTAATGCCAAAATATCTTATCCTAAATCGCTGAATAATTAATTATCAGGAAGTTGATAATTTTAAGATGCCTTTGAAACAAGCGTTTTTTATTCCCTACCTTTGCCAAACCGGCTAGGATTGGCAAAGGTAAATTACTTACGAAAGATAAATTCCTTGGTTAATTCGTTAAGGACCCGGATTTTTTCTTGAAAATCGCCTTTGAGGGTTTTGCGAGCGGCTTCCATCCCGTCTAAACCCGCCTGAATATCCTCCGGAATCACATCCTCCAAAAATGCCCGAATCCGTTTAGCCAAAGTAGGAGATTTCCCATTCGTGGAAATCGCGATTTTTAAATCCCCCTTTTGGACAATCGAACCCAAATAAAAATCACATAACTCCGGTGTATCAGCCACATTGCACAATATATGCCTCTCTGAGGCCCGTAACTTTATTTGAACATGCAATTCCCGATTATCTGTGGCACAAATCACCAAATCCCGACCCTCCAAATCCTCAAAATCAAAAGCCCGCTCCAAGCGCTCCACCAGCGGATAATCATTCAAATAAGCCAACAATTCCTCCCGATAAAACGGCGCCACCATCGTTATCCGCGCCTCTGGCGAATTGCGCAACAATGCCGCTACCTTCTCCAACGCCACATTTCCTCCCCCCACCACCAAGGTGTTCAACCGATCCAACCGCAAAAAAACGGGAAACAAGGTATTCGACATATTCGTACTATTTTTTGCCTGCCAACTGCCCACATGCCGCATCAATATCCTTCCCGCGCGACCTACGCACATTCACCACCATCCGCTTACTCTCCAAAAACCCTGAAAACGCCGCAATCGCATCCGCCTCCGCATTCACAAAATCAGCCTGCGAAATCGGATTGTACTCAATAATATTAATCTTACATGGCACCTGTTTGGCAAATTCCCACAACTCCCGCGCATCCTCTAAGCCATCATTGAACTTATTAAAAATAATATATTCCAACGTGATCTCATTCTCCGTCTTCTCATAAAAATATTGCAAAGCCCCCGTCAAAGCCTCCAACGTATTCGTTTCATTGATCGGCATAATCCGATTCCGCTTCTCATCATTCGCCGCATGCAAGGACAATGCCAAATTAAACTTCACCTGATCATCCCCCAACTTCCGGATCATCTTCGCAATCCCCGCCGTCGAAACCGTAATCCGCCGCGAAGCCATCCCCAATCCCTCCGGCGAGGTAATCATCTCAATCGATTGCAATACATTCGCATAATTCAACAAAGGCTCCCCCATCCCCATATACACAATATTAGTCAACGGAATCCCATACTTCTCCTGCGCCTGATTCCGAATCAACACCACCTGATCATAAATCTCAAATGCCTCCAAATTCCGCTTCCGATCCATATAACCCGTCGCACAAAAACTACAGGTCAACGAACATCCCACCTGCGAAGATACACAGGCCGTCATCCGCTCACGCGTCGGAATCAATACCCCCTCGATCAAATGCGCATCATGCAACCTAAAACTCGATTTAATCGTCCGATCCGTACTCACCTGCATCTCTGCAACCTCCACACAACGCAACGAATACTCCGCATTCAACCACTCACGCGTCGTTTTAGGTATATTCGCCATCGCCTCGAAATTCCGAACCGACTTCTTCCATATCCACTCATACACCTGCTTCGCCCGAAACCCAGGCTCCCCATGAAGCAACATAGCTTGCTTCAATTGCTCCAAACTCAAATCCCGAATCGCCTTTTGTTCCAAAATCATCTATTTTTTCAACAATTCACCCACCTTCGCCGATATCGCCTTCCCATCCGCTAAACCGGCCAATGCCTTCGTCGCCACCCCCATCACCTTACCCATATCCGCCGGCGAACTCGCACCCACCTGCCCAATAATCTCCGCAATCCGAGAGGTCAACTCCGCATCCGATAATTGCTTTGGCAAAAATTCCTCAATAATCGTCAATTCCACCTGCTCCTTCTCCGCCAAATCTGGCCGATTTTGAGCTACATACACCTCCAATGAATCCTTTCTTTGCTTCGCCGCCTTCATCAAAATCTTCATCTCCGCATCTGCCGACAAATCCCCCGAGTTCGAACCCGACGTCTCCTCCAATAAAATCATCGATTTAATCGCACGCAACGCACGTAAACGATCCGCATCCTTCGCACGCATCGCGTCCTTAATGCCATTTTCAATTGTCTCCTTTAAAGCCATATTATTGTTCTAAAAATGTTTTTACCCCTTCCAAAAACGTCCGGTTATTACTCAATCGCGGTACTTTATGCTGACCGCCCAACTTCCCCCTGCTCCGCATCCATGCATAAAATGTACCCCTTGGCGCCACATGAACCTGCGGCATCCCTAACACCATATCATACGAACGCTTCGCATCATAATCCGAATTCAACTCCCGCAAGGTCTCATCCAAAACCCGCACAAAGGTACTAAAATCTTCCGGCGCTTTCGAAAATTCAATCACCCATTCATGACACCCCCGTTTAGCCCCCTCCATGTACATCGGTGCCGCCGTATAATCCACAATCTCCGCGCCCGTCGCCCCACTCGCCCGCGCCACCGCCTGCTCCGCATTCTCAATGATCAACTCCTCCCCAAATGCATTAATGAAGTGCTTCGTCCGACCCGTAATCTTAATCCGATACGGCATCAACGACGTGAATTTCACCGTATCCCCAATCTTATACCGCCACAAACCCGCATTCGTCGAGATCACCATCGCATAGTTAATCCCCATCCGAACATCCCCCAGCGACACAATCGAATCCGCCTCCTCCCCCGTTTCCATCACCGGAATAAATTCATAATAAATGCCATAATCCAGCATGAGCAACAACTCATCCGGCAAATTCATATCATCCTGAATCCCAAAAAATCCCTCCGAAGCATTATAAATCTCCAAAAAACGCACCTCACTCCCCGAAAATATCTGCTTCTTGAACATATCCCGATAGGGACCAAATGCCACCGCACCATGCACCAAAAACTCAAAATTAGGCCATACTTCCAATATGGACGACTTGCCCGTCAGCTCCAATATCTTTTCAATTAACACCAAAGTCCACGTCGGGACCCCCAAAATACTCGTCACATTTTCCCGCGATGTCTCCTCAGCCATCCGCAAAATCTTCTGATCCCAATCCTCCATCAACGCCACATCCAACGAAGGCGTGCGAATCATCTGCGCCCAAATCGGTAAATTCTTCATCACCACCGCAGACACATCCCCCATCAACAAACTCGAATTCATTGGATTATTCGACAAACTACCCCCAATCGACAAGCCCTTTCCCTCAAATATCTTCGTCTCCGGTTTATTATGAACCAACAACGTTATCATATCCTTCCCCCCCATAATGTGACAATCATCCAATGACTCTTGAGACACCGGAATAAATTTACTCCGCGCATTCGTCGTCCCAGACGATTTCGAAAACCAGGAAATCTGACTCGGCCACAACACCTGTTGCTCCCCATGCATCATCCGATCGATATACGGAAACAACTCCTCATAGGTCGAAATAGGCACATGCCGACGATACTGCTCCGCATTCCGAATCTCCTCATAGCCATATTTTTTACCCCATTCAGTCAAGCGACCTTCGGCCAACAAAGCCTGAAATCCCTGTTCCTGCAAAGCCAATGGATCCGTAAAATGCGCCTCTATCCGCGGCATCCGCCGCTTCATTAACCACAATAAAGTCTCATTAAACAAGGACATATCAATGGATTTTGGGTGCCCGATTTGGATAATCCGTTATCACTCCATCCACCCCCATGTCGATTAAACCCTGAATTTGTTGCGTCTCATTCGCCGTCCATGGAATCACCTTCATCCCCAATTCATGCGCCTTTTCCACCACAGGCTTCGTTAGATCCGTAAAATTTGAACTATACACCGCCGGCACAAATCCCAACTCTTTCACCACCGCCTCCGGACTTTTGCGCGTGACTAAAGCAGATAAAGCCACCTTCGGAATTTCTCCTCGGCCCATCGCCCGTTCCCAATATTTCAATACCGCAAAATCAAAACTTTGCAACATGACAAATTCCGGTTTCACCTGGGCTTTAATTTGGGCCCAAACCAATTTGGAAAATTCGTCGACCGTAGCCGGCTGGGTCTCCCCATAGCCCTTAGGGTCCGATTTAATCTCAATGTTATAATACACCGATTCGCCCGATTTCATCCGAAAAGCTTCGCCTAAAGCAAGCACTTCGGCCAATAAAGGCTTATAAGTCGCTATCCTAACCTGTTCCGGGAACAAAGCATTTCCGCGTTGGCCCACATCAAATTTCTTAATTTCGACATAAGGCATTTGAAAGATATTCAAAGAAGCCTCCTCTGATTTCATGATAGGACTTCCATCCGGCTTCGAGGTGTATAAAGCGTTCATCACTGGCTCATGTGACACGACCACCTGACCATCCGCGGATATACACACATCCATCTCCAAAACCCGAACACCGATGTTCAAGGCATGGGCAAAAGCAGGTAAAGAGTTTTCAGGAAATAAGCCTCGACAACCGCGATGCCCTTGAATCATAGGTACTTGTGCCATCAGGTAGGTAGGTAAAACCAATAAAAAAAATAAGCATTTATATGTCATCGATGGGAAGTTTCGCTGGCCTTTTTTCGTTGCTCCATAATCTCATTTACTCGTTCATATAATTTAATAAACTCCTTAGGCTCCCGCACATAGGCATGAAAACTATGGACCAAGGTTACAGAATCCACTCGATGTTTCTTCAACGTCGACTTTTCAAGCACATGAAAAAGCAACAAATTCGTATCCGCACTCACAATTTCCATCCCTGAAATTTTGGCTTCATCCACATGAATATCGACCAGAATTTGAGCCATTTTTTCCTGATCCAAGCGCGCTTCCTTGCCCGATTGCGAGCAAGAGGCCAGTAAAAAAAGTAGCACAAAGGCAAGGTATTTCATAGTTCAAAGGTAAACACAAATTAGAAAGCTTTTGTCGCTTTTCATTCGGATTGCTCAAAAAATACCTAATTTAGCAAGATATCATGGATATTCGGTCATTTCTTTCTCACATTGTGCAACTGGAAATTCGCATCAGAAAGGCGATAAATACCCAAATGCACGGAAACTTTTCCTCCGTATTTAAAGGTTCGGGTTTAGAGTTTAGTGACCTACGTCAATACCATTATGGGGATGATGTACGCCACATCGATTGGAATACCACCGCCAAAGGCCATGGAACCTTTGTCAAACTTTTTAAAGAAGAAAAGGAACAAACCGTGTTTTTTGTGATGGATGTGAGTGGATCCCAACAAATCGGTCGGCAAAATCATAGCAAATTACAAACCCTCAAAGAAGTTGCCGGGGTTTTAGCCTTTTCCGCCATCCAAGAAGCGGGGCATATCGGTTTTTGTTGCTATTCCGATAAAAACGAAAAATACATGCCACCCGCCGCAGGTAAAAAACACGGCTATCGCGTCATTTCCGAGTTATTCAAATTGCAGCCCGAAAATACGGGGACGAATCTCCGCGCCGCCCTACTTTTCGCCATGCAATGTCTCAAACGAAAAAGCTTGGTTTTTGTCCTTTCCGATTTCATCGACGAAGGCTATGAAGATCTACTGAAAGCCATCGCCAAAAAACATGATTTGGTGGTCATTCATGTCCAAGATGCCCTCGAATCCAAATTGCCCCCCATGGGCATTGTCCCTATTTACGATCCAGAAAACCGGAAAACGACCTGGGTAAATACCTCCGCCAAATCTTTTAGAACCTTTGTGGAAAAAGAAATTACAACGAAAAAAGCAGCGCTCATCAGCCTTTGTAAACAATGGCAAGCGAGTCATATTTACATCCAAGCTGGAGAAGATTTCGTTCCGGCCCTCGTTAAATTATTCCGTGTAAGATCCTAAGATGCAAGAAAGACCCCTCCATATAAAAGGTCAATTCCTAGAGGATTCTGCCAAAATAGGGCAGCCAATTCACTATTCCTTGCAAGTCGTTCACGCCAAAAACCAAGAACTTTTCTTTCCTGGCATTCAACGTCAATATGGCGTTTTTGAACCCGTAAAAAAAGAATATTTTAAAACCAAAAGCACCGCCGATGGAAATCTAGATTCTGCGGTATATACCTTTCGTTTTTTTGATATCGCGGATTACCAAAGCCTTAGCCTTCCCATTTACATCCTACAAGGAGGTGATTGTACGCAAGTCTTTCCAAAACCTGATACCATCTTCCTAAAACGTTTAGTTCCCCACCCGGAAAAAATCGATATGGAACAAGTATTCAAGGAAATGCCGATTCCTACCTTACAACCCAAAACAGACCTTAAAAATGTTTTCATTTACGGCGTTTCTCTGTTTTTAATGAGCGGATTACTCTATTGGTTTTTTGGAAAACAATTCATTCGATGGTACCAATTATACCGTTTGTGGAGGAAAAACCTAGAATTTAGGCGCACATATCAACGCCTATCTCGGTCTATTTCCAGCCAACCCAAAGGCCTTCAAAACTTAGAAAAAGCCATTTCTATTTGGAAAAGCTATTTGGAAAATCTCATTCATGTACCCTTTTCCACGTACACCACGAAAGAAATGGTCGACAATCTCCGTGACAAACGCCTCGTTAAAGCTTTGCAGGCCATCGATTCGGCCATCTATGGAGGGAATTTTTCGGAAAAAACGATGGATTCCGTTAAATTCCTGACCGAAATCGCGCATGGCGTGTACCAAAAGGAACGCGAAAAAATTCGGACAGAAAACCAAAAAAGATGAAATTCAATCCATTAAGCCTTTGGTTTCAGGTCAAATCCGTCTTTTCCTACGACTGGGATTATCCCTTTTTTCTGTACCTTTTACCACTACCACTCGTCATTTTTGCCTTTAAACGAATCCTACATCGGAAAAATCAGGCACGAATCGTCATGTCTTTTTCTAAACCCTTGGTCCAACAAAAATTCATCCGATTCCTAAGCTTCATTCCTGAAATCCTACAAGGCCTCTGCCTATTTTTTGTTATCCTAACCCTTGCCAGTCCCTATAAAAAAAACGTCCATTCTGAAATAAAAAAAGAAGGGGTAGACATGGCCCTGGCCATTGACATTTCGGCATCCATGAAGACCCAAGATGTATTTCCTTCCCGTTTAAGCGTGGCGAAAAAATTAGCCATCGCCTTCGTTAAACAACGAAAAAACGACCGGATTTCCCTCATCGCATTTGCCGGCGCCCCCTATTTAGCAAGTCCCTTGACCCCTGATTCGAGTTATTTAATACAGGCGCTACAGCAGTTTGAAAGTGACCTGATTCGCGAACAAGGGACCGCCCTCGGAGACGCCCTGGGTATGTCAATCAATCAGATACGCGACGAAAAAAATCCAAAAAAAATCGCCATTCTCCTCAGCGATGGAAACAGCACCGCCGGGAATTTAGACCCAATTACCTCCGCTGAATTAGCGAAATCTTTTGGCATTAAGGTGTATACAATCGCTGTAGGAAGTCTTCAGCCAAACCTGGATCCTGTCGACGAAAGTACGCTTCGTAGCATCGCTGAAACCTCCCAAGGGAAATTTTTTCGAGCCACCGACGAACGGACCTTGGCCCAAATTTTCAAAGAAATAGACCAACTCGAGAAAACACGAACACTCAAAATACGCTGGGAAGAACACGAAGACCTCAAAGGCATCTTTCTCCGCATTGCATTCTTTTTCTTTTGCCTTTCCCTGCTCCTTAAAATTAGTCCCATCACGAATATTCTCGAAGATTAATATGGTCCTTTTCCCTCCTGCAAAAATCAATATCGGTCTATTCATCACGGAGAAACGCAGCGACGGCTTTCATGCCCTCGAAACCTGCTTCATCCAAATACCCTGGACTGATATCCTTGAAATTAGCCCCGCGCCCAATTTTTCCTTTAGCTCCTCGGGCCTTCCCATTTCAGGATCGATGAATTCCAATTTATGCGTGAGGGCATATGAGCTCTTAAAAAAGGATTTTTCGATGGCTCCCGTCCACATTCACCTCCACAAAATCATTCCCATGGGGGCAGGATTAGGCGGGGGTTCATCCGATGCGGCCTATACGCTCATGGGCCTACGAGATCTTTTCGAATTGCCTCTGACAAATGAGGATTTGGTGCCATATGCCCAACAATTAGGCAGCGATTGTGCATTTTTCCTATTCAATCAAGCCCAATTCGGACAAGGAAAAGGCGATGAACTCAGCCCCATTCCCCTTTCCCTACATGGCTATTTTGTCTTGCTCGCCTATCCGAATTTTGGCATTTCGACTCAGCAGGCCTATGCGCAAGTCAAACCTAAACCCGCCCCTGTCTTTCTTCCTGATGCGATTTGCTTGCCCATGAAAACATGGAAAACTCAAATCAGCAATGATTTTGAAGAAAGCCTGTTTCCTACCTATCCACTTCTCGAACAAATGAAAAAGGACATGTACCTCTTAGGCGCTGAATATGCAGCCATGAGTGGTTCCGGATCGACGATGTTTGGTATTTTTAACCAAAAAGTCGACCCACCTGAAGGATGGGCCGACTTCTCGATGTGGTCCGGATATATCTCCTAATCCTTCGCAAATATAGCTTCCAATGCCGAGGCGCCCTGAATGACTAACTTCCCCGCAGGAACGGGCTTCAAAGGTTTAACCCCCGCGAAATCTGGGTTTGAACTGATAATCTCAACCGGAATCTGTGCCATCGCACCCGAAGCCGTCTCCACATAAATAAATCCTCCTTTACCCACACGAGCCAAACCAGCTTGAGGAACCGTTGGCATTTTTTGATTCCCTACCAAAATATGGGCGCTTACAAACTGCCCCACCGTAAAGGACATTTCATCCTTTTCCGACTGAAAATGCGCATGAATCGGTGTAGTTCGAGTGGATAAATCCACCTGCCGACCAATTAAAAACACCTTCGCCTCCGCCTTTGAACCCTCGGTTTGAATCGCAATCTTCTGCCCCATTTTTATTTTGCCTAAATCCTTTTCAAAAACCTTTAATTCAACATGCTTATGTGCGACGCCAACAATTTTCACCAACGCATCCGTCGGCGTAACATATTTTCCTATCGCTAAGGATTGATCCTCAATATACCCGTCAATCGGCGAACGCAATGAAATCACCGCACTAATACTACCTTTCGTCAACACATTCATGTCACAACCTAAAGCCTGTAATTTCAAGGTCAAACCTTGTACCTGGGCTTGCAAATTACTTTGATCAGCTTCGGCTTGTTGGTATTTTTTCTTTGATCCCACTTCCTCACTGCTAAGCACTTGCTGACGCGATTTTTCTGAATTCGATAAATTCAATGAACTCATCGCCTGCAAATATTCTTGCTGCATTTGAATGTATTCCAAACTCGTAATCGTCGCTAACAGTTCTCCTTTCGCCACCTTTTTACCCGGTAAAAGTTCAAAGGTATTTTTCACATACCCTGCAATAGGCAAAGAAACCGATGCCTGGGAAATCGGGGGAACATCCACTAATCCCGTGCAAGTGATTTCCTCTGCCATTTCCTTTTCCTGAAATTCTCCGAAGGAAATTCCCGCATTTTGCTTTTGCTCTGGGGTTAATTTAATTTCGGATATCGGGGCGCTGGCCGTTGCCGTTTCCTCTTTTTTTCCACAGGCGATGACAAGCAGCGCGAGAAAAAGACTCGTTATTTTGATTGAATTATTCATTTCCTAAGATCGTTTCGATTTGTATAATGGATTGATTATGAGCCAAAAGCTCCTGTAAATATTGCTCGCGAATTTGCCAAGCTTGTTGGGCATTTTGTAACATTTCCACGTATTCAATTTCGCCTTGTTGGTAACTTTTCAGCGCCACTTTTTCCAGCCAATCCGCTTGCGGCAAGGCCGTCGCCACGTAGTAGGCGAGGGAACTTTGGTATTTTGTCAGTTGGGCCAAATTTGTTTCCAATTCGGTTTGTAATTGAGCCATATTTTGGGCTCTTTGGCTTTCATAAACTTTAACTTGTTTTTCAGAAGCGGCAATTTTCGCCTTCTGCCCTTTGGCAAAAAGAGGGATCCCCACACCCGCTTGAATGAAATTTTGTCCGCCATGATTTTCGATACTTTGAGACACCATGCCGATTCGCAAATCAGGTTTGAGTTTTTCGCGCTCGACTTGGACTTGTAATTTGCCGGTTTCAACTTGTTGGTCCAGCACCTGAATTTGTGGATTATTCAATAAGGCATTCGATTTCGCCGGAGCGGCCATCATGACTTTTTCCAAGCCCGCAATCTGAAAGGGTTCCGGATGATTGGTCCAATAGGCCAACTGCTGATAACTCACCTTTCGTTCCATTTCCAATGCCTTCATTTTCTGTTCAAACTCCCGTAAGCGAGCCTCCGCGGCCACTAATTCTAAGCGATTTGTTTCCCCCTCTTTGAATTTTAGTTGGGCCGCACGCTTCATCTGCGTATACATGCTGTCTTGCTTTTGCAAGAATTTAGCTTGCTGATTTTGAAGCAAAATTTGGTAATAATACCATTTGACACTGGCCTTAACGAGTAATTGCGTTACCTGCAATCGCTTTTCCGCCAGCATTTTTTGAGAGGCCAGCGCCTTCACTTGCGCACGTAATTGCGTAGGCCAAGGAATGTTTTGATTCGCAATCACCGTATAATCCTGACTGAAATAGGTTTGCGTTTTCCCGTATTGAAAATCCAATGTGCTTTTCGGTACATCACGCCCGGACGGAATAAGGGCTTCTGCGGTCTGAATTTCCAATTGGCCCGTCTGCAATAATCCATTTTTCTGCATAGCTTCTTGCATACATTGTTCCAAACTTAATCGTGGAACAGATTGCGCAAATGTGCCAAAACTCATCAATACCAACAAGATAATCATCCCCAAGGATTTTGCCTTCAATGCCTTTTCTCGGCGTCCCATCACAATCGAATACACAACCGGGATCACCACTAGGGTTAAAAATGTAGCGGTAATTAAGCCTCCGATGACAACGGTCGCCAAAGGCCTTTGCACTTCCGCCCCCGGCGATTGACTAATGGCCATCGGCAAAAAGCCCAAGGAAGCTACGGCAGCGGTCATTATCACAGGTCGGAACCTTAACTCTAAGCCTTTTTTGAGGCGTTCGGAGACGCTAAGACCTTCGTCGGCCAACTGCTTAAAATACGAAAGCAACACAATTCCATTCAACACCGCTACCCCAAAAAGCGCGATAAATCCAATACCCGCCGATACCGAAAAGGGCATATCCCGCAACCAAAGGGCCCAAATTCCGCCGATTGCCGACAAGGGAATGGCCAAATAAATAATGGCCGCTTCCAAAAAGCTTTGGAAGGTAAAAAAGAGCAAAACAAAAATCAAAGCCAAGGCGATAGGCACCACCAGGGAAAGCCTAGATTTCGCGGCCTGTAAATTTTCGAACGTTCCTCCATAGGTTACATAATACCCGGCTGGAAGGGTGATTTTATTCTTCATGACTTGTTGGATATCCGCCACGACCGATTCCACATCCCGGTTACGGACATTGATGCCAATGGTAATCCGACGGTGCGTATTGTCCCTTGAAATTTCCACAGGTGCATTTTCAAAATCCACCTCGGCCACTTCTTGCAAGGGAATTTGGGAGCCATTGGGCAAATCGATGTATAAATCCCGCAGGTTTTGAATATCGGTCCTGTGCGTAGAATCCATGCGAACCACCAGATCAAAGCGCTTTTCTCCTTCCATCACGATTCCAGCTGTTTCGCCGGCAAAGGTCATTTTGATAGCACGATTGACATTCTGAATATTCAGGCCGTATTGCGCGATTTTGGCCCGGTTAAATTTCACGACCAATTGCGGAATCCCATCAATCTGCTGCACTTTAATATCCCCCACACCGTCAATTTTCCGAATGTAGCGAGCCGCATCAGTCGCATGTTCGAATAATTCTCCTAAATCCTCGCCAAAAATTTTAATGGCAATGTCTGATTTTACGCCGGCGATAAGTTCGTTAAAGCGCATTTGGATCGGTTGGGTAAATTCAAAATTCACCTCCGGAAATGCATCCAAGGCACGGTCCATTTTCTCTTCCAATTCCGGCATCGTTTTGGCTTTTTTCCATTCGGAAGGCTCTTTTAAGATGATTAAAAGGTCGCAGGAATTGATCCCCATGGGGTCAGTTGGGATCTCAGACGCCCCAATCCGCGACACCACCTGTTTGATTTCATCGGGAAATTGTTTCAATAACAAGGCTTGCGCTGCGGTATTGGCTTTGATGCTTTGAGATAAGGAAGCGTTGGTTGGCAAAATCGCCTCCACCGCAAAATCCCCCTCATTCAATTCAGGAATAAATTCTCCTCCCAAAGTTGTAAATTGGCCGATGCTTCCAAAAAACAATAGGACGGAGGCGAGGGCGACCCAGCGGCGATGTGACAGTGCCCAATCAACCATCGGTTTATATCCTCGGTACAAGGTTCCCATGATGCGATCCGCGATGGTAATGTCATGGCTGATTTTTTTGCTTAAAAACAAAGCAGACATCATCGGCACATACGTAAGGGATAAAATCAAGGCCCCTAAAATCGCGAAACTAACCGTTTGTGCCATGGGGCGGAACATTTTCCCTTCGATGCCCCCAAGCGCCATAATCGGTAAATACACAATCAAAATGATGATCACCCCGAAGGCCGCCGACTTAAAAATGGCTTGTGCCGAAATATTCACTTCCTCGTCCATGGCATGCTGGCTCATCACCTCGCCTTTTCGATGGGCATGGAGTCGATGAATGATGGACTCAACAATAATGACGGCTCCATCCACAATCAAGCCAAAATCAATCGCCCCTAAACTCATTAAATTCGCCGACACTCCGAAAATATTCATCAGCGCAAACGCAAATAACAAGCAAAGTGGAATCACAGATGCCACAATCAAACCCGCGCGTAAATTCCCTAATAAAAGCACGAGAATGAAAACAACGATAAGGCCCCCTTCTAATAAGTTCTTTTCCACCGTCGAGATCGATTTTCCAATCAACACGCTGCGGTCCAAAAAGGGTACAATTTTAATTCCTTGCGGCATGGTTTTTTGAATAATGTCCATGCGCTCCTTCACGTCTTTGACAACGTTATTCGCATTCGCACCCTTTAACAAGAGCATGACTGCCCCCACCACTTCTCCTTCCCCATTTCGTGTCATCGCCCCATAGCGGACCGCTTTGCCAAATTGAACCTTCGCCACATCCTTCACCAATACAGGCAATCCTCCGCTCCCCCGCTGACTCACGACCGTATTTTCGATGTCTTCCAGGGAGGTCAGCATTCCCTCCGAACGAATGAAATACACATCCGTTCCTTTTTCCAAATAACTACCCCCCGAATTGGAATTATTATTTTCCAAGGCATTAAATATTTGGTCAATGGAAATATTCGTGGCCCGCAAACGCTCGGGATCGATGGCCACTTCGTATTGTTTCAGGTTTCCCCCGAAGGAACTTACTTCCACGACGCCTTTGATTCCGAGCAATTGGCGTTTTACGATCCAATCCTGATAGGTGCGTAAATCCGACAAGGAATATTGATTTTCAAACGCCGGATCTACCTCGAGGGTATATTGGAAGAACTCCCCTAATCCAGTCGTAATAGGGGCCATTTCAGGAATTCCGGCGCCTTTTAAAAGATAGGGTTCGGCCCCTTTGAGTTTCTCGGAAACCTGTTGACGCGCCACCTCCGTAGCCACCTCATCCTCAAAAACAACCGTAATAATGGACAGGCCCATGCGCGAAACCGAACGAATATCTTTCACATTGGGAATGGTCCTCAGGGAAATTTCCAGTGGATAGGTAACGAATTTTTCGACCTCCGAAGCAGCCAGGGCGGGTGATTGGGTAATGACCTGCACTTGGTTCGAAGTAATGTCCGGCAGGGCATCGATGGGCAATCGACTCAGGGAGAATCCACCCCAGGCGATGAGACCGATGACAAAAATACCAACAACGAGTTTGTTGCGTATACTAAATGAAATAATGGAATTGATCATATATCTGTTAATTTATCTAAAAAAATGCAAAGGCAAATTTTAGATCCTAGGCGGCGCGATAAGCACGCGAACTAACGAAAAATGATAGAGATTTTCCCAACGCGCAGAAAAGCGACGGTGAGTTTTTAAGACAAAAGGAATAAATAGAATAAACGCTAATGCCGGAAGGACATAGCCCATCGCTCCACTAAAATCGATGCTAGGAAGTCCGGGATGTTTCGTTGTTTTGGCGTGTTTGGAATCGGCTGAATAATGAAGCCATAAAAAATCGGCAAAGCTAAATTGCCCTTTGGCTTGTTTTTTATGATCCTGAAAATGTTTGAGGATTTCGTTGGCCTTAAACGATTGCTCCATTCCTACCTTCGGGATAAGAGCCCCAAAGAAAAAAAGTACAAATAGAAAAAGAGCAACTATGTTTTTCATCTTCTAAATGTACAGAAAATTCGAAAATTAAACGGATATTTAGGGGCTCATTTTATTTTTTTGAGACAAAACGATTCAAACAAGCGATTATCGTGGATGAAATAAATCTATTGTGGCATCAATTGACTGACTCCGAAACGATCATCCGATCCGGGCTACTCGTCATCACGCTCATCGTATTCGCAGAAAACGGCTTATTTTTTGCCTTCTTTCTCCCAGGCGATTATTTGCTTTTTTTAACCGGGGTTTTTGGCGGTACGGGTGTATTGAAAGAGCCCCTTTCCACCTTGTTGTTAAGTATTTTCAGCGCGGCGGTCATCGGTTCGCTCATCGGATATTTGCTGGGGCGGTTCTTCGGAAATTCCTTGCAAAGAAGGCCCGACAGCATGTTCTTCAAGAAAAAACACCTAGATTCTACCCGAGAATTTTTCGAAAAATATGGATTTAGTGCCTTGGTAATCAGCCGATTCCTGCCTGTGGTTCGGACCTTTACGCCTATTTTAGCGGGAATTAGTAAAATGTCATGGTATAGTTTCTTATTCCTAAATATTGTGGGCGGCGCTTTATGGGTAGGGATTTTGGTGGCGGGAGGCTATTATTTAGGCCAACAATTTCCTTGGATCATCAATTACGTTCAATACATCATCCTTTTCTTTTTAGGAATTACGACATTTACCATCATCAAAGGCTATTTGAAATTGAAAAAAAATGATTGAGCAATTCGCCTACGTCGCTGCGTTTATCGGCGCAGGGATTCTATTTCTAGGACTCATTTTATTTACGGCCAAATTACTGCGGCCTTCCCGACCGAATGTCGAAAAACTCAGCACCTACGAATCTGGGGAAGCCCCTGTGGGAAATGCGAACATTCGTTTCAATCCTCGTTTCTATGTGATCGCCTTACTTTTTGTCTTGTTTGAGGTAGAATTAATCTTTTTATTTCCTTGGGCTGTAGTTTTTGGCAATAAACGTATCGCCGCAGCAGCTCCTGCCTGGCCAACATTTGCCTTGGTCGAAATGTTTATTTTTGTTAGCATCCTCGCATTAGGCCTCGCATTCGCCTGGGCAAAAGGCTATTTGGATTGGGATAAACCCGCGGAAACCCTTCGTGATATCGAAAGTCCCGTGCCTACAAAAGCCTACGAAAAATACTTGCCCAAAAAATAATCCTAAACTTTTTCGCTTTCTAATGGTTTCATGAACATGAAAAATTTGTTCTTACTCACGTGCTTGTTGTGCTCTGTCATCTCCCTACAGGCCCAACAAAATGGCCGTATTTCCGGAAAAATCATCGACCAAAGCACCCAACAAGTAATCAGTGGCGCCAATATCAGTCTGGATGGAAGCGGCAAAGGCGCACAAAGTGATAGCTTAGGCTTTTTCCGAATCAACCAAGTTCCCCTCAAATCATACAACCTCAGCGTCAGCATGCTGGGCTATAAAAAGGCCAAACTTTTCAATTTAGTCCTGAATGCAGGAAATGAGTTATTTGTCAACATCGAATTAAGCCCCGAAAACCAAGAATTAAACGAGGTCATCGTAACCCAAAATCGGAAAAGCGCCAAAGTCGCCACACTTGAATCTCCCTTAAGTGTCCAACGCCTCACCACCGAAGAAATCAAAAGCAATCCGGGTGGTAATTTTGACATTAGCAAAGTCATCCAAACGCTTCCCGGCGTGGGAGGCGGCGCGCAAGGAGGCGGGTTTCGGAATGACATCATCATTCGCGGAGGGGGTCCCAATGAAAACGTCTATTATTTAGATGGAATTGAAATTCCGGTGTTAAACCATTTTCAAACCCAAGGAAGCAGCGGCGGCCCGCAAGGGATGCTAAATGTATCCTTTATTGAGGATGTAAAATTGAGCTCCTCGGCCTTTGATGCGAAATATGACAATGCGCTAAGTTCGGTGTTTCAGTTTCGCCAGCGCAGCGGGAACCCAAATAAATTCCAAGGAAACGTCCGTTTAAGTGCGACTGAATTCGCGCTAACAACGGAGGGGCCTCTAGCAAAATCAGGCAAAACAACCTTTTTAGCCTCCGCGCGGCGGTCCTATTTGCAGTTTTTATTCCAAGCCTTGGACATTCCAATCCGTCCAAATTTCTGGGATTTTCAAACCAAAATTACCCACCAAATCAATGCCAAAACGAGTATTTCCTTTATGGCATTAGGGGCGATTGACGATTTTAGCTTTTCGACAATCAAGAAAGAAACGCCCGAAAAACTCTACATCTACAATTCAAACCCGATTATTAGTCAATGGAATTATACGACAGGGGTAACCTTGAAACACTTGACTGAAAATGGCTATTACAACTTGGCCATCAGCCGAAACGCCTTCGATAATGATATACGGAAATACGAAGATAACCAGTTGAAAGACCCCAATCAGATCAACCTTTCCTTGCAATCCCGTGAAACCGAAAATAAAATACGTTTTGATGCCAATCAAAATATCAATGGATGGAAATTAAGTTATGGGCTTTCCGTGCAATCGGTAGATTATGCGAATCAAACCACCGCGGTTTTCAGGAAAGGAATTTATGGTTTGCAAGGGCAAGTCATCCAGCCAGAAATTAAATACCAGTTCAACAGCCCGCTCGGTACCTTCGCGAAATACGGGTCTTTCGGACAAGCGAGCAAGGCCTTTTTTGATACCCGATTAGGCATAAGTTTGGGTCTAAGGACCGATATGAATTCATTTACCGAAACGGGTTCTGATCCCTTAAAAACCCTTTCGCCCCGACTTTCCTTAAGTTATGTCATGTCTGAAAAATGGACCCTGAATGGCTCCATTGGCCGATATTTCAAATTAGCTCCTTACACGATTTTGGGTTTTGCGGATAACGCAGGAAAATTAGTGAATAAAAATGCGGACTACCAATCCTCTGACCACTACGTCCTCGGCCTTGAATATTTAGTCAATGAAGCTCTAAGATTTACGGTAGAAGGCTTTGTTAAAAATTACGGAAATGTGCCTATTTCCGTGAATAAAGGCATTTCATTGGCGAATTTAGGGGGAGATTTTAACGTACTTGGAAACGAGGCCGTTCGCACCACCGGCAAGGGCGAGGCCTATGGTTTTGAGTTTTTTGCCCAGAAAAAATTGACTGATAAGTTTTTTGGGATTCTTTCTTATACGTATTACAACAGTTCATATAGCGGTTTAAATGGAATTATGGTACCTAGCAGTTGGGATAACCGCCATTTACTCAGTTTGACCTGGGGCTATAAATTCCCGCGAAATTGGGAATTGGGACTCAGGTTCCGTTACCAAGGGGGTGCGCCTTACACGCCATTTGATGAAACCTCCTCGCGGACAAATTTCTTGAGTCAAGGATTGGGGATATTGGATTATGGCCAATTGAACACCAAACGCCTTCGAAGTTTTCATTCCAGCGATGTGCGGATCGATAAGAAATACAATCTAAAAAACACGACGATTGATTTGTTTTTGGATGTGACCAATTGGTACATCGCAGCCGCAGATGCCGCCCCGTATTATGCCTTCAAACGGACGGAGGACAACAAAGCCTTCGCAACCGCGGACGGAAAGCCGATGACGTCAAATGGTAGTAATGCCATTCCGGTATTATTAGGAAACGATAAGGCTTCGGTGACGCCGACGATCGGGTTTATTGTCGAGTTTTAAGCAATAAGGCCTGGCCTTCCGCGATTAATCGATCTAATTCGACTTTATGTTCGTCGGTAAGTGTCCCCACATCCCGACGCGTATACAAGTCCATCGGAAATCCGTTTTTTTGAAGCACATATTTGGCTGCTGTCGGATAAACCGCATGCATCGGATCCATGTTATTCGCAAAAAATGCTTGCACTTCATCTACGATTGCTTTTTTCGAGGCATCGCGCGCATGTGCACAGAGCCAAACGATTAATTCGGGAAAGAGATTGCCCTGAATGCACGAAAGTCCTTTGGCACCCGCCTGCAAGGAAAGGACCGCATGGCCCATATAGGCATCATATAAACCAAAGTTATCATTCGCTCCGGCCTTGACCCGGTCACGTACTTGTTGGATATCCAAACTGGTATCCTTATGGTACACGAGGCGGCCAGTAGGCAATAGGTTTTCCAAAATTTCCACCGTAATCAGGCGCTTATAGGGCACGGGGCATTCATAAATCCCCAACGGGATTCCCGGTGTCAACTGCATAAAGGCATGCATGCGGTCCAAAAATACTGCATCCGATTCCGATTCGAGGGTCAAAATATTATTCAACACGATGACCGCCGAAACCCCCATGCTCCAAAGACGCTTAGAGAAATCAGCCATTTCCTCCAGGGATCCACCTAGGGTTCCTGTGGCCACGACGGGCACCCGGCCGGCTGCCGTACGGACAACGGTATTGACGACATCCAAGCGTTCTTGGCTACTGAGTTCGTACATTTCACTGGAAAGGCAATTGGCAAAAAGACCTTTGGCGCCCCATTGAATATATTTGTCGGTTAATAATTCCAAACCCTTGTAATCCACTTGGCCATCCGCCAAAAATGGGGTCAACATCACGGGAATAAAACCTTCGGGTAATGAATTCGATGTCATGAGGATTTTTTAACAAGTTTAGAGAGGAGATATCCGGTCCCGACGATACTTAGGGTCCCCACCACCACCGTCATTTTCGAATCCAATGGAATTCGAAGCGATTCCGGCAATGCGTCTTTAAAGGAAATCAAAGCAATGATGATAATACCGACCGTCGCGGCGATTTTGGCTTGCCAATTTTCAATGTGTTTATTCAGGAATCCCATCAAGAAAATACCTAACATGCCCGCCGCAAAAATGCCCGATAATTTCCACCAGACATCCAATAAACTTTTCACACCAATCATACTAATTCCAAACGTAATTCCCAATAGTCCCATCACCACCGTGGCGATATGCAGAATTTTCAATTGTTTGGCGGCACTAACCTCTGGATTCACATAGCGTATATAAATGTCTTTGAGGAATACCGTCGCCGAACTGTTCATGCCGCTGCTCATGGTACTCATGGCGGCCGATAAAAGGGCGGCCATTAGGATTCCTAAGAAGCCGGTTGGGATCTGCGTCTTCATGAAATGGGGCAAGACTTTATCTCCATAATCAGCCGCGCTAAGGGCTTCCAAAGGGATATTTTTTTCCAAGGAAACTTGTTGTTTTAACTCCAAAATCAAGTCCGGATTTTGGCCATAAAAGACATACAGCGCGGTTCCGATGAAGAAAAACAAAAAGGAAACCGGCAAATAGTAGAGCGCACAAAGCCAAATACTTTTGGCCGCATCTTGGGTGTTTTGAGCTGTATGGTAGCGTTGAATGTAATTTTGATCAATCCCGAAATTGGTCAGGTTAATGAAAAATCCATACATGAGTACCACCCAAAAAGAACTCGTACTTAGATCGGGAGTCATTTTTCCGAGGTCAAATTTATGTTCGGCACTTCCCTGACTGATGACCTGCTCGATGCCCACTTGGGATAAAATAATTCCGAGAATCAACAAAGCCCCTAAGGTCTTGATAATCGCCTGAATCACCTCCGTCCAAATCACCGCTTCCATTCCCCCAAGCACTGTATAAAAAATAATGCAAAGACCCGATACGATGATAATCAATCGCATATCCACGCCCGTTAACGCATTCAGCGTCAAGGCTATGCCATAAAAAATGGTCCCCATACGCGCAAGCTGAGTCATGATAAAACATAACATCGCATAGGTTCTGGCCCAGGAACCGAATCGTTTTTCCAAATGCGTATACGCGCTAATTTCACCACTACCCCGGTAAAAAGGAACGAAAAATTTGGTAGCCACAAAGGCGGCAAATGGAATGGAAAGGCTGAAGACAAAAGGATTCCAGTTAGACCCAAAGGACTTCCCTGGATCGCCTAAAAAGGTGATTGCACTAAGAAAGGTCGCATAGAAACTGAGCCCTAATGCCCAACCCGGGATTTTTCCGGAGGCGGTGGTAAATTGTTCCGAGCTACTGTTTTTCCGAGAAAAATAGACCCCAATCCCAATCATGCTGACGAGATAAGCGACAATAATGAATAAATCAACCATGGGTAAACTCATGCTATAGTTCGATTACGACGTGTTTGATTTTTTGTCTTTTCCACGTGTAGGTAATGTGGATTTTGCCGTCTTTGGTTTGGATGACAGCCGGATAGGAGAATTCGGCCTTCGGTTCGTTTTCGAGAATGGCGATTTCTTTCCACGTTTGTCCGTCAGGCGAAATGACTACGTTTAAAGGCGAGCGACTACCTCCCCAGGCTTTAGATTCTTTCGTGACGTGGTTGTACACGAGTACGTGTTGGCCATTTTTCAGGGTCACCGCGTCAGTTCCCGAATTGGGATTCGGCAAGGAAGTGGCTTTCAAGGCAGACCAGGAGGTTCCTTGGTCCGAAGAAAAGGATTCTAAAATGACATTGTTTTTACTCCGGCAAAGCAATTGCAAGCGACCATCTGGTAGAAACAGCACACTGGGCTGAATGGCAGAAAATTCTTTCCCGTCGTTAATGGCCTCGGTCCTTGTCCAGGTTCTACCGCCGTCCTTAGTCATTTCGAAATGCACGCGCCAGCCATTGTCTTCTGAACTGGTTGGGCATAAAAGCGTGCCATTTTTCAATAAAACAGGTTTGTTTTTAATCGGGCCATAAATGCCATCGGGTAGTTTTTCGGCGGCGGACCAGGTGATGCCGTTGTCCGTGGACCGTTTGATCATCCCCCACCAAGAAGAGGGCGTAGGGCCGACTTTATAAAATAAGATTAATTCCCCTTTGGGCATTTGGAAGAGCACGGGGTTCCAGGTTGGGTAGCGTAAATTGGAGTTTTGAACGCCATTGGCCACTTCGACTGGCGCGGTCCATTGGCCATTGACGATCCGACTTACCCAAATTCCCACATCCTTATTGCGCTCTGCCGTACCGCCAAACCAGGCCGCAACCAGGCCTTTGGGCGTATCCTCGATCGTCGAGGCATGACAAGAAGGAAAAGGAGCTGTTTCGTAAATAAATTCAGATTGTATTTTTTGTCCGAAAGCGGGACTCAATATGGCTAAAAGTGCCAATAAAGGAAGGAATTTCATGTAGGTTTAAATAGGTTTGAACGCAATTTATAATAAGACATTCAAAATTCAGCATATCCGTGAAAATCTAACTAAATAAAAATGACATTTGGGTAAAGTCGATGAACAAAATTTATAGAATGCAGGGTCAAAACATGTATTGATTCAATATTTTTTTTAAATTTCAAATGCCAAAAACCTCTTACAATGAAAAAAATTATCCTAGGATTCAGTCTTTTGCTTTTTGCTTGTCAAGAAAAAGAAAAACCGAAAATTGCTTTATCCGAAGAACTTCAAAAAGCCCTCAATTCGATCCAGGTGATGGATGGCTTCGAGGTGGAATTAGTTGCCGCAGAACCGCTATTGGGCGATCCGGTCGCGATGGAAATTGACGAAGATGGGAATTGGTATGTCGCAGAAATGCCGGGGTATCCACTGGATTTAAGTAAAAAGGGACAAATTCGAAAGCTCATCGACACGAATGACGATGGTTATCCCGATAAGAGCATTGTTTTCGCTGATAGCCTCACCCTTCCCATGGGCCTCATGCGTTGGAAAAAGGGAATCATCGTGGCAGATTCCCCAAATATCCTGTATTTCGAGGATACGGATGGCGATCAAAAAGCGGATAAGCGCGAGGTGATTTTGACGGGATTTTCCTTGTCAAACCCGCAACATAATATGAATACGCCCAAATTTGGCATCGACAATTGGATCTATTTGGGTCATTCTGGGGCCATCAATTCCTTCTCCTACGAAAATATTTTTGGCGATAAAGGGAGTGAAATTCGCTACCCAGGAAAAGCAGATGCGGCTTTTCTCCCCAAAAATGGCAATGGGCGGAATGTCCGATTTAAACCGGATTCCTATCAAATCGAGTCCCTTTCGGGCGAAACACAATATGGACACACGACAGATCCATGGGGTCGCCGGTTTTATACAGACAACGCGGATCACTTGTTTCATGAGGTCATCGATGCGCGTTATGTAAATGCCAACAAACATTTGGTCATCGCGGAAGCCATGGAAAAAATTCCAGATCATGGAGATGCCTGTGAGGTGTATCCGATTTCCGAGAATCCAAATCATCAATTATTGACCGATATCGGGGTCGTTACTTCGAGTTGTGGGATCACTTGGTATGATGGCGGGGCCTTTGGGGATAACTTTAAAAACGTAACGTTTATTGGAGAGCCGGTGCATAATTTAATCCATGCGGATAAGATTGAATCCAAGGGTGCGACGTTTACGGGCAAGCGCTTGTTGGAGAAAAAGGAGTTTTTAGCCTCCAAAGACCCGTGGTTTCGCCCGGTGAATTTTTACGTGGGGCCAGATGGAGCGCTGTATGTGATTGATTATTATCGGCAATTGGTCGAGCATCCAGAATGGATGTCGGACGAGGTGAACAACAGTGGGGCCTTGTACAACGGATCCACCAAAGGTCGTATTTACCGCATCACGAAAAAGGGAACTGGCGGGATGGATTGGATGAACCGTGTTCGTCTCTCCGGAAAAAGCTCAGAAGAATTAACCGAATTAATAAGCCATGAAAATGGCTGGTACCGCAGAACCGCGCAGCGCTTATTGTTTGAGCGGGCAGATAAACGGGTGAGTAAACAACTCAAAGAAATCGTGGCGAATGACCATGCCCTTGGGACCGTTCAGGCGCTCTGGTTATTGTACGATTGGGGTACCTTAGATGCCAAAGATCTGGCGAATGCCTTGGGTTCTTCTTCGGAAGGTATTCGAGAAAATGCCTTACAAATCGCGGATCGCGTGATGGGGAAACCAGGTTTTCAGGGAAATTCAGACATACATTCCAAATTGGTCGCCATGGCTGAGGATCCTTCTCCACGGGTACGTTTCCAATGGCTTTGTTCCTCGAGCTTCTTGAATTTACCCAATGCCGCAAGCCTTCGGGCGGGTGTATTGAAAAAGGACATCGATGACCATTGGACGGGAATAGCGGCGATTGCGGCATCCCAACATGCAGAAAAGGGATTATTGGAATCTTCAGCAAAGGCCTTGGGGGGGCAAGCGTCACCTGGTAAATCGGCATTTTTTAGTTATTTATCGGCGACATTAGTTAAAAAAGGGGATAGCCAATTTATCTCGATGGCGATTGATCAAAATCCGGCGAATGATTGGTGGCAGGCGGCGATGCTGAAAGGCGTAGCCACCTATTTACACGAAGTAAAAACGAATTTCCCAATCACGGTGGCGCAAAAGGAATCGCTATTGGGTACATTTGGCCAAACAAAAAATGGGGAATTAAGGAAATCGATTATTTCACTCCTGGGCACGACAGGAATGCCTTCGAACACGGTGGCTTTGGCTAGCATCGATAAGCAATTTCAGGCGTCGAAAGATGCGGATTTCCAAAGTGATGCTTTGGCGCTGTTGGCACTGAGTCGTAGTCCTAAAATTCAGGAGCAATTAATCCGCTTGATCAGTTCGAAAAATCCAGCGCATTTGCAAGTGGCGGCCATCGAATCCTTGCCTAAAAAACTGAATCCACAGGACTTGAAACAAGTGAATTTATTTTATGGCTCTTTGGAGGAAAAAGCGAAAAAAGCCTGGATTAAATACCTCTTATTCAATGAAAATTATGTGACATCGCTTTTACAAGAGGTGAAGAAAAATAACATCAAACGTTCGGATTTAGCCTGGCCACAGATTGTGGAACTGATGAATTATTATGATAAGGGGGTTCGGGCCTTAGCGCGTTCGGTGCTGGCGATTGCGGAGGATCGGAAGGCAATTTTACAGAATTATTTGCCTGCGGCGGATATGTCAGGTGATGTAGTGGCGGGCCAAAAGGTCTTTGAAGCGAATTGCATTTCATGTCATAAAATTAAGAACTTAGCCGGCGTGGAATTTGGGCCGAATTTAAATACGCTCAAGAGTCGGAATGCACTTTCCATCATTACTGAAATCATCAATCCCAATAATTCGATTGCCGACAAATATGGCCAATGGGAAGTGGAATTAGTCGATGGAAGCCGATTAAGTGGCATCATCACCTCTGAAAATGACCAAAGTATCGCGTTAAAATTAATGGGTGGAACTGTGCAAAATATCTCTAAATCGCAGATTAAATCGAAAAAAGACACACGTATTTCGGCCATGCCCAATGGCTTGGAAGCAAATATCAATGTAAAAGAGATGGCAAATCTCCTCGCATTTATCAAAAAATAAATAGTATATTACTGGGAAAAATTAAGCTTAAACCTATTTCCCATGCCCAAGATCATTGTCATCGGTAGCTCGAATACCGACATGGTAATCAAAACGGCCAAAATTCCCGCACCTGGTGAAACCATTTTGGGTGGTAATTTTTTCATGAATCCGGGGGGTAAAGGGGCGAATCAAGCTGTGGCAGCGGCTCGTTTGGGGGGTCAGGTGCACTTTATTTGTAAAGTGGGCCAAGACTTGTTTGGGGACATGGCAAAAAAGCAATTTCAAGGGGCGGGTATCCAAACTGATTTTGTATATCAAGACGTCGAGTATCCCTCGGGCGTAGCCCTCATCAATGTGGATGCAAAGGGCGAAAATAGCATTACGGTAGCCTCAGGGGCGAATGGGCAATTAAGCCCATCGGATATTGAAGAAGCGTCTTCGATTTTTCAGCGGGGCGATTATGTGTTAATCCAATTAGAAGTTCCCTTACCTACTGTTACATTTGCCATCGAAATGGCTCATCAAAAAGGCCTGCACGTCATCTTAAATCCGGCGCCCGCTGCGGACTTACCTGATTCCATTTTCCCACGATTGCATGCGATCACACCGAATGAGACAGAGGCTTCCCTCCTCACAGGCATTTCGCTGAACGATCCGGATTTTGCCCGAAAAGCGGCAGATGTTTTATTGAGAAAAGGCGTTCCGCATGTGCTGATTACCTTGGGCGCGCAAGGTGTGTGGTACGCGACGGCCTTTGAAAGTCATCACATGTCGGCCCCTCAGGTGGAAGCCCAAGATAGTACCGCGGCGGGGGATTGCTTTAATGGGTCTTTGGTGGTGGGATTAAGTCAGGGAATGACTTGGCCGGAGTCGATTGCGTTTGCATGTAAAGCCGCCGCCATTTCCGTTACACGCATGGGAGCTCAGGCTTCGATGCCTTATCTTCACGAGCTATGATCCTGCGGAAATATGTATGCTTAGTCCTTTTGCTTCCCTTTTTTGTTTTGGGACAAAACCCTAGCACGAAAAAACAAAAGGTGATTTTTGATTGTGATTTGGGGGATGATATCGATGATGCCTATGCGCTGGCGTATTTGTTGACCCTCCAGTCCGACTACGAAATTCTCGGCATCACCACGTGTTATGGCCGGACGGAAGACCGGGCTTTGCTCGCCAAAAAATTCTTAGTCGAAACGGGTCAAACGCACATTCCCGTCTATGCGGGCCGAAATACCTCCTCGAGTTCTACGCGCGCGAATTGGTATGCCGATCAGTTTTATTGGGCCAAAGGATTTAAGCCAAAAAATGCCGAAAGCGTAAAGACCCCAACGAATAAGCGACCAGCAAGCCATGCTACCTTAGCGATGACTTCTGGCACACCCTATCCCGAGGGCCCTTTATCCGTACAAAAGAATTCTTCCGCCGCCCATTTCATTAGCGAGATGCTTCAAAAATACCCAGGTGAGGTAATCGTGTTTTCGGTGGGGCCGGTGACGAATTTGGCCGATGTAGAAAAGGCAAAACCCGGCACATTGCGCTTAAGTAAAAAAATATATGCCATGTTCGGTTCCTTCCGTTCCGGCTATGCGCCGAATTCGCCCATCGATCCGGAATGGAATGTCTTATGTGACATCCCGAGTGCCCAAATGTTCGTCCAATCCGGCGCGCATATCGCCTATGCGGGCCTAGATGTGACATCCATGGTGAAACTTGATCGAGGGAAAAGAGACATTCTGTTGCAGCGACAGTCGCCGCTGACAAATGCCCTTAGTGGTCTTTATGTGCTATGGGGACAAGAAACACCCACGCTCTTCGACCCCGTGGCGATTGCGATGGCCAAGGACCCAATCCTATTCAACACGGAAAAAGTACATGTGTATGTCGACGAAAACGGATTCACGCGCATCGATCCCACTAAGCCACCCAATGCCGAAATAGGCACGAAAATAGATGTAAAAAAATTCATAGACCAGCTCATGCGCCTGTATGTAACCCAATCATTTAGCCCTAAAAACTCATGAAAAAACTCATCATTGGATTGATTTTATTGCCCGCGATGTTGTTGGCACAAAGCGGAACGATTCGCATGTCTACCCAAACTTTACAAGATAAAATTCGGGGCGGCTGGGCTGGCCAGACCATCGGGGTGACCTTCGGTGGACCCATGGAATTTCGCTATAATGGAACGATCATTAATGCTTATCAGCCGATTCCCTGGTACGACGGCTATTTGAAAAAAACGATGCTCGAAAACCCAGGACTATACGATGATTTGTATATGGACCTCACCTTCGTGGAAGTATTCCAAAAAGAAGGTTTGCAAGCGCCGATTGAGTCTCATGCGAAAGCCTATGCGAATGCAGGTTATGCGCTTTGGCATGCCAATCAGGCGGGGCGCTACAATATTTTACATGGGATGATGCCTCCGGCGTCAGGGCATTGGAAAAATAATCCCCATGCGGATTGTATTGATTACCAAATTGAATGTGATTTTGCGGGTTTGATGTCACCCGGCATGCCGAATGTCGCTTCGAAAATTTCAGATAAAATTGGCCACATCATGAATTATGGCGATGGCTATTATGGGGGCGTCTTTTTAGGGGCCTGTTATACCTTGGCTTTTGTGTCAAATGACATTCCCTATGTGATAAATGAAGCCCTAAAAACGATTCCAAAACAAAGTAAGTATTATCAATGCATCGCGGATGTGGTGCGCTGGCACAAGCAATATCCTACCGACTGGAAACGGACTTGGGCCGCGCTGCAGGCGAAATGGGCGGATGATATTGGTTGCCCGGATGGGGTTTTTGCGCCTTTCAACATCGACGCCACCGTCAATTCCGCCTATGTGGTCATCGGTCTTTTATACGGCAATGGGGACTTTACCAAAACCATGGAAATCACAACGCGTTGCGGTCAAGATGCGGATTGCAATCCTTCGTCGGCTGGTGGAATTTTGGGAACGATGTTAGGCTACAATAAAATTCCCGCCTATTGGAAATTAGGCCTCAAGGAAGCGGAGGACATCGATTTTAAGTACACGAGCACATCATTAAATGACGTATATACGATCGGGTATCAGCATGCGATTCAAAACATTAAAAATAACGGAGGTTCTGTTCAGGGCGATCAGGTGATTATTCCGCGCGAGGCGCCCGTGGCGGTAGCTTTTGAGCAAAGTTTCACGGATTCCTATCCGGTGGAAAAAATTGTGATTGGGAAAAATTTAGTGAATGAATACAGCTTTGATTTCGAAGGGAATGGCTTTGTGGTGCGGGGGGAAATGGCCAAATGGGCGTCGCTTGATCCTTTTGCTTTTCAGGTAGAGGTGTATGTGGATGGCCAATTGTTTGAAAAAGTGGATTTGCCAGTGGCCTTTACCACGCGGCGGCATGAAATATCGTGGAAATACCAATTGCCCTCTGGCAAGCATCAGGTGCGGTTGAAATTATTGAACCCGACCGAAGGCCAGACCTGTAAGTTATTTGACGCGATTATTTACCAGGAAAAAGCATTTACCAAAACCAATCAAAAATATTATCGCTTAGGCGGTTATTAATGTTAGAGCTATGTTCATCATCGAAACCTATGCGACTGCGGTCGTGCTTTGTTTAGTGACTATGTTGTGCTGGGGTTCCTGGGCGAATACCCAAAAACTCACCACGAGCACCTGGCGCTTCGAACTTTTTTACTGGGATTATGCGCTGGGCATCATGATCAGTGCTTTGGTCTTAGCCTTTTCCTTGGGAAGTACTGGGGAGGAGGGACGGGGATTTTTGGCGGATTTAGACCAAGCGGAGGCGGCCAATTTGCAATCGGCTTTTGTGGGCGGCGTCTTTTTTAATGCGGCGAATATTTTATTGGTCGCAGCGATTGGAATTGCGGGGATGTCGGTCGCCTTTCCGGTGGGGATTGGGATTGCCTTGGTGCTGGGGGTATTGGTTAATTACATCAGTCAGCCCATCGGAAATCCCCAATTGATTTTCGGAGGCGTCATATTGATAAGCCTGGCCATTGTGTTAAATGCTCGGGCTTATCGCCAATTGAGTGCCGGAAATGGAGAAAAATTATCTCAAAAAGGCCTTTGGCTTTCCGTCATTTCAGGGTGTCTGATGGGCTTGTTTTACAAATACGTGGCGGATTCGATGGTGGCGGATTTTAGCCAGCCGGAGATTGGGAAATTAACTCCTTATACTGCTTTGGTCATGTTTGCACTCGGAATTTTATTGAGTTCTTTGGTCTTTAATACCCTGCAAATGCGGAAGCCCTTTTCGGGATCACCATTGCGTTTTTCGGATTATTTCGCGGGAAAGGGGAAGGACCATGTGATGGGGATGGTTGGGGGAGCGATTTGGTTTGTCGGGATGGCCTTGAGTATATTGGCCTCGGAAAAAGCGGGTGCGGCGGTTTCGTATGGCTTGGGCCAAGGAGCTACGGTGGTGGCGGCGATTTGGGGCATTTATATTTGGAAGGAATTTGAATCGGCACATGCGGGAACGAAACGCATGTTGAACTATATGTTAGTCCTCTACATCGTGGGCTTAAGTCTATTAATTTTATCTAAAAACTAATTCTATGTTATTTGGTCTTGTATTATCGTTTTTATCGTTTTTTTTGCCGGATTCGAGCACGCATCAATTGATCGTCGGGTCCTACACCCAATCCGGAAATCCTGGTTTAGAGATTTTTGATATTAACATCGCCAATGGGCATTCCAAAAAAGCCTATGAATTACTGAATCCCAGTGCTTCCTATCAGCATTTGTCCAAGGATGGGAAATTACTGTTTTCCGTGACGGAAGAAGCGGGGGGGAAAGCGGCGGTGAGTTCCTATCGGAGAAAGGCGAATGGAGAATTTGAGCGGATAAGTTCGAGTCAGACGATCGGGACGGGTCCTTGTTTTGTGGTTTATCGGGAGGCGAGTAAAACCTTGTACACGGCAAATTATTTTGGGGGAAGTTTAAGTGTGTTTAAAACAGAGAATGGGAAAATTTTGCCGGTCAGTCAGCACATTAAATACACAGGGACGAGCGTGCATCCGACTCGTCAAAACGAAGCACACGCGCACATGACGATTTTATCCCCAGATCAGAACTATTTATTTGTGACGGATTTGGGAACAGATAAGATCTATCGCCATAAAATTTTAGTGGATGGTACCGTGGATGAAAATTTCACCTTTACGCCCATTCCCGCGGGCCAGGGTCCACGCCATTTAACCATGAATGCAGCCGGAACGCATGCCTATCTGATCAATGAATTGAAGGGATTGGTGAATGTCTTTGCGGTAAAAAACAATGAATTAAAGATGGTTCAAAGCTTAGTTGCCGATACAACAAATGTGCCCGACAAAGGAAGTGCAGACATTCATTTGTCACCCAATGGAAAATGGTTAATCAGCTCGAATCGCGTAAGTTCGAATCAGGTGACGGTATTTGCGGTTCAGGGCAATGGGATGTTGAAATTAGTCAACTTCACCAACGTGGGGCGCAAACCTCGAAATTTCACCTTTGACCCGAGCGGCCGATTTGTTTATGTCGCTTGCCAAGATGACCACAAGGTTCAGGTATGGGCATTTAACAATAAAACGGGGGCATTAACGGATACGCATCAGGACATCGCGGTGAAGGCGCCGGTATGTTTGCATTTTATCAAAAAATAAAAAAGAAGAGCCAGTGAGGCTCTTCTTTTTTTATGAGGAAAATACTTTCAGCTTATTTTTTCGCGTCTTCCCTTACTTCGTAGATTTTACATCTGATGATTCTTTGCTGGCATTTTTCGGAAAGATCGAAAAGCGAAGCACTAATTCATGGGATTGGTTACTCACCTTCGAGATTTGTGAAATAGGCATTTCAAATACGTAGCCCACATAGATTTTCTTAGTTGCTTGCAAGCCTAAACGGAAACCATAACTGTCCTGGTTGCGGTAGCTAAGACCTGCGTCTAGTTTTTCCATTAAGCGAGCCGTCAGGTTAATGTCCCAAGATAAAGGAACGTCTTTGGCCATACGGAACATCATGGATGGATACAAGATCACTTGGTCGGAAAGCTTCGCCCGCGTACCGATCATCGAATAAAAATAAGGTACGTCTTTATAAGCCGTATTTTGGCTGCCAAAATCATATTTCAAGATACGTGGCTGGCTCAAACTCACAAAAAACTTATCCCCTTTGTCAAAACGCAATCCCCATCCTACATTCGGTTGGAAGCCCGTACTCCGATCCCCCGTAAACACCGCGTCACTTGGCGTAACAATTCGGATGCCCGAATAATTAATCGACATGTTCGACAATCCCGCGCGAATACCGCCTGACATCCGCCATTTGTCATTCAAGTTTGTGTGGTACGCAAAATCTGCGGAGATAGCCGTGGTAGAGATAGGACCTAATTGATCTGATAATACATTAAATCCAAGCCCTTTTTTCTCGCTCCATTTCAGGTTAGCGGTTAGGCCAAGCGTTTTGGGTGCGCCTTCGATTCCGACCCATTGCTGGCGGTTCATCACAGTAATTTCTGAATTTTCGGTACTTCCCGCATAAGTTGGACTTAGCACCTGGGGATTAAATCGATATAAAGAATACATCGTTTCTACTTGGGCATACATACTTGTATTTGCCAAGAAAACAAGGGATGCAAGGGCCACTAGGCCCTTGATCCGCTTCAATTGATCTACTCTCTGTGTAATTGCTTTTATATACTTGATCATGACTATTTCGCTAAACGGTTAATAAATAGGTAATTGGACATCGCTGGCCGACTGCCATTAAAATCGATCACATAGTAATACACACCATCTGGTAATAAACCATCAGAGGCTAATGGATCAAAGACATTCGTTGCCTTACCGCCCCAATCATTCTTGTAATTGGTAGCCTCAAAGACAATGTTTCCCCAACGGTTAAAGACCGTCAGCTTATGATTGCCCATACCCGCTAAGCCCGGAATGACAAAGGTATCATTCACCCCGTCCCCGTTTGGAGAGAATCCTTGTGTCAGATATGTCTCGCAAACGTCCTTATCGATCCGGTTTGGAATACCATCATGATCACAATCTGGTATGGCTCCAAAATTCACATCATCCTCCAAGCGATCCAAAATGCCATCGCCATCTGAGTCAATATCCTGGAAATCCGGCTTTCCATCACCATCTGTATCGATTGGGGCACTCGGATTAGGTCCCGCTTCCGTGCGGTCTAATAAGCCGTCGCCATCTGAATCTAAATCACGGAAATCAAATACGCCATCCCCATCTGTATCTAATGGACTCGATGGATTAGGACCCGCCTCTATTTTGTCAGGAATACCGTCACCATCTGAATCTAAATCCCGGTAATCTGGCAAGCCATCCCCATCCGTATCCACTGGATTATTTGGATTTGTTCCTGCTTCAATTTTGTCAGGTATACTATCATTATCTGAATCCAATTCTCTAAAGTCATAGATGCCGTCTTTATCTGTATCCAATGGATTCTTTGGATCAGCTCCTGCTTCAATCTTGTCAGAGATTCCATCATTGTCAGAATCCAAATCTTGGTAATCTGGCAATCCGTCTTTATCCGTATCTACCGGAATCGATGGATCCTTTCCTGCTTCGATGGCATCTGGAATACCATCATTATCCGAATCTAAATCCTGATAATCTGGCGTACCATCTTTGTCGGTGTCGACTGGGGTAGCTGGATTCTTACCCGCTTCTACCGCATCTGGAATTCCATCATTATCTGAATCTAGATCTTGGTAATCTGGTGTACCATCTTTGTCGGTGTCCACCGGCGTCGAAGGATTCTTACCCGCTTCTACCGCATCAGGAATACCATCATTATCCGAATCTAGATCTTGGTAATCTGGCGTACCATCTTTGTCGGTGTCGACTGGGGTAGCTGGGTTCTTACCTGCCTCAACCGCATCAGGAATACCATCATTATCCGAATCTAGATCTTGGTAATCTGGCGTACCATCTTTGTCGGTGTCCACCGGCGTCGAAGGATTCTTACCCGCTTCTACCGCATCAGGAATACCATCATTATCCGAATCTACATCTCTGAAATCATAGATGCCATCCTTATCGGTATCAACTGGATTACTTGGCGTAGCCCCGGCCTCTACGGCATCAGGAATTCCGTCATTATCTGAATCTAAGTCCAAATAATCTGGCGTGCCATCTTTGTCAGTATCAATCACCCATTTACCCGAAGTCGGGAATTGACTGCTATCTTCCCAGCCGTCTGGGCCATTGTCCGCGCCAGGTTGGCAAGTAGGGCAACGATTCACACCTTCCAAGGAATCCAAAATGCCATCTCCATCGGAATCCAAATCGAGGTAATTAGGAATACCATCTTTATCCGCATCCGTTTGTCCTTCTACGATGTCTCCGATGCCATCGCCATCACTATCCGCATCGCGGAAATTCACCCGGCGATCGTTGTCTGTATCTTTGGTACCTTCAATCGTATCTGAGATATTATCATTATCCGAATCCAAATCTTGGTAATCCGGTTTGCCGTCTTTGTCTGTGTCTGTAGGGCGATAGTTTTCTAAGATATCCAACCAGCCGTTTCCGTTTTTATCGATAATAACGCCATTCATATCCGCGATTCCATTCAAATCTGAATCTTGACCTGGAGCATATACATCTAGTAATTCCCAAGCGTCTAAAAGACCATCCCCGTCGGAATCTAAATCCAAATAATCTGGACGACCGTCTTTATCTGTATCCACTGGCACAAAACCATTGGCGCCTTTCTCAAACGTATCACCGATACCGTCATTATCCGAATCCAAATCTTGGTAATCCGCAATCCGATCTCCGTCTGAATCTATATTTCTCTCTACGCTATCTGGAATGCCGTCGTTATCTGAATCGCCGTCTAAGAAGTTAGGTACTCCGTCTCCGTCGGTGTCTAATAAGAAATTACTAAGGTTACATTCCATGAAGTTGGAAATCCCATCATTATCACAATCTCCGCTTTTCCAAGAATCGCTAGGAGTTAATGACCGACTGGCTGGTTTGAAACTACATCCATCGTTCGGGTCTGTACCGTCCAAGATTTCTTTGTCATCTGGCACACCATCCCCATCGGTATCGGTGCTTACTACGGTGAACAAAATGGTTTTGCTACATCCATTGTTTTGAGTGTAGGTGATGTAGGTAGTACCGTCGATTTTCGGACGAACCAAACCGGTTGAACTAATGGTTGCGATGGTTGTATCCGAAGAAATCCATGCATTCGCTACGGCAGGGGTTCCTGAACCGGTCAATTGAGAGGTTGTAAAGCGGGATATACTCGTTGTTCCGCTTATAGATATTGTATTGACAGTTGAAATACCCGTTGAAATATTTACTGTTGTGGCTCCAGTCGAGCTTAATGTTACATCCAAAGCACCGGCAGAACTTGCATCCGATTTAAGTCGGATATAAATGATTGTAGAAGTAACCGTTCCTGCACTAGGGCTAAGTGTTACGCTTGCACTAAAGGTTCCACCCGAACTTCGTGATAATTCAAAACCCACTGGGGCTGTAACGACCAAATCTGCGGTTAGATCGGTGGCGCTAACGGTAAAACTTTGTTCTGCTGAAACGCTACCTTCACAGGCGGTAAATGTGCTAAGACTTCCGCCACTTGAAATTGTTGGGCTACCTGAACTTGTGATAAAAGCAACATTTGCGGTACTACCTACGCCTGATGCCGTGACAGAATTAATAGAAAATCCGTTGATAGATGTATTTATGGTCGTACTACTCGTTAATGTTACTGTATAGGTTCCGTCATTATTATCAATCACCGTACCTAAAGTCCCGTCTGTTGATGTTACGATAACAGTACCGCCGGTTGTGGTTAGATTGGTTCCTGAAGCATCTTTTAATTGAACTGTCAGAATGGAAGTACTCGTTCCATTAGCAAAAATACTACTTAAAGAGGCGGAAATCGTAGATTTGGTGGGGTCAGCGGCAACGGGTACTGAACCACAAATGGACATCGTAGGTGTAGTTGTACAGTTAAATGTTGCTTCTGTTGCGTCAGTCGAAGTACCATCTCCCATACTCCCTTGTATCCGGTGTCCCACGTAACAAAATTGATCGCTTCCTTCTTTTAAATATAGGGATGTATGACCTCCTGCTTCAGCAAAAAGGGCCTTATTGGTTCCACTTACAAAACCACCTGGAAAACCTGGGTCATAGGCGGTGTTATCAGTTGGTCGCCCAAGCATCAATTTAGAGTTATAACCCCAACCATAAAGGTCGCCCGCATTGGTTACGGCAAGGGCTGTTGGGTGCGAACTATTATGCTCTTGAACCGAAATAAATTTTACATTGGTCAAATAATCGCCGGAAGTGGCTGATTTTTTCACACGGGTCCAAGAGGTTTGATCTGTCGTTGTAAAATCCCCTAACTGCCGTTGCGCGTTATCTCCAAGGGAATAAAGATTTCCAGTGGTACTTAACACATAATAAGTATTCGCGTTAATTCCTGATGTCCCCCCTCCTGTTACACCGATCATTTTAATGGAAATGTTTGCGCTACTTTCCTGTGGTAATGTCATGAGGGTCGCATAATTAAGCGCGGCGGCGGATGAAGCGTTCCCCAAAAACGTAGTATTTCCCCATGTGTATAATTGCCCTGAACTCGTCTGGGCAATAAATGCATTTTTACTGGCAGAAGTTACTTGACCTCTTGCTACGGTAACATTTGTTAAATAATCATTTGCCGTAGCTGATTTCTTAACACGTTTCCATCCACTCGTTCCGGCTGTTCCTACAGCACCTCCATTTGCCTCCACGGCCAATGAAGATTGAGTTAGGATCCAAACGTCACCACCCACTCCGCTGACAATTTTAGTTACCAAAACAAGTGTTTGGTAGGTTGCGAAAATTGTAGACACATCTGCAGGACTCACGCCAGTTGGCAATCCTGTCAATGCATCTCCTCCCGTAGGCGTTGCAATCCGGGCAAAAGCAGCTGAAGTTGTTAACGAATTTCCTAATACAACCCCTTCAACTCCCCAGGCCCAAAGCCCTTTGGACGTTAATAAAATTGCTTGATCCACAGAAGAACCACTCGTATTACCTCCAAGTGCCGCTCGCAAAGGCGTACCAAAATCTGCAGATGAAACTCCAAAATTTGTATAATTTATGTCTACCGGACTTAATCGATCCGAAGTGCCATTAGTCCCCATGCCAGCTCCCCATACGGAAAAGACACCATTCGTTTTCAAGGCAATCGAGGCATGATACCCACTAATAATCCGGTCATAAGGATTATTCGGATCACACTGTGCACGAACTTGAAATACTTGAAAAATAAGAAAAGCAAAAAACAACGCAACCCTTTGGCTGCATGTGAAAGAAGGCATTAACCTTCGTAATGAAATAATCATGATGTTTATTTTTGGTACACAGAATTTCTAACCGCAGAGCGGCAGGAATAACCAAAGCTAGATAATCAAACCCATCTAGATATGATTATTAGGGATTAGTTTGTACCAAAAAACAAATTGCGGACTAATTTTATGTGTATTTTGAATTTTAGTACATCGAACAATTGCCTTCGAAATACAATCAAAAGTCAAGCTTTTTCAAAACAAAATACATGCACTACTCATCCGTCTTAATCGACTTATTAAACGGGATGCCCAACTGAAAGGCCATATTCCCATCCGTATCATCCGACAACACATCCAAGCCATACCGGATTTCAGACACATTCATATCCTGATGGGTCCCAAACAAACGATCCCAAATCGAAAATATATTCCCATAATTGGAATCCGTCTGTGGCCGCATATAATGGTGATGGATCTTATGCATATTCGGTGACACGATCAAGTAACTGATCGCCCGATCCACAGAGGCTGGCAAAGAAATATTCGCATGGTTAAATTGCGCTAACACAACACTGATACTTTGATACACCATCACCAGCCATATCGGCGCCCCACAAATAAGCACGCCCATCAACGTAAATATCGCCCGAAACACACTCTCCCCCGGATGATGCCGATTCGCCGTCGTCGTATCTACATGCGTATCCGCATGATGCACCATGTGAAACTTCCACATTACTTTTATTTTATGCTCAACCCAATGAATCAAATAAGCCCCCACCAAATCCAATCCAAGCAAGCCCACCACAAACATCCCCCATCCCGTTAGCCCCAACCAAGGCAAAATCCCAAATCCAGAAGCCACCGCCCAATGACTCGCCCACACAATTACCATGGCAAATACAAAATTAATCACAATCGTGGTTAACGTAAAAAACAAGTTCAAGCCTGCATGCGACCACTTTTGGTAACGAAAACGAAACAGCGGTACCGCCCCCTCCATCAACCAAAAAAATGTAATCCCCCCCGCCATAATCAAGGCCCGGTGGGAACTCGGAATCGTATCAAAATAAGCAATCATAGAATCTAGCATGGCACGAAGGTATTGAATTTTAAACCTATTTATTATTCGAAAATAACTATTTTTGTGCATGA
>CANFVE010000026.1 GCA_947450365.1 Cytophagaceae bacterium
AAGATGCCTCAGGAGTAACTTCTGATGCTTCAACTCCTAATTTCTCAACGATGATGCTTTTTACTTTTTCTGCAATATCTGACATTTTTTAAATATTTTGGGGTTCAAAAACGATGCAAAGATTAAAATTTTTAATTAGATAATCAAACAATTTTTATCATGAATTGCACTGAATTTATAAATAATTGAATAATACGAACTGTTTACCTGATTTTTTTTGAAATTCTCTAGCTGTGCTATAGTCTTTTCCTTAAAAACACAATGAAGCCGCGCCTAAAAGACCCGCATCGTTTCCAAGTAAAGCCTTTTTTATCGCTAATTTTTCTAAATAGGCGGGTGTCAACCAATAATTTAACTGACGCTCCATACTCGGTAATATGAAGTCATACGACGCCGATAATCCACCGCCAATGAAAATGTTTTTGATATCCAAAATGCGAATTAGGGACACCAACATATCCCCCAACATTTCCCCCACCTCATTCCAAACCGCCATGGCTAATTCATCACCCTCTTCGGCCGCCACGACCAAGGCTGTCGTCGAAATTGTACCATCTGCTGGTAAGGAGGTTGTTCCTGTATAGGCCGCCCGCATGGCATTTGCCATCTGCAATAATTCTTTTTTACCTACATTTCTTTCCAATACCTTTCCATTCCGAGAAGGGACATGGCCAGGTTCCATCGCATTTCCATCGCCACCTAAAAAGATTTTACGGTCGATAATCGCCGCGCCACCTACGCCAGTGCCAAGTGTAATGAATACAAAATCTTCCGGCATCGTCTCTTTTTCAGGCGAGAAGTAAAATTCGCCCAAAGCTGCCGCATTCGCATCATTTTCCATATAGAATTGATGATCCGGAAAGCGCTTTTCGAGCATCTCGATCATCGGGGATCCGTCAATTTCAGGAATGGCCGTAATTTCAATGAGGGTTCTACGGTCTTTCGTTAAAATTCCAGGTAATCCGATACCGATTTTACGGACATTTTTATGTTGATATAAATGCAAGGCTATCGCATCTGCCAAACGCTCTAAAAAGTGATTGGATTCGCGCCAAGTGGCCGTATCGTAACTTTGAAAGTTGTTAATTTGACCCGTATCTGCATGCACGATCCCCATTTTCACACCGGTACCCCCCACATCGATCCCTAAGTATTCCGTATTTGGCATTGGACTATATTTTTTGGTTAAAAATCTCACAAATTTCCTCAATTTTCAGGGGAATTTCAAATTTAGGAATAGATACGTTCCAATTTTTCCATCATTTGGCCCACGGCCGGACAAATGAGCGCATTTTTTTGGGTCAACGACAGAATGCCCATCATGTTTTTACGATCTGTATGGGGATATTCCCGGCAAGCCTTTGGCCTTATTTCATAGATTTGGCACGCATTGTCCGCTTCATTCAAAAAGGGACATGGGCTACTCGGATAGACCCAATCGCCATCCTCGTCTTGCACTAAATACGCATCCAAAAACTGACTAACCTTCATTTTCATCGAATGTGCCACCCGCTGAATATCGGTTTCATTCCACATGGGGCTGGTGGTTTTGCAACAATTCCCACAGCTCAAACAATCCATCGTTTGAAAAACCTCCTCATGGGCTTCGTTGAATTGCCGATCCAAATCCTTCGGTTTTTTCGCTCGGATCCGCTGAAATACCTTTTTAAAAGAAGGGTCTTTAGGCATGATTGGCTAGGGGAGGGAAGCAGGCGCGGCAACGGGCCTCATAGGTATCCGTTTCGCCCAATAAGACCGTCGACTGATCCGTCGCTGTCCGATAGGAATAATGCGCGACCTGACCACATTGGACACAAACCGCATGTACTTTCGTGACATATTCCGCAATGGCCATCAAATTCGGCATCGGACCAAAGGGTAATCCTTTAAAATCCATATCCAAACCAGCCACAATCACCCGCTTGCCTTGATTGGCCAAGGTATTGCAAACCTCCACAATGCCCTCATCGAAAAACTGGGCTTCATCAAGTCCAATCACGTCGCAATCGCCAGCCAATAATAAAATTTCCACCGAACTATGTACGGGTGTGGATCGGATCGAGTTTTGATTATGCGAAACGATATCTTCGTCGTGATACCGAGTGTCAGAGGCAGGTTTGAAGATTTCGACTTGGAGTTGGGCGATTTTCGCCCGCTTTAGCCGGCGAATTAATTCTTCCGTTTTTCCTGAAAACATGGACCCACAAATGACTTCGATCCAACCTTTGGAATTGGATTTTTGAGATGATTTCGAATGGGTGGGTTCTAAAAACAAGGGCGTAAAAAGCCCCTGAAATTGCATTCAGGGGCCTTATTTAAGAGTTATTATTTGGAGCTAAATGTCGCAGAGAAATACTCGCGATTCATGCGTGCAATGTTTTCTAAGGAAATACCTTTTGGACATTCCGCCTCACAAGCACCCGTATTCGAACAAGCACCGAATCCTTCTTCGTCCATTTGAGCCACCATCGCTTGCGCACGCTTCGAAGCTTCCGCTTTTCCCTGTGGTAATAGGGCTAATTGAGATATTTTCGCCGATGTAAACAACATCGCCGATGCATTTTTACAAGCTGCCACACACGCACCGCAACCGATACATGCCGCTGCGGCAAAAGCCTCATCCGCATCGTCTTTGGCAATCGGTAAATTATTCGCATCCTGCGCATTTCCCGTGTTTACGGAAACGAAACCTCCAGCCGCGATGATGCGGTCAAAAGATGAACGATTCACGACCAAATCCTTGATCACTGGGAATGCACTCGCTCGCCATGGTTCTACCGTGATGGTTTCTCCGTCTTGGAAAGAACGCATGTGCAATTGACACGTCGTCACGCCACGATTGGGTCCATGCGGCCGACCATTGATATACATCGAACACATGCCACAAATTCCTTCGCGGCAATCGTGGTCAAAGGCTACCGGATCATCTCCTTCTTCGATCAAACGGTTATTTAACACGTCAATCATTTCCAAAAATGACATATCGGTGGAAATGCCACTCACCTGATAAGTCTCAAACTTACCCGCGGTGTTTGCATTTTTTTGTCTCCAAATTTTGAGTGTCAGGTTTAAATGTCCTTCCATTGTATCGATTATTTATAAGATCTTTGAGCAATTTTGATATTTTCGTATTTCAACTCTTCCTTGTGTAAGTTGAATTTCGACGGTCCTGCAAATTCCCAGGCCGCTACATAGGCATAATTTTCATCATCACGAAGCGCCTCCCCATCTTCCGTTTGGTATTCAGTTCGGAAGTGACCACCGCAACTCTCATTGCGATCTAAGGCATCGATACACATTAATTCACCTAATTCTAAAAAGTCTGCCACACGGCCCGCTTTTTCTAATTCTGGATTTAAATTATCAATTTCCCCAGGAATCTTCACATCCGACCAAAACTCCTTTTGCAAGGCTTGAATCTCTTTAATGGATGCCTTCAAGCCTTCTTCACTCCGCGCCATTCCACATTCATCCCACATGATTTTACCTAAACGCTTATGGAAATAATCCACAGGCTTAGTCCCTTTAATATTCATCAAGGTCTCCAAACGATCGCGTACCGCTTTTTCGGCCGCTACGAAATCTTCTGAATCCGTCGACATCGCTGGCGTCCGAATCTCCGATGCCAAATAGGCCCCAATCGTATATGGAATCACAAAATATCCATCCGCTAATCCTTGCATCAAGGCCGAAGCTCCTAAGCGATTCGCGCCATGATCCGAGAAGTTTGCTTCTCCTAAGGCATATAAACCAGGAACCGTTGTCATTAAATTATAGTCTACCCAAAGTCCTCCCATGGTATAGTGTACCGCTGGGTAAATCCGCATCGGTACTTCATATGGATCCTCTCCCGTAATTTGTTTGTACATATCAAACAAATTGCCGTATTTCTCTTTCACAACTGCTTTACCCATCGCTTGAATTTCTTCATCGCTTGGGTTGTGCATATTATTCTTATTAGCTTCTCCTTTACCGTAGCGAATAATCGCCGCGGCATAATCTAAGTAAACAGCCATTTTGGAAGCACCTACCCCATATCCGGCATCGCAACGCTCTTTCGCCGCACGTGACGCAATATCCCGTGGTACTAAATTACCAAATGCAGGATAACGACGCTCCAAGTAATAATCGCGCTCATCTTCTGGAATCTCGTTCGCCTTGCGCGTATCGTTTTGTTTTTTAGGAACCCAAATACGTCCGTCATTCCGTAAGGATTCAGACATCAAGGTCAATTTAGACTGGTGATCGCCTGAAACAGGTATACAGGTTGGGTGAATTTGCGTATAACATGGATTGGCAAAAAATGCGCCTTTTTTATGTGCTTTCCAAGCCGCGGTTACGTTTGAGCCCATTGCGTTGGTGGACAAATAAAATACGTTACCATAGCCACCAGTACACAATAAAACGGCATGACCGAAATGACGTTCTAAAGCGCCAGTCACAGAATCACGCGCGATTATCCCACGCGCTTTGCCTTCGATGGTCACGACGTCTAACATTTCGTGGCGTGTGTATAATTTTACATTACCCATACCCACTTGGCGTTGAAGGGCAGAATAGGCACCTAATAATAATTGTTGGCCCGTCTGTCCCGCCGCATAAAAGGTACGTTGCACCTGGGTACCACCGAATGACCGGTTGGACAACAATCCTCCATATTCCCGAGCGAAAGGAACTCCTTGCGCTACACATTGGTCGATGATACTACCCGAAACCTCGGCTAAGCGATGAACGTTTGCTTCACGTGCCCGGTAATCACCTCCTTTAATCGTATCGTAGAATAAACGGTAAACGGAGTCACCATCGTTTTGGTAGTTTTTGGCTGCATTAATACCTCCTTGTGCGGCAATTGAGTGCGCGCGACGCGGAGAATCTTGGAAGCAAAATACTTTTACTTTATATCCTAACTCAGCTAATGAAGCGGCTGCGGAAGCACCGGCTAATCCTGAACCTACTACGATGATTTCAAGGCTCCGCTTGTTGGCCGGATTTACCAAGGAAACACTGGAGCGGAATTTGGTCCATTTTTCGGCTAAATTGCCTTCAGGGATTTTTGCGTCTAATTTTGTCATATCGATCGGATCGGCTGAGAATTAATGAATCAAATGAAAATAAAAGGCAATCGGCATTGCAGCGAAAACGGCTGAAATCACGATGGCGTAAATGGCACCGATGGATTTAATCGTCGGTGTGTATTTAGGATGATTCCAACCTAAGGTTTGGAACGCACTTTGAAAACCATGTAATAAATGATATCCCAAGGAGATACAGCCTAAGACATACACAATCACCACGATCGGGTTCGTGAATACGGCTTGCATTTCAGCATATAAGGTATGCGATGCTAAGCCATCTGTCAGGCGAGAAAAATACCAAAAATGTTTTAAGTGGATGATTAGAAATAATAACAACAAAGTTCCTAATAAACCCATCGAACGAGAATACCATTTGCTATTCGCTGCTCCATCGACCACGGCATAAGCAACGGGGCGTTTTTTCTTATTGTCCAGCCACAAACGAAGTCCATCATAAATATGGAGCAACAAACCGCCAAATAAAACAATTTCCATCGTACGGATGATTGGGTTAGTTCCCATGAACTCAGCACCTTCATTGAATGCTACCCCACCGTCATTTAAGAATATGGTGGCATTAAGTCCGCAGTGGATGACCAAAAAGCTAATTAAAAAGAGGCCTGTAATGGCCATCAGGAGCTTTTTCCCGAGTGATGAATGAAGAGATTTTGCTAACCAAGCCATAAAATAGTTTATTTAAAAAAGGTAAAATTGCGAATTGTTTGAATTTTAGCCCCCAAAACTACAATTCAAACGCGGGTCTATCAAATTAATCGATTAAAAAATCCATTTTTTTTAATTTATTCGATTCCCCTTATTAACTTTCCAATTCACTAATTGGTTTTATGTTTTTGAAGAAATTTTATTTTTCGCTGCTCGTATTTTTGCTCGGCTTTTTTATAGCTGAAGCGACTCACTTAAAAGGAGGGGAGATTACGGTGAAACGGATTTCGGATAAAACCTTGACCTATGAATTTACACTAACCACCTATACCGAAAATAATCGTGCAAACCAGGATCAAACGGAGGTGAATTTTTGCTTTGGGGATGGAACGACGATTTACAAGGCCAGGCGTTGTTGTGGTACACCCACTGATATCGGCAACGGAACCCTCAAAAACCTCTATAAAATCGAATATACCTATCCTGCTCCCGCCTTATTTTACAAGGTCTCGGTGGCGATTCCAAATCGGAATGATAATGTTCGAAACATTACGCGGTCGGTGGAAGTGCCTTTTTATGTCGAGACAATCTTCTCGATCAATTCGGGTTTAGGTCAAAATTCAACCCCTCTTTTACTAAACCCTGCGGTCGATTTAACGGCCGTGATCGGTCAACCCTTCATCCACAATGCGAATGCAGTAGATGCGGAAGGGGATAGTTTGGCTTATCGCTTATCGAGTTCCCGGACGGGGGATTTTGAAACCTGCTCCCCAACAAGCCGGGGCATCCTGGCCCCAGGCTTCCGTCAGCCTAATGAAGTCTCTTCTGTTCCATCAAGCTTTACGATTAATCCGTTGTCGGGGGATTTGATTTGGGATTCTCCGCAGGAATTAGGCTTGTATAACTGTGCTTTCATCGTGGAAGAATGGCGAAATGGGGTGAAAATTTCAGAGACGGTTCGCGATATGCAGATTGAGGTGAAGGACTTGGATAATAAAGGGCCTAAATTAACGGTTCCGCCAGATGTTTGCGTACAAGCGGGAGCCTTTTTGAATGAAACGATTTCGGCGGTGGATGTTCCGTCGAAAACTGGGCGGATCGATCCTTTGACCATCTACAGTTCTGGAAATGTATACGCAATCGATACAGTATATGCGGTAAAGCAACCCTATGCCACTTTTTCTACGAGTCCCAAACAAGTAACTACGCCTGCCTATGGCTATTTTAAATGGCAAACGGCATGTCAACATATTCGGAAAGAACCCTACGATATTTTCTTTAAGGTGGAGGATAATCCCCCCTTAACCGTCGGGGGAGGAGTAAAATTAGTGGATAGCAAAATCTGGAAGGTCCGAGTGATCGCCCCAGCCATTAAGGGCTTAAAGGCCACGGTATTAACGGAAGGAAATAAGGCCTCGCTGACCTGGTCTTCCTATCCATGTGCCTTGGCGGGTGCCAAAATCATGATTTATCGAAAACAGGGGGCTTGTACCCCCGTGGTGAATAAGCTGTGCCAAACGGGAATGACCTTGTCGGGTTTTACGGAAATCGCTCGGGTAGATATTACAAAGACGGCCTTTGAGGATGCGGGCTTATTGAAAAATTCAAATTATACCTACATTTTGGTGGTGGTATTTACGAATAGCAAAGGCATCGAGGATTTTAGTCCGATGTCCGAATCGGCTTGTGTATTTATTCCAACGTCTGCGCCCTTGATGACAAATGTCTCTGTGCGTAAAACGGATGCGACGGCTGGGGAATTATTTGTGCGTTGGACACGTCCATTGAAATTGGATACAGTCGTTTATCCCGGTCCTTACCAATATGTGGTGAATCGCGCTGATGGATTGAATGGGTCGAATTTTGTGCCAACGGGTACGCCGATTTCCAAGGATACTTCCATGACCGACAAAGGCTTAAATACGGCCTCGAATGCCTATCGGTACAAAGTAGATTTTTATTACACCTTAAATAAACAATTTAAATTGTTGGATTCCCCAAGTCCAGCTAGTTCGGTGGTTTTGCAGGGTCAAGCGGCGGTAAAATCAGTAAAATTAGCTTGGGTAGCCAACGTGCCTTGGTCAAATGATTATCAGGTACATCGGGTGTACCGGGAAAGTTCAAAAGGTTCCGGTAAGTTCAATCAAATCGCTGAAGTATCTGTCGCGGGGGCGAATTCATATACATTCACAGATCAAGGAACTGATTTTTATACGAAGGATGGGAAATTGGATGTAGCTATCTCACCGGATTCGACCTATTGTTATTATGTGGAAACCTTGGGGACTTATGGCGAAGGATTACCTACGTTGGCTCTTTTGAATTCTTCGCAAACGGTCTGTGTGAAACCCCAATCGGATGTAAATCCTTGCGCGCCTAAGTTGACTTTGGCTCCTCCAGCCTGTGATTTGCTGGATAAGGATCCTACATGCAATACGACGAGCTTCGAGAATTCATTGACCTGGGTTCCTACTTTGACTGGAAATTGCGATCAAAGTTTGGCGAGTTATCGAATTTATTATTCAAAAGATGGTAGCAATTTCAAAATGCTTTCAGAGGTAAATGCCTTGAAATATGTGCATAAAAAGTCGGATTCCTTTATTGGATGTTATTATGTGACGGCGGTGAGCCAATTGGGCAAAGAATCTCCGAAAAGCGAAACTTTTTGCCAGGACAATTGCCCTTCGTTTGAATTACCAAATATTTTCAGTCCCAATGGCGATGGAAAGAATGATTTCTTTTTGGCCATGCGTTGTCCGCGTTTTGTGACTCAGGTTTCGTGTAAAATCGTAGATCGGAACGGGCAATTAGTGTATGAATATCAGGGCGATGTGGCCGGTTTTGGTTGGAATGGCAAGGACATGAGTGGAAATACGATGGCCCCGTCCACCTATTTTTATACCTGCGAGGTGGCATTTGATGTAGTGAATCAGGCATTAAAATCGAAGACCTTGAAGGGGTGGGTCGAATTAGTCAAATGAGCAGTTTTATCGTGGTGATAGACGGGGACTGTCAATTTTGCCAATTTTCCGTGCGCATCTTAAGGAAAATCATTTCTTCGGATTTGATTATTTTGGCTCAACATGATCCGGGCGTATCTGACTTAGAAAAGCAATTTCCATCAGAATTTTGGTCGATGGATAGTATCAAATTAATAAAGGAGCAACAGGTGTTGATAAAATCAGAGGCCATCGCTTATCTGATGCGGGAGGCGAAATTTATATATCAGCCTTTGCGAATCTTTTTTTTATTACCCAAAAGCGTTTTGGATCGAGGCTATGATTGGGTGGCGCCCAACCGGTATTTCTGGAATAACACGTGCTCGATTACTTCGCCGGCAGATAAGGTTTAGCTTTGGCGAAAAAGTCGGCATTTAAGGCGATGTCCCATTGGTTGGCCGCCTCTTCTAGACCTGCGAAATTAAAGTGAATTCCGTCCCAACGATACCCCGCGCCCGAAATTTTCTCCAAATTAGCCCCCAAATAAGTATTGTCGATTTCGGTCAACATCCGTTTTTGCGCCGCTCTTACCTTCAATTCATTCACACTTGTCCCACCCGGATTGCATTTTGAAATCACAAACGTTAGACTCGGGTTTTGCAAAAGGTCACGGGTTCGGGTGATGTACATGCGGGTATATTCGACGATTTTATCTTCTGGAATATAGACATCGTTTTCACCATGCATGACCAAAATGGCGCGAAGGCCGGATTTGACAAAATCAGTTTGCAGTCGTCCTTCAAAAAAACAATAAGGTTGTTTTAGGCTCCAATTGTAAATGGGACTTTGAAACTCTTGCCCATAGGCAGATTTGCCATATTGTTCCGAGGTACTTCCGCCATTGGCTGTATTATAGATTCGGATGGGCACTTTTAAGCGGCCTTTGAGTTTATCGGCTAATCTACCCCAAAATGCATTGTTGGAGCCCGGAAAATCCCATTTGACAATGTCACACCATTTTTGATCGAAATCATCTAAGAAATAAGGAACCTGGCCTTCCGCCATGGAATGTCCGATGAGGGCGAAAACTTCGCCTACATTAAAGGTTTTCTGAATGGTGGTATCTGAGATGAGTACATTGTCCTTGGATAATTGAAGCACGGGGTAATACCCTCCGCCTTGCAATTTAAATTTTCCTTTAAAAATTCCTGTACTGGTGGATTGTAGGGTAAACCAAATGGATTCACTGCCTCCGAGGGCATTGACAAATTTTACTTTGGCATCGGAAAAAGCTTTGTCAGCCTGGCCATAAATGACAACTTCCCCTTGGTTGTTATTATCCCGTTGGATAAAGGTACGGCAACTATCCGCGTTTAATCGGATATGCGCCTTAATGGTTTCATCAATGGGATTAGGGGCGTCTTGGGGTTTGCAGGAGCTGAATAAACATACAGAAGTGCTTACGATCAAAAAAAGGAATTTTGAAAAACTCAATGTATGCATCTTACCATTAAAGGGTTTTGGCCTATATTTGTGCCCATAAAAAGCTGTTTCAAATTTAAATAAAATTAATCACAATGAAAGCATATGTTTTTCCAGGCCAAGGTTCTCAGTTTCCAGGGATGGCAAAGGATTTATACGATAATTATTCGGTTGCGCGGGAGGTATTTGAGGAGGCGGACAAACAAATAGGGTTTTCATTATCGAAAATCATGTTTGAAGGAACGGATGAGGAGTTGAAACAAACGAATGTAACGCAGCCTGCCATTTATTTACACTCGGTACTCATCGCCAAATTAGGGGCATCATTTCAGCCGGCCATGGTGGCGGGCCACTCATTGGGGGAGTTTTCGGCTTTAGTAGCTGCGGGGGGATTAACCTGGCAAGATGGATTAGCCTTGGTTTATAAGCGCGCGATGGCGATGCAAAAAGCCTGCGAAATAGAACCCAGTACCATGGCTGCGGTTCTTGGGTTGGCGGATGCTCAAATTGAGGAGATATGTGCGGAATTTGGTGGCCAGGTGGTGGCGGCGAATTACAATTGTCCGGGCCAGGTAGTTATTTCAGGTAGTTTAGCGGGCATCGACGCGGCGGGTGTAAAGTTAAAGGAAGCTGGTGCAAAGCGCGTGTTGCCTTTGCCAGTGGGTGGCGCATTCCACTCTCCTTTTATGGAACCGGCACGGGTGGAATTAGCTGCGGCGATTGAAGCTACGAAAATCCATAAGCCTATTTGTCCTATTTTTCAAAACGTAAATGCCCAGGCATCTCAGGATGAAGGGGAGATTAAGGCGAATTTAATTTTGCAGTTGACGGGCGCGGTTCGTTGGACACAATCCGTGGAAGCCATGGTGGCGGCGGGTGCTTCTGAATTTATCGAATGCGGTCCTGGAAAAGTTTTACAAGGCTTAGTGCGGAAAATTCATGCGGAGGCTTTGGTTTCTTCGATGGACTTAGTGGGCTGATTTTGAGGGCTTGACCATTTCCATGAATAAATAATTCAATTATTTTGAATCATCGCTTGTTAATTAACCCCCAAGCCCCTATTTTTGCACTCGATTTAGTACTGACCTATGGTGTAAAGGTAACACACCAGTTTTTGGTTCTGGTTTTCTAGGTTCGAATCCTAGTAGGTCAACTGGATATGATTAAAAGTCCTCATGCTACATGAGGACTTTTTTTATTGCCAAAATTTATTTTTTAGGTGAATCTTCTCATTTTCACATAACATCACCTAAATTTAATGGGTATTACCTAGCAATTGAGTAGCTTTTGAACAAATTGTGTTTTAAATGAAATTAAGCTATCTACCAGTATTCATTCTTTTTTTAGGGGTATTTAATCTTTGGGCCCAACCAACCTTTACTTGGATAAATCCAGATACGAAGCTCCATTATAGCTTGGATATATCGAATGCCACCTTGTCTGAAGAACGAAGTTTTGGTCATTTTTCGTTGTTGAAAAATATCGTTTTTGAAGGTGTGGATCCCAAAGAATTGCCAGCCAATTTTATTTTGCATGGAATTCAGCATCATGGAAAATACACCTTGTCCATTCCCGGGACAGGCCAAGTATATGAATTAGATATTCCAAAGGGTATATTAACTCGGATAGATCGGACCTATTTCCGGGGATTTAATTTTTTTGATGTGCGTTTTCTTCGAAAAGACACCTTGTATTCAATAGGCGGGGAGGGCGGATGGAATTACCATGCTCATGTGACTTATTTTGATGCTAAACGTAAAGAATGGGAATTAGTCCCCCATGTCAAAGAAGGTCCCGTCTTTGTGTCTGGCCAAAGTGCAGGATATGAGGCAAAGACTGATCAAATTTTTTCGATACAGCCCATTCATGGACAAGGAAAGCAAAAGGGAGAACCCTTGGAACTTCATGCGTTGGATATGTCGACTCGCCAGTGGAAACTGTTGGGAGAAATGAAATCAGACCAATTGGGGCATTCATTTAGTGATTTTTTACATGCGGTTTGGTTGGATGACTTTTTTTTATTCCGAGAAGGTCAAGAAAAGATATTGGCTTTTCCTAAAACGAATAAATTATATCGATTCCGGGGATTAAATGGGGATTTTTTTCATCAACAAAATGAACTTTTTCGAAAGGGCGATTGGGTTTATTCTTATCGAAAACATCAGATTTCTCAATTGGATTCGATGAAAATTGATCATATGTTGGCATCATCGGAGGTTATTGGGCCTATGTATTTCCCCTCTTATCAGAGAACTTTGCGGCCGATAGGATATGGCATATTGATGATATTTGGGTTTTTGAGCTTGTATTTGAATGTTCGTTGGCGCCCCCGGAAAAAAAGAGGAGGCTTGCCAAAGGTGGTCTTGCCTGAAAAAGTGGAGCAATTATTGAAAATTTTCATCGAAAAAGGTCCGGAAAAATACCTAAGCACGGAAGAAATTAATGTGATTTTAGAACTAGAGGGAAAAACCTTTGAAAACATTCGAAAGCAACGATCGAGTTATTTAAGTATTTTGCTTAAATACATCGAGGAGCAATTTGGGGTATCCGATGCCATTATTCGTTTAAATCAGAATTCGGATAAGCGATTTTTTCAATATCGCCTCACGGATGAAGCGTACCAAAAATTGAAAGCAAAATTGAAATAAAGTACACGTAAGTGATTCACCTAAATGCGCCTAATCTTTCTATGGTCTTCGATTAAAACAATCCAATTTTGATAAAAATAAAATACTTCACTTAAATTTTTATCAAATGAAAAATCAATTCTATTTGCCAATTTTATCACTAATCCTAGTTTGTAGTTTATTTAGTTGTTCCCAAAGGGAAATGGAAGTAAACCCAAATAATCCTGTCGCTTCAGAGGAAATGATTTTAGCTGAAAACTCAACAAATATCAATTTAAAATCAGGGTTAATCGCATATTATTCCTTTTCGGGAAATGCATTAGATCGTAGTGGTAATGGTAATCATGGAAATATTTGGGGCTCACCCAAATTAAGTACGGACCGATTTAATAAGTCAAACGCCGCCTATTCTTTCTCTACAGCTCAGGCAGGATTTGGGACACAAAATCAGGAAATCAATATCCCATTTAATCCAACCTTTAATACCAAAACAATTACTGTTGCTGCCTGGGTTAACCCTGTGAGTTATGGTTGGGCTGGAAATACTCCTAATTATTCTGTGATAATTAGCCGTTTTCAAGATGGATATTCAAATCCTAATGGGCAGGTTTGGACGCTCACATGTCAAACATCCAAAATAGAATCCTATATTTTAAATGCTTCCAATGCGAATAATCAATCCAATACTTTAGTTGCGTCACCTTCTCCAATTCCTTTAAATAAATGGAGTCATGTGGCGATATCCTATGATGGAAATACTCTTAAATTATTCATTAACGGTACGTTAATTAGTTCGAAAACGTCTGGATTAGTTTTAAATACATTGAGTTCATCTGGAATTTCAATTGGCGAATCCTACAATGCGAATGGTTTTTGGAATCCATTTAATGGAAAAATTGATGAAGTGGCTATTTATTCACGCGCTTTAAGTGCTAGTGAGATTAATAGCCTTTACAAAACAGAACGTTTATTCGAATAAATATTCCTAATTAACGCAATAGAAGTCCTCTAAGCACTTCTATTGCGTTTTTCTTCTTGAACTCCCGGGCTAAACTACCATAGGTCCAAAGGGTGAAATTCAACGGCTTTTGATTTTTAATTTCATCAGGAACCACAAACGAGCTAACACCCCCCTTTTTTGTTTTGATGACTACCACGCCATTTGCCCCACGCACGCCGTAAATGGCTGTCGTAGATGGGTCCTTCAAAACGGTAACTGACTCTATATCACTTGGATTAATCGTGTTGATATTAGTAACTGGCACATCATCCACCACATACAATGGGCTATTGGCATTAATCGATCCAAAGCCTCGGATACGTACCATCGCCGCTCCACCTGGCGAATTGTCATTGCTGACCGTAACACCCGCCACTTGGCCTGTTAGTTTTTGATTTAATGTCCCCGCGGCTACTTGATTTAGTCGGTCCGACTTAACCGTAACCATAGCCCCATTCGAATTTTTAACTTCGACCTGAGGGCTTGGTTCGATAAATCTCGGAATGAATTGCAAACCAATGCCCATACTTCCCTGTGCGCTTTTGCCCTGGCTAATTTTAAGCTCTTGGAGGGCGTATAAAGGAATGGCGTTGGTGTCCCGGTATTCGCCTTTGGTGAATAAATCAGTCGGGTCACGAAAGCAGATAAACAGGGAATCGTGGCGGATGAAAAAAGTACGCTGGGCTGTTTCCAGTTGGCTTCCCGACGAACGTGTTTTCCCAAAATAGTGATCCAAAATGCCAATCAGCTCATCTTTTGCCTTCGTTTGGAAGGACAAGCATAGCAAAACAATTCCAATCACCTGTTTCATATTCTTTTCGTTTACAGCGTGGCTAACACTTCCCCCAATTTCTCATAGGATAAAATCATGGAACGCACATTATGGTAATTTATTTTCCAAGAATGGGACATGTGACGCCATATAGGTTCTCCTTCCCGGGTCATTAAAGGCCACCACTCACCCGTATTGTAATTGATCATTTTGTCAAATACAAAGCGATGCACTTGCTTATGCGCCGCTAAGAATTTCTCGTCTTTGGTTAATAAATAGGCATTTACCATGCCGATTAACATTTCGGCTTGTTGCCAAAATTCCTTTTCCCGATCATACACCTCGCCCTCATGCGAACCTTCTACAAACACGCCTCCGAATTCCCAGTCAATGCCATAATTCATCGAATGGTAAAAGGCTTTTTCCAAATTCATGCGGTATTCTTCCACATCAAAACCTCCAACCCGCAGCGCATGCATGAGCAACCAACCAAATTCTGAATTGTGCCCGTACGACGTATTGTCCACCGCGGAGGCTTTTTGCCCCCCTTCTGCAAAGCGATCCCATCCCCACACGATATCAAATTTGATTTGTGGTGCCACTGACCAATCCGCCCAGAACTGCGGAATTCCCGTCCCTGTCTTAGCATGCATGACCTTTTGGATCAATATATCGATGGATTCTTTTAATTTCCGTCGATGCAATTCCTTGCCACTCGCCTCATATAAGGTCGTGAAAGCCTCCATGAGATGCATATGCACATCCAAGGTTTTTCGGTCACCGCCGGGTGATCCGGGTCCCATCAGCTCCCATTTTTCGGAGAAAAATTCCCAATAGCCGCCTAGGTTGGTGTCAACCGCATATTTTTGCAAGAGGTCAAAACATTTCTCGGCATATTCAAGGCCGATTGGATCGCCAGTGGCCAATGTATATTCACTTAAACTATAAATAGCAAAACTGTGGCCATAACCGATTTTTTGTTTATTCGTTGCCTCACCCTTCCGATTCATCATCCAGTAGAATCCGCCATGTTCAGCATCCCACATATGATTCAATAAAAAATGAACGCCATGTTCTGCCATCTCTTTCATGATCGGACCACCAAATCCATGCCGAAAGGCCTGCGAATAGGTAAACACCGAGCGCGTTTGGGCAATTAAGGATTTTTCATCCTCGCCCGAATCTTCCCCAAATTCATTGAAATGTGTCAAAAATCCGCCATAGGTTTTGTCCATGGTTCGTTTGGACCAAAAAGGCAATAAATGAGATTCTGTATAGGATTTAATTTCTTCTCGAAGCGCGATAATTTCTTCTTTATTCATGTGTTATTCGGTTTAGTTGTTCTATTTCAGATGGACTCGCGGAGCCCGTTTCACCTAGTTTATGGATAGAAATATGGGCACAGAGGGTAGCAAATTCGCAACTTTCCGGCACACTAGCCCCCGCCGCGCGCGCGGCAGAAAAGGCAGCCACAATCATGTCGCCTGCACCAACAGTATCGATTTCGCCTTTGGGCTGAATGGCCTTTTGCCAATGAATTCCCAAAGGGTCTGCATAAACCAAACCTTGTTCTCCCAAGGTAACGAGGGCAGCCACTTGTCGAGCTTGAACCCAAGCTTGTATATGCTCAAAATTGGGAGCCTGATTTTTTATTTCACTTTCTGAAATACCCAAAATGTGCGCTAATTCATGTTCATTGACCTTAATTGGAATTTGTGTAGCCACCGAACCCAGGGATCTTAAATCAGCCAACGCCGATTTATTCGCCTTTCGAATTTCAGTTTGTAAACGTTTGATGCTTTGGCTATTCAATAGGGGATTTTGAAATTGTTCATTCACGACAATCCAATCAAATGCTTCGATGTTTTGGCTGAGTTGATCAATTAAATAGGCTGATTTATGCGAGAACCTAGTATTTTGTGTACCAAAATCAATCCGGTGATCCTCGATTGAATCTAACATGGGCTTGGAATAAGTAGGGGTGTCCATGTCGTGATGTATTCCCAAATATTCTGTTTTTATGGCCATTTGGGCACATTGATACAGCATTTCTCGGCCAAATAAATCAGCTCCAATCGCCCCGTAGGCATGAACTTGAACGCCTACATGCGCCAGATTTTTGGCCACGTTTCCCGCGCCACCTAAATAGCCTTTGGGCGAAGCGCCCCAATGGACGATTTTACCGGTTTCAACGGATATTTCAGACGTATTTTTGTTTTGTTGAAAATAAAAATCGACAGCAAAATCCCCGATAATTGCAATTTTCACTTGCTGGATCAGACCTAAGATTTCACTAAGTCTTGTTGAATTCATTTCGTTTGATTTGCCGTTTAATATGGTTTAGAAATTACCTCTAAAATAAGGATTTTTCTGTAATTTTGCATCCTGTATTTTTGATAAATTTAAAATCCAAACACATTGGCATTAATTAAATCCATCTCCGGAATTCGGGGTACCATAGGAGGGAAGCCTGGCGAAGGCTTGAGCCCGATTGATGTTGTTACATTTGCAGCGGCCTATGGCACCTGGCTAAAAAAACAAGGCCATCGTTCTAATCGCATTGTTTTAGGTCGAGATGCGCGAATATCGGGTTCGATGGTATCTTCTTTGGTGGCTAATACCTTGATAGGCCTAGGTTGGGATGTTTTGGATATAGGCTTATCCACAACGCCTACGGTCGAATTAGCTGTCCCGTGGACGCAAGCAGCGGGTGGAATTATCATTACAGCCAGCCATAATCCGGCCCAATGGAATGCGTTGAAGTTGTTAAATCATCAAGGGGAATTTATTTCGGATGCTGATGGTAAGGCTTTGTTGGAGATTGCCGAAAAACAAGATTTTTCGTTCGCCTCGGTAGAACATGTAGGCAAAATTTCAGCGGATGACTCCTTTTTAACCCAGCATATTGCGCATGTGTTAGGTTTGCCTTGGGTCGATCAGACCAGCATAGCAAATGCAAATTTTAGCGTGCTAGTCGATGCCGTTAATTCGACGGGAGGAATCGTGGTTCCTGATTTATTGAAGGCCTTAGGTGTGCGTCACGTGGATGTGATTTTTGGGGAGCCGACAGGCCATTTTGCCCATAATCCGGAACCTTTGCCTGAAAATTTAACGGCCATGATTGAAAAAATGAAGGCTGGAAAGTATGACTTAGGGATTGTCGTTGACCCCGATGTGGATCGCTTATGTTTCATTTCTGAGGACGGAACCCCATTTGGGGAGGAATATACCTTGGTTGCTGTAGCTGAGTACGCCCTTTCGAAGCAAGCCGGAAATACGGTGTCTAATTTATCCTCTACCCGGGCATTAAAGGATGTGACGGTGGCAGGGGGTGGAACCTATTTTGCCGCGGCGGTTGGGGAAGTCAATGTGGTCAATCAAATGAAAGCCCAACAAGCCATTATCGGAGGAGAAGGAAATGGAGGCGTGATTTTCCCGGAGTCTCATTATGGTCGAGATGCGCTTGTGGGAATTGGGTTATTTTTGAGTCATTTGGCCCAAAAAGGAATCAAAATTTCGGAATTACGCGCGACCTATCCGTCCTATGTAATGTCCAAAAATAAAATTGAATTATCAGCAGATTTGAATGTGGATTTGATTTTAGCTACCGTGGCGGAGAAATTCAAACATGAGCAAGTAAATACCATCGATGGGGTAAAAATTGACTTTGCGGATCGCTGGGTTCATCTTCGTAAATCGAATACGGAACCCATCATTCGAATTTATTCCGAAGCGCCAAGTGAATCGGAAGCGAACGCATTAGCCCAAGAAATTATGCAGGTGATCCATGAAATCACCCAAAAATAAAATACATGACTTCATCAAACAAAACACCCATTTACCTCGATAATGCAGCAACCACGCCGGTTGACCCTTTGGTTTGGCAGGAAATGCAACCCTATTTTGAGGAATTTACGGCAAATCCCTCGTCCATTCACTCGCATGGTCGAAAGGCCAAAGTGATCGTGGAAAAAGCACGCAAAACCATCGCTACGCTTTTGAATGCCGCACCTTCTGAGATATTTTTCACCTCTGGTGGAACGGAGGCGGATAATACGGTGATTCAATCAGCCGTCTTGCATGGGGGAATTAAAACGATCATTACTTCGCCGCTGGAACATCATGCGGTCTTGCATACGGCTGAATATTGGCATCAATTGGGTTTTGCTGAGCTTAAATTTGTTCGCGTGAACGCCATGGGGGATGTGGATTTGGAACATTTGGAGAATCTGTTAGCTTCCTCCCCCAAAGCCCTGGTGAGTTTGATGCATGGCAATAACGAAATCGGGAATTTGCTTGATTTGCATGCGGTGGGGAATTTGTGCGAACAATATGGAGCTTTATTTCATTCGGATACCGTACAAACGATGGGGCATTTTGCGCATGATACACAGGCCTTGCCGGTTCATTTCATGGTGGGCGCCGGACATAAATTTCATGGACCCAAGGGCATCGGATTTTTATATGCCAAATCGGGTGCGGCCTTTAGCCCGCTGATGCATGGGGGCGCGCAGGAGCGAAATCAACGAGGCGGTACCGAAAATGTGTATGGCATGGTTGGGATCGCCAAAGCTTTGTCCTTAGCCTATGAACAGATGGCCGTGCACGAGGCGCATATCAAAGGGATTAAGGCTTATTTTATCGATCAATTAATGAGTAGCTTTCCTGGGATTGAATTTAATGGTCGGTCTGGCGAAGTGGACAATAGCTTGTATACGGTATTGAATGTGCGATTCCCAACGATCTCCGATGGAGATATGTTGTTATTTAAATTAGACATTGAGAAAATTTCTGCCTCAGGAGGAAGCGCCTGTTCGAGCGGGACATCCGTCGGCTCTCATGTCCTGACTGCTTTAAATCCTCAAGCGCAAGGCGCTGCGGTTCGTTTTTCTTTTTCCAAAAACAATACAAGGGAGGAAATTGATCGGGTCGTCGAGGTGCTAAAAACCGTGATATAAAAAAAAGCCGCTTTTTGAAGCGGCTTTTTTGTTTACGTGATGTGCGAATTCATTATTCTGTTTGAACGATTTTCGTATTCAATTCTCTGAAAATCAGGGCAAGGCAAAATACCTAGGTAGGCGATTTACCTGGATTATCGACATGTGAAAATCGGATATCATTTTACCGGTCCCTAGTAGGCTCGTGCAAAAATCACTCGTTTATTTTTTCGGTCCCTAGTAAGCCCGTGCAAAAATCACTCGTTTATTCGACGGATTTCCTGTAAGAATACATGATCCAGGTTCTTCTTTGGCATCTAAAGGGATGCAGCGAATGGTTGCTTTCGTAAGTTCTTTGATTTTCTCTTCCGTCTCGGAACTTCCATCCCAATGGGCCGATAAAAATCCACCCTCTTCGATTTTGCTGGTGAATTCAGCCCAGGCATTGACCTCGTGCGTGTTTTCCTGGCGAAATTGAAAGGCTTTTTGGTAGATTTTTTCTTGGATATCGTTTAAGGTGTCAACGACCACTTGGTCTATTCCCTCAAAAGGCAAACTCGTTTTTTCACGCGTATCTCGGCGGGCTAATTCGATTGTTCCGTTTTCAATGTCCCGATTTCCAATCGCTAGGCGAATTGGCACCCCTTTTAATTCATATTCTGCGAATTTAAATCCAGGGCTTTGGTTTTCGGATGTGTCAAATTTGACTGAAACGCCATGTTTTCGCAGGGATTTTACGAGCGGATCGATTTTCGATTTGATATTCGCTAATTGCTCTTCGCCTTTAAAAATAGGCACGATAACGACTTGGATCGGCGCTAATTTAGGTGGCAAAACCAATCCTTGATCATCTGAATGAGCCATGATCAACGCCCCCATTAAACGGGTGGATACTCCCCAAGAAGTTCCCCAAACGTAATCCAATTGGTTTTCTTTGCTCAAGAATTTGACATCGAATGCCTTGGCAAAGTTCTGCCCCAAAAAGTGGGATGTTCCTGCCTGTAGCGCTTTCCCGTCTTGCATCATCGCTTCGATGCAATAAGTTTCTTCGGCGCCGGCAAAACGTTCATTGGCCGTTTTTTTGCCTTTTAAAACTGGCATGGCCATGAAATTTTCGGCAAAATCCGCATACACCTCGAGCATTTGTTCGGTTTCTTCAATGGCCTCTTGACGCGTGGCATGGGCCGTATGACCTTCTTGCCATAGGAATTCGGCGGTGCGAAGGAAAAGGCGGGTTCGCATTTCCCAGCGGACCACGTTCGCCCATTGGTTGATTAATAAAGGTAAATCCCGATAAGATTGAATCCAGTTTTTATAGCTTGACCAAATCACCGTTTCGGAGGTTGGTCTGACAATTAATTCTTCTTCTAATTTTGCATCTGGATCCACGATGACGCCCCCGCCATTGGGATCGTTTTTTAGGCGATAATGGGTGACAACGGCACATTCTTTGGCAAAACCCTCTACATGAGAGGCTTCCTTTGAAAGAAAGGATTTTGGGATAAATAAGGGGAAATAGGCGTTGGTATGACCTGTTTCTTTAAACATGTCGTCAAGCGCGCGCTGCATCTTTTCCCAGATGGAATATCCATAGGGTTTGATGATCATACAGCCACGAACTGCGGAGTTTTCGGCTAAATCGGCGCGTTTGACTAATTCATTGTACCACTCAGAATAATTTTCGGCTCTGGAAGGAAGGGATTTACTCATTTTTTAAGGGAAATCGTATGGTATTGAAACTATTAATGCTTAATTTTCGTTCTTGCAAAGATACACATCTTTAACTTTCAAATACGATGAAAAATCAATTGATTTTCGCTTTAGGACTCTTGGGTTTTGGATTGCTGACAGGTTGTGGCTCCGTTCAAAACGCCGTCGTCATTCAGGATGATTTGTACGATACGCCCGTTCAGGCTAGTGTGCCTGTGAAGAAAAAAACGAAGACGAATTATTTGGATTTTAATGATGATTCGATTCTGATTGAAGAAGAGGATGGATTGGCTGAGTTGCAAGTGGAACCGAATTACTTGAATTCAAGAAGTGTTTATGCGAACTCGTATCAAAGTGGTTATCAAGCTGGTTTGACCCAGGGTATTTTCTCATCGAACCCATGGAATTCTTGGTATTCGAATCCTTATATCTCCTATGGAACGAGTTTTGGGGCACGGTGGTATTCTCCGTTAACTTCCTGGACGATGATGGATCCGTATATGTTGGGCATGGGTGCGGGATTGTCCTATGGCATGTTTGGGTATTCGATGAGTCCTTTTGGCATGAGTTCTTTTGGTATGAGTCCGTATGGCTACAGCAGTATGATGTATGGGGCGAATCCTTTTTATTTTGATCCTTTTTATCGCATGGGTTCTATGTACAATCCCTACGGATTTTATGGCATCACGAATGTGTATAATTATTATGGTGGGTTGAATTCAAGTTATTCTACGACGAATCCGTACAAATCGGATCCGTTGCCAACGGTCATCCGTGGCCCACGCGAAGAGCGAATGTCGAATCGCTATGGTGGGGAAAATTATACCAATACCCCGCGTGGAAATAGCAATTCCTACAATGTGGATGGTTCGAATCAACCGCGTGTTAATTCATCCAATACCCCAGCCTATACCGCTCCGACAGCTGCTCCATCACGTAGGAATCCAAATTATGAATATCAAAGCGTACCTCAACCGAGAAACGAATCTTATACCCAACCTTCTTATAATTCTGGAAATTCCTCCGGAGGATCTTTTGGGGGTGGTTCTAGTAGCGGCGGCGGTGGTGGTGCAACGCGTGGACCACGGTAATTCATGAAGCGTCTCGTTTTGTCCGCATGCATATGCCTAGGTAGTTTATCGGCGGGTTTTGGTCAAATTTATTCTTATTCGAATTTAGCGAAGAGTTTCTCTACCGCATATTCTACTTCTTCTGCGCGCATGCAAGCCATGGGAGGTGTTCAAAGTGCCTTAGGTGCGGATATTAGTAGTATTTCCGGAAATCCTGCGGGATTAGGTTTTTACAATCGTTCCGAAGTGAGCTTAGGCCTAGGCCTTACCAATTTTCAAACCCAATCGTCCTACCTCGGGGAAAATAATACCGATGCGAATTCCTTTTTACAAGTTCCCACGTTTGGACTTGTCCTAGGCGGTGCTTCTGAATTGAGCTCATCGAATTGGCGAGGCAGTTTTGGGGTAGGGTATTCGCGTCAAGTGCTTATTGTTCAACCCATTACTATTTCAGGAACGAATAATCGGAGTTCGCTTTTAGACCGTTTTATCGAAAAAGCTAATGCAAAAGGTGCCACAGGACAAAGTTTGGATGATGAATATGATTCGTATAGTAACTACGCGGATAGCCCAGAGGCGGTGGCTTATCAGGCCTATTTAATTAATCCGAATAGCAAAACGCAAGGCGCTCCTTTTGAGCGTTATGAGGCTAATTTGCCCGTTAAACAACGTGGAAGCTTGGGAAATGATGGCGCATTAAGCCAATGGGATATTAGTTATGGTGCTGCCTATAAAAGCAAGTTGTATGTAGGGATTGGGGTGCATTTTTCGAAATTGAATGTCACTTCTACCAGTTATTGGGAAGAACAATTTGTGGGGGCGAATATCGTTGGCGGCTTGGTGTATCAAGAACGTTTAAGCACCTCTGGTTCTGGGATTTCGGCTACGTTTGGAATGATTTATAAAATGAATAGTTCTTTGCGGGTGGCTTTTTCTTTGCAAACGCCAACTTATTTTGACCAATTGAATGAGCGGATGGATGGAAGTTTGTCGCCGCGGGTTTTTGGAATACCGTCATTTAATGCACAAGGAAATCCGATTGTCATTACGAAAGTTGGTCCTGTGAAATTAACCCCGAATGAGTTTTCATATCAATTAAGCACGCCTTTGAAACTTTCGGGTGGCGCGGCCTATTTGATTGGAAAAAAGGCATTAATCAGCTTGGATATGGAATTTGTAAATTATCCGGGCATGAAGGTGGCATCGGCGGAGTTACCGCCAACGGACGATTTGAATTTTCAAACGAAATACAATAGCCAAACCCAAAAGAATTTCCAAGCAGGCATCAATATCAAAGCCGGAACGGAAATTCGATTGACGCCTTCCTTCAGTTTACGAGGAGGAGTGGCTAGTTTTGGAAATAGTTATTCGTCCACCTTCGATTCGATTGATCGGACCATGTTTCAGTTTTCGTGCGGTATCGGATATCGGACGAATCAGTTTTATGTGGATTTGACGGGATACCAGCGAACAGGCAAGGACGCATTTACGCCGTATACTTTAAAAAATACGGCTGATTATTCATCGGCTACGCTGACTTTGACTCAATCACAATTTTTAGTCAGTGCTGGAGTTTATTTTTAAACCGGCATGTATTGGTCGATAAGCCACAATAATTGGCTCACATTGATTTCTCCATCCACTTGAATGTCGGCTTGTTTGTAAAAGGGTAGACGTTCTTCGTAGGTTTTTTTGATGGATGCGATGACCGCTTCTTCGGACTGGCTTTTGTCTAATAAAGGACGATTATTTCCTTGTGCTTTATAAAGACGTTTGGCTAAATCATCTAATTCCACGTTTAAGAAAACACTTACGCCATTGTTTTTGATGAATTGCATATTGTCATGGAAACAAGGAACCCCACCGCCCGTAGCGATGACCATGGATTGATCCGCTTGAAATCCCTGCAAGGTTTTCTTCTCGAGTTCACGAAAATGCGCTTCCCCTTGGTTGGAGAATATTTCAGAAATGGTTTTTTGTTCGCGTGTTTCAATCAACTTATCCATATCGGTAAAGCTATAGCCTAAATTTCTGGCTAATTCTTTTCCTAATGTACTTTTCCCCGAGGAGGGCATGCCAATCAAATAAATATTTTTCATTCTTGCACTGTTGTTAAACGTTGTATGATTTCCGTGGCGGATGGTAATTGATAGGCAGACCATTTTCCCTTCACGGTGCCCTCATGAAGCGCCCAAATTCCTGGACTGGATCTGACGATGGTTTTTAATACTTTGGTATCAGCCGAAAGGGCAGGAAAGGCTAATTGATACGCATGACGCAGTTCATTCACATCTTCATCTGTCGATGCGGAAACGAGCCAAACGGTGATCTTTTGTTTCGCCAAAGCTTTGGCGATTTCATTGATTTCGGGTAGGGCATCCAATCGGCTATGGTGAATATTGGGAATAATAATCATGACTTTGTTTCCCTTAAAACTTTCAGCGGTATAATCCGTGGTGTCCCCATCGATCCAGAGTCTGTAATCCGTAATAAGTGGTCTGGCTTCTTTTTCATTGATGGCCTTCATAGAAACAAACACCGCCTGCGTGTCGCTTGGCATTTCAGCGAGTTCCTGTTCTACGCCTTTGATTTTATAGACATAGGTGAATTTTAGGGCTTCTCGTTCCTTCATGTTGTCCGGAATGTGCGCGCCTACGGCATAGGGAAGTCCGTCGTGAATCGGCAAATGAATGTAACTGAAAATTCCTAATCCGATACTTAGTACGGCGCTAATAAAGACGATTTTGAGGGTAAATTCACTTGTTTTTACTTTGTTGGTAAAAAAGAGACTTATCGTCAACGCCAATAAAAATACATCCTTTCCAAACGAAGTCCATGGGGTTAATTTAATCGTTTCCCCAAAGCATCCACAATCCGTCACCTTGTTAAAATAGGCTGAATAAAAGGTCAAAAACCCGAAGAAAATGAGTAGTCCGACTAAAAACCAAAGCGTTTGTTTCGTGTGATAATTAAACCAAAGGGCAACGGCTAAAATAATTTCTAAGCTGCTTAGAAAAATGGAAATGCCTAGGGCATAAGGAATCCAGAATTTCCAAAAACCGGCCATGAATGGGAAATCTGTGGCAAAAACGTCGAAATATTCTTCGAGTTTGAGTTGGGTCCCAATCGGGTCATTCAGCTTAATGAGGCCTGAAAACAGGAAAATGCTGACCAATAAAAATACGGCAATTTTGGCGTAAAGTTTCATGGTCTATTGTTGCTGTTGTTGGCTTTGTTCTTCTTTCAATTTGATGAGGCAAAATACGGCGTAGTTCAACATATCTTGGTAATTCGCTTCCACTCCCTCGGAAACCAGCGTGACGCCTTCATTGTTTTCAATTTGCTTCGTTCGGAAGATTTTCATGAGAATGAGGTCCGTCATGGAACTTACCCGCATATCGCGCCAAGCTTCCCCATAATCATGGTTTTTATTGCGCAATAATTCGAGCGTCGTTTCTACCTGTGAATCATAAAACCCACTTAATTCTTCGGCTGAAAATTCCATTTGATCTGAATTTTCAAGCGATTTTTGAATCAAGGCGATGATGCAATAATTGATAATCCCGATGAATTCTCCTTCGATGCCGTCCAAGATTTTTTGGGCACCTTTTTCTTGAATACTTCGGATGCGTTGGGCTTTAATAAATATCTGATCCGTCAGGCTGGGCAATCTCAAAATTCGCCAAGAGGTACCGTAATCTTTGTTTTTTTTATCAAACAAGGCTTTGCAGAATGAAATTACTTGTCGATATTCGATTTCGGTTTGGGAAGGCGCAGAGTCCCGATTCATATGGCTTGGATTAGATGTCTATACTCACGTTTTTTTAGCCTACAAAAATATTTAAATTATCCTAAATTTCAGCGATTTGGACGAGCTTTTTCCAAGTTTTCAAACATTAAAAATAAATCAAGGTCTATTGGATTTACGCACTCCTGTCGTAATGGGAATTTTAAATGCGACACCGGATTCATTTTATGAGGGGAGTCGGGTTCGTCGGATGGATGAAACGCTCACCCTCGCCACCAGATTGGTCCATGAAGGGGCCAAAATGTTGGATATCGGCGGGCATTCCACTCGTCCAGGAGCTGACTCCATTAGTCCGCAGGAGGAAATGGACCGGATTTTGCCTTTGATCGAACGGCTTCATGTGGAGTTTCCAAGTATCATCCTTTCCGTGGATACGTATCGATTAGCGGTGGCTCAAGCGGCCATCGCCGCTGGTGCTGGTATTTGGAATGATATTGGAGGAGGGAATATGGATGAAGGGGTGTTTGATTGGGTGATTGACAAACAAATCCCCTATGTCCTTTCGCATTCCGTGGGCCGATTTTCAGAGGTTCATCAAGTGCCTGATTATGCGGATGTGGTTCAAGATGTTTGGTTGGACTTACAAGCCAAAGTGGATTTTTTTCGATCACGTGGTCATCGAGATTTAATGATAGATCCGGGTTTTGGCTTTTCGAAATCCTTGGATCATAATTATGCCTTGCTTGCTTCTTTACATTCATTTACCCGCCTAGGGGCTCCGGTCTTGGTAGGTTTATCCCGAAAAACGATGATTTGGAAATACCTGGAATGCTCTGCGGACCAAGCATTGAATGGAACTACAGCTCTGCATGCGATTGCCATCGCTCAAGGAGCATCCATATTGCGTGTACATGATGTGAGGGAGGCGATGGAAGTGATTGCATTAGGAACTAAATTGAAACAACATGGATTATCCAATTTATCATAACAATTCGTGGGTTCCCGCAGAAAAAGCCTTCGTTCCCATGAAGGATCTTGGTTTATTGCGGGGCTATGGGATCTTTGATTTTTTTCGGATTATGAACGGAAGGCCAATCTTTTTATCCGATCACCTCGACCGCTTTTTGTCCTCTGCTTCGAAAATGGGGATACAACATAGCTATACGAAAGACATATTGTCCCAATTGATTTTAGGTTTAGCGTCAACGTCCCAAGATCCATGCCTAGGCGTTAAAATGATCCTTACGGGTGGATTGAGTTTGGACGGATTTAATCCCTCGGGAACAGCCAATTTATATATTTTGCCTGCCGTTTTTTCCTTCGCGGATCCGGAACGGGGCATGCATTTGAAAAGTTTTGATTTCCAACGCGAAATGGCGGACATCAAATCCCTAAATTATGCCTTTGCCATTCGACATTGGGCCGAGGTAAAGGCACAGGCTTGCGATGATGTCTTGTTTTATACGGAAGCCCATGGTGTTTCCGAGGCGTCTCGGAGTAATTTGTTTTTTGTCAAAAATCAAGTTATTCACACGCCCTCCCACTTTATTTTGGAAGGCATTACTCGAAAACATGTGCTAGCCCTGGCGGAAAAACAGTATGAAATTCGGGTTGGGAGTTATTCGTTGGGCGATTTTTTGTCGGCCGATGAAGTATTTACCACGGGAAGTACCAAACGGGTTTTGCCTATTTTTTCGATCGACCAACAACCTATTCACCAGGGTACCCGTGGGCCTGTGACCAAGCATCTTTATGACATGTTGGTCAGCCATGAAGGTTGATGATTAGGAGGCCTTCGGTCGAAAGGCCTTCATATTTTCTTCATTACACACCAAAAAAGGTCCTTCGATTAAATCGATGCAATAGGGGATCGCCGGGAAAACAGCTTCCAGGCATTGTCGGATCGCTTTCGGTTTTCCTGGTAAATTGACGATTAATGTGTTGCCCCGAACACCGGCGGTTTGCCGACTCAAAATCGCCGTTGGCACATATTGCAAACTTACTTGGCGCATTAATTCACCAAATCCGGGCAACATTTTTTGACATACTGCTTCTGTGGCTTCTGGCGTCACATCTCGCAAAGCTGGGCCCGTGCCTCCTGTGGTAATAATCAAACAAACCCCATCGTTGTCCGCCATATGCATCATGGCTTGGGCCAATTGGTCTTGTTCATCCGGAATCACCCGATAGACCAGCTCGAATTCACTGATCAAATATTCATGTAGCAATTCCACCACGGCTTTGCCTGGAATGTCTTCATAGATTCCTTGGCTCGCGCGGTCTGATACATTGATAACACCTATTTGAATCATTTTTTACTTTGTTTTCGTTCGGCCCGAAGGAAGGATTTTGGCCTTTTTTCCATCGGAATAGGCTCATTCAGTAAATCTCGAATCACCACGGAAGCACAAGTCCCACCAAATGCCGCTGGCAAATAGGAAATAGTTCCGTAGGCCGACTTCTTGAAATTCGATCCATCCGTTAAAATCAAGGATTCATCGCGTACTTTTTCGAGGGAAAACACGGCTTTAATTCCTTTTCCGACACCCATTTTCCGAATTCGTTTTCGGACCAAGGAAGCCAAATAACATTCGCGGGTATCAAACAATTCAGCAGTACGAATTTGTGTCGGGTCAAATTTTCCACCCGCCCCCATCGAACTCACAATGCGGAGTTTTAGGTCATACGCTGTTTTTAAAAGCGTCAATTTAGGTGTCACCGAATCGATGCAATCCATCACATAATCGAATTTGGTTTCTTCCAAGATGGCCTTGGCCGCTTCCGGACTTAAAAATGTTTCGTGCGTATGTAGAATTAAATCGGGATTAATGGCTAGTAGTCGTTCGGCCATAATTTTTACTTTAGCCACGCCATGATTGGTTGCTAAGGCGGGTAACTGCCGGTTTCGATTCGTCGGGTCGACCACGTCGCCATCCACAATGGTCATAGTTCCTATGCCCGCACGTGCGATGAATTCGGCGGCAAATGACCCCACACCTCCTAAACCTACGATTAATACATGGGCTGCTTGAAGTGTTTGGATGCCTTGTGGGCCGATGAGGAGTTCGGAGCGGCTGAGCCAACTAAGATCTTTTTTGCCCATTTTTAATCAATCGTATCCTTGATTTTATAATCGGTCGTTTTATCAGAATTGGTCACTAATAATTCGCCAATAAAACCGGCCAAAAAGAGTTGGACCCCCAAAATAATGGCCACTAACGCTAGAAAAAACAAGGGATTATCCGTGACATTTCGGTATTTTAGGTTGTTGGCAATTTGGTATAATTTTTCCCCAATGAGCCAGGTGGTTATGACTGAACCCGAGAAAAAAGATAAAATTCCCAAGCTACCAAATAAGTGCATCGGTCGTTTTCCGAAGGCCTGAACGAAGGAAATCGAAAGTAAATCGAGGAATCCGTACAGAAAACGTTCTAAACCAAATTTGGTAACGCCGTATTTGCGGGATTGATGTTGGACCACCTTTTCGCCAATGTTGGTGAAGCCATTCCATTTGGCTTGCACGGGAATGTAGCGATGCATTTCGCCGTAGAGGCGTAAGGTTTTGACGACTTCTTTCTTGTAGGCTTTTAGCCCGCAATTGAAATCATGTAAATAGACGCCGGATAATTTACGGGTGGCGGCGTTATATAATTTGGTAGGTATCGTTTTCGATAATGGGTCAAATCGTTTTTGTTTCCAACCGGATACCAAATCGAAATTGTCCTCCGTAATCATGCGGTATAATTCAGGAATTTCGTCAGGAGAATCCTGTAAATCCGCATCCATCGTGATGACTACTTCGCCATTGGCCTTTCCGAATCCTTCATGTAGGGCGGCTGATTTGCCATAATTTCGTGCAAAGCTGATGCCGACAATACTTGGATATTTTGTAGAAAGGTTTTGAAGAACGGACCAAGAATCGTCGGTACTTCCATCGTTGACGAAGATCATTTCATACGAAAAGGCATGTTTTTGCATGACTTGGTCGATCCAAGCGCATAGCTCGGGAAGCGACTCGGCCTCGTTGAAAAGCGGAACAATGATGGAAATTTGAATCATAAATATGCGTCAATCAGGCAAAAATACAAAAACATGTGATTAATGTAGAGGAAATTGTAAATAGTAATCGGATAAAAGTTTTTCAAATCCTTTCGTATAGGAATCATCTTCCTTTTTAATGTATACGTTTTCCTGGGTGGGGACTTTATGTTCCCAACTTCCTATCGCCATAATCCGTAAAATGGGTGAGCTTTCTCGAGGAAAAACGGATGCTTTATGATTTATATGGAGCCCTAATTCACCACAGGCCACTATGAATTTTTCCATAGCGAAAGGTGGATAGATGACGGCAAATTGGCCATCTAGTTCCAGCAGCCGGTGAATGCCAGCCGCTAAATCCTGTGGATTTAATAAGTCATCATGAATAGCAGCTTGTAAATCCTGTTTTTCGGCGGCCAAATGCTGATGAAAAAAAGGGGGATTACAGACGATGAAATCATATTTTTCGGTAGGCAAATAGGTTTGTAGGCTATGCGTATGCACCGAAATTTGGTTTTGATAAGGGCTAGCTTGTACGTTTTCGGTGGCGAGTGACGCAACGTCCTGTAGAATTTCGATCGCATCAATCCTGGATTGGGGATGTTTTTGGGCCAGCATGCAGGCTAATAAACCCGATCCAGTACCGATGTCCAATATGCGTCCTTTTGCCCAATGCCCTGCCCAAGCCCCAAACAAACAAGCTTCGGTACTAATTTTCAGCCCGGGGTTACCATGGGCGAGTTGGAATTGTTTAAAGCGAAATATCGATCTACTTGCGGCCATAATCGGCAGGATTTTCACCCCAATCTTCGGTTTCCCACTTTAAAATTTGGGTTGTATAGTTATTGTTTTTAAGCCATTCGATGGCTTTATCGACTAAATCGAACAGGATTTCCGTTTGTGCACTTCGCTCGAGGTTCGTTTTGATGGCCTTGTTTCGGACCCAGGCGATCGCCGTTCTCGAATCTGAATACAGTGGAATGGGGGAATTGTTTTTTTTCAGAAAGGCTAATCCGTGGACAATGGCTAAAAATTCACCCAGATTCACCGTTCCCACGGGAAAGGGTCCGCGGGCAAACAGTATTTCTTTCGTGGCGGTATTGACGCCTTGGTATTCAAGAATTCCAGGATTTCCAGCGCAGGCGGCGTCCACGGAAATGGATGGAACGAGGAAACTTCGGCCTGATTTTTGGTTGCTTGGGATCGTTTTTTTAGGGCTAACACTGGCCCAATAATTCTTTTTCGACGCATGATAGGCCTCTTCTTTGGTATCAAATGATTTATATTGGGCCTGTGGAAAACCCTTGATATTTTTTTCGGTTTCGGCCCAAGAATCAAAAATCCCGGTTTGATGTCCTGCCCAAATCACATAGTATTTTTGTTTTTTTGCCATATTAGAACAAGCGCGTTTTGAAAATCTTAATCGCAATGGCAATCAATATCACGCCAAACACCTTTCGGAGAATTTGAGTCCCGGCATTACCTAATTTTCGTTCGATCCACACGCTGGATTTAAGAACGATGTAAATGAAAATCAAATTGATGAAAATACTGATGACAATATTAATCTCCTCAAACTGCGATTTTAAGGAAATCAGCGTGGTCATCGTTCCCGCACCCGCAATGATGGGAAAAGCCAAGGGCACAATGGAATGAGAGCCGGTTGTGACCTCCTCGTTTTTGAAAATATTGCGACCTAAGGTCATTTCCAAGCCGATCAAGAACAAAATCAAGGCCCCCGCTACGGCAAAGGAATTTGTATCCACCCCTAAAAAAGAAAGGATCAGTTTACCCGCAAAGAAAAAACCGACCATGATAAGACCCGAAACGAGCGTGGCCTGTTCAGCATGAATGTCTCCGTTTTTTTTGCGTAGTTCGATGATAATGGGAATCGCCCCTAAAATATCGATTACGGAAAATAAAATCAGCGAGGATGAAAGAATCTCTTTGTAATTAAAGTCCATGGCGCAGGGTGTTTAAAAGCTTTTCAAAGTCGGCCGCCGTATGGCTCGGGAAATTAGCGATCCGCACCGTATTTTCTTTCCAAATCCCATATCCATTTCCTAATTCGATTTGATTTTGAAGGCAAATGTGTTTAATATGTTGAATAACCGTCGGATTTCCTTTCAAAGCTAAAACGGTGGGCAATCGAAGTGTGGAATTTTGGATTAAAAAATCCAATTCAAAGCTTTCCTGGTTTTTCCAAAAATCCTCCAGCCTCTTCGCTTTTTCCAAGGTTTGAACATGGATTTCGGTCAAATTAGGCAAATATTGGGTTAATTTATGAAGGACAAAAATACTTAGGACATTGGGTGTGTAATGGGTTTGGAAAAGTTTTCGGTTTTCCTCCATGAGCAAAATGTCGTTGTAATGTGCCCGTTTCTGTAATTTTTCTGCCCGGGCTAAGGCCTTGGGCGAACAGATCAATAAACCCAAACCCGCCGGGATGCCCATGCATTTTTGGACGGATGCTAACCAGACGTCGGCTTCCAACCAGGGTAACATGATTCCCCCCATCGAAGAAGTAGCATCTACCGCAATAATAGAGGAGGGATCTAGGGGATAATCGCTTCGTTGAATAAGCTGTCCAGTCCCATTCGAGGTTTCGCTTTGAACGAGGCAAAGGGTATCTACGCCTGAAAAATCAATGTGTCCGGAAATATCGGAAAGGCTTGCTTGCAAATCGAACGCATGCGAAACCGATTCGGGATGTATTTGGGAGGCATAATGCGCCCATTTTTTTCCAAAAGCCCCGTTATACAGGTGCATGGATTTGCGTTCGACCAAGGATTGGCTAACAATTTCCCAGGCCTCTGTGGCGGAAGAAATAAAGTAAATCGTGTAATCTGAGGGGATGTTCCATTTTTCATGGAGGCTCTCTAAGGTCGATTTAAGTAATTGCTCAAATCGTGGACTTCGATGGTTAATGCTTACCATGCCTTCCTCAAATGCCTCTTGGATAAATCCGAGGACTTCAGGGTAAACCTTGGAAGGACCTGGATAAAACGATAGCATGGCTTATAGGAAAGATTGTAAGCCTAATTCGTAACCTTTTAAGCCGAATCCCACGATGCAACCCTTACACTTCGGGCTTAAATAACTATGTGAACGAAAAGCTTCTCGCGCATGTACATTAGAAATATGAATCTCCAATACGGGTGTTTTAATCGAAGAGATGGCATCCGCCAGCCCAATGGACGTATGCGTATAGGCGCCTGCGTTCAATAAAATGCCGTCGAAGGTAAATCCAACCTCATGCAATTTATCGATCATCGCCCCTTCATGGTTCGATTGAAAATAGTGCAATTCCAATTCTTGATCAAATCGAGCCTTTAAGCCATTGAAATATTGCTCAAAAGTTTCATGTCCGTAAATGTCGGGTTCTCGGGTGCCCAACAAATTTAGGTTCGGGCCATTCATGATAAGAATTTTTTGTCGTCCCATGGGAAAGATTTTTGGATTGTGCCACGTAAAAATACGTATTTCCCCTAAATTTATACGATAGATCCAACAAAAAGCCCATGTGGGAAAAAGAAATCCAATCTTTTGTTCATTATTTACGCATCGAACGAGGACTTTCCGGACACTCGCATGAGGCCTATTTGCGAGATATCAGCAAATTAGCCACCTATCTTAGCCCAATAAACCTCCCTGTGGAGGACATTCGAGAAAATCATCTTCTTGATTTTTTAAAGGACTTACATGGATTAGGTGTGGAAGCAAGTACCCAAGCCAGATGTTTATCAGGCATTCGAAGTTTTTTTCAATTCCTGCAATTTGAAGGCCGGATTTCCGCGGATCCCACGGTGCATATCAAAAGCCCTCAAAAAGGCCGAAAATTACCGGACACACTTTCATATGATGAAATTACCGCGATTCTGGAGGCGGCAGATCTAAGTACCAATGAGGGCTTGCGAAATCGGGCGATGCTTGAGTTTTTATATGGTGCGGGGCTTCGCGTGTCGGAATTGATCCATTTGAAATTAACCGATGTGTATCAAGATATTGGCTTTATCAAGGTCGTTGGAAAGGGCGATAAAGAGCGTTTGGTGCCTGCAGGCCGAGATGCTTTTCATTATTTAAACGTCTATTTGGAACATATTCGTCCTCAAATTCCCGTGAAAAAAGCGGCGCTGAATGTGGTGTTTCTAAATCGTCGGGGCAGCGCCCTTAGTCGAGTGATGGTATTTTTGATTTGCAAGGATTTAGCCGCCAAGGCGGGAATCCAAAAAACGATTAGTCCACATACCTTCCGTCATTCCTTTGCCACCCACCTCATCGAAGGAGGGGCAGATTTACGCGCCGTGCAAGAAATGTTAGGCCATGAATCGATTCTCACGACTGAGATATACACCCATGTGGATCGTGCATTTTTAAGCCAAATGGTGCGTGATTTTCACCCGATGAGTGGCAAGAAATCAGATTTATAAGGCCGATTCTTCCGGATAGGGGATGAAGACAAAATTCGTGAATTGTCCATCCACCACGAACAAACAGGCAAATTCCTCAATGTCCTTATAGTTTTGAATGAATAATTCTTGGTTTTCCTCGGAAATCAATTTTCGTTGGACAAACTCTTCCAACAAAGACGCGTGATAATTCCATTTATTTTCATTCAATTCATGAATACCAATTAATTTTTGACCGATATCGATCGGACGCTGCGAACTCACAAAAATCGGAAAATCTGAAAAACCCCTCTTTTTGATTTGATAAGCGGCTTCTTTTAAGGCTTCGGACACTTTGATAAAATCGCTGGAAATTAAACCCAAGTATTTTCCGTTTAAATCCGGGGAATTGGGGGCATTGGATAAGGCGGTATAATCTTCGATCATGTTAACTTTTGCTCAATAGTAATAATTGGATGTCTTTGACAGGCTTTTTATTTAATTTCCCGACTAATGGATGAGTTACGTGGCCTTTGAAACAATAAACCCCCTTCATGAAGGATTTTCCTTGCCACAACATTTCTTCCACTCCCCCTGTTTTTCCCGCTTTTAGTAAAAAGGATGTAATCAAATTGCTCATTGCCAAACTTGCCGTATGCGAAACCAAGGAAGGGATATTCGGGACACAATAATGGTTTATCCCATATTTTTCAAAAGTAGGCTTTGACAAAGTCGTTAATTCTGAGGTCTCAAAACAACCCCCTTGGTCGATGCACACATCCATAATCAGCGTCCCTGCCTTCAAATTGCTGACCATTTCTTCCGTGACTATGCAGGGGGTAATGCCGGATTCGGAACGAAGTGCGCCGACAATCACGTGGGCATCTTTCAAAGCCTTTGGAAGATTTTCCGAATCAATCACCTGGGTCACCAGTGGAAACCCAAGGCTTTGTTTCAGGCGCTGAAGTTTATAAATATCTTTATCAAATACTTGGATTTGGATGCCTGCATGCCAGGCGCTGCGGGCGATTTGCTCGACCACTTGTCCAGAACCTAATAGTACCAAATGACAAGGGGGAACCCCCGTTACATTGCCTAATAATATTCCCGGTTGGCCTTTTTTGCGTAATATTTCGCTGGCAATCGGGAGGATTAATTGGCCCGCAATTTCCGCCATGGTCTTCACAAAGGGGAATCCGCCGCCATTGTCCTCTGCATATTCGAGCCCGAGGGCCAGAATTTTCTTCGCATTCAAGAGATCCAGTATTTCGCCATTCAAATGCTGATGGGAGGCGCATGAAATAAGGGCCTTTCCTGGTTTCATGTGGGCGATTTCTTCGGCGCTCGGTGCTTGAATTTTAATGAGAAGATCACTTTTCCAAATTGAAGAAACATCCTCTGTGACTTGTGCGCCGGCCAATAAATAGTCGGCATCCGAGAAGCCAGCGCGATCCCCAGCTGATTTTTCAATGAGAATTTCATGGCCATTGGCAACCAATAATTGGACCGCTTGGGGACTTAGGGCAATTCGATTTTCATCCGAATTGGCTTCTTTCGGGATTCCAAGGTGAATGCTTTTGGCATTTTTTTTGGTCCAAGACATGGCTTCCATGGGAAGAATTCCTTGTTGGGCTAAAAGTTCCTGAAAATGTGATGATTCGTTCATGATGGCCAATGACAGGTCAATTTACGCGTATTTTCGTTCACATGTGCCATTTGGAAGCGAACATGTGGAATATTCCAAAGCTCTTCGGCCTGTTCAGGCCATTCGATCAAACACAGATGTCCGGAATCTAGATATTCCTCGATGCCGATGTCCAAGGCCTCAGCCGTATTTTTTAATCGATATAAATCAAAATGGTAGACGGGTTTTCCGTCTTTTGTTTCATAGGAATTGACTAATGAAAATGTTGGACTTTGAACGGATTGTTTGATGTCCATTTGTTTCCCTAATTCTTTAATTAAACTCGTTTTACCAGCGCCCATTTCGCCACTGAATAACCAGATGGTAGGCGCTTGCGATAGCGAAAGCAATAATTCTGACGCCAAGGACGGGATGTCCACAAGGCCATAGGTTTTTTCCAACATCATAATTCAATATCGCCTAATTGGGGACGTATCAGAATTTCTTCCAAGACGGTCGATGGACTCATTTGATAAGCCGAATAAATTGTTTGGGCTACGTCATCTGCTGGGATAAACCGACTTTCCGGCAAATTTACCCCATCCCAGGCGGGGGTCAGCGTTGCCCCCGGCAATACCGCCGTCACTTTTATTCCTTGGGTTTTCAGTTCTTCTCTCAATACTTTCGTAAAACCCAATAGCGCAAATTTACTGATGCAATAGGATCCACCCGCGGTATAAGCTGTGATGGAGGCCGTCGAGCAAATCGTAAAAATATGGCCGGATTTTCTAACCTGAAAACTTGGAAGAAGTGCTTTTGTTAAATGATAGGCGCTGTACAAATTTGCCTCGATTTGTGCCTCTAGGACGCCTTCTTCTTCATTTTGAATTTGACCTGGCATGAAAAAACCGGCATTGTTGATGAGGATATCGATTGATTTCTCCTGGGTTAAAATCCAGTTGGCAAAATCCAATACCTGATTTTTTTGACTTACATCAGCCACAAAGGTTTTCAATGCAGGGTTCGAAAATTCGAGTTCTAAGGCAGTTAATTTATCCGCATATCTGCCGCACGTATATACGTTGAAACCTTCATGAA